>NZ_MAXA01000009.1 GCF_001854695.1 Parafrankia soli
CTTCTGACGAATCCGCGGAAAGCCCCCGTGAGGAATTCGCGGACGATTCAGTCAAAGCGAGATTGAAAAGGCTCAGTATTGCAGACCGTTCGGTCAGTACAGTTGCTGCTCGAAGGTCAGGCGACCCCAGGGACCTTGGTGGACCGCCAGCTGACGACCTTCCAGTCATCTCCATCCGGCGCCCACACGCGGCGGTGATCTCAGCCGATCACGTGGCGCGGCCAGCTGGCCCTTCAACCCTCCCGCAGGTCCAACCGTTAGAATCCTGTCGTCGACAACGCGGCGCCGCCGCGCGCGGACGGGGCCGGGCCGATGGGCTTCTCCCCGTCAAGCCGTGGTTTCGGCCACCGAGCGAGGGGGGAGGCCGGGGCCGGCAACGATCATCTCGGCCGGGACGACCCACGGCGCGCAGCGTGCCTCGAACCGGCCCGCGAGCACACTCGGGTTCTTCGCCCACAGTTCCTCGCTGGTCGCGACGTCGCAGAGCATGATCGCGAAGCCGCGGACGTTCTCGTCAGCGCCGCGTGACGGGCCAGCGGCGAGCAGCAGGCCCCGCGAGTGCATGTCGGCCATGTTCGCAAGGTGCGCGTCTCGGACACGCATCTCCTCCTCGGGGGGCAGCGGCCGGGAGCCGTCCTGGCGCACCATGGTGACGAGCGTGTAGCTGGCGAACTTCATCGGGTGCCTACCAGCGAGGTTCCGGTCACGACGGACGTCTTCAGCCCGGTCGGCACCAACATCCAGCCCGGGCTCGCCTGGGCTGTCCTCGCCGAGGTCGCTGTCATGGGTCCTCCTCCTGCAGTGCTCGGGTAAGCGCGGACAACATTGTCATCAGCCAGGCTCATGGGACCACGTGAGGTCACCTTCTAGGGACCACTGCGGCTAGTGCCCGTGATGCAGCTTCCCTTTTGCTCATATGCTGACAATCAAGGGTGTGACCAGCGCAAATAACTTAGAGTGACTTGAAAATTCACGACATGCTATTGCTTCTTGTGAAGACCATGGTGGTCTTGCGGTGGCGGGCGGCGGTGAGCTCGTAGAAGTCGGTCGTGACGGTCTCGTCGAGGGGGTGGAGCGCGAAGTTGTCGAGGATCAAAATGCGAAAAGGCTTGGAAGCCAAGATCTTTGGAAACTCGGGCTAGAGGCGAAGCGGGCGAATCGGGGCCCCCACTAGGGTCGGGTCGGTCTTCCAGTCGACGCCGGGGACGTCGATGTACAGCTCGACCTCGTTCCCGTCCGGGTCGTGGATGTAGAGGCTGTGGGTCACGGTGTGGTCGGACGCCCCGGCGATCGTGACGCCGGCTTTCGTGATGTGGGCCAGGGCCTTGCGCAGCTCGTCGTCGCTGTCGCCGACTTTCAGTCCGAAGTGGTACATCCCGACCCGGCGCCCAGCCGGAACCCGCTTCGCGTCCTCGCCTACCTCGATGAGCAGCAGCTCGTGGTGTGTCCTCGGGCCGGCGGAGAACGCTGCCACCGGGATGCGGCTCCGAGCCGGCGCCGACGCTGTCGGGTCGGGCAGGACCTGGCGCCAGCGCAGCACGTCCCGATAGAAGGCGGCCGACCGGTTGACGTCCCTCACGTACAGGACGAGATGTCCTAGTTCCTTGATCTTCATGTCAAGCCTCTCATTGCTGTCGTTGCCGTCCACGTCCGTCCGTCCGACGTCCGTCGTGTGGTTAACAGGCGCGTGTGTGGTTAACGGGCGCGCGACATCGCGCGCCAGCACACTCGGCTGATCAGGCCAGGCCTATCTGCTGATAGAGGGCCAGGTTGTCGTAGAAGAAAAACTCCTCGTCCATGGTTCCCTGCCGGTTGAAGATCCCGACGGTGATCATGTTCATCGCGAAACTCTCGCCGGTGGGCTGGTTGAAGCCGCCTTTCCCGTCCGGCATGGGTTGGCTGAACGTCCCCTTGAACACGCCGTGGACCGCGACCAGTTCGCCCTTTGCCACCCGGATCGGGTGGGAGGTGACCTTGAGGTCGGGCGCCCAGACGAACAGCCACTTCAAGTCCTCGACGTGCTGGTCCAGCCCGTCGGTGTAGTGCCCGTCGGGCCAGTGCACACGGACGTCGGGGGCGTGGCTCTCCCCGAAGCGGTCCCACTGCTGGTTGCTGAAGACCACGAAGTCCGCCTCGTCGAACGTCTTCAGGTGCTCGTACTCCTCACGGGTCAGGTGCCCGGGGAACGGCAGCCCTTCACCGGTCTCGGCCGGGTTGCCCATCACCTGGTACACGGCACCGGATGCCGAGGCGGGAGTGGCACCGCTTTCCACCGCGGTGATTCCGAGCATGCCCGCGGCGGCGAAACCGCCACCGCGAAGAACCGAACGTCGGTTGGTCATTAGGTCCTCCGTACAGGTGTGCCGATCGTTAGGTCGTTGCTATTTGGCGACGCTACTATTGCCCGGACATTAGGTACCGGTTGTCTCGTCGACGTCGATCGGCTGTCGGTAAGCGTCTTGTCGCTTGAGTCTTTACGGCTCTATTTGAATCGTCAAAGAGGAGGCGATAATTCGTCTGCACGAGTCACGTCGTCGACGACGTCCGCAGGGCGCGCCACCGAGGACTGTTACCGGAGCGGTTCAAGTCGGCCAACGTGTCTGACCGGGTGGCGGGAGGCGCACAGGAGGATCGGGCCAAGGGCGACTTCGCTGCCTGTGTCGGTAGTCTCTGCGGCCCTGTTCGGCAGGCTCCGGCTGGTACCCGCCGTTTGGCTGTGGTGGGTACCAGCCGGGGTCGCCGGCCGGTTCGGTGTGCGTTTTGCGTGGGTGTTGCGGCGGGCGAGAGCGGGGCGGGCGTGCCCGGTCAGCCTGCGATTTCGACGACGATCTTTCCGCGGGCGGTGCCGCTGGCGAGGGTGGCTAGTCCGTCGGTGGCCTTGTCGAGGGGCAGGACGGCGGTGACGTCGACTTTCAGGGTGCCGGCGGCGGCCTGTTCGGCGAGTTCCGCGACGACCTCGCGGACGGGGGCGGCCATGACGCTGGTACCGGTCAGGCCGGCGGCGGCGAGGGCCTGTTCGTCGGCGGCGGCGCCGAGAGTGCTGGCGACCTTGCCGCCCTTGCGGACCGCGTCCAGGGGTGCGCTGTCGGGGGTGTAGGAGACGAGATCGATGAGGGCGTCGACGCCGTCGGGGTAGGCGGCGCGGACCTGCTCGGCGACCGGGCCGGCGGTGTAGTCGACGACGGTGGTGGCGCCCAGCGCGGTGAGCCGGCTGGTCTCGGCGGCGGTGCCGGTGCCGGTGGCCACGACGGTGGCGCCGCGTGCGGCGAGCAGTTGGACGGCGTAGGAACCCACGCCGCCGCCGGCGCCGACGACGAGGACGGTCTGGCCGGGCTGGGGTTCGACTGCGTCGACGGCGGCGGTGGCGGCGGTGGCGGCGAGCGGAAGTGCCGCGGCGGTGGTGAAGTCGAGGCCGGCGGGCTTGCGGGTGACGGCGGCGGCGGGCAGCAGTGCGTACTCGGCGAGGGTGCCGGCCTGAATCGGTGGGGCCAGCAGCATGTGGCCGATCACCTCGTCGCCGACGGCGACGTGGTCGACGCCGGCTCCGACGGCCTCGACGACGCCGGCGGCGTCACGACCGAGGACCAGCGGGTATACGTGCGGCAGCATCTCGGCCATCATTCCGGCGGCCAGGGCGTTGTCGATGGCGTTGAGACCGGCCGCCTTCACGCGGACCAGCACGGTGCCCTCGACAGGTGCGGGGACGGGCAGGTCGGACAGCCGGGGCTGCTCGCCCGCGGCCGGGACATTCAGTGCACGCATGTTTGCTCCATGGGGGATCAGCGTCGACGACGACGCCGGCGGGCGGGTGCCGGGCTCGRCTCGCAGCCTCGGACACCCACCCCGATGGGTTGAACGTTTAACCGCAATCTAAGCGGCGTCACTTGACCTGTCAAGTGATCAGCGACTTTGGCTCGGTTGACACTTCAAGCTAGGCTGGTGCCATGGACGCGCAGCAGCCGCGCTGGCTGGCCGACGACGAGATGCAGACCTGGCTGGCCCTGGCCAGGGTGCTGATCAGGCTTCCGGCGGCACTCGACGACCAGCTCCAGCGCGACGCCGGGATCAGCCACTTCGAGTACCAGGTGCTGGTGGGGCTGTCCGGGGCACCGGAGCGCACCCTGCGGATGAGCAGCCTGGCCGTATTCGCCAACGGATCGCTCTCCCGGCTCTCCCACGTGGTCGGGCGGATGGAGAAGGCGGGCTGGGCGCGCCGCACACCGGACCCCACCGACGGCCGCTACACCCTGGCGATCCTCACGGATGCGGGCTGGGACAAACTCGTCGCGACCGCCCCCGGGCACGTCGAAGCCGTCCGCGCCCTGGTCTTCGATCCGCTCACCCGCGCGCAGCAGCGGCAGCTGGGCGACATCGGGCGCCGCATCTCCCGTGCCGTCGACCCCGCCGGCAGCCACCTCGACGAACTCTCCACCTGACGGTCACCCCCGAGGAGACCCACGTGACGTCCGTCCTGAACCCCGACGGCACCGGCCGGCGCCTACGACCAGTACCGGGGGCGCTGTTGCATTGCGGGGATCCAGCGCAGGCCAGGGCCTCGGGCGGTCTCGGTCAGACGGCCTGGGTGAGCTCGGTGAACGCGGCCGCGAGCCGATGCTGTGGGTCGATGTCGGTGGCGAGTTCGTAGTGGCCGAGGCGGATGTTCTGCACGAGGGCGTGTCCGGTGCTGACGGTCTGGACCGAGCGGAGGCGTTTCAGTCCGGGCATCGGCCGTAGCCGGGCTTTCAACCGGCCGTGGTCGGCTTCGATCCGGTTGTTCTCCCGGGCCGCGTCGACGTGGCAGGCCTCGGGAAGCAGCTCGTCGATGAGCCGCGGGTACACCGGTGCTTTGTCGGTGGTGACCTCGACCGGCCGCCGGCCATGAGACAGCGCCCGGATGAAGAACCGGCGGGCGGAGGCCTGGTCGCGGTGGGCGCTGGCGAGGACATCGATGACCTGCCCGTGCTGGTCAACGGCCCGGTACAGGTAGGTCCACCGGCCGGAGACCTTCACGTACGTCTCATCCACAAACCACCTGTCGCCAGGACGGTGTCGGCAGGGCTGGGCCGCGTCGGCGAGCAGGGGCGTGAAGCGCTGCACCCACCGATAGACGGTGACGTGATCGACCTCGAGGCCGCGTTCAGCGAGCAGTTCCTCGACATCCCGGTACGACAGCGCGAACCGCAAGTACCACCGCACCGTCAGCACGATCATCTCCGGCGGAAACCGGAACCCGGCGAACTCCGACGTCGGAACCGGGGGACGGACGCGACGTCGACGCATCACCCGATCATGACCGATCGGCAGCTCGGTGAGGGCAGACTGCGCCGATGCAACTGTGAGCTGACCGCCTTGCCGGCCCGGCGACGGCTTCCCGTTCCCGAGCCGAGCAGGAGACGAACAGCCCGTGGTCAGGATGCGTCAGTCTGAGAACCCAGACCAGCCCACCGCTGGTGGTGAGGTCGTTCTCGGCGTTGAGACCCACAAGGATGTCCACGTCGCAGCGGTCCTCACGCCGGTCGGGGCGCTGCTGGGCAGCGCGACCTTTCCGACGACCGCTGACGGCTATGCACAGCTGCTGGCCTGGGCGCGTGAGTACGGGACCGTCTGCCGGGCTGGAGTCGAGGGCACCGGCTCCTACGGCGCGGCCCTGACCCGGCATCTGCTTGCGGCTGGTGTCACCGTGGCCGAGGTCAACCGACCCGACCGCGCCGCTCGCCGGCGCCGAGGCAAGACCGACGCGCTGGACGGCCGAAGCGGCCGCCCGTGCCATCCTGTCCGGCCAGGCCACCGCGACCGCGAAGACCGGCGACGGACCCGTGGAGATGGCCCGGATGTTCCGGCTGGCCAAGACCTCCGCAGTCAAAGCACGCACCCAGGCGATCAACCAGCTCAAGGCCGTTCTGGTCCGCTGAACCGCCCCGGGTCGGATGGAGGCACGACGCGGCGCGCCCGGCCAGGAGACGTAGGAGGCCACCTGGCCGCAGGTAGCACCATGCCCAACGGCCACACTCGGGAGCCATGGGGCCTGGACATCACCACAGTGGAAGAGCGGGGACCGGCGAGACGTCGCGGCCGGCCACGACTGTCATGGCGGTGGCGGTGGCGCTGTTTCTGATCTTCACCGTGGTCGGTGTCGTCCTGCTCTGGCCGTCCGGTGGCACCCGGGAAACCCCCGAGGATCTGCGCGGCCTGGTGGGCGGCGCCAGCAAGCTCGTCAACGCCACCATCGAACGCGCCGGCCGGGGTCCCTGCCCCGACCTGACCGGCGCAGGGGCAACCCCGGCAACCTGCGACCAGATCGACGTCGTCCTCGACGATCCGGCGGAATCCGACAGCCGGCTTCACCTCGATACTCTGGTCGACCCCACCGGACCGCTCCTGAAAGCCGGGGACAAGGTCCGTCTCGCCCCCACCACCGACATCGCGGGCCAGGCGACCTACTACGTCGCGGACTTCCAACGCTCCACTCCGATCGGCTGGATCGCGTTCCTCACCGCCGCGGTGGTCGTCGCGGTTGCCCGTTGGCGCGGACTGGCCGCGCTCGCCGGCCTGGCCCTCAGCTACCTCGTGATCGTCAAGTTCACGTTGCCGTCCCTACTCGACGGACATTCCCCCGTCGCGGTCGCCCTGACCACAGGCACCGCCCTGGTCGTCGTCCTGCTCTACCTCGCCCACGGCGTCTCCGCCCGTACCACCGCCGCGCTGCTGGGCACCCTCGCCAGCATGGCCCTCGCCGGCGCCTTCGGCGCATTGGCGATCAACTTCGCTCGCATCACCGGACTCGGCTCTGACGAGGACGTGATGCTCAAGGGGTTCGCCGGGCAGCTGAGCCTTCCCGGGCTCGTGCTCGCCAGTGTCATCATCGGCTCACTCGGCCTGATCAACGACATGACGATCACCCAGGCCGCCGCGGTCTGGGAGGTCTCCGACGCGGCCCCGCAGGCCTCGTTGCGGCACCTGTACCGCTCCGGGATGCGCGTCGGACGCGACCACATCGCCTCCAGCGTCTACACCCTCGTCCTCGCCTACGCCGGTGCCGCGCTCCCGACCCTGCTCCTGTTCACCCTCGCCGACCGCAGCAGCACCGACCTGGCCAGCACCGACCTCGTCGGCGCCGAAATCGTGCGGACCGCGGCCGGCACTATCGGCCTCGTCGCCTCGGTTCCCCTCACCACCGCCATCGCCGCACTCGCCGCATCACGACGACACCCCCCAGGCTCGCCATCCCCTTCGACCGACATCGACACCGACTCCGCCCCAGCCGGTCACGCCGATGCGGACACCCAGCCCCTCATCTACCGGTCCAGCTAGCGTTCGCCGTCCGGGTTCATCGGTGAATCGCGGAGGCGCGGCCATAGGCCGGAGCATCGCCGCCCTGCACGAGTGTGGGATTCCACCGCACGAGGTGCCATTGACGATTCCCTGGCCGTCCTCATCCCTGGCCGTCCTCACCTGGCCGCGGTGGTCAGCCCGTCGCCGGAGGCCATGTCGTCCATGCCGATCCCGGACATGGATGAGCCGGGTATGGAGGTCGCGGCAGACGGGGTAGAATCAGCTCATTCCGTTTGCCGAACAGGCCGGAATGAAGCTGACCCACCTTGCGACGGCGTTCGCGGTTGCCCAGCCCGCCGTCACCTCGACCATCATCGGGCCGTGCACCATGGAACAGCTCGACGACCTGCTCGCCGGCGCCGATATCACCCTCGACGACAAGATCCTCGAGGAGATCGCCGCGATTGTCGCGCCCGGCACCGACGTCGGCCAGCTCGACATGGCCTACGCCCCGCCCGCGATCGAGCACGCCACGCTACGCCGACGGCCGGCCGACGACCGCGCCGCCGCCTGAGGAAGATCCGAGAACGCCCGGCGGTGAAGGGGATTCCGGGGAACGGCGGCGCCATTCGGAGTAGTTCTCGGCGAGGCGGTGCAGGCCGGTTCTGATGCGGGACTCGCCGAGTTCCGCCAGCAGCGCGGCGACGTGGTCGGCGGCGAGCGCGGCGAGCAGGGTGTGCGCGGCGTGGTCCGGATCGGGTACGCCGTCCAGCAGGATCGCCACGTGTCGGTGCCAGAACCGGTAGGCCCCGATCCGGTAGCGGGCTCCGGGTGTCGCGGTCTCCGAGATCCGTACCAGGTCCAGGTGCTCCAGCAGGTAGTCGAGGTATGCGCCGACGAACGCGGTGAGCCGTTCGGAGGACGCCGCTCCGGGGCCGAGTGGCGGCGGCCCGTGCAGGACCGCCTCCTGCAGCATCTGCTCCCGCGTGTCGAGCAGTGCGACCGCCAAGCCCGCCTTGTCCCCGAAGCGGCGGAAGAGGGTGCCCTTGCCCACCCCGGCGGCCGCCGCGATCTGGTCCATGGAGACCGCCGCGACTCCGTGCTCGGCGAACAGCCGGGCGGCGGCGTCCAGCACGGCGACCCGGTTGCGTGCGGCGTCAGCTCGTTCCCTTGGCGGCGGGGTGCGAAGCAGCTCCAACGGTGTTGCGCAACCGGACTGCGGTCCGCTAAGGTTCTCCTGCACAACCGGACTATAGTCCGATTATTTGGAGGTAGGAGCATGACCGCACTCATTACCCGTGACGAGCTGAAGGCGGCGATCGCCGCCGGGAACGTGACCGTCGTCGACGCGCTGGGTGGCGAGTACTTCGCGCAGCAGCACCTGCCCGGCGCCCTCGCCCTGCGCCCCACCGAGGTCGACGCCAAGGCACCGGCCGTGCTGCCGGACCGCGACACGGCCATCGTCACCTACTGCTCCAACCCTGCCTGCCCGAACAGCGGCCAGGTCGCCGACCGGCTCACCGCGCTCGGCTACCCCAACGTCCGCATGAGGCTCCTCCTGCTCCGGGACTGTGGTGACGCGGATCGGCCTGCCGTCGGTCTGACCGGCGATGTCGGTCCCGCGTCGGGTCGGCTGGGCGGTCCGGCCCGCGTCGGGGATCGGTTCTCCCCGTTGTGTCTCTTCCAGCTGCGGCCACATGCCTTTCACATGGTCGCGTCGAAGACTGCCGGCGACGGTGTCGCCGAGGACGGGAGTGCGGATGTCGGACCCGAGGCAGGTCCCATCGGGGGGTTGGAGGAGGTCGCAGGGTGCCTCGGTGACCCGCCGGCGCACATGCCGCGCCGTCGCTGTCGCTCTGGTGACGACAGGGGTGGTGACAGCGACGGCGGTGGTTGGAGCCGCGGGCGTCACCGGGCAGACCGACGTGGCCGCCGCTGTGGCGGTGTCGGCTGACACCCAGGCGGGATCCGCGACGTCGGCCAGGACGACGAGGGCAGTCGCGGCGGCGACCGCCCCGGTGCAGGCCGCGGCACCAGCCGGAACAACTCCGATGGATACGTCAGAGGGAACGCCGGCGCCTGCTGGGTCCATGGAGGACACCGCCGCGGATGGCTACGTCTACGGGTACAGCCCGGTGGCGATGGCCCGCACCCGAGCGGCCCACGTCTGTCGAGGTGGCACGAACACCCTGCTCAACGTCCCTATCCTGTCGACGCCGCTGAGCCGTAGCGTGGTGGCTCCGAACGTCGACACCCTTTACTCGGTTGCCTGGCTGGACCTGCGCGGCGGGCCTGTGAGCCTGACGTTGCCCGACACGACCGACCGGTATGTCGTGTTCGAGATCCTGGACATCTACTCCAACGTCTTCGCCGACATCGGCACCCGGCTCAACGGCTCGCAGCCCGGCACCTATCTGATCACCCCGCCGGGGTGGAGCGGGACGGCACCGGAAGGAACAACCATCGTCGCCGCGCCGACCTGGGACGTCTGGGCGCTCGGCCGCACGCTGGTGGACGGCGACGACGATCTACCCGCCGCACGTGCCGTGCAGGGCCAGTACACCGTGGCGGCCACCGACCTCGCCGAGACCGGACCGACACCACCCGCCCTGCCCGCGGTGGACTGCGCGAGCCCACCCGACCCGCAGACACCCTATGACGGCGGTGCGGCGTTCTTCGACGAGCTGGCCGCGGTGCTCGCCGCCGACCCGCCGCCGGCCGCCGACGACCCGGCGCTCGCCTCACTCGCGAGCATCGGGGTCGTGCCGGGTTCGACCCCGTCGGCGGGGGACCCGGCGACGGTGGCCGCGCTGTCGGCGGGGGTGACCGCGGGTGAGGCCGAGGTCCAGGCCGCGGCCGAGGATGCCCTCGTCCCGTCCGGCACCTGGCAGGGAAGTTTCAACGGCGGCACCTACGGCACCGACTACCTGCTGCGCTCCGCGGTCGCCGTGGTCGGCCTCGGGGCGAACGTACCGCAGGAGTCGCTGTACTACTGGTCCGGCCCAGACATCGACGGTGAGCCGCTGACCGGCGCGCACACCTACCGGATGCACTTCGCCGTCGGTGAGCTGCCACCGATCGAAGCCGCCGGGTTCTGGTCGGTGACGATGTACGACGACGAGATGTTCCTCGTGCCGAACGCGCTGCGACGCTACGCCCTGGGGGATCGCAGTGACCTCACGGTGAACCCGGACGGATCCATCGACATCTACCTGGCGGCGACCGCGCCGGCCGGGCACACCGACAACTGGCTACCCGCGCCGGACGGACCGTTCAACCTGATGATCCGCGCGTACATCCCCACCGAGCCCGCGCTGACGAACACCTGGCATCCACCCGCGATCGAACAGATCTCCATTCATGCCGCAGCGCGCGGCCCGTCCCCGCAGACTCCTTGACGCCTACTGCTGGTCGTCGAAGGTGACGACGACCTTTTCGGCTGCTCCCGGTGTCAGGGTGAGTTCGAATGCGCGCTTGACGTCGGAGAAGGGAACGCGATGGCTGATCAACCGCGCGAAACGTTCCTGGTGCTCGGCGATCTCCTGAGTTACCTCGAAGATCTCCGTGGGGTAGCCCTGGGAGGCGATGATGGTCATCTCGCTGCGGAGCATCGCGCCGAGGTTGATGGGCTCAGGCTTCTTGTGTACAGCTACCGTGACAAGCTTGGCACCCCACTTCCCCGATGTCAGGGCCGTGTTGACGACGGCTGCGACGCCCGCGGCGTCGATGTAGATGTCGGTGTCCGGGCGGCGCTGGCCGAGTGCGTTGGCGCCCTGTCCGTGTAGTTCGGTCAGGCGGGCCGTCACGTCCTCGCGGGAGGAGTCGATGACGGCGTCCGCGCCGACCGCGAGCGCCGTCTTGAGGCGGTCGGGGATGACGTCGGCGACGACCACGTGCTGGACCCCACGCAGCTTCAGCCAGATCGCGGCGCCCAGACCGATGGGTCCGGCGCCGAACACCACGGCCTTGTCCGTCGGACTGGCCTCGGAGCGGTTGACGCAGTGCCGTGCCACTGCCATGGGCTCATTGAGCGCGGCGACGTCGAAGGGCACCGTGTCGGGGAACACCGCCACGCTCTTACCGACGACGACGTTCTCCAGGAGGAGATATTCACGCATGCCGCCCAGCGTGCCGCCGCAGCCGATGATGCMGGAGGGAGCAGCCATCGGGTTGACGACCACGCGATCGCCCACCTTCAGATCCGCGATCTTGGCTCCCACTTCGACGATCTCGCCGGCCGGCTCGTGCCCGAGAGGAATCGAGATCATCTGCCCGCCCGGCCCCTGCGGCGAGCCGCCCATGTGCAGGTAGTGCGCGTCGGTTCCGCAGATGCCACAGGCACGGATCCGCATCAGCGCGTCCTTGGGGCCAAGAACGGGACGTTCGATGTCGACTATATTGACAGTGCCTTGCGTGCCAGTCTGTACGGACTTCATCGTATGCATGTGGATGTTATCTTTCTGAAAGTGTACTGGAAATATCGGAGTAGTCACCAATGCTGCCTTAAAATGCTTAAGAAAGTAAACATTGATGGATATGGGTGACTGGTCGGGTTTGCCGGGCGACCTGGGGAGAGCTCGTGGATGGGGAGGGTAAGGGGCATCGATYGGGCTGGTAAGATATCCGTAGCCTGCGGCGGAGTTTAGTGCCGGTACCGATCGAGACGGCTCCCATACCCAATTCTGGTCAGGAGTTCCCGCGCRCCATCGAGGGCGAAGGCGGTGGCCGCGGCCAGGGYTGACTGGGAGCGGGAGCAGCAGGAGTGGGGCTAGAAACAGGAGTACTGGCCTCGATGTCTCGGTGAGAACACCGAACTCATGAGTATCTMCTATTGTGAATGGTGAGGTATGAATCTTTGTTTGATGATTCCGCCGCCCGCGGTCGGCGACTAGGGCATTCTCTCCCGAATGCATGGTGTAACTGACTGCACCATCGGAAGAGTGATCTCGATGGGTAGGAGATCTCCTTCTGGACGGTTGCCGGCATGAACCTCAGATATGCAAAGTCGCCGTCCATATGTATCTCCGACCAGGATTAGGCCGAGGACTCCTACGTCAAGACGAACGGATTCGAGCTGGTTGCTGGTTGCTGGTGGCGTACTGAGCATTGGGTACGGCCTTGCGTTCGCATGGAAGTTGTCAGCACCGTTGTGACGCTCCCCGAGGCTGGCAGGGCCGGAGCGGGAGAGCGAGTGTCAGCGGATCCCGCAGAGGGTGAACGTTGCCAGCAGGGMGATGTCGTGGAGTGTGAACTGGTCGGCTGTCGAGTCGCTCAAGYCGTAACGCTTCGCCATCGAGGGCGTAGTGATCTTTCTGGTGGTGGCCATGTCCGAGCAGTCGGCCTCGCCGTCGCTGAGGATCTGCTCGTCGGTTTTCCCCTCCACCAACCCGGGAAACTGCTGGCGGAACTGTCTGACGTAGGTGGGGGTACCGCCCCCGATTCCGATTCCTGGGTTCGTCGACACGGACGGCGTGCTCACCGTATTCACGGGGGAGAATTCGGTCGATTCGACCGGGCCGCAGGCGGCCAACGACGCGATGGCCACGCCGATAAAGATAAGTCGTTTACGCATGACTCTCCCTGTCGTGTCGCTCGCTCGCCTGGCATTGGAGGAGCGTGTCGACCGGTCTGGCGGGAAGATCCGGTCAGGGTGCCGTCCACCGGAAGATCTGGGGAGGGGTTGAGTCTCCGGATCTGATCGGAGGTACGGCACCAGCCTGTCCGATCGGGCCCGTCCCGTCGTCCTCCACACGCAGACACTTCTGGCTACGGAGAATTTAGTACTCGCTACCAGCACGTCTGCAACTGAATGACACGACGCTCCCCGTCCCGCAGTAGCCCGATGGGCGCGGACAAGGAGGTTCGTCCACCCCGATGATCGAGAGTGGAGCCTACGGATGTGGTGCCCAGCTGTACCAGGYGATCGCCGAACGAGTCTGGTCTCCCGAGGCGCTCCGGGCCAGGCCTGCTCCCAACGGCCTTCTACCCGCCGCAGGCGCCAGTAGTGATCAATCGTCTGCCAGGGTGGCAGGTCGTGCGGGAGCAGCCTGTGGGGCTCCGAAATTCGGGTTTCGGCCTGTGAGCTGGCCTTTTGCGGCTGACATGATCGTCAGGGGGTGTCGTCAGGCGGCGTTGCGGTACTCGTTGATCGGCCCGCCGAGGATGCGTGTGCGACGGACGGTGGAACCCGGGGTCGGGGTGACCACGGGTGGTGAGTCGGGCGGATGCTGGCCGAGGGAGCGGTGAGGCCGGTGGGTGTTGAAATGCTCGGCGTAGCTGGTGAGGGCGGTGGTCAGGTGCCGTTCAGAGACGATCAATAATCTGTCGGTGCATTCGCGGCGGGCGGTGCCGACCCAGCGTTCCGCGATCGCGTTTGCCTGGGGTGACTGTGGCGGTGTGCGTACCACGTCGATGCCGGCTGCGGTGAAGACGGCGTCGAACGGAGCCGTGAACTTTGTATCGCGGTCACGGATGAGGAACCGGAACCTGCGGCTGCGATCTTCGAGATCCATCAGCAGGTTCCGGGCGTGCTGGGTGATCCATGCCGCGGTTGGGTGTTTCGTTGCTCCAAGGACATGGGCACGGCGGGTGGCGTGTTCGACGACGAAGAACACGTAGATCCGTTGGAGGAACATGGTGTCCACTGTGAAGAAATCGCAGGCCAGGATGCCGGAGGCCTGGGCGCGCAGAAACGTGCGCCAAGAGGTATCGGCCCGCCGGGGCGC
Organism: Parafrankia soli; assembly: GCF_001854695.1. GTDB lineage: Bacteria > Actinomycetota > Actinomycetes > Frankiales > Frankiaceae > Parafrankia > Parafrankia soli. Next base: position 13,998 of record NZ_MAXA01000009.1, read on the forward strand.
GGGGTCGACACCGGTGCGGTGCAGGATCCGCCAGATGGTGGCGACCCCGACCGGGTAGCCCAGCCCGGCGAGTTCTCCTTGGATCCTGCGGTGGCCCAAGGCCGGGTTCTCCTGCGCGAGGCGCAGGACCAGCTCGCGGATCTCCCGGCGGATCGATGGCCGTCCGGGTGTCTTGCGTGGGTGGGTCCATTGTCGTGCGAGGAGATCATGGTGCCAGCGCAGCACGGTGGCCGGGGTGACGAAGAGCGAACCCCAGCGGGCTCGGGGTAACAGCCGGGACAGGGCTGTGAGGATCACCCGATCCCCCTACCCGTTCCAGCGCCGGGCGGTTCACCTGCCGTCGCAACACCGCCACCTGGTGTCGCAGGACGAGGAGCTCTACGTCCTTTGTAGCGGACCCGCGGACTCGGAGCAGCATCAGCCCGAGAGCGTTCCCTATCTGTCAGGATGAGTTGAGACGGGGGTTATCCATCAACTAGTGACCCAGGGCGGGTTGGGAGCGGGAGATCGTGACTGCGGCGGTGACA
>NZ_MAXA01000010.1 GCF_001854695.1 Parafrankia soli
CGGGCCAGTTCCCGCTGCGCCCGGGCGAGCCGGCCGGCCGCCGCCGCGAGGTAACGGGGGTTCCCGACGTGACGGCCGTCGGAGAGGGTTACCAGCGACGCCACACCCAGGTCCGCCCCGACCACCGCCCCGGTGGCCGGGAAGGGCTCAGCGGGTACGTCGTCGCAGGACAACAGCACATACCAGCGGCGGCCTTCCCGCCTCAGGCTGATCGTCTTGACCGTGCCGGCCACGGGCCGATGCTGGTTGACCCTGACATGTCCGATGCCCTGCAGCCGGACCCAGGTCCGGGTGGGATGGCGGATCATGGTCTTCGACGGGTGACGCCAGACGTCGCGGCGTTCCTGCAACGCGGCGTTGTACAGCGCCCGATGGTCGCCAAGCATCACGCTCAGCGCCGCGGCCTGCCGGGCGGTCGGGCGGAGCTGGAACTTGAAGGAACGTCTCACCGGGCGTGCTCCATGCGCCACGGCCGCTCGTACCGGGTGTCGATGTACCGGCGGACCGTGTCCGCGGACACCACACCGACAGCGGCCACGACATACGACCGTGACCACAGGATGGGAAGCCCGGACCGCAGGTGCCCGAACCCCGCACGCAGCACATGCGAGGAGAAACCCTTGAGCTGGTTGACGACATACGACGGGGAGTGCTTCGGGTGAGCCTTGACGAACAGGTGCACGTGGTCGGGCATGACTTCCAGCGCGATGACCGACCAGTCGCGTTCGGCGCACCTCTCGCGAACCAGTTCGCCGCAGCGGGCACCGATCGGCCCGGCGAGCACGGGACGGCGGTACTTCGGGCACCACACGACGTGGTACCCGAGGTCGTAGACGCCACCCGCGCCCACCGCCGCCCACCGCCGCCCACCGCCGCCCACCGCCGCCCACCGAACCATGATCCAAGTATGCCAGCGCCGCACACCTACCAGGGCTACGGTCCATACCCGATTCCCCTGACGGCTGAAGGCGCCAATCCCCTCGGGAGCGCCTGATGGGAAAGCTCGACGGCAAGGTCGCGTTCATCACCGGCGCTGCCCGAGGCCAGGGCCGCAGCCACGCGGTCCGGTTAGCGCAGGAGGGTGCCGACATCGCACCGTCGTCCCGGTCGACGCCGGCCAGCCGAACAAGCGGTAACACAACGCAACAGCTGTCGGGCGCGGCGTGTCAGGGCGTGTCCGCGGCGCCGGGGGCTGAGGGCACACCGGCGGTGGGTTGACGCCGGTCGAGCAGCCCGGCCAGGACCTCGAGCGCGTCTCTCACCCGCTGGATGTCGGCCGGGTCGGTGCTGCCGATCGCGGCGGCGAGGGTGTCGTCGATGGGCGCCGAGGGCCGGTCCTCGGCACGGCGCAGCGCCTCGGCCGAGGGACGGACGAGTGTCCTGCGACGGTCGCGGGGGTCGCTGACGGTCTCCAGGGCCCCGACCTCGCGCAACCGGGCGACGCACGCCGAGACCTGGCTCTGCGGGAACCTGACCCGCGCGGTGATCTCCGAGATCGAGCTGTCGGGGTTCCCGAAGACGTCGAACACGACCGCGCGCGTCGGACCGGACATCCGGTGGAGCCCTATCTCCGGGATCGCCTGCTCGCCAAGCTTCATCAGCCTGCGACCCAACTGGAAGAGCTCGAATCCGTCCATGGCAACCTTACAGCAACAGCGATGCATCTCTCAGAGATGCATCTATCTTGATGGAAGTGGATCTGTCCGGCTAGTGTTACAGCCGCTCAGTCCGCGTACGGTCCGCGGGCCACCCGACCGCCCCTGTGAGTCTTCGTGCTGATTCGCCTGCTGCTGCGCTATGCGCGTCCGTACCGACGGGCCACAGCTCTGGTGGCCATCCTTCAACTCGTCCAGACCGCGGCGGCGCTCTACCTTCCCGACCTGAGCGCCGACGTGATCGACAAGGGTGTCCTGACCGGCGACACCGGCCACATCTGGCGGGTCGGCGGCGTCATGATCGCGGTGTCCCTGGTGCAGCTCCTGTGCGCGATCGCCGCCGCGGTGCTGGCGGCCCGGGTGGCGACGTACCTGGCGCGTGACATGCGCGCCTCGCTGTTCGGCCACGTGCAGTCCTTCTCCTCGACCGAACTGCACCTCTTCGGCGCTCCGTCGCTGATCGTCCGGACAACCAACGACATCACGCAGATCCAGGTCCTCGTGCAGATCACCCTCGCGTTCATGATCACAGCACCGATCATGTGCGTCGGCGGCGTCGTCTTCGCGCTCGGCCAGGACGTCCCGCTGTCGCTCCTGCTCGTCGTGATCGCCCCGCTGCTGGGCGCGGCGATCCTGGTCATCCTGCGCCGCATGACACCGCTGTCAGCCACGCAGCAGAGCACGACGGACTCGGTGAACCGCATCATGCGTGAGCAGATCACGGGGCTGCGTGTCGTCCGGGCCTTCGTCCAGGAGGACCACGAACACGCGCGCTTCGTCGCGGCCAACACCCTGCTCACCGACGTGTCCGTACGGGCCGGCCAGCTCATGGCTCTGATGTACCCGCTGGCGACCGCGGTCGCGAGTCTCGCCGGCGTCGCCGTCGTGTGGTTCGGCGCATTGCGCATCGACTCCGGGGCGATCGGCGTCGGGACGCTGTCGGCGTTCCTCGGCTACGTCATGCAGATTCTCGGAGCGGCCATCATGGCCACCTACCTGCTGCGCATGCTCCCCCGGGCGGAGGTCTGCGCCGGACGCGTCCGCGAGGTGCTCGGCACCGCGAGCACCGTCGTCCCGCCCGCCACAGCCGTCCCGCCCGCCACAGCGGTGCCGGCTCTCACCCGGCGCACACACGTCGAGCTGCGTGGCGTGGGATTCCGGTATCCGGGCGCGGAGGCGGCCGTGCTCAGTGATGTGAACATCACCGCGGGCCCCGGCGAGACAGTCGCGATCATCGGCAGCACCGGCAGCGGCAAGAGCACCCTGCTCAGCCTGATCCCCCGGCTGGCCGACACGTCCGAGGGCATGGTTCTGGTGGGCGGCGTCGACGTACGCGCGCTCGACCGGGCGCTGCTGAGCCGAACGATCGGCTATGTCCCGCAGCGGCCCTTCCTGTTCTCCGGAACCGTCGCCACGAATCTGCGTTACGGCGACCCCGAGGCCACCGACGACGAGCTGTGGCGGGCCCTCGGCATCGCCCAGGCCCGGGCGTTCGTCGAAGCGCTCTCCGAAGGTCTGGACGCACCGGTCTCGCAGGGCGGCACGAATCTCTCCGGCGGCCAGCGCCAGCGGCTCGCCATCGCACGCGCCCTGGTCGGGCGGCCGGCGGTGTACCTGTTCGACGACTCCTTCTCCGCCCTCGACAACGCGACCGACGCGCGGCTGCGGGCGGCGCTGGCCCGCGAGACGGCGGAGTCGGTGGTCGTCATCGTGGCCCAGCGGGTGAACACGATCCGCGGTGCCGACCGCATCGTCGTGCTCGACGAGGGACGGGTGGTCGGCGTCGGCACCCACCACGCACTGCTCGCCGGGAACGCGACCTACCGCGAGATCGTGCTGTCACAGATGACCGAGGCGGAGGCCGCATGAGTCGGAATCGCGCCGCCCGGAATCACCCCGCCCAGGGCCTCGGCGCCGCGACGGGCGGCCCGCGCCGGCCCGACAGGTCCGCGGACTCCCGCGGCACCGTGCGCCGGGTGTGGCAGGCGATATCCCGGCAGCGAGGACTGCTCGTGGGCACGGCCGTCTTCGGTGTCGCCAGTGTCGTCCTGACCGCTTCGGGCCCATGGCTGCTCGGCCGCGCCACCAACCTTGTCGTCGAAGGCACGCTGGGCCGCCAGCCCGACGCGGCGCGGTCTCCGGCCGGTGTCACCGACGGCGCCGCGGCAGCCGGTTCCGGCATCGACTTCGACGCGGTCGGACGGGTGCTGCTGTACGCGACCGCGGTGTACGTGGCCGCCGGGTTGTGCGCCGTGGTCCAGGCGTGGACGGCCAACCTCGCCGTGCAGCGGGTCACCCGGCAACTGCGCGAGGACGTCGCCATCAAGATTTCCCGGGTGCCCGTCTCCTATTTCGACCGCCAGCGCCGCGGCGAGATCCTCAGCCGGGTCACCAACGACATCGACAACCTCGGTCAGAGCCTCCAGCAGGTGTTCGGGCAGTTCGTCATCCCGCTGTTCAGCATCGCGGGAATGCTGGCCGCGATGTTCTGGATCTCATGGCTGCTGGCGCTGATCGCGCTCGTCACCGCCCCGCTGTCCCTCGTCGCCGTGACGGCGCTCGGTAAACGGGCCCAGCCCTTCTTTCTGGAGCAGTGGAAACAGACCGGGCGACTCAACAGCCACATCGAGGAGATGTACACCGGCCACGCCCTGGTCAAGGTTTTCGGGCGCGACCAGCAGGCGATGGACGTCTTCATGGAGAGCAACGACGAGCTGACCGGGGCGACCTACCGGGCGCAGGCGGTGTCAAGCGCCATCCAGCCGGCCATGATGTTCATGAGCAACCTGAACTACGTCCTCATCGCGGTCGTCGGCGGGGTGCGGGTCGCCGCCGGCGCGCTGACGATCGGCGACATCCAGGCGTTCATCCAGTACTCCCGCCAGTACAGCCAGCCGCTGGCGTTCCTCGCCAGCATGGCCAGCACCGTGCAGTCCGGCGCAGCATCGGCCGAACGGGTCTTCGAGATCCTCGACGCGCCCGAGGAGTCACCGGACCCCATCGAGGCGAACCAGCCGGCATCGACCGTCACGGGTCGGGTCGCGTTCGAGAACGTGTCCTTCCGGTACACCCCGGACAAGCCACTCATCGAGAACCTGTCGCTGACCGCCGAGCCCGGTCACACCATCGCCATCGTGGGCCCGACCGGCGCGGGCAAGACCACGCTGGTCAACCTGCTCATGCGCTTCTACGACGTCGGCGAGGGTCACATCACCCTGGACGGCGTCGACATCGCCACGATGGCGCGGGCCCGCCTGCGTTCCAGAGTCGGCATGGTCCTGCAGGACACCTGGCTGTTCAGCGGAACCATCGCCGAGAACATCGCCTACGGCGCACGGGGAGCGACCCGTGACGAGATCGTCGCCGCGGCGACGGCCGCCCACGCCGACCGGTTCATCCGGACTCTGCCCGACGGCTACGACACAGTGATCGACGACGAGGACTCCGGGCTCAGCGCCGGCGAGAAACAGCTCCTCACCATCGCCCGGGCGTTCCTCGCCAGACCCGCGATCCTCATCCTCGACGAGGCCACCAGCTCCGTCGACACCCGCACCGAAGTTCTCATCCAGGAAGCCATGGCCCGGCTACGGGAAGGGCGCACGGCCTTCGTCATCGCCCACCGGCTGTCCACCATCCGTGACGCGGACACGATCGTCGTCATGGAGGACGGTGCCATCGTCGAGCAGGGCACGCACGATCGCCTCGTCGACGCCGACGGCGCCTACACCCGCCTGTACGCCGCGCAGTTCGCCGATGCGGCGGCCCGGATCGGCTCGGACTGACCTGGGCCTACCGGCCGCTGGAGCCAGTGGCCCGGGCCAGCAGGCCGCCAGTACGGCACACACCACGCCTGGTTCAGGGCCAGGCGATGAAGCCTTCGTGGCGGATGGTCCAGCTGCCGTCACGGGGGAAGCCCGGGAGGTCGGTGCCGGCGCCCTCCCAGCCAGCGACCATGAGCGACACGGCCGCGAGCAGGCCGCCGTTGGCGGGAAGATAGATGGGGAGGAAGCTGCCCATCTGCGGGCAGTGGCCGGTGGGCAGGTACCGGTTCTTCGGACGGTCCATGAGGAGCGCGTCCACCGCGAGGTCGGGGCGGCCGATGCGCGTCGCCGTCATCGCCATGACCGGGAAGTCCCAGCCCCACGCGGAGTCCCACTGCCAGGTGTCCCGGACGGCGAGGAGCGTCGTCTCCGTGGTGGCGGCGTCGATGAGGGGGGTCACGGGCACGACACCGAGAGCGCACAGCATCGAGGGATGGTCGTCGCGCCGCAGATAGGGCTCCGTGGCGATCGCCGAGTAGACGCCCGCCTCCTCGCGGGGCGGCGCCATGCCGTCCTGGATCTGCTGCCACTGTGCGTTTGAGGCGTTCGCGCCACCGCTGGGCGATTTCCAGGCCCGCTGGCCAAGCTCGTGTGGTTCCGCGAGCAGGACCCGGAGACCTTCGCGGCGGTGCGCCGCTGGGTGGGGATCAAGGAGTACATCCTCGCCGACCTGTGCGGCGAGTGGCTCGTCGACCACTCGGTGGCATCCGCCACCGGGCTGCTCGACCTGGCCGCCCTCGACTGGGACGGTGAGGCGCTGGACGTCGCCGGCATCGACCCGGCCCGACTGTCCCGCCTCGCCGCGACGACCGAGGTCCTCCCCCGCCTCACCCCGGCCGCGGCCGCGGCACTCGGGCTGCCGGCCGCGACGCCAGTGGTCGTCGGCGCGAGCGACGGGGCACTGGCGTCGCTCGGGGTGGGAGCGGTGCACGGCGGGGTCGCGTCCTGCTCGATCGGGACGAGCGCCGCGATCCGGGTGATGGTCGACCGGCCGACCGTCGACCCGTCCGGGCACCTCTTCTGCTACGCCCTCACACCGGGGCGCTGGGCCGTCGGCGGGGCCATCAACAACGGCGGCCTGGTGCTGCGGTGGGCACGGGACGCACTGGCGCCCGACCTGGAAGACGAGGCGGCCGTGCTGGACATCGCCGCCCGGGCCCCGGCGGGCTCCGACGGGCTGCTGATGCTGCCGTACCTGACCGGGGAACGGGCACCGCACTGGGACTCGCTCTCCCGTGGGGCCTACGTCGGGCTGACCCGGGGGCACCGCCGCGAGCACCTCGTCCGGGCGGCACTCGAAGGGGTCTGTCTGCAGCTCGCACTGGTCGCCGAGTCCATCCGGGCCGCCGGGATCGAGGTACGCGAGATGGAAGGCCCACAGCCCGTCCAGAGATCGCCGCTCCCGTGTCGAACCGTCCTGGGGACGAAGCATTCTCAGGCTCCCTGAAGATATGCGGCGGCAACGCTGGCGTTTCCGCGGTGCACGGAGACATTCAGCCGCCGACGGACGAGCCGAGCAAGCGGTTGCCACTTGTTGCCGCGCGCCATCCCCGGGCCGGGCACGGCTGAACGACAGGCCGATATCCTGTCGCCTGAAAACTAGGTTGATTCGCGGCGGACGAGGATGGCGCTCACCGGGGGCCGCCAGTCCGGCAGTGGCCGGCCTTCGGTCTGGTTGATGGCGTATTCGGCGAACCCGCGGCCGAGGGTGGCGGTGTCGAACCGGACAGTGGAAAGCGCGGGGACGAACATTGTCGCTATGGGGCTGTCGTCGTGGCCGATGACGGCGAGGTCGTCGGGTATCCGTATCCCGATGCGGATCGCGGCGCTGACGACGGCGGCGGCGACGTCGTCGTTGAAGGCGACGACGCCGGTCACTCCGGCGCCGTGCCAGGCACGGACCGCGTCGTCGGCGGATCCGTCGCGGTAGTCGATGTACCTGATGTCGACGGGTGGCAGGTCGAGGGAGTGGGCTCGTTCCCGGGCCGCGTCGTGGCGGGCCTGGACGAGGGAGGACGGGAGGGGGTCGGCAAAGGCGGCGTAGGCGAGCTGGCGGCGGCCGTGTTCGTACAGGTGCTCGACCTGGAGGCGGGGTCCCGCGCTGACGGCCAGGGAGAGGTCGAGGGGTTCCTGTCGGGCGGGGTCCGGGAAGATCCGGCGGATCCCGCAGCCGCGCATCGAGGCGATCTCGTCCGGGCTGAAGGAGGTGAACCCGAAGACACTGTCCGGGGTCAGGAGCTCCCAGAGGGGACGGGTCTCGCCGTGGGGCCGGCGGGTGTAGGTGACGAGCGAGTAGCCGGCCTCGTCCAGGACGCGGGACGCCTCGTCGAGGTAGATCCGGAAGCTGTACTCGACGGGCCAGTCCGGCAGGACGAACAGGACGATCCTGCTGCGGCCGCTGGCGAGGGCCTGGGCGGCGCTGTTCGGCCGGTAGCCGAGGCGCAGTGCCGCTTCGAGCACCCGCTCCCGGGTGCCCTCCGAGATCGTCTGCCCCCGGGTCCGGTTGAGGACGAAGCCCACCGTCGCCCGCGAAACCCCTGCGACCGCGGCAACATCCGTGGCGGTGACCCTTCGCTTCGCCGTCGCCTCTGACACGGCCACCGCCCCCCTCACTCAAGCCCACTTGCGCGCGCTAACAGCACGATGTTAGCTTGTCTACCCACGACGCTAGTACGTGCTAGTGGCCTGGGGCACCCGCCTTCGCGACCTCGGGTCACCTTTCGCGCGCAGGTGCCATCCGCCCGAATCCACGACGAACAAAGACTGCGTTGCCAGGGAGAGCTCGGTTGATCCGTTCATCCTTCAATGACGGCTGGTCCTTCCGCCGGAAGACCGACGCGTTCCTGGAGATCCTCGGCCGGGCCGACGCCCCCTGGCAGGACGTCCGGCTGCCCCACGACGCGATGGTCGGGCTCGAGCGCGACGGAGCCGACACCGAGGCGGGTCAGCGCGGCTACTACCCGAGCGGGGCATACCAGTACAGAAAGACGTTCTTCGCGCCGGAGGAGTACCGGAACCGACGGGTCACCCTCGAGTTCGAGGGTGTTTACCGAAATGCCCGGGTCTTCATCAACGGTGATTTCGCGGCGCAGTGCGCCTACGGCTACTCCAACTTCTACGTCCGCACCGATCACCTGCTGAAGTACGGCAGCGACAACGAGATCGTCGTGGAGGCGCGCAGTGGCAACGACACCCGCTGGTACTCGGGTGGCGGGGTCTACCGCAACACGAAACTGATCGTCGGCGATCTGGTGCACCTCGCACTGGACGGGGTGAGGATCACGACTCCGGCCGTGGACGACGACCTCGCGGTGGTCGCGGTGGCGACCGAGATACAGAACGAATCCCCGGTCACCCGGGCCCTCGAGGTGCTCACCGAGATCGTGGACGCCGACGGCACGGTCGTCGCCGGGGACACCGCTCCGGTCACCACGTTCATCGGCGACACAGTCACCCTGCGCCAGCGGCTGCCCGTGCCACGACCGGAACTGTGGGGGGTGGACCGGCCCTACCTCTACCTCTGCCGGACCAGCGTCATGGCGGACGGCGAGCTCCTGGACCAGGAGACCACGCGCTTCGGCATCCGTACGCTCACCGTTGATCCGCTGCGGGGCCTGCGCATCAACGGCGAGACGGTGAACCTGCGCGGCGCCTGCATCCACCACGACAACGGGGTGATCGGCGCCGCGACCATCGACCGCGCCGAACAGCGCCGGGTCGAGATCCTCAAGCAGGCCGGCTTCAACGCCATCCGCAGCTCCCACAACCCGATGAGCAAGGCGCTGCTCGACGCCTGCGACCAGCTCGGCGTTCTCGTGATCGACGAGCTGTTCGACGCGTGGACCCGCTCGAAGGTGAGCCAGGACTACGCCCTCGACTTCGCCACCTGGTGGGAGTCCGACGTGCGGGCGATGGTCGGCAAGGACTTCAACCATCCCAGCGTCATCCTCTACTCGATCGGGAACGAGATCCCCGAGACGGGCACCGCCGCCGGCGCGGCGATCAGCCGCCGGCTCGCCGAGACGATCCGCTCGATCGACAGCACCAGGTTCGTCACGAACGGCGTCAACGGACTCCTCGCCGGCGGCCCCGACCTGCTCGCCTCCTTCGCCGGCGAATCCCGGAAGAAGGACAGCGAGAGCCTCGACGTCAACGGCTTCATGACGCGGTTCCGTGAGTTCATGCCAATCCTCATGAGCTCCGAGGTCGTCGGTTCGAAGACCGCCGAGTCGATGGCCTGCCTCGATGTCGCCGGCTACAACTACCTCGAATCACGGTACGAGCAGGACGGGGCGCAGTTCCCCAACCGGGTGATCGTCGGAACCGAGACCTATCCCGCCGACATCGACACGAACTGGCGGCTCGTCCAGGACCACAGCCACGTCATCGGTGACTTCACCTGGACCGGCTGGGACTACCTCGGCGAGCCGGGGACCGGCCGGATCGAGTACGAGGGCGACAGCGAGACCACGAATTCCGCGCTGAACCACCAGGGCGGCTACCCGTGGCTGACGGCGTGGTGCGGGGACATCGACATCACCGGCCACCGCCGGCCCGCCTCCTACTACCGCGAGATCGTGTTCGGCCTGCGCGGCGAGCCCTACATCGCCGTCCACCGCCCCGACCGCTTCGGGCGGGCGGTCAGGGTCGCGATGTGGTGGTCGTGGAGCGACTCGGTCTCCAGCTGGAGCTGGAACGGCCACGAGGACAGGCCCGTGCGGCTCGAGGTGTACTCCGCGGCGGACGAGATCGAGCTCCTGATCAACGGCAGGCGGGTCGGCACGGCCCCGGCGGGTGAGAAGAACCGGTTCAGGGCGGAGTTCGAGACCGTCTACGAGCCCGGCGAGATCGTGGCCGTCGCCTACACCGGCGGCCGCGAGACCGGCCGCACCTCGCTGCGGTCCGCGACGGGCGAGGTCCGCCTCGAGGCGGCGGCCGACCGCACCCGCATCACCGCCGACGACACCGACCTCGCCTACGTCGCCCTCACGCTCGTCGACGGGGCCGGCAACCTCTACAACACCGCCGACCGCAAGGTGGCCGTCGAAGTGACGGGACCCGCCGTGCTCCAGGGCTTCGGCAGCGCGGACCCCAGGCCGACCGAGAACTTCTTCGACACGGTCCGCACGACCTTCGACGGCCGGGCGCTCGCCGTCATCCGCCCGACGGCACCCGGCTCGATCACCGTCACCGCCACGGCGGAGGGCTGCGAGCCGTCCACCGTGCGCATCGAAGCCGAACCCTCGGGCCCCTCCAGCGAATGACCCGCTGATCGCATCAGTGCTGATCACATCAGTAAGGAATCGACGATGACGTACGACGCCCCACTGACGCCTGAGGCCCGGGCGGACGCGCTGCTGCGGACCATGACGGTGGAGGAGAAGGCGCAGCAGGTCACCGGGCTGATGCCGATCGGGCTTCTCGGCGTGGACGGCCTGGTCCAGGCGCAGGCCGAGCGTCTTCTGGGCACCGGGATCGGCCACATCGCGCCGCTCGGGATGCTCAGCCACCGCACGCCCGCGAACCTGGCGAAGGCTGTCAACGAGATCCAGCGTTTCCTCGTCGCCCGGACCCGCCTGGGCATTCCCGCGCTCTTCCACGTGGAGGCGCTCAACGGTGTGGTCTCCCCCGGGCTGACCACGTTCCCGACCGCGATCGGGCTCGCCGCCACGTGGAACCCCGCCGGGGTGGCGGAGATGGCGGACGTCCTGCGCCGGCAGGCCCGGGCCATCGGTCACCCGTTCGTCCTGTCCCCGGTGATGGACGTGGCCCGCGACGCCCGCTGGGGGCGGGTGCACGAGACCTACGGCGAGGACCCGTACCTGGTGTCCGCGATGAGCGTCGCGTTCGTCCGCGGCATCCAGGGCGACGACCCGCGCGAGGGTGTGATCGCGACCGGGAAGCACTTCCTCGGCTACGCCCTCACCGAGGCCGGACAGAACATGGCACGCACCGCCATCGGGGCCCGGGAGCTGTACGAGGTGTACGCCCGCCCGTTCGAGGCCGCGATCAGGCTCGCCGGCCTCGCGGCGGTCATGAACTCCTACAGCACCGTCGACGGCGTCCCGGTCGGCGCCAATCGGGAGATCCTCACCGGCCTGCTACGGGACCGCCTCGGCTTCGCCGGCACCGTCGTCTCCGACTACGAGACCATCCGCCACCTGTACAAGCGGCTCGGTGTCGCGCGTGACGCCGAGGAGGCCGGCCGGCTCGCCCTCGCCGCCGGGCTCGACGTCGAGCTTCCCGTCCCCGACGGCTACGGCCCCACGCTCGCGCGGGCGGTCCACGCCGGCACGGTTCCCGTCGAGCAGCTGGACCAGGCCGTGTGGCGGGTCCTGCGGGACAAGTTCGCACTCGGCCTGTTCGACCGGCCCTACGCCGACGAGGACCCCGTCGTCGTCAACGAGGTCGCCCGCCAGGGTGTCGACCTCTCCTACCGGCTCGCCCAGCAGTCGGTGACCCTGCTGGCGAACGACGGCACCCTGCCGCTGTCCCGGGACCTGCGCCGGATCGCGGTCGTCGGCCCGCACGCCGACGGGATCTCCTTCGCGTTCCCGCCCTACACCTACCCCGCCGCGCTGGAGATGCTCCGTGCCCGGTTCACCGGCGAGCGGGCCCACATACCCGGCACCGAGAACATGGCCGGCGACATCACCCCCGAGGCGACCGCGCTCATGCGCCAGGAGCTTTCCGGCCCTATCGGGACGCCGATCGACGACTACATCCGCGACGCCTACGGCGCGCTGTCCCTCGCCGACGCCGTCCGCCGGGCCGTCCCCGGCGCGCAGGTGACCGTGGCCGCCGGCTGCGGGGTCCTCGACGAGGAACCGGCCGACATCCCGGCCGCGGTGGCCGCCGCCGCGGACGCCGACGTGGTGATCCTCGCCCTCGGCGGGCGGGCCGGCTGGTTCACCCCCCGGATCACCGAGGGCGAGGGCTGCGACACCGCCAACATCGACCTGCCGGCGAACCAGGTCGCGCTCGTCGAGGCCGTCGCCGGCACCGGAACGCCGTGCGTGGGGATCGTGTACACCGGCCGGCCGATGGCCCTGACCCCGGTCGTCGGCCTGCTCCCGGCGCTGCTCTACGGCTACTACGGCGGCCAGCACGCCGCCACCGCCATGGCCGACGTGCTCTTCGGCGACGTCAACCCGGCCGGCAAGCTCCCGATCTCCATCCCGCGGCACTCCGGGCAGGTGCCCGTCTACTCCGGCCAGCCCACCGGCACCGGCTACCGGCGCACCGACCAGGACATGCACCTGGGCTATCTCGACCTGCCGTCCGGCCCGCTGTTCCCGTTCGGCCACGGGCTGAGCTACACGACCTTCGACTACACCGACCTCACGGTCAGTTCGCCCGAGGTCGACAGCGAGGGCGCCGTCACCGTCGGGCTGACCGTCCGCAACACCGGCGACCGTGCCGGGGAAGAAGTCGTGCAGCTCTACTTCTCCGACCAGGCCACCGGCGTCACCCGGCCGGCCCAGGAGCTGGTCGGCTTCACCCGGATCAGCCTGGACGTCGGCGCGGCGGCGACCGTCGCCTTCACCGTGCCCATGAGCCAGCTCGGCTACGTCGCCCTCGACGGCGGATTCGTTCTCGAACCCGGCCCCATCCAGATTCTCGCGGGCAGCTCCTCCGACGACATCCGCCTGCGCGGCAGCTTCGACGTCGTCGGAAAGGTCGCCGACCTGGACGGCCGCCGGTCCTTCCTCTCGGACGTCACCGTCAGCGACACACGCCCTTGAACCACCGGCCGCGCCTTCCGGGAAACCCGACCGCCACCTTTCCGGGCCGGGCTCCCGCCAGGTGCCAGTCGCTGACCGAGGTCAGCGGATTCTTACGGAGATCTCCATGCTCACCTGCATTACCTGTGCACAGTTAACTGACCGGTGTTTGTCGTGAGCACGCCCACCGATCCGGTGACGGCGGCACCAGAAGCGGCACCAGAAGCGGCGTCGGCGGGGGTCGCGGCAGGGCTGGCGGCTGGGCTGATCGAGGCGGAGGCGGAGCGGCGGGCGCAGCAGGCTGATTCACAGCGTGAGGTGTTGTTCGCGGACGAGCTGCTGCCGGGTGTGGGCGGTGAGCGGCTGTCATTGCGGCAGGGGCTGGCCGCCGGTGGTTCGGTGACGTTCCTGACGTTGATGACGCTGTCGGCGCTGGACGAGCTGGAGTCGGCGGCGCTGACGACGCTGGCGCCGGACATCCGGGACGCGTTCGGGTTGAGCGACGGCGCGATCGTGTTCATCTCCGCGGCCGCCGGGGCGTTCCTCGTGCTCGGTGCGCTGCCGATGGGCTGGCTGGCGGACCGGTGCCGGCGCTCCCGGGTCATCGGCTGGGCGGGTGTCGTGTTCTCGGTGATGGTGCTGGCGAGCGGACTGGCGGCGAACGCGTTCCCCTGTACTCCGCACGTTCGTGCGGTGTCCTGAACGTGTGACTCTTTGATCTTGTGGTGTGTTGATCGCCCTGGTGTGTAGGGCTTCCGGTCTGGGACGRTTCGTCGTGTGCTGRCTGCCGCGGATCTGCTCTAYGGGCCCCCGAGCGTGGAGAAGTTCCTGGGCCCGCTGCCGGTGGTCTGTGACCTGCTGGCACGCCTCGACCTGGTCGGCATCATCGACCGGCTCTGCCCGATCCAGGAGAAGAAGGCCCGCTACACCCACGGCCAGGTCATAGCCGCGCTGGTCGCCAACCGGCTGTCCTCCCCGACGCCGCTGGTCCGGGTCCAGCGCTGGGCCGAGAAGTGGGCGGTCGCGGAGATCTTCGGGATCGAGCCGGACGCGCTCAACGACGACCGGTGCGGCCGGGCCCTGGAGGCCCTGGCCGAGCAGGCCGACGCCGTCGTCGGCTCGATCGGCGCCCGCGCGATCGAGCGG
>NZ_MAXA01000011.1 GCF_001854695.1 Parafrankia soli
GACTTTTCCCTGGACGTCGATCACGAAGCGGGCCTGCGCCAGCTCCTTTTCCAACCGGTCCTTCTCCGCCCGTAGCTTCTCCAGCTCCCGGTCCCGCTCATCGACCGGCGGACGGCCCTTCGGTTTCGACAGGCCCGACAACGCCCCCGCCTCACGGGCCTTACGCCACTCCACGATATGCGCCGAGTACAGGTTCTCCCGGCGCAGGATCGCGCCTTTCGCACCCGGCGACGTCGCCGCCTCGTACTCGGTCAGGATCCGCAGCTTGTACGCCRCCGTGAACGACCGCCGCCGCGCCTTCGGCTCGACCTCCGGGTCCGGCCGCCGGCCACCGTTCTCACGCCCGTCCACCCGAACATCATCCGCCAGGCCACGCCCGGCTGTCACCGCCGCAGTCACGATCTCCCGCTCCCAACCCGCCCTGGGTCACTAGTTGATGGATAACCCCCGTCTCAACTCATCCTGACAGATAGGGTCCGGCCGCACACCCTGAGCGACCTCGTGCAGGTTCGGAGACGTCGGGATCCCCGTCCCCACGTCCAGAAACTGCGAGACCCCCGCCTGCTCAGCCAGGTACTGCACAACCCGGTGCAGGAACCGTCGATTCGCCCGAGCCGCCTCTGCCACATACGGAAAAACTTGCAACGCCGCCTCCCCGGCTTCCCGGTCCGCCGGGAAGTTGTCCTTTCCTTGTAGGAAGTAATCGTAGATCCGTGCCGAATGCGGGACGATGGTGTGCAATTGAGTAGATGTTAGAGGAAAGGGAATATCGTCCACGGAGCTTCCTTGGTCAAACTGTAAATCGTAGGTCTTTTTGTCTGTAGAGCGATCTCCGCATCGTCGCGTGCCTGGCCTCAGCATGGCTGCGTCGGTGGAAGTGAGCACCGTGTGGTTGACCGAGGTGGGGCCAACTGGCTTCGCAAAACTCGTCCGGAAGCGGGATCCTGGATAGACCCGCTTCCGGTTTCACTCGACGGGAGTGACGCTTGTCTTGCCGGTGACGCGCGTCACCGAGCAGTAAGGGCGGAGGCGGTGACCGCGGCTAGGAGCCTTCTGCGGAGCACGTCAGGGATGTGTCCGACGCCGAGTCCGGAGCGCCGTCGTATTTCGGTGAGGAGCTCGAGCTGGTCGTCGCGCAGGTAGCTGCGGGCGGCTTGGTGGTTGAGAAGGTCGCGGGCGGYGTATGCGTCGCCGCTGTCCAGGGCACCGCTGATGATCGTGTCGATCGTAGGTCGCAGGTAATCGGATTTGCCCGTGAGGTCGAGAAGGCACAGCCCGAGCTGAGTGCGGAACGTCAGGTGCCCAGGGGCGTTCGACGCCGAGAGTTCGCCGACCACGTTCCAGCCGTCGCCAGGAGCTTTGCGGCCTGTGATGCGGTCGTTGAAGAGACGGAGGCAGACGGCAACGGACTGTTCCCAGGGCTGGGTGGTCGCTGTGGCGGCGAGGAGCTGCTTGGCGGTGTGGTGGTCTTGACAGGCGTGGTGGGCGATGATCGCGGTCTGGCGGCCGTCGAGGAGGCGCTGCCCAATGCCTTTGTGGCGGTTGAGGTGGTCGAGGGCTTCGGTCCAGTGCCCGGTGCGGGTCAGGGCGCGGGTTCCGTCGGCGAGTAGGACGGTCCACAGCCAGCTGACGAGCTGGGGATGGTCAGCGGCGGTGACGAAGTCGTTGAAGGTGAAGGTCCGGCCGTCAAGGGTGGCCTCGGCTTTCGCTGCGACGGCGCCGTAGAGCGTGGTGAGGAGGCGGTGGGCACCGGGACCGTCGCCGGTGCGTAGCCGCAGCCGCGTCAGGTTGATCAGGGGCTGAAGGGCAAGTTTCGCCGTTGCCTCGTCGAGAGGGCGGTGGAACGGAAGCGTGTCGATTTGGCGCCAGCAGAGGCGGTGGGCGAGGTCAGGTAGTCCGCAGTCGCTGGCGATCAGCGCTGCGAGGTTGTGGGCTTCGGCGGCGCGCAGCAGTGCGTTGTCGCCGTCCTCGGCGGCCTGGGTGGCGAGGGCGGCGACGTGGGCGATCCGGGCGTCGAGGGCTGGGCAGGATGGCCGGTCACGGGGGACGAGGGGAAATCGTGGGGCGACGAGCGTGAACGTCGTGGGTGCCGCATCCGTTGACGTGGTGAGGGCCATCGGGTCGCGCCTCTTCTCAGGGCTGCCAGCGGACGGTGAGTCGGCTGTTCGGCCGGTCGATGCGGTGTCCGGCGACGGTCTGGTCGTCCGGGGTGTCCGCGGCATGGGCGGTGATGACAGGTTCGGCGGGTCCTTCTTTGCGCCAGTGGTGCAGCAGGTCGGTGAGGTGCGCGGCGAGGGTGGCCGCGTGGGGTCCGTGGGCGGTGACGCCGAGTTCGTCGGTGTCGGGCGCGAGGGGGCGCAGGGTGATGTAGGCGATGGTGGTCCCGTCGTGGATGGTGGCTCCGGCCCAGCGCCGCGTCGGAGTGAGCTGGCTGTCGTGGCAGATGGTGGTGTCGACGGCGAGGCGGCCGAACCGGGCTCCGACGGTGACGAGCCACAGGTCGAGGTGGGCGGTCGGTTCGTCGTCGTGGATCGTCAGCCCGGTCCACAGGCTGTGGGGTGGGCTGGCCGCCGCGGCGCGCAGCGCCGTTTCGTCGGCGGGGTCGTGGTCATCGACGCGCAGGGTGACGCCGTCCGCGAGGGTCAGCACGTGTCCGCTGTGGGCGTCGGTGCCGCGCAGGGGGACGAATCCGCAGACGAGCGCCGAGCGGCTGACCAGCCGACCCGGCTCGACCGCGTCGAGCGGGAGGGAGCGGGTGAGGCCGCTTCCGTGGAGACGGAGGGGGACGACGATGCGGCCAGCGGGGGCAAGCTGGTTCCACCAACCCCTGGCCAGGTCCCAGGCCCCTGCCGTGATCACGATCCGGTCGTAGGGCGCCCCGCCCGGGTGGCCCGCCGCACCATCCCCACCGATCACATCGACGCGCTCGTAGCCGGCTGTGGTCAGCGCGGTGCGCGCGCCTGCGGCGAGGTCCTCGTCGATCTCGATGGTGGTCACCTGGCCGGTCGGGCCGGTGAGCTCGGCCAGGAGCGCGGCGTTGATGCCGGTGGCGGTGCCGATCTCCAGGACGCGATGGCCGGGCTGGACGTCGGCCTGTTCGAGCATGGCGGCGACGAGGCTGGGTTGCGAGGCCGAGGACAGCGCGGTGCCATCGGGGGCTCGCCGGGTGACGACAACCTGTGGGCCGTAGGCGGTTTCCAGGTCGACGTCGGGCAGGAAAAGGTGTCGCGGCACCGTGCGGAACGCGGCTTCGACCTGGGCGGTTCGGAACGTGCCCCAGCGGCGGATGTCGGCGACCAGGTCGTCGCGGAGCTGCTCGGGGGTTCGGCTGGTCATCGTGGTCACCGTTCGTCAGGGGTCGGGCCGAGGTCATCGAAGATGATGTCGGCGGCGGTGTGGGCGAGCTGCGCCTGGTCGGAGGCGGGAATGCCGAGACGGTTCCAGGCGAACAGGATGTGATGGGCGAGAACCGCGCGGAGGCCGCGGGTGAGCTGACCCTGGTCGGCGAGGCCCGCGAGTGACCGACCAGCGTGCCGGAACGCCGCTGGCCATGCCGGCAACGCTTCGAGCGGCTGAACTGTGCGGGCGGCGAGAAGTTGCCGGACGGCGGTTCGGGCAGCCGATGCGGCGTCGGGCTGCCGTGTGCTCGCCTGGCGGATGCGGCGGTGACCGGCGACGCGGGTCCAGACGTCACCCTGTTCGTAGTAGTCCTGGCCAGCGGACTTCAGTAGCGCCGCAGCCAGTACGAGTCCGATCTCGGCCCGATGCTCAGGGCAGGCTCGGCCGAGGTGAGCGAGGACGTTGTGGCTGTCGTGGTGGAAGAGTAGATGCGCGACGTCCATGCTGGCGGGGCCGCCGAAGGCATGGATCTCAGACTCGTAGACGGCGGGCGCCCAGCGATGGACCGTGTCGCCGTCGAGCACGACACGAAGCCTGCGGTCGCCGAACCCCGCGCCGCCTCTTCCTGGGCCAGAGCGCCATCGGATCCGCCAGGAAGTTGCCTTCCTGGTGAACCACCACAAGCTGATCTCGTCCGTTTGCTCAGCTGTGGTCAGCAGTGGTGCCAGCTGGGTGACCCCCAGATGTTCGGCTGCCTGCCAGTCCTGGCACCACACCGTCACCCCGCACCAGGCGGTCTCGGCGTCGGGAATGCTCACTCGCTGTCTCCCGAGCGCTGGGCTGGCAGGGCCGGAGGAAGGTCGAGTAGGAGCGCGGTCTCCCAGAGAGCGCCGGTGTCGGTCGTGATGGCGTGCAGGACTGCGGATATGCCCGCCGTGCCGTCGATGAGGCCGGTGAGTCGCCAGCCGGTGGCGTGCGCTGTGTCGAGGCTGCGGAGGAGCTGGTCGATCAGGTCGGGGAGGTGGCTGGCGAGCGGGTGGAGGCGGGCGTCGGTGGCGGCGCAGCGGACGGTGGCGATCAGGCCCGCCCAGCCGTGGCAGATCGCCGGGTCGACGAACTGGGCGAGCTGGGCGGGGTTCGTGAGGCAGGCGGCGAGAGCTGCCTCAGCGCGCTGTTGCCGGGCGGTGTCAGCCAGGGCGATGGCGGCGAGCTGCTGGGCGCGGGCCAGGCCGGGAGTGCCGTAACACCAGGACGCGCGTCCTGGGCCGGGCTGGGTCGGTCGACCCGCCAGCAGGTCACTGGCGGTGATCCGTTCCGGCCACCAGGGCCCGGTGGGGCTGTCCTGGCGCCAGGCGTCCAGCCAGCGGCAGATCCGGTCGAGGGCCATGGTCTGGCCGGCGACGGTGATCCCGCAGCGGTGGGTGAGCGCCAGCAGGGCAAGCGGTCCCGCGATGCCGTGGGCCATGCCCAGGTCGGCGTGGCCGTCCGCGAACGGTTCGGGCGGTGCGGTGGTGGGAACGTCGATGGTCCACCAGCCGGGCACGGCCCGCCCGGCCGTGTCCGTGGCAGGTATCGGTTCGGTGAGCCGGACGAGGTAGGTCAAGATCTGGCGGAGCTGCTCGCCGTCGGGGTCGCGGACCGCGAGGTACGCGCCGAGACCGGTCAGGCCTCGGACCAGGTCAAATTCCGCTCGTACCGGTCGTTGTCCCGCCTCCATCCGGGCGTGGGCCGTGGTAAGCCGGCGTTCGACCAGTCTTGCGACAGCGGCATGTAGCCGCTGGGCCGCGCGCTGGTGGCGGCCGGGTGGCGCCGCCACCGTCAGTGCGAGCGCGAGCGCCGGGGCGCCGAACCACAGGCCGGCGCTCGGCCCTGCGGAGAGATCTTCGCTGGTGGCGGTTGCCAGCCAGCCGTCGGCGGTGTCCCAGTCGCCGTGGCGGGAGCTGGCGCGCACGCCGTGGAGAAGCGCGACGCCGGCCGCGCCCTCGGCCAGAGATTGGCCCTGCCAGCGGCTGCGGGGGCTGCGGTCGCCTGTCTCGGGCGGCGGTGGCACGGCCAGCGCGTCGGCCAGCCGGGCGGCGATGGTCGCCGTGCGGGTGCGCGGATCGCCAACCACGGTCATGAGCCTTCCGCTCCAGCCGGGACGAGACGGGCCTGCTGGTCGGTGTTGTGCCAGGCAAGGGCGACCGCGCGGGCGAGTCGGTGACAGGCACGCTCCGCCGCCGCGTCGATGCCGTGGGCACGGACATAGTGCAGATGCAGCAGCGACCCCAGCACCTCGCTGTGATCCGGCCGGCCCGGTGATGCGGCGAGCCGGGCCGCATAGTGTTCGGCGGCCCGGCGCCGGGCGTCCCAAGCATCACACACCGCTGCCGGAAGCCGCGAGACCGCGCCGCCGGGAACGGAGCCGCCACGATCTGCTCGGGACAACGCGATGGCCTGGCGCAGCACCGGCCGATGCGCTGGCACCCCGGAGGCCCGCCGGTTGTCCAGAAGCCACTGTGTTCCCGCGTGCCGGTCGCCGATCAGCGAGCAGGTCAGGTCGACCATGCTGACCGCTGTCAGCGCCGCAGGGTGCAGCGCCCGGTTGGCGGCCTGGGCGGCCAGCTGGGCGACGACGGCGGCAGAGTCGGCGGCGAACAGGTTCTCGGCCGCGGTGAGCGCTTCGCCTGCGCCGTACCGGGCCGTCTCAGGGTGGTAGGTGTCGAGCACCAGATCGCCGATGAGACGCCGCGCCCGCAACTGCTCCGCCCAGACACCGACCCGGGCCACAGCTCGCCCGTAGCTCTCGGCGGCATCCTGGGCGTCCGGTGCGAGGCGGATTCGCAGGCGTAGATGGGGCGCGGGGTCGCGGTACCTGATGAACCACCACGGCGCAGACACGTCCCCGGTGTCGAGCAGCGCGAGCAGGTGGCCAGTGAGGATCGTGTCGACCACGTCCGGATGGCAGTACAGCTTCGCGAAGAGCACCGTCGACCCTGGCAGGATCCCGGATGCCGCGTCGGTCACCGTCATCGGACCGGACGCCGTCACCACGGCTGGTGCCCGATGCGGGGCGGCGGTGGTCGCCACGGGGAACACGATCTCGTGGGCTCGGCCGCCGGCCCAGCCGTAGTCGTCTGGACCTGGTGCCTCGCAGAGGCTGACAGCACCGCTGGCACCGTCGAGTTCAGCACGCAGCAGATCGCGATCCAACCGTTCATCGAGGTCCAGCCGCAGCCGCACATCCGCCCGGCCGGTACTCACCCACCGAGGCAGTCCTGATCGCTGCCGGAACCGCCCGAGCGCATCAGCCCATTCCTGGTCGGCCGCCTGCGGGCCTGGGAAATCGGAAGGATGGACGCGCCAGCGGGCCGGTGCCAGAACCGTGTGACCATGGCGAACCCTCGGCAGGAACGGGAGACAACCCGCCACGCCCCACGAGAACGGGGCGACGGTCCCGGCACCAGCGCGGGGCAGTTCATGCAACAGCCGCGCGAGCGGTGGGAAGGTCTGTCGGGCCGCCGCATGCGTCAGCAACGGTTCGACGACGGAGCGGCGGGAGAGCGACACCAGGTAGAGCCGCGCGCTGTCTGCCGTGACCGCCAGGTCCGTCCACGGGATCCGGCCGTGCTGGCGCTCGCGGTGCTCGGCGAGCGAGATCCAGTCCGCCAGAATGCGGGGAGCGCGGGTGACGTTCTCCAACCGGGCATGTCCCGGGGGAAACGAAAGCTGCGCTGCCACCGCGCCGTCGACCACCGTGGGTAGCTGGCGGAACGCACTCACCATCCGGTGACGGTCTGCGTCAGGGAGCAGATCAAGGAATCTGCCGCTCATCGCGGTCGCGGTCCGGCTGACACCCGTGACCAACAGGGTGAACGCGCCTTGGCACAGGCTCGCCTCCGATGATGCCAGGACCTCGACGCAGATCTCGACATGTGGTTCCGCCCAGGACCCGTCCGCCGGCGTGGACACGGCGTCAAGGGCGGCGGTGTCCAGTACGACTTCCTGTTGGCCATCGAGCGCCGCGCGCTGAGTGAGCTGCAGCATGAACTCGTCGCGGAGCGGCACGCCGTCGGCAGGCTCTATTCCTGCCGGGCCGAAGTGGGCTGGATAGCCCAGGCCGACCACCGGGTCAACCAGTTGATCAACTCGTGCCAGCGCCGACTCGCCGAACCTGTCGATGAATCTGCGGTGGTACTCGCGCCAGGACGGGTTGCCAGCCGGATGCGGGGTCATCCGCAGCAGCGCTCCGGCCGCCGCAGCGGCCTCCGTCGCCACAACCTCCGGCACCGTCACCGTGTAGTCCAGCCGCAGATCAACCGCGAGTGGCTGCTCGATCACCGAGCACACCGCCCGCATCCGCTCACGAACGGCCGCCAGACGTGGCTGCGGCACCGAACCGTCCAGGCCGCGTGCTGCCACGAGGTCGGCTTGGACTAGACGAAGGCCTTCGATGAGAGCCGCTGAGGAAGCGCCGAGGCTGTCACCGGACCAGTGCGTGCTGACTGGCACGCCTGAGTCCTCGATGCCCGTCAGCGTGCCGAGAATGTGCGCGACGACGTCCGTGCACGTCCCGGGTGGCCGCAGGTTGCTCACGAGAACGCCGTACGTCAGCAGCTGGGCCAGCATCGCCTCGACACCAGGAAGAGGAAGATCGAGCGTGGCCTCCACCGCATCAACAAGATCGGAAAATCGGACAGGGACCTCCGCGCACACCATTGCCGCCTGCACTGCTCGGCTGTAGCGGACCGACACCTCGGCGGGCAGGAAGCCATCTGTTGGCGGGTGGGCATGCGGGCGCCACGGAAGCACGAGCCGGCCGCCGCGGACCAGAGCCAGGTCGTTGGCCACCACGGTCAGCGCCGCGCGGATACCGCTCATGGATTCCAACCGGGCGACGACCGCAGCGAGCCACACTGAATCCGCCCGCAGGTAGAGCAGATCAGCATCAGTCCATCGCAGTGCGGACTCGTTGCCTAACCGTGCCGGGGCCACACCGGCGAAGAGGCCGAACGGGGTCGCCCGCCGGCTCATCCGCACCACATAGCGCGCCACTGCCAGCCCCAGTCGGCGCGCCCGCCACGCGGGCGGCCTCTCCCCGCGGCACGCCTCCTCGACGCCGGCCGCCAGCACCGGGCTCGCGGTCTCCACGGCGACGGCGATGGATGGATGGGCCCAAACCTCGGCCAGCCAGGTGCACCAGCGCACCCCGTCGTCACAGTCCGCGCCAGGCCAGGCCTTCGCGGCAATCGCCTTCGCCGACTCATCCGACAGGGCAGCAGCACGGAACAGCGCGGCGTCGAGCGGCGCGTAGAGCAGCGGAATGCGCCGGGAATCCACAGCGTCGCCTCCGTCTGGTGAGCAGCGGTTCATGTCGCGGCACGCATGGTCCAAGTGGTGCTCGGGGACCGCAGTCCCCGAGCACCACCCGGACCCTCGGCGATGTCAGCAGTCGGTGCTCTTGTTCGTCGAGCACCCGTTGTCGGTGGTGCACAGCAGCGCGTCCGCCGCGTCGCCCTGCTCGACGATCGAGACGTCGAGCTCCAGCTCGCTGATCCCCGCGGTGGTCGCGTCGGCCGTAATGGCTTCCATGATCATCACACTCCTGTCTCGCCCGTTCACATGGGACACGGGCTCGTGAAGGACTCCAGTGATGCCGTCCTGCCTCCCGGCTCACTGCGAGGTTGCGTGAGGAGTTGGGCGTCGCCGCAGTTGCGGTGACCCGCTGGGAGGTAGACGGCTTGGTCCGGCCGACGCAGGCTCTCGAGCCAGCCGGTACGGCCCGGCGACTGGTCCGCGCCGGCCTGATCAGAAAACCTGGTTACCAACGTGGGCGGTACCGTCCACAGCCCGTCCAAGGGCAACCAGCCAATGACGGAAGGTAGCAGCATCCGATAGCTTCATCGTGGTCGACGACACCTGCCCGACGAGCCGCTGGAGGCGCGGAGTGGCGAGCAACCGTCATCCCCCGAACCGGAATCTGGCCTGGGAACGACTCCAACGCGGCTGGTCACACGACGAGGTCTCCCGCCGCATCGGCATGGAGATGGACCACGTCGGCGAGACGTACACCGGCCTATGCGCCAACACGGTCAGGCGATGGGAGACCGGCGAGCGGCGCCCTGAGCCTCGCTACCGCAAACACCTGGTGACCGTGTTCGGAAAGCCCGCGAGCGAACTCGGCCTGCTCACACCAGACGAGCTCAAGATGCGCCCTGACATCACGATGGGGAGGGTGGACGGCATGCCATCTGGCGCGACTGGTGACGCGAGTTGGGATCGGGCCACCGTCCTTCGCGCGCTCCTGGGAGCGGGCGCGCTGCCCCTGCTGAGCCCGCTGCTGTCCGTGGCGTCGGCAGAGGGCGACCCGCAGCCTGGATCTTCCCAGGTGGACCCCGAGACCTACACGAAGATCGCGAATGGTCAGCGGGAACTCTACTGGAACAGCCCTCCGCGCCCGCTCTTCGAAGCGTCCTTCGCGCACACCCACCTGGGCGTCGCACTCGTGCGCGGCGCTCACGGGACGCAACGCGCGGCGCTCGCCGCCGGGCTGGTCCAGTCGGCGCTGCTCGCCGGGCGCCTCGCCTTCTTCGATCTCGGCCAGCCCGCCGTCGCCACCCGCTGCTACGAGGTCGCGCTGACAGCCAGCAAGGAGGCCGGCAACCACGCGCTCGCCGCCACCGTCCTCGGTCACATGGCCTTCATTCCCGGCTTCAGCCAGGATCCTGGCAGTGCGCGGAACCTGCTCGCCGCCGCGCTGCAGCACTGCTGGCACGGCGTCGATCCCATCGTCCGGTCCTGGCTGCACTGTGTGTCCTCCGAGATCGAAGCCAGAAGCGGCGCCTCGGCGACCAGCCGCCACCAGATCGACCTTGCCGAAGCGTCGCTACCCGACGCTCCCAGCGATCTCGCATGGTTCGATTTCTACGACGCGGCCCGCCTTGATTCCTTCGCGGGCTACGCCGCCCTCACCACCGGAGATCACCCGGAAGCCGCTCGGCGGCTGACTGCGGCGGCGGACCGGCTCGGCGCGCAGGGGAGCAAACAGCGCAGCGTCATCCTGGCCGATCTCGCCGGAGCCCATGGCCGGGACGGCGACCGCATCGCTGACTATCTCGGCCAAGCGATCGACGCGCTCACCACCGACTGGTACGCGACCGGGATCGACCGCGTACGCGCGATCCGGCCACTCCTGGGAGACAGCAAGCACGGTCGACACCTCGACGGCCAGATCAGAGCACTGTCACCAGCATTGTGACCTCCAGCCTGTGGAGCGTCAGTTCGCCTCGTTGTACTTGCGCACCAGATCYGGTAGCTCAGTCAACGAGTCGAGGTGAAACAGGCAGTGATCCTCGACTGCGGGATCCTCAAGAATGTAGCCCCACGGACCCCGACGGATGAGGGCAGTCGCCACGCCGGCAGCCTGCGCGGGACGGATGTCGTTGTCGAGCCGATCACCGACGTACAGCACCTCCCGAGCCGGGCAGCCCGCTTCGGCGACGACACGCTCGAAGAACTCCACCGAGGGCTTCTCCACACCCCAGCCGTCCGACGTTCCGATCACGTCAACGGGGAGATCCAGCGCCCGCAGGATGACTTCGGCGCGGGCGGTCTGGTTGCCCGCCAGGCCGACCCGCAGACCCTCGGCGCGCAACGCCGCCAGGCAGGGCCGAGCATCGGCGTACAGGTCCTCCTCGCCGAAGGACTCCGGTTGCCCGGCCGCCGCGCGCCGCTCGCGCTCCACCCCGAGGTCAAATCCGGCCCGGAACACCTCGAATACCTCCCGGTAGTCCAGCCCACGGGCAATCACAGCGCCGAACACCGCGGAGAACGTGTGCCGCGGCACCCCCAGCCAGTCCGCCCACGTCCCATACTCCCGGGACTCATCCACGATCGTCTCGCCTACGTCGAAGAACACCGACCTGATCGGCACGCGGGTCCCTCCCATCTGGTCGGACTGCGGACGCCACAATCGTTCACGATGAAGCTATCGGGCGCCGCTGCCTTCCGTCAGCGGCCGGTTGCCGTTGCCGCTCATACAGCGGCAGCCGCGCCTACCAGGAGCGCCCTGGCTCCCCCTGGTAGAGCAGGACAGCAGCGGGCTGCCTTTTGAGCGACAAGGTGAGCGGCGTGCTATCGAACCAATGACGCTGTCGAGGTTGGTGCCGGCGCGCTGGACGTCGGGACGGAGCCGGCGACCAGCACCCACTTCTGCGACTTACCGTAGCTGCCTTGGCACTCGTAGGTGTATCCGGTGCCCTCGGCTGAACTATCCCCGTAACGGGCGCCCTCGTAACATCCGGCGCTATTCACTTCGGTCTGGGGAGTTCCGTCGGGGAACGTCGGTCCGTATTCGACTGTCGCCCCGGTGGGTAGCGCGCGGGACGGGGGCCGCCACGTCGGGCTGGCCACGGGGGCGAGCGTCGGAGTTGGCGTGATTGGGTCGCCGAAAAGGAGCCAGTATTGGGCACCGTTGATGGTCGTGCAGCGATAGGTGTGACCCGTGTGGCTCTTGTCTTGCTGGACAACGGCGCTGCCCTCATTGCATCCCTCCAGGCCAGTGAATCGCGTCGGCACCACCGAGGTGGGAGCGGACTGACCGAGTGGCACTTGGCTCGACGCGGGCATGGCCGGCTGAGCCGAGATCGCCGCTGTCGACCCGGCCTGGTTGACTGGTGCTGCCTGGCATCCCGCGGCCCCAACGAACACGACCGCGAAGACGGGCATGACAAACAGACTGCGACGCACTGTATTCCCCCCGTGAACCGTGTAGGAGCAAGGATAGGGCGCGGCTCGTCAGGGGCCTTCGCTGGGTGCTGGTGAAGCAGATTGCCGGCGTCGGCGATGTTGACGAAGTCTGGTACCGAGGTCTGGACGTTGCAGCCCACCTCCTCGGTCTCCTTGCCGCCACCGGCAGCTACCTGGCACTCACTCATGTCACCCCCGACTTCGCAACCGACGACGTATACCGAGGCCAGGGCATCCCCGCCACGGTCCGCAGCCGCAGTGAGGTGGAGCGTTTCTTCGACGGCCTCGACCTGGTCGAGCCCTGGGTGCAGTCCGTGCACCGCTGGCGGCCCGACGACACCAGCGGGCCGGACGGCCCGGCTGACGCCGAGGTCAACGTGTACGGCGCCCTTACCCGCGTCCCGTAACACCGCGGGATGGTGCCCGGGGCGCGCCGTGGGCACCATCCCGGTGGGACCCACGGCGACGCAGGTGGCCGTGGCCAGCCGCGTCAGCCCGGGACCTCGGCCGGCCACAGTTGGTAGGCGGCCACCCTGTTCTCCGCCGCCCACTGCCGGGCCGTGGTCTCACGGGCATGCCGTTCGATCCGGAGATGATCCGTTCACGGAAGGTCAACACCGTGGCCTTCCTGCACGGCCTACGGTGGTCAGGCGCCGGGCCACCGCGGGGGCTCGGCCCGGCGCACCTCCCTCTCGCTCGCGGCCAAGACCACGCCGGCCCAGTCCGCTGGCGAACCGCATAACCCGCCGTTGCGTGGTCCCTGAGGTCGAGTGCGGAGGGGGGAGCCGGGCTGTCGGCTCTGTCTGTCACGATGGAGGAGACAACCCGACGTAGTAGCCGGAGCCACCTGATGCTGTCCATCGCCGAACTACTCCTCGGCCTGACTCGCCACCTCAGGACATATCGCCCGACGACGGACCGGATGGCT
The DNA here is from genome assembly GCF_001854695.1 of Parafrankia soli. GTDB lineage: Bacteria > Actinomycetota > Actinomycetes > Frankiales > Frankiaceae > Parafrankia > Parafrankia soli. Next base: position 12,995 of record NZ_MAXA01000011.1, read on the forward strand.
CTGGGGCAACTCGAGTTCGCTGGCACCGTCCTCGAGGTCGCGGTCCGCCTGCGTGGAAGTGGCACAACAACAGGTGAACGTGCCGTTGCTATAGCTGCTGACGCCGGTGTGGATCGCCGGCGTCTGGTGAGGGATGTACTGCCAACCTTGGCGACATTCGGCCTCGTCGAGGTCAACCTCGACGAGATGGGCCGACCGCAGGTGGTGTCTGAACGCCTGCCCCCGCTGCCTCAATTGCTGGAGCTCGCGGAGCCGTTGCTGAACGCCTCGGTTCCCGATCCGGTCGAGCTGGCGGTTCTGAAGATCCTTGACGCCACGACGCTCATGCCGCAGACCGAGGCTGGCTGCATTGAGGCGGCTGTCGAGGTGGCGCCTGAGGTTGAAGCGGTTCGGGCTATCGGCTACCTCGAGGCGCTGCACCTCTGCGCGCGCCAACACAGCGATGATGGCACTACGGTGCTTTATAATCCGAATATTTGGGCGTCCGACGCGGATTACGCCCATGCCGCCCTTCAGGCTGAGGATGGCCGCGTGAAGACCGCCCTCTCCGGTCTGATCGAAGAGGTCGCCACCACCGCCGGGCTCCCCGAGGACGATGTCACCTCGACGGAAAGCAGGTGGGTCGACTTCGCTGTCTCTCAAGGGCTGCTGCTACGCAGCGTCGTCGAGACCAGCAAGGGGGATAAGCGAAACTTTCTGTTTGCGCCGCACATGAGCCGCAACACCTTCGACCGCCCTACCGGTGCCGATCCGAGCGGTCACGTCCGCCAGCTCATCGGCTCGATGATCTTCGCGCATCGATTCGCCGATAATCGTCTGAGATCGCCTGCTAAGTTCCTTGAAAGGCTTATTCAGAACGGCGAGGCTGGCGATG
>NZ_MAXA01000012.1 GCF_001854695.1 Parafrankia soli
GAAAGCTACGCCGCAGGACTCCACCTGCGCGGATCCATCCTCTGGCTACGCAGCCTGCCAACCCCATGATCCGAACTCAGAACAGGCCCTAGGAGGCCCGGCCCGGAGCCCTGTCCTGTCCTGCCCTGCCCGGCGTGGGCGCGGCTCGGGCGCAGGACGGCTCGAGGGCGGTCTGGGCGTGGCGCGGCGCTCGGGTCAGGCCGCCTGGCGCCAGGCTTCGGCCAGCGCGGCGAAGCTGCCCTGGCGGCGGGCCCGGTCCAGGCTCGGCGTGACGATGACGATCTCGTCGACCTGGGCCTGCTGCTTCATCTCCAGCAGCCGCTCGGCCACGGCCTTCGGCTCGCCGGTCACCATCCGGCCGTCGGGGCGTCGGGCGGCCCGGAACCGCTCCGAACGGGCATAGCCGCGGATGTCCTCCGGCCGCAGCGGCTCGCGCACCCCGCGGCTGATGTTCTGGATGGTGAGGGTCCAGGCCGCCTCGAAGTCGAGCGTGGCCTCCTCGTCCTCACTGGCGAAGGCGAGCACGGACATCGCGGAGTACGGCTGCGTGCCCTCGGCCCGCGGGGTGAACTCGCGCCGGTAGGCCCGCAGCGCGTCGAACGCCAGCTCAGGGCTCATGTGGTGGGCGAACACCGCGCTCATGCCATTGACGGCGGCGAACCGGGGGCCATAGGGGCTCGAACCCAGGACGAACATCTCCGGGCGCTCGTCGATCACCGGCGCTGCCACCAGCTGCGCGTAGGGATGACCGGCCGGGAAACCGTCACCGAGGAACGCGAGGAGCTCGCCGACCTGCCCGGGGAACTCCGCGCCCGCGTCGGCGGACGCCCCGCGGCGCAGTACGTGCGCGGTCAGCGGGTCGGTTCCCGGCGCCCGGCCGAGCGCGAGATCGACCCGCCCCGGGTACATCGCGAGCAGTGTCCGGAACGTCTCGGCGACCTTCATCGGCGCGTGGTTGGGCAGCATGATCCCGGCCGCGCCGACCCTGATCCGGGACGTCTGCGCCCCGACGTGCGCGGTCAGCAGCTCGGGGGAGCTGCACGCCAGGCTGGTCATGTTGTGATGTTCGGAGACCCAGTACCGCCGGTACCCGGCCGTCTCGGCGGTCCGGGCGACGGCCACCCCCCCGGCGATCGCCGCGCTCGGACTCTCGCCGTGCTCGATCCCCACGAAGTCGAGCACCGCCAGCGGAAGCGAACCCTCAACGACATCCACCTCAGGGTCAATGTCCCCGCCGTCCACGGGCATTCCCTCGTCAGTCGCGGATGTCGTCAGTCACGAACGCGCCGTCCGCAGGTCCGCCTCCGCGACGAATGATCCCGGCCCGGCCCGGCCGAGTTGACAGGGGCGCGGGCCTGACGGGTCATGGATGGCTGGAGACGGCAGGCGCGGTCGTCGTTGAACTGGCTGGCCGGGCGGCGGGGCGGGCACACGATGAACCGGGTGGTGGGTGTGGCATGAAGGCGGCCGGGGGTAGCCGGACAGCCGTGCTGGTCTGCCAGGGCCGGGCGGTCGCGGACGGGCGGATCGCTCCCGGCCGGTTCACCGACCCGGTCGCGGTCTCGCTCCTGCGGGCCGACGAGCGGCGCACGGTCGAGCAGGTGCGGGCCGGCACACCGCCCTCCGGCTGGCTCGAACGTGTCGACTACGAGTCGGTGCGGGCCTGCGCGGAGATCGTCGTCCCGCGCACGATCGCGATCGACGACGCGGTGCGCGAGCGGACCTCCCCGCAGGTCGTGCTCCTCGGCGCCGGCCTGGACGACCGGGCGTGGCGCATGCCGGAACTCGCCGACCGCGTCGTCTTCGAGGTCGACCACCCGGACTCCGCGCGCGACAAGCGTCAGCGGCTCGCCGGGCTGCCGGCGCCGACGCGGCCGGTGCGGCCCGGGGAGCCCGGGGAGCGCGTGCGGTTCGTCTCCGTCGACCTCACCCGCGACCGGCTCGAAGGCGCCCTGGCCGCCGCCGGCCACCGGGCCGACACGCCCACGACCTGGATCTGGGAGGGTGTCGTCCCGTATCTCACCCGCCCGGAGGCCGCCCGGACCGTGGCCGCCGTCGCGACCCTCTCGGCCCCGGGCAGCCGGCTGATCGTCAACTATCAGGCCCCGCAGGCCGCGATCGCGATCGGGCAGCTGATCGCCCGCTCGATGGACGTCCTGGCCCGCCGCCGCGGGATCTGGGCGAACGAGCCTTGGCGGTCACGCTGGACGGCATCCGCGATGCGGGACCTGCTCGGCCGCAACGGCTTCACCGTGCGCAGCGACGATGACCTGCTCACCATCGCGACCAGGCTGACGACGCCCACGCCGCGTCGCGCCTCGCTGCGCAGCGGTCGGGTCGCCGTCGCCGACCGACCGGCCTGAGTGGACGTCCAGCCGGCGGGGCGGAATGTCAGGGGAGGCTCAGCCCGGTAGCCAGCCGGCACCGGGCGGGTGCTCCGGGCCGGGCCGGGCGTGAATGCCGGCCCACACACTGTCCCGCGCCCTTGTGATGGCGACGTACATCTGCCGGCGCTCCAGCTGGACGCGTTCACCGAACGCGTCGGCGGACTCGGACGGCCAGCGGCCGCGGGAAGAGATTGCGATCGGGAATGCAGACGTGGGCGAAGTCGAGGCTTTTGGCGCGGAAGTACGTCCCGACCTTGACCGCCTCGCAGGTGGTTCCGTCGTAATTCATGAGGGAGACCGCAGGAATTCCCCGTTCGGTGAGCACCCGCAGCCATCGCCGCTCCGCGTCGTTCGTCGGCACGAGCACCGCCATGTCGCCGTAGCGCACGTTCCGGTGCTGCCTGAACTCGACGAGATGGTCGCAGAGCGCGGCGTCCTGCGCCGTCTCGCCGGACACGGTGACCTCGTGGATCTCGCCGCCGGGGCGCTCGACGTCGATCTCGCGGCGTCCCCGCTCCCGGACGCCGTCGAGATCCTCGAAGCTGTCGTCGGCGAGCACCGCCTGGGCGTAGCGCAGAATCCGCTCGCGGTTGCGGTAGTTCCGCGCCAGCACGGTGGAGCGTCCGACGACGGCGACGCCGGCCTCGGCGAGGGTGAAACCGCCGGGATAGATGGACTGCTGGCCGTCGCCGACCACGAGCAGGCCGTCCGGCCGGTCGCCGACGAAGGCGTGCAGCATCTGCAGGCCGACACAGGTGAGGTCCTGCACCTCGTCGACGATCACCGCGTCGTACCGGGTGTCGGAGCTTTCCCGCACCAGGTCGCGGGCGCGCGGCAGGACATCGTCGCGGTCGAGGACGCCGCGCTCCACCCGGAGCTGCTCGTACCGCTCGTAGAGGTCCCACACCGCGCGGCGGTGGGTCGGCTGCAAGGGGGTGCTGCGCCCGACCCGAGCCAGCTTCGCGTACTGCGCGAACTCGGTCAGGCCCCGGCCCTTGATGACCGTCGCGATCTCGTCCTTCCAGTACCCCGTCACGAGGCCGAGCCCGGGCAGGGCCGAGTACTGCCCGACCTGACCCCACGCGCGCCAGAAGCAGGTGTCGGCGACGTCCTGCCGGTGCCGGCCGCGCCGCGCACGCGGGCCGGCCCCGACCACTGCCGTCCGGCGAGGCGGGCCTGCTTCGGGTGCAGCCAGGTCATCCAGGTCTCGACGGGCTCGCGGTCCGCGGCGTCGCGGAGCTCGCGCCAGAGGTCCTCGCGGCTCATCAGCGCACCCTGACCCGCCTCGCCGTCCACTGAGGCCCTGGACGGTGCCGTGGCGATCGGCGCGACTGGCACGAGGGGCAGAAATGGCGTGACCGGCGTGACCGGCGTGACCGGCGCGGTTGGTGCGCCCATGGCCGCCGTGACCGCGCGGGGAGTCCCGGAGGCGGACGGCGTCGGCGGGCCCGGCATCGCCGCCTGCCGAGGTGCCTGCCGAGGTGCCTGCCGCGCGGCCTGGCGGCGGACGGGCCGGGCGGCCGGTGCAGGCGGGTCCGTGGCGCGGGGCATCGGCGGGCAGCCGTCCGCGAGACAGGTCAACAGCCGTTCGACCAGGTCCGGTGCCAGACGCGCGCCGCGGCGGGCCAGGTCGCGGGTCAGGTCGTGCGCGCCGAGAACCGTCACCCGGTCGACCTGTTCGCGCAGGTTGGACCGCCCGGCCATCACCAGCAGCGGCACCACCTCGGTCGGCGGCAGGCCCGCGTCCGCGAGGACGTCCTCGACCGCCACGGTCTGGTCCAGGAGCTTGCGGAGATCGTCGTCCGCGTCGGCGTCGCCGCGGCGCAGACGGCCGTTCTCGATCGCGAACTCCCGCCAGTTCTTCACGTCCAGCACGAAGACCCCGCCGGGCCCGACGACGATCACGTCGATGTTGGCCCGGCGGGTTCCCGGCCACTGCCGGTCCGGCAGCAGGTGCCAGCCGGCGTCGTACATCGAGACCAACGCGCGGGCGACGCTCTGCTCGGCCCGCCCACCGGCCTCCCACCGTCGGACCTCGCGCTCGAGCTGCGCCAGCGTGTCGTTGATGTGCCGGAGCTGCAGCTCGAAGCCGTCGATCACCTGCCGGAGCTCGACGGCTCTCCCGAGGGCTGACGGCGTCGGCAGCGCCGCGCTGGAGATCATGTCACTGTCTCCTCGCTTAGGGTCAATAAGCGGCCTCGGTAATCTTTGTTCGTTTGCCTTCGTTTGTCGATGACGGCGGCTTTCGAAGTCCGACAAGGCTTGGATGTCGCCGTAGGTGTCCCTAAGCCTTCGAACGCTGGTTCGAACGCGTGCGCCGGACCTTGCGGACGGAACGGAACTGTCGGACCCCGCCGGCAGAATCGCCGTCGTGTCGAACACCACCAGCCCACCCGTCGAGCGCGGGCAGGCGCTCGCCCTGGCGCCGGATCAGGCGTCCGTGAAGGCGGGCGAGAGGCTCGCGGTCGCCGGGTCCTGGCCGCTGGCGGGCGGTGACGCCGAGGCGCTGTGGGGCGAGTGCCGGGGCAGCGGAAAGTCGCCCTACCGGGTCGTCGTGGCCCTCGCGGATCATGCCTCGAAGTGCTCGTGCCCGAGCCGGAAGTTCCCCTGCAAGCACGCTCTCGGCCTGATGCTGCTCGCCGCGGCCGGCGGCGTGGCCGGTGCCGGCGAGGTGGCCGGTGCCGGCGGCGGGCGTCCGCCGTGGGCCGCGGAATGGCTCGACCGGCGGGTGGCGCGCTTCGCCGCGGCGGCGAGCGCGGGCACGCGGGCCGCCACCGGGCCTGAGTCCGAGCGCTCCGCGGCGGGGGCGGCCCGGCGCGAGGTGAGCCGTGCGGCCAAGGTCGACGGCGGTGTCGCGGAGCTGGCCCGCTGGCTGTCCGACCTGGCCGGGGAGGGGCTCGGAGCCGCCCAGGCCAGGCCGGCCGACTGGTGGCGGGCCGCCGCCGCCCGCATGGTCGACGCGCAGGCACCCGGCCTCGCCGAGATGATCCACGAGGCCGCGCAGATCGCCGGGTCGGCGGCCCGGCGGCCTGACTGGCCGTCCCGGCTGGTCGACCGCGTGGGGCTGCTGCACCTGCTGTGCGAGGGCTGGGCCCGCCGCGCCGACCTGCCCGCCGACGTCGTGGCGGTCCTGCGCGACCGGATCGGTTTCACCGTTCCCGTGGCCACGGTGCTCGCCGGCGAGCACGTCGTCGGCGAGGTCGACGTGCTGGGGGCGCACGAGTTCGGCGCGGGGCGGGCGCGGGGGCGCCGGCAGTGGCTACGTCTGGTCGAGTCGGGGCGGCTGGCGGTGCTCGTCGACTTCGCGGTGAACGGCCAGGGGATGCCCCCGCCGCTGCCCGCGGGGTCGCGGGTCAGGGCCGATCTCGCGCCGTATCCCGGGCGCCGCCCGGCGCGGGTGGCGCCCGGCGCGCCGGGCGGCGCCGCGGCCGTCGTCGGCCCCGTCGACACAGATCTCTTCGCGCCCACCTGGCGGGCCGCGCTGGCCGGCGTCGCGTCGGCCCTGGCGGTCGACCCGTTCGCGGACGTCGTCGCGCTGACCGTCCGCGGTGTCACGGTGCTGCCGCCGGGCGCCGGGGCCGGTCCGCTGCCCAGGAGCGGTCCGTGGCTGCTGCGGGACTCCGCCGGCGAGGCGCTGCCGCTCGCCGACGAGGCCGTGGCGGAGTGGGGCTGGCACATGCTCGCGGCCGGCGGGGGAGCGGGCCTCGACGTGGTCGCCGAATGGGACTCGTTCACCCTGACACCCCTGGCCGCCACGCCGTCGCGCACCGCGCGGGCGGAGGACATGCCCGGCCGGGCCCCCGTCCCGGTAGTCGCGGCACCGGTCGCCCCGGTGCCGACACCGGGGTGGACGGACCTCGTCGACGCCGCGGTGATCGGCGTGAGCCGCCGCCCGTCGCCGGTGATTCCCGGGCTCCCTGATCCCGGCGGGCGTCCGGGCGAGGAGGAACGCCTGCTCCGGGTCGCGGCGCTGGCCGCGGTGACCAGGCGGGCCGGTCAGCTGGCCGCCGATGCCTCCACGGTGCCCGCGCCGGCTCCCGCCGCGGCGGATGAGCACCCACCGTGCCCACCGACGGCGGTCGTGCCCGTTCCCACCGAGGTGGGCGCCGCCGAGACAGCCGAGCTCGAGGAGTGGCTGGACCTGCTGGCCGAAGGAGGCTGGCGCCCGCCGGACACCCTGCTTCCCGCGCTGGTCGAGCTCGGCCGGCGGTCGACCGCGCTCCGTCCCCGCCTGCTGCGGGTCCTCGGCCCGCGCGGCCGCTGGTTCGCCGCGCTTCACCCGGACGCCGGCTGGGCGGGGCCCGTCGGCGTCGCGGGCTGGCCGAGCGCGAGCGCGCAGCAGCGCCGATCCCTCATCGCCGCGCTGCGGCACACCGACCCGGCGGCCGCCGCCGAGCTGCTGCGCGGCGGCGCGGGCGAACCTCCCTTCGTCCCGTTCCGCCGGGCCGGCGGAGCCGAGCGCCTCGCCTTCGTCCAGGCGCTGCGCACCGGCCTCGGCCCGTACGACGAGGAGCTGTTGGAGGCGGCCCTGGACGACCGCCGGTCCGACGTGCGCGACGCGGCGGTCCAGGTCCTGCTGGAACTTCCCGGTACCCGTTTCGCGGCGCGGGCCGCCGCCCGCACCGAGCGGGCCTTCACGGTGCATCGCGGCACCCTGCGCGTGCACCCGCCGGCGGTGCTCACCGACGAGATGGCGCGGGACGGCGTCTCGCCTGACGGGCCGTCCCGCGCCAGGGCGCAGGCCGACGGGCCGGCCCGGATGCTGCTCGCGGAGATCGCCCGGGTGGACCCGCGGCTGTGGCCGGAGCGGACCGGCCTGTCCCCGCAGAAGTTCCTGAGCGCCAGGGCGCTCTGGGAGCCCGCGCCGAGCTTCCCCGCGCTGACCCTGGCGCCCTACCTCGTCGGCCCGGTCGTCCGGCACCGTGACCCGGAATGGGCGCTCGCGCTGATCCCGAAGGTCGAACCGCGCTCGCAGGGGGTGCTGATCGGCTGCCTGCCGGAGCCCGACCGGCTGCGCGCGTTCGACCTCGCCCTGAGCGGGACCGGCCATGCCACGCGGCGCTGGGGCCTGCTCCTCGGCAGATCCGGCGGGCACGGCCTCGGCAACACCGCCCTGGGGAGCCTCATCACGCTCCTCGCCGGGATACCCGGGCCCTGGTCGGCGGAGTTCACCCGGGCGGCCGGCCCCGCCATCACGGCCATCGTCACCGCACCGGTCGACGAACCGGGCTCCGATCCCCAGCAGCGGGCAACGGCCCGCACGCTGCACGCCCGGGTGCGGGCGCTGCTCGCCAACCTCGCCTGGCGGGTGGAGCCGTACGTCGGCATCCCCGACCTGGACCCGTCCACGATGCCGGCCGAGACGGTGTCCGGCTACCAGCGCCTCGCGGCCGTGCTCGCCCAGCGGCGAGCCCGCCGCGACACCCTGCTCTCCCGTTCGAGCTCGAAGAAAGGCTCGTCATGACGACATCGACCCAGCCGCCCGCCGGGATCGCGCCCGAGACCACCGCCGTCCCGGCGCGGCCGGTCGGTGCCGCCCCGCAGGGCTCCGGCGACCAGCTGCTGCGCCCGCACGCGGAGCAGGCGTTCGCCGCCGAGCTGGCCGCGCTCGCCGCGACCGACCGGCGCCGCCGGCCGCCGTCCTGGCGGCTCTCGCCCTGGGCCGTCGTCACCTACGTGCTCGGCGGCACGCTGGAGGACGACACGGTGATCACACCCAAGTACATCGGCTCGCGGCGGCTCGTCGAGGTCGCCGTGGCCACCCTCGCGACCGACCGGGCGCTGCTGCTCCTCGGCAGCCCGGGCACGGCGAAGTCGTGGCTGTCCGAGCACCTCGCCGCCGCGATCTCCGGCGACTCGACCCTGGTCGTGCAGGGCACGGCCGGCACGTCCGAGGACGCTGTCCGCTACGGCTGGAACTACGCGCGGCTCATCGCCGAGGGGCCGTCCAAGGACGCGATGGTGCCCTCGCCGGTGATGCGCGCGATGGCCGGGGGCTCGCTCGCCAGGGTCGAGGAGCTCACCCGGATGGGCGCCGAGGTACAGGACGCGCTGATCACCGTGCTGTCGGAGAAGACGCTGCCCGTCGCGGAGCTCGCCAGCGAGGTACAGGCCGTCGCCGGGTTCAACATCATCGCCACCGCCAACGACCGGGACCGGGGCGTCAACGAGATGTCCTCGGCGCTGCGCCGGCGGTTCAACACCGTCGTGCTGCCGCTGCCGGCCACGGAGGACGTCGAGGTCGAGATCGTCAGCCGCCGCGTCGCCCAGCTGGGCCGCGCGCTGGACCTGCCGGCCGAGCCGCCGGCGGGCGCCGAGGTCCGCCGCGTCGTGCGGATCTTCCGCGAGCTGCGCTCCGGGGTCACCAGCGACGGCCGCACCACGGTGCGGACACCGTCGTCGACCCTGTCCACCGCCGAGGCGATCGGCGTGATCACGGGCGGGCTGACCCTGGCCGCCCACTTCGGCGACGGCAGGCTGTCGGCCGAGGACGTCGCCGCCGGGCTCGTCGGGGCCGTGGTCAAGGATCCCTCCACCGACCCCGTGGTCTGGCGGGAGTACCTCGAGGGCGTCGTGCGGGACCGCGACGGTTGGAAGGACCTGTACCAGGCCTGCTGGGATCTCGACACGGAGGCGCGCGGCAGATGAGCGTCACCGTCCTGGGTATCCGCCACCACGGGCCGGGCTCCGCACGGGCCGTCGAGGCGGCGCTCGCCGAGCTCGACCCGGACCTCGTCCTCGTCGAGGGCCCGGCGGAGGGCGACGCCGCCCTCGCGCACACCGGCTCGCTCACCCCGCCGGTCGCGCTGACGGTCTACGCCCGCGACGAACCGCGCGACGCCGCCTTCTGGCCGTTCGCCGAGTTCTCCCCCGAGTGGCGGGCGCTGCTGCACGGCGCCGCCACAGGCGTCCCGGTGCGTTTCATCGACCTGCCCTTCGGGCTCTCCCTGGCGCTGCGGCGCCAGGAGCAGGCCGAGGCAGCGGCCAGGGCCGTCGACGCCGATGCCGAGGCCGGCGGCCCGGACGGCGCCGGTTCGCGCAGCGCCGACCCGCCCGGTGCCAGCTCCCCCGGTGATGCCGCTGGCGGTGACGGCGCGGGCGGTGCGGGCGGCGAGGGCGAGCCCGCGCACCTGGTCGAGGACGACCCGCTCGGATGGCTGGCACGGGCCGCCGGGCACGACGACCCGGAGCGATTCTGGGAGGACCTCGTCGAACACCGCCGGCTCGCCCGGGCCGGTCCGGGTGAGCCGGGCCGGGACGGCGCCCTCGAGCTGTTCGCCGCGGTCGCCAACGCGATGACCGAGCTGCGCGACGAGGCCGGCCCGGGCGACCGGGTGTCCCCCACGCGGGTGGAGCACCGGCGGCGGGAGGAGATGCGCGAGGCGCACATGCGCCTGGAGATCCGCCGGGCCGGCTCGGGGGCGGACGCGGCCGCTCGGATCGCCGTCGTCTGCGGGGCCTGGCACGTGCCGGCGCTGACCGGGGCGGTGGGGCGGATGTCGGCCACCGCCGACCAGCGCACGCTGCGCGGCGTGCGAGCCGTGCGCACCGACACGACGTGGGTTCCGTGGACGCACGCGCGGCTCGCCGCGGAGTCCGGGTACGGCGCCGGGGTCGCGTCACCCGGTTGGTACCACCATCTGTGGACCTCGCGTGACCAGGCCACGACCCGCTGGGTGACCCGGGTGGCGGGGCTGCTGCGCGCCGCCGACCTGCCCGCGTCCTCCGCCTCGGTGATCGAGACCGTCCGTCTCGCCGAGGCGCTCGCCGCCGTGCGCGAGCGGGCCGTCCCCGGGCTGACCGAGCTGAACGACGCCGTGCTCGCCGGTCTGTGCGGGGGCGACCCGGTTCCGCTGGCGGTGGTGCGCGAACAGCTCGTCGTCGGGCGGGTGCTCGGCGCCGTCGGCGAGGACGTTCCGACCGTGCCGCTCGCCGCCGACCTCGCACGCCTGCAGCGCCGGCTGCGGCTGCGGCCCGGGGCCGACGACCAGAAGATCCGGCTGGACCTGCGCAAGGACGTCGACCGGGAGCGCGGCCAGCTGCTGCGCCGGCTGCGCCTGCTCGACGTGCCGTGGGGGACGCCCGCGGCGACGTCGGGCACCGGGACCTTCGCCGAGGCGTGGACGCTGCGCTGGGAGCCGGAGTTCTCCGTCGCGGTGGTCGCCGCCGCCCGGTACGGCTCGACGGTCGCCGACGCGGCCACCGCGGTCATCACCGAGCGGACGGAGGCCGCCGCCGACCTGCCGGCCGTCACCGCCCTGCTCGAGGCCGCGGTGCTTGCCGGGCTGCCCACGGCGATGGCGGTCGTCGCGGCCGGGCTGGAACGCCGCGCCGCCGGCACCGGCGACGTCGCCCACCTGATGGCGGCGCTCGCCCCGCTGGCCCGCATCCACCGGTACGGCGACGTGCGCGCGACCGACACGACGGGCGTCGCCGCCCTCGCCGAGAGCCTCATGGTGCGGATCTGCGCGGGGCTCCCGCCCGCCTGTGTGAGTCTCGACGACGACGCGGCGGACGCGATGGCCGCCGCGATCGACAGCGCCGACGGGGCGTTCCGACTGATCGCCGACCCCGAGCACGTCGAACGCTGGCACGTCGCCGTCCGCGCCGCCGCCGACATCCACGGTGGCAACAGCCTGGTCAACGGCAGGTGCACGCGGATCCTCTCGGACGCGGGTGACATCGACCAGGCCGAGGTGGCCCTCCGCCTCGACCGGGCGCTGTCCGCGGCGGGCGTCGCGCCGGCCGACGCCGCCCGCTGGCTGGAGGGCTTCCTCGGCTCCACCGGATCGGTGCTGGCCCGGGACCCGCGGATGCTCGGGCTCGTCGACGCCTGGCTGGCCTCGCTCACCGCCGACGCGTTCACCGTCGTCCTCGCGCCGTTGCGGCGGGTGTTCGCGGCCTTCACGGCACCGGAGCGCCGCATGATCGCCGAACGGGCCGGGTCGGGGCTGCCGCGGCCGGCCGGTGGCGGCACCGGCCCGACGACACCCACGGGCGGTCCGGCAGCGGGAGGTCCGGGAGGTCCGGGCGGTCCGGCGGCGGGCGGTCCGGCGGCCTGGGACGCCGACCGGGTCGCGCTCGTCCTGCCCGTCGTCGCGTCACTCCTCACGATCCCCGGTCTGGAAAGGACGGCCACACATGAATGAGCGCACTCCGGCGGGCGAGGGGCCCACCCGCGCCGGTGCCGCCGTCGCCGTCGCCGTCGCCGTCGCCGACGACACGGAGCGGTTGCGGCGCTGGCGCATGGTGCTGGGCGCGCCGGCCGCGCCCGTCCTGGACGGGCGGATCTCCCTGTCCGGCCCCGACGGGGAGATCGACGCGGCGCTCGGTGCCCTCTACGACGCGGACGCGGCCGGGGAGGGGCGCCGGCGGCGCTCGGGCGGTCTGGGCGCGTCGGCGCCGTCCGTGGCCCGCTGGCTGGGAGATATCCGGACCTACTTCCCGACCTCGGTCGTGCGCGTGCTGCAACGCGACGCGGTCGCTCGCCTGGGGCTCGGTCAGCTCCTGCTCGAGCCGGAGCTGCTCGCGGCCGCCGAACCGGACGTCCACCTCGTCGGGACGCTGCTGTCGCTGCGCTCCGCGCTGCCCGAACGCACCAGGGAGACCGCCCGCGCCGTGGTCCGGCGTGTCGTCGAGGACATCGAGCGGCGGCTGGAACAGTCGCTGCGCAGCGCCGTCCTGGGCGCCGTGGACCGGACGTCCCGCACCCGCACTCCCCGCCTGCCCGACGTCGACTGGGATCGCACCATCCTCGCGAACCTGCGCAACTACCAGCCTGAGCAGCGCACCGTGATCGTCGACCGGCTCATCGGCCACACCAGGGCGCGGCGCACCGCCGCCCTGCGGGACGTCATCCTGCTCATCGACCAGTCCGGGTCGATGGCGTCGTCCGTCGTCTACGCGGGGGTGCTCGGCGCGTCACTGGCGACGCTGCGGGCCGTGTCCACCCGGCTGATCGTCTTCGACACGTCGGTGGTGGACCTGACCGAGCAGCTCGACGACCCGGTCGACCTGCTGTTCGGCGTCCGGCTCGGTGGCGGAACCGACATCGACCGTGCCGTCGGCTACGGCGCGTCGCTCGTCACCCGGCCCACCGACACGGTCTTCGTCCTGATCAGCGACCTGATCGAGGGCGGTGACCAGTCGTCGCTGGTGGCCCGGCTGCGGGCGCTCGTCGAGGCCGGGGTGTGCGTCGTCGTTCTGCTCGCCCTGTCCGACGACGGCACCCCCGCCTACGATCACCGGCTCGCCGCCACCTGCGCCGAGCTCGGGGCGCCCGCGTTCGCCTGCACCCCGGACAGGTTCCCCGAGCTGCTGGCCACCGCGCTGCGCCGCGACGACGTCGGCCGCTGGGCCTCCGTCCAGGGGCTGGTGCGCCCGGCCTGACCGGGCGCGCCGGGGCCGTCCGGATGCCGGGTCCGCGCGGGTGCGTCGGGACGATCGCTGGTGAAATGCTGGGCCGGGCAGGCAGCGGGACGGTCGGCGGGGCCGGGCAGCTGTGGGTGACCGAGATGTGTAGCGCGCAGGCCCTGTTTTTCAGGGCAGGGTTAGTGCATCAACGGCAGCGTGACAGGCGTGCCTGCTATGCTGTCACCTGTGGGGTCGAAGGTGGTGAAGCGGGCGTACCGCTACCGCTTCAACCCGACTCCCGATCAGGCCGCCCAGCTCGCGCGAACCTTCGGCTGTGTCCGCTACGTGTACAACCGGGCGCTCGCCGAACGGCACCGGGCCTGGTTCCAGGAGCAGCGGCGGGTCACTCACGCCGAGACCGACCGGATGCTCACGGGGTGGAAGCGCGACCCGGAAACGGAATGGCTCGCCGAGCCGTCAAAAGGTCCACTTCAGGCCACGCTGCGGAATCTCCAGACCGCGTATGTGAACTTCTGGCAGAAACGCGCCGGCTACCCGACGTTCAAGAAGAAGGGCAGGACTCTCGACTCGGCGACCTACTTCCGGAACTGTTTCAGTTTTCGGGACGGTCGGATCACGCTGGCGAAGCAGGACGCGCCGCTGGCGATCGTCTGGTCGCGTCCGCTGCCCGAGGGCGCGGAGCCCTCGCAGGTCACGGTGTCGCGGAACGCCCGCGGCCAGTACCACGTCTC
>NZ_MAXA01000013.1 GCF_001854695.1 Parafrankia soli
CGCGCGGGGGTCTCCTCGTTCGGGATGTCGGGCACGAACGCGCACGTCGTCATTGAGGAGGCCCCGCCAGCCGCCCCCGAGCCAGAATCGGAGCCCGGGGCCGCGGCCGGGCCGGTCGGTGCGGTGCCGTGGATCCTCTCGGCACGGTCGGAGCAGGGCCTGCTGGCGCAGGCCGCCCGGCTGGCGTCGCGCCTGGACGCCGAGCCGACGCCCGGTTCGCCCACGCCACGACCGTCTTCCCGTGCCGCGGACCGGCCGTCAGCGCGGGATGTCGGTTGGTCGTTGGCGCGGGGCCGCGCGGCGTTGGAGTACCGGGCCGTGGTGCTCGGGGAGCGGGGCGCTGGCGACGCCCAGGTCGGTGGGGGTCGGCTGGCCGGGCTGCGTGCGCTGGCGGCGGACGAGCCCGTGGAGACGGTGGTGCGGGGGCGGGTTGGCACAGGTGGTGATCGGGTGGTGTGGGTGTTTCCGGGGCAGGGGGCGCAGTGGGTGGGGATGGGTGTGGAGCTGTTGGATGCCTCGGCGGTGTTCGCGGGTCGGGTGGCGGAGTGTGCGGCGGCGTTGGCGCCGTTTGTGGACTGGTCGTTGGTCGACGTCCTGCGGGGGGCCCCGGGTGCCGCCGGGATCGCGGGTGTCGGGGGGGTCGTGGGTGCTGGGGGTGCGGGTTTGCTGGAGCGGGTGGATGTGGTGCAGCCGGTGTCGTGGGCGGTGGCGTTGGGGTTGGCGGCGGTGTGGGAGTCGTGGGGGGTGCGCCCGGATGTGGTGGTGGGGCATTCGCAGGGGGAGATCGTCGCGGCGTGTGTGGCGGGGCTGTTGTCGTTGGAGGACGGGGCGCGGGTGGTGGCGTCGCGTAGTCGGGTGATCGCGGGAGGGTTGGCTGGTGGTGGGGGGATGGTGTCGGTGGGGTTGCCGGTGGCCGAGGTGGAGGTTCGGTTGCGGGAGTGGGCTGGTCAGTCGCGGGTGGGGGCTGGTCGGGTGGAGGTGGCGGCGGTGAACGGGCCGTCGGCGACGGTGGTCGCCGGGGAGCCTGCGGGGTTGGATGAGCTGCTTTCCGTGTGGGAGGCGGAGGGTGTTCGGGTTCGTCGGTTGCCGGTGGACTACGCGTCGCATACGGCGCAGGTGGACCGGGTCCGCGACCGACTCACCGTGGAACTCGCGGGGATCGTCCCGTGTGTGGGGACTGCCGAGATGTGGTCCACGGTCACCGGCTCCCCGGTCGATCCCGGGCAGCTCGATGGGGAGTACTGGTTCCGGAACCTGCGGTCGACCGTCCGTCTGCATGAGGTCGCCGACGGACTGGTGGGCGAGGGGCACCGGGTGTTCGTGGAGATCAGCCCGCATCCGGTGCTGACCGCGGCGATCATCGAGACGGCCGAGGCGGCCGGCGTCCCGGACGCTGTGGTCGTGGGGTCGCTGCGGCGCGGCGACGGCGGGCTGGACCGGCTGGCGGCGGCCGCGGCGCAGCTGTGGGTGCGCGGTGTTCCGGTGGACTGGGACCCGCTGGTGGCCGGCGGCCGGCAGGTGGACCTGCCGACCTACCCCTTCCAGCACCAGCGCTACTGGCCCGACGCGCCCGCGGTGCGTGGCGGCGCGCCCGACCCGGGCGTGCGGCCCGCCGACCATCCGATGCTGGGCGGCGTGGTACCGCTGGTCGACACCGGTGGGCTGCTCCTCACCGGTCTGCTCTCACGGGGCTCACAGCCCTGGCTCGCCGACCACGCGGTCGGTGGTGCCGTACTGCTGCCCGGTGCCGTGTTCCTCGAGCTGGCCGTCCAGGCCGCGGACCAGACCGGCTGCGACGAGGTCGCCGAGCTCACCCTTGAGGCGGCCCTGGTCGTTCCCGAGCACGGCGGCGTCCACGTGCAGGTCGCGGTGGGTCCGCCCGACGGCGCGGGCCGGCGCTCGCTGGCCGTCTACGCGCGTCCGGACGGTCGAAGTCGGCCGGGGGACCCGGAAGGGCCGCAGGAGCCGTGGGTCCGGCACGCCCGGGGCGCGCTCGCGGTGCGGGCCCCGGGCGGCGTCGCCGCGGACCCGGCGTTCGACCTGGTCGTGTGGCCGCCGAGCGGAGCGCGTCCCGTCCCGGTCGACGACCTGTACCCGCGCCTCGCCGCGGCGGGCGTGGACTACGGCCCGGCCTTCCACGGGGTGCGTGCGGTGTGGCGCCGCGATGCGGAGCTGTTCGCCGAGGTCGGCCTGCCCGAACCGCTGCGGGGGACGGCCCGGCGGTTCGCCCTGCATCCGGTGCTTGTCGACGCCGCCTTCCAGCCGCTCGTGCTCGATCCGGAGCTGGGGGCGCGGCGGCTGCGCCCGTTCTCCTGGAGCGCCGTCCGCGTGCTCGCGGACGGCGCGTCGACGCTGCGCGTGCGGCTGTCGCCGGCCGGCGCCGACGAGGTGGCCGTGACTCTCGCCGACGGCACGGGCCAACCGGTCGCCGAGGGCACGCTGGCACTCCGGCCGGCCTCCCCGGCACCCGTGGTGGCACCCCCGGGGCCGCTGCCCGCGGCAGCCGCGCCGGTGCCGGTCATTCCGGCCCGGCGGGCCGCCGCGGACGCGGACCAGCCCGACACCTCCTCGTTCGCCCGGCGGCTGGCCGGCCTCGCCGGGCCCGACCGGGAGCAGGCCCTGCTGGAACTGGTCCGTGGGCAGGCGGCCGCGGTGCTCGGCCACGAGGGTGCGACGGCCGTCGCGGATGACCGCGCGTTCCGCGATCTCGGCTTCGACTCGCTCAGCGGGGTCGAGCTCCGCGACCGGCTGACCGCCGTCACCGGGCTGCGCCTGCCGGCCGCGCTGGTCTTCAACCATCCGACGCCGCGGGCCCTGGCCGGCTATCTGCGGGCCGGGCTCGAACCGGGACGGGCGGGCACCGCCGCCGCCCTGGCGGAGCTGGACCGCCTCGAAGCCGCGCTCGGCATGGCCGCAGAGGGCGACCGGTCCGTGCTCACCGAGCGGCTGCAGGCCCTGCTTTGGCGGTGGGCCGACACCCCGGCCGCGCCCGCCGGCGGCACGTACGTCCCCGACGGGGAGGACGGCGACGACTTCGAGTCGATGACCGACGACGAGATGCTGGAGGTGATCGACCGGGAGCTCGGCGCGCTGTGACCCGTCCGCCCTGATCAGCCCGACGCTGGGAGACCTGACCGATGTCCAGTGCCAACGAGGATCGGCTCCGGGAGTACGTCAGGAAGATCATGACGGATCTCCGGCGGACGCGGCGGCGGCTGAGCGATCTCGAGGCCGCCGCGCACGAGCCGATCGCGATCGTCGGGATGGGCTGCCGCTACCCGGGCGACGTCCACTCGCCCGAGGACCTGTGGGAGCTCGTCGCCACCGGCCGGGACGCGATCACCGGTCTGCCGGCCGACCGCGGCTGGGACCTGCCGGCCCTCTACGACCCGGACGGCACCCGGCCCGGCACGACCTACACCCGCCACGGTGGCTTCCTCCACGACGCCGCCGACTTCGACGCGGAGTTCTTCGGGATCTCGCCGCGGGAGGCGCTGGCGATGGACCCCCAGCAGCGGCTCCTGCTGGAGGTCGTGTGGGAGACGGTCGAGCGGGCCGGCATCGATCCGTCCGCACTGCGGGGCAGCGGGACGGGAGTCTTCGTCGGCAGCATCTACCAGGACTACGTCTCCCGGCTGCGTGACGTCCCCACCGAGGTCGAGGGCTACCTGAGCACCGGCGGCGCCAGCAGCGTGCTGTCCGGCCGGGTCGCCTACACGCTCGGGCTGGAAGGCCCCGCCGTCACCGTCGACACCGCCTGCTCCTCCTCGCTGGTGGCGCTGCACCTGGCGGCGCGGGCGCTGCGCGGCGGCGAGTGCGCCCTCGCGCTGGCGGCCGGCGTCGCGGTGATGTCCACCCCGCTGGTCTTCACCGAGTACGGCCGCCAGCGCGCGCTGTCCGCGGACGGCCGCTGCCGCGCGTTCGCCGCGGGCGGTGACGGCTTCGGTCTCGCCGAGGGTGTCGGCGTCCTGCTCCTCGAACGCCTCAGCGACGCGCGGCGGCTGGGGCATCCGGTGCTCGCGGTGGTGCGGGGCAGCGCGGTGAACTCCGACGGCGCGTCCAACGGACTGACCGCGCCCAACGGTCCCGCGCAGGAACGGGTGATCCGTCAGGCGCTGGCCGACGCCCGGCTCGCGCCGGATACCGTCGACGCCGTCGAGGCGCACGGCACCGGGACGGCACTGGGCGACCCGATCGAGGCGGACGCGCTGCTGGCGACCTACGGGCGCGGCCGGCCGGCGGACCGGCCGCTGTGGCTCGGGTCGCTGAAGTCGAACATCGGGCACGCGCAGTCGGCCGCGGGGGTCGGCGGCGTGATCAAGATGGTCCTCGCGCTGCGTCACGGGGTGCTGCCCCGGACCCTGCACGT
The DNA here is from genome assembly GCF_001854695.1 of Parafrankia soli. GTDB lineage: Bacteria > Actinomycetota > Actinomycetes > Frankiales > Frankiaceae > Parafrankia > Parafrankia soli. The sequence continues at coordinate 4,370 of NZ_MAXA01000013.1, forward strand.
GGCCGAGCCGACGGCCGCCGTCGACTGGGCCGCTGGCGACGTCCGGCTGCTCACCGGGGACGTCGACTGGCCGCGGACGGACCGCCCGCGGCGGGCGGGAGTCTCGTCGTTCGGCGTCTCGGGCACGAACGCGCACGTGATCGTGGAGGAGCCCCCCGCGCCCGAACCGGAGCCTGAGCCGGAACCCGAGCCCCAGCCCGAGGCCGAGCCCGAGGCCGGGCCCGGACCGGTCGGCGAAGGCGGCGCCGGCTCGGGGGCCGGGGCCGCGTCCCGTCCCGCACCGGTGCCCACCGAGGCGGTGCCGTGGGTTCTGTCGGCGCGTTCGGAGCCGGGGCTGCGCGCCCAGGCCGGTCGCCTGGCGGCCTTCCTGCGGCCGGGTCCCGGCTCGGTCGCCGACGTGGGCTTCTCGCTGGTGCGGGGGCGGGCGGCGCTCGAACACCGGGCGGTGGTGCTGGGCGCCGACCGGCACGCCGCGCTGGGCGCGCTGGCCGGGGGTGAGCCGGCGGCGGATCTGGTGTGCGCGAGCGCGAGTGATGGCGCGGGCGGCGGTGACGGCCGGGTGGTGTGGGTGTTCCCCGGGCAGGGCGCGCAGTGGCTGGGCATGGGGGTGGAACTGCTCGATTCTTCCGCCGTGTTCGCGCAGCGGGTGGCGGAGTGCGACCGGGCGCTGGCCGGTTTCGTGGACTGGTCGGTGGTGGACGTCCTGCGCGGCGTCTCAGGCGCGGGATGGCTGGAGCGGGCCGAGGTGGTCCAGCCGGTGTCGTGGGCGGTGATGGTGGGCCTGGCAGCGGTGTGGGAGTCGTGGGGAGTACGGGCGGATGTGGTGCTGGGGCACTCGCAGGGGGAGATCGCCGCCGCCTGCGTGGCGGGGGCGCTGTCGGTGCCGGACGCGGCCCGGGTGGTCGCCGTCCGCGGCCGGCTGATCGCCGCCGAGCTGGCCGGGGGCGGGGGCCGGGCGGGCGCTGTTGGAGACGCCGGGGGAATGGTGTCGGTGGCGTTGCCGGCGGCGGAGGTGGAGGGGTTCCTGGAACGGTGGGACGGGCGGGTGGAAGTGGCGGCCGTCAACGGCCCGGCGTCGACGGTGGTGGCCGGCGAGACCGCGGCGCTGGAGGAGGTCGTCGCGTTCTGCGCGGCTCGCGGCGCGCGGGCCCGGCGGGTCGCGGTGGACTACGCCTCGCACACCTCCCGGGTGGAGCCGCTGCGGGCGAGCCTGCTGCGGGAGCTGGCGGGCCTGCGGTCCGCGGCTCCGCGCATCCCCTTCCTCTCGACGGTGACGGGCCGACGGATGACGGAGCCCGGTGAGCTGGACGCGCCGTACTGGTTCGACAACCTGCGGTCGCCGGTGCTGTTCGCGCCGGCTGTCCGGGAGCTGCTGGACGAGGGCTGCCGGTTCTTCCTGGAGGTCGGCGCGCATCCGGTGCTGACACCGGCGGTGGCGGAGAGCGCGCTGGCCGCCGGAGCGGACGGCGCCGTCGCGGTGGGATCGCTGCGCCGCGACGACGGCGGCCTTCGGCGCCTGTCCGCGAGCGCCGCCGAGCTGTGGGTGCGGGGCGCCGAGGTCGACTGGGGACCGCTGGTCGCCGCCGGCCGGCGGGTGGACCTGCCGACCTACGCCTTCCAGCACCGCCGCTACTGGCTGGGCGCCGGTGCGCCGGCGGAACCGGCCCAGGAGGCTGACCCGACCGCGGGATCGCTGTTCCGGACGGAGTGGATCCCGCTGCCGGTGGCCCCCGAGGTGACACCGGCGCGCGCCGCCCTCCTTGGAACCGGCGGCCCCGGCCGGGCGGCCGCGTTCGTTACCCCGGCGGACTGGGATGCCTCGGTGCTCCGTGACGAGCTGGCCGCTCTGGCCGCGGCGGGTGGTCCGGCCCCCGACCGGGTGGTCGTCGGCCTGCCGCAGGCGGCCGCCGCCGGTCCGACGGGCGCCGACCCGGTCAGCCTCGACCCGGTGCGCGCCGATTCCGTCGGCCTCGATCCGGTTGGCGTGGTGCACGGCGCCGTGCGGTGGGCGCTGTCGCTGATCCAGGCCTGGCTGGCTGACGACCGTCTCGCCGCCGCCCGGCTGGTGCTGACGACCCGCGGGGCGGTGGAGGGGGAGCCCGGCGGGCAGGTCACCGATCTCGCAGCCGCCGCGGTGTGGGGGCTGGTGCGCTCGGCGGAGTCCGAGCATCCCGGGCGGTTCGTCCTGCTCGACCTGGACGACGACGAGGACTCCGCGGCCGTCGCGCCCGCCGCGGTCACGGCCGCGCTGGCGGCGGGGGAGCCGCAGCTCGCCCTGCGCGCCGGTCGCGCGTTCGTACCGAGACTCGCGCCAGCCGCGCCAGCCGCGCCAGCCGGCCCGGCTGGTGACGGCGTCCGCTGGGACCCGGCGGGAACCGTGCTGATCACCGGTGGGACGGGCACGCTCGGCGGGCTGGTCGCCCGGCACCTGGTCACCCGGCACGGCGTGCGCCACCTGCTGCTGGCCGGGCGGGGCGGGCGCGCCCCGGAGCTGGTCGCGGAGCTCACCGAGCTCGGGGCGAGCGTCACCGTGGCGGCGTGCGACGTGGCCGACCGCCGGGCGCTGGCCGACCTGCTCGCGGCGGTTCCCGCCGGACGTCCGCTGCGGGCGGTCGTGCACGCCGCGGGAGTGCTCGACGACGGCGTCGTCACAGCCCTGACGGGGGAGCGGGTCGACGCCGTCCTGCGGCCCAAGGCCGACGCGGCGCTGCACCTGGACGAGCTCACCGTGCATCTCGACCTGTCCGCCTTCGTGCTGTTCTCCTCGGCCGCGGCGCCCTTCGGCAGCGCCGGCCAGGGCGCCTACGCGGCGGCGAACGCGCTCCTGGACGCGCTCGCCGCCCGGCGGGCCGCCCGTGGGCTGCCGGCCGCCTCGCTCGCCTGGGGGCTGTGGGCGCGGCGCAGCGGGCTGACGGCCGGGCTCGGCCCCGCCGACCTGCGCCGGATGGCCCGCACGGGGATGCGCCCGCTGGAGACGTCCGAGGCACTCGACCTGTTCGACCGGGCGCTGGCCGGGTGGCCGCCCACCCCGGGCGGCCCCGGCGCCACTCCTGCCGTCCGGGACGCCGCGCTGGTTCCGGTGGGCCTCGACGGCGCCACGCTGCGCGCCCACGCGGCGGCCGGGACGCTCCCGGTGCTCCTGCGGGGTCTCGTTCCCGTCGCGGCGCAGGGCGACCAGACCGGGGCGGCGGGCACGGCCACCGGTCCGGGCGCGGTCGTCGGGCTGGCCGCGTTCACAGCGCCGGGCGCGTTCGCCCCGGCGGGTGCGTCGGACGGCCTGGTCCGCCGCCTGCGCGAGGTGTCCGCGCCCGAGCGGCACGACCTGCTCGTCCAGCTTGTCCGGGCGCACGCCGCGGCGGTGCTCGGACACGCCGCGGCCGAGGCGGTCGGCCCGTCCCGGGCGTTCAAGGACGCCGGCTTCGACTCACTGACCTCGGTGGAGCTGCGCAACCGGCTCGCCGCGGCGACCGGCCTGCGCCTGCCGGCGACGCTGCTGTTCGACCATCCCACCCCGGTGGCCGTCGCCGACCGGCTGCGGGCCGTCCTGCTGGACGACGCGCCGGACGCGCCGCCGGCGGCCGTGTCCCCGCCGCCGTCCCGGCACGTCGACGACGACGGCTCGGACGATCCGGTCGTGATCGTGGGCATGGGGTGCCGGTACCCGGGTGGGGTGTCGTCCCCGGCGGAGCTGTGGCGACTGCTGGCGGACGGCGTCGACGCGGTCTCGGGCTTCCCGGTCGACCGCGGCTGGGACGTCGACGGGCTCTACGACCCGGAGCCCGGCCGCCCGGGCCGGTGCTACGTGCGGGAGGGCGGCTTCCTGCACGACGCGGGTGACTTCGACGCGGAGTTCTTCGGGATCTCCCCGCGTGAGGCGCTGGCCATGGACCCGCAGCAGCGGCTGCTGCTGGAGGTGTCCTGGGAGGCGCTCGAACGGGCCGGCCTCGACCCGTCGTCGCTGCGCGGAACCCCGACCGGGGTGTTCACCGGCCTGAGCTACCACGACTACGCCGCGGGCTCGCGGGCCGGGCAGGACTCGGAGGGCTACCTGCTCACCGGCAGCGCGGGCAGCGTCGCGTCGGGCCGGGTGGCGTACACGCTGGGCCTGGAGGGGCCGGCGGTGACGGTCGACACGGCGTGCTCGTCCTCGCTGGTGGCGCTGCACCTGGCGGTGCGCGCGCTGCGCTCCGGCGAGTGCACGCTGGCGCTCGCCGGCGGCGTCACCGTGATGGCCGGCCCGACGACCTTCGTCGAGTTCGCCCGGCAGCGGGGGCTGGCCCGCGACGGCCGGGTGAAGGCGTTCGCCGCGGCGGCGGACGGCACCGGATGGGGCGAGGGCGTCGGCGTCCTCGTGGTGGAGCGGCTGTCCGCGGCGCGGCGCGGCGGGCACCGGGTGCTGGCGGTCGTGCGGGGCAGCGCGGTCAACCAGGACGGCGCGTCGAACGGCCTGACGGCGCCGAACGGCCCGGCGCAGCAGCGGGTCGTGCGGGCGGCGCTGGCCGACGCGGGGCTCGGCCCGGAACAGGTCGACGTGGTCGAGGCGCACGGCACCGGGACGGTGCTGGGGGACCCGATCGAGGCGCAGGCGCTGCTGGCGACCTATGGACGGGACCGGCCGGCGGGCCGTCCGGTGTGGCTGGGGTCGGTGAAGTCGAACATCGGCCACACCCAGGCCGCGTCCGGCGTGGCCGGGGTGATCAAGATCGTGGAGGCGCTGCGGCACGGGACGGTGCCGCGCACGCTGCACGTCGACGCGCCGTCGCCGCGGGTCGACTGGGCCGCGGGCGCGGTGCGGCTGGCGACCGAGCCGGTCGCGTGGCCGCGGGAGGCGGGGCGGCTCCGCCGGGCGGGGGTGTCCTCGTTCGGGATCAGCGGCACCAACGCCCACGTCATCCTCGAGGAGGAGACCGACCGCCCGGACGACGTGGCCGCGGACCCGGGGCCGCCGGTGGGCACCGCCCCGGCGGTCGTGCCGTGGCTGGTCTCCGCGCACTCCGAGGACGCGCTGCGGGCGCAGGCCGCGCGCCTGACGGCCCACCTCACCGGCGCTCCCGCCGCCGGGCCCGAGCTCGCGGCGGACGTCGGGTTCTCGCTGGCGACCGGCCGGGCCGCGCTGGCCTGCCGGGCCGTCGTCGTCGCGGACGACCTGGCGGGCGCGTCGCGCGGGCTGGCCGCGCTCGCGCGGGGCACGGCCGCCGCCGGGATCGTCCGCACCACGGTCCGGTCGCCGGGCCGGACGGCGATGCTCTTCACCGGTCAGGGCTCGCAGCGCCCCGGCATGGGCCGGGAGCTGTACGAACGCTTCCCGGCGTTTGCGCGCGCCTTCGACCTCGTCCGCTCGCACCTTGATCCGTACCTGGACCAGCCACTCGACGAGGTGCTCGCCGACGGGCCGCTGCTGGACCGCACCGACCACACCCAGCCCGCGCTGTTCGCACTCGAGGTCGCCCTGCACGACCTGCTGCGCTCCTGGGGCGTCGCCCCGGACTTCGTCGCCGGGCACTCCGTCGGTGAGATCGCCGCCGCCCATGTCGCGGGGGTGCTCTCGCTGGCAGACGCGTGCGCCCTGGTCACGGCACGCGGCCGTCTCATGGCGGAGCTCCCCGCGGGTGGGGCGATGGTCTCCGTACAGGCAACCGAGCGGGACGTCCTGGCATGGCTGGCCGAGGAGGAGGCTCAGGCGGACCCGCCGGGCCCCGGCCGGGTGGGGATCGCCGCTGTCAACGGCCCCGACTCCGTCGTGATCAGTGGTGACGAGGACGCGGTGACCGCGCTCGCCGCCCGCGCCGAGGCCCTCGGACGCCGTACCCGCCGGCTCCGGGTGGCGCACGCGTTCCACTCCTCGCGGATGGACCCCATGCTGGCGGCCTTCCGGGAGGTCGCGGCCACGTTGCGGTACCAGGCGCCGGCCGTCCCGGTCGTCTCCACGGTGACCGGGCGGATCGCGTCCGCCGAGCAGCTGTGCGACCCCGACTACTGGGTGCGGCAGGCCCGCCAGCCGGTGCGCTTCGCCGACGCCGTCGCCTGCCTGCACGAGCGGGGGGCGACGACCTTCCTGGAGCTGGGGCCGGCCGGAGTGCTCTCCGGGATGGGACGCCAGTGCCTGGTGGACGGTGCCGCGGTGTTCGTCCCGGCGCTGCGGGCCGGCCGTCCCGAGGAGCACAGCCTGGTGACGGCGCTCGGCGAGGCGCATGCCAACGGCACCGGTGTCGACTGGGCTGCGTTCTTCGCGGGGGCACGGGTGATCGACCTGCCCACCTACGCCTTCCAGCGGCGGCGGTACTGGCTCGCCCCCGCGGCCGGTCCCGCCGGGTCGGGCGGCGCGGGGGTGTCGGCGGAGGACACCGCCTTCTGGGACGCGGTGGCGCGCGCGGATCTCGGCGCGCTGGCCGGCACGCTGGGCGTCGACGAGGACGCGCCGCTGCGCGCCGTGCTGCCGGCGCTGGCGTCCCGGCACCGGCGGCGGCGCGCGGCGGCCGACCTGGACGACCTGGTGTACCGGACGGTCTGGACGCCGCTGACCGTCTCCGCGCCGTCCACGCTGTCGGGAACCTGGCTGGTGGTGGCCCCGGCCGGGCCAGCCGCCGGCGGCCTGGTCACCGAGTGCGCCGAGGCGCTGGAACGCCGGGGCGCCCGGGTGGTGCGGCTCACGGTGGGCGGCGCGGACATCGACCGGCGGCGGCTGGCCGGCCGCCTCGCCGAGTTCGTCGGGACGTCCACGCCCGGCGCCGCCGGTGCCGGTGCCGACACCGATGGTGCTGGCGTGGTCCGCGGGGTGCTGTCGCTGGTCGCCCTCGACACGGCGCCGCTCCCGGCCCATCCGGGGCTGCCCGCCGGACTGGCTGGCACCGTCGCGCTCCTGCAGGCGCTCGGCGACGCCGGTGTGGCCGCCCCGCTGTGGTGCGCCACCCGGGGGGCGGTCTCGACCTGGGGCACCGACCCGGTCACCGACCCGGAGCAGGCGCAGGTGTGGGGCCTCGGCCGGGTCGCCGCCCTGGAGACGCCGGCGCGGTGGGGCGGGCTGCTGGATCTGCCGCGCTCCCTCGACGAGCGCTCGGCCGAGCGGCTGGTGGCCGTGCTGGCCGGCACCACCGGCGAGGATCAGGTCGCGCTGCGGACCGCCGGGGCCTTCGGTCGGCGGCTGGTGCGCGCCGGCACCGGCGCGGGCGAGCGCCGATGGCACCCGCGGGGCACGGTGCTGATCACCGGCGGGACCGGTGCGCTCGGCGCGGCGGTCGCCCGCTGGTGCGCCGCGCAGGGCGCCGAGCGGCTGGTGCTGACCAGCCGGCGCGGGCCGGCCGCGCCGGGCGCCGCGGAGCTGGCGGAGGAGCTCGCCGTGCACGGCTGCCAGGTCACGGTGGCCGCCTGCGACGCGGCGGACCGGGCCGCGCTGGCCGGTGTTCTCGCGGCAATTCCGGCGGAATGCCCGCTCACCGCGGTCGTGCACGCCGCCGGCGCCGGCACCGGCGGCGTGCTGGAGGAGACAACCCCGGCCGGCCTCGCCGCCGTCGTCGCGGGCAAGGCCGCCGGCGCGGCCCACCTGGACGAGCTGCTGGGCGACCGGCCGCTCGACGCCTTCGTGCTGTTCTCCTCGATCGCGGGCACCTGGGGGAACGCCGGGCAGGGCGGCTACGCGGGCGCGAACGCCTACCTGGACGCGCTCGCCGAGCACCGCCGGGCCAGGGGCCGGCCCGCGACCTCGGTGGCGTGGGGAGCCTGGGCCGGCGCCGGGATGGCCGACGAACCCCGGGTCCACGAGCGGCTGGCCCGGCACGGCCTGCCCGCGCTGGCCCCCGACGAGGCGCTGCGCGCGCTGGCCGAGGTGGTCGGCCGGCAGGAGCCCTGCGTCGCGCTGGTCAGGGTGCTCTGGGATCGGTTCGTCGCGGCGTTCCCCGCCGCCCGCCCGACCCGTCTCGTCGACGAGATTCCCGAGGCGCGCGCGGCGCTCGCCGGCATCCCCGGCGGCGGCACCGGTCTCGGGGGTGCCGCGGGCGGCGACAGCGCCGCGGCGTCGGAGAACGGCGGACCGCGGGCGGCGGGCGGGGCGTCGCTGCGGGAACGGCTCGGCGCCATGCCCGAGCACAGCCGGCACCGAGTCGTCCTGGAGCTGGTCCGGACGGAGGTCGCCGCGGTGCTCGGGCACGCGTCGGCCGAACAGATCCCGGCGGACCGGGCGTTCACCGATCTCGGTTTCGACTCCCTCGCCTCGGTCGAGACCCGCAACCGGCTCGGCCGTGCCACCGGGGAGCGGCTGCCCGCCACGGTCGTTTTCGACCATCCCACGCCGGACGCGCTCGCCCGGTACCTGCGCGGCCTGCTGCTGCCCGCCGAGGCGGTGGCGGACCCGGTGCTCGCCGGCCTCGGCAGCCTCGAGGCGGCGCTGGCCGCGGCGGAGCCCCCCGACGAGGTGCGGGCCTCGGTCGAGACCCGGCTGCGGGCCATCCTGCGCTCGCTCGCCGGGGCCGGGTCCGCCGGGCTGGACGAGGCGAGTGACGAGGAGATGTTCGATCTGCTCGGCAAGGAGTTCGGTTTTTCCTGAGTTCCCAGCCATCCCAGGACACCGCATTGATGCCCGAGGGCCAGGAGGAAGCTCGCATGTCGAACGAGGACCGGCTGCGCCATTTTCTGAAGCAGGCGACAGCCGAGCTTCGTCAGGCCACCCAGCGGGTGCGCGAGCTGGAGGAGGCCGACCGCGAGCCGATCGCGATCGTGGGAATGGCCTGCCGTTTCCCGGGCGGGGTGTCGTCCCCGGAGCAGCTGTGGGACGTCGTCTCCGGCGGGCACGACGCGGTGTCGGAGTTTCCGGTGGATCGGGGTTGGGATGTGGC
>NZ_MAXA01000014.1 GCF_001854695.1 Parafrankia soli
GGCAGGTGTCAACACGCCGTTACTACCCCACCTAACCAAGCCCTACTAGGGCCATCCCTAGGCCTAGAGCTCTAGGACCTAGACGCGACGGCCGCGCGCAGCGCCTCGCGGGTCACACCCGCCGCGTTCGTCGGCCGTCCCTTGACGCCGGCCGCCCACACCTGGTCGTCGACCTGCACACCGGCCGTGCGCAGGTACGCGCCGAGCTGCTGCGCCGTCCACGGCACCGCCCCAGTCGGGCCGTCGACGGTGTACCGGTCCGGCCAGGAATCGGCGAGCCGGGCTGCCAGGACCGCGAGGTGCGCTTTCTCGCCCTCGACGGCTTCGAGTGCGTGGCCGAGCAGGACCATCGGGCTGTGGTCGTCGACCTCGACCATCTCGCCGGTCGCTTGCCCGGACAGCGTGCCGGCGGCGGCCCGCAGCGCACGGGCCCGTTCGGCGACTCGCTCGGCGGCCGGGGCGTCGACGTAGGCGCCTCGGGCCACGATCGGGTCGTCCTCGACACCGGCCAGGTAGCAGACGCCTTTGTCCTTGCGGGTGAAGGTGTACGCCTGTACTCCGCGGGCCGACATCCCGGTGCCCAGGATCATGTTGTTCTCCAGGTGGCCGCCGACCCGTAGGCACAGCCGGATGCCCATGTTCGCCGAGATATCGAGCGGCAGACTTTCTTTGGTGGGGCGCTGCGTTGCGAGCGCGAGCATGATCCCCATGGCGGGACCGCGCTTCATGATGGCCACGCACAGCTCCGTCGCTTCCTCCTTGAGCTCCTTGTGTCCGAACAGTTCCTGGCACTCGTCGATCGCCAGCACGAGCGGCTGTAGACCGCCGACCCTCCGGGACAGCTCCGGGGTCACCTTGTTCTCCGGRCATACCTGCTTCGGCAGGCCCCGGATCAGGTCCGAGCGGCGTTCCAGCTCGGCGTACACCTCCCGCAGCCCCTCCATGCACGCCTCCAACGCGGGCGTGCCGGCCCCGGAGGCATACCGGTGCGCGACCTGCTCGCCGGGCGACGACAGGTCCCCGGTGCCCTTCAGCTCGTAGATGTAGAGCTTCACGAACGGGTCGAGCGCGGCGGCCAGGAGCAGCACCCGCAGCGCCATCGTCTTGCCGTACCGGGGCATCGCGCCAATCAGAATGCTGTCGAAGATCAGCGGTATCGACACCGGCCGCAACCGCTGATCGAACCCGAACGGCAACGGCTCGAAAATGTTCGCCGTGCCCCGGTGCAACAGCGGCCACTCCGGGGCTTTCGACCGGGCGAGCGTCTCCCGACCCACCCACAGCACCATCCGGCCGGGATGCGCCTCGGTCTCCGGCTCCGGCCACACCGCGCCCAGCGGACGGCGGAGCCCCGACGCGAGCTTGTCGCGCTTCTCCGCGACCTCGGCGACGGTCACCCCGTAGGGAAGGTCGAACTCGGCCCGCCAACCTGGCCCGTCGACCTGGATCGGCGCGACCCACTCCAACCCCTTCTCGCTGATCTGCTTAGCGATGGTCGCCGGCAGCCCGCACGCCGCAAGCGCACGTTCCACGACGTCGCTGGTCAGCTTCGGCGCATACCCGGACCCGGTGACGGGGCTGTCCAGGATCGGCCGGTCCCGGCGCCGCCCGACAGCGCCCAAGGCCAGCACCCCGGCCGTCGTCGTCAGCCCGAACAGAGCCGGCTCGTAGGCGTAGAGCAGGCCCTCACCGACCCCGCTGGCGAGCAGCGCGGCACCGGTCACCGGCGCCCGGCGCTTGACCCGCTCGTCGCGCTGCCGGGACAACGCCAGGTACACCGGGCTGTCGGCCCGGTCGGTGCCCTGAAGGCGCTCCCGCCCCTCGACGTCGCCCGTCCACCGCACCAGGGCCCGGACCGTGCGCGCAGCACCGCGGGGACTGCCCGCCGCGAGACGACCGGCGTACAGGTGCGTGCGAGCCGCGTGGAACGCGATCGGGTGCAACGCCTCCTCGACGGCCCACCACGTCGCCCGGCGAAGCTGGCGGACGTCGCGTACCCACGGTGCGATGACCGGCCGGCGGACTGTGGGCATCTCCCACGGCCGGGGCTCGCTGGCCGGGTCGCTCGGCTGGTCGACCGTGACCGGCTCGTGCTCCTCGACCTCGACCGCCGTTGGCTCGGCGGCTACCGGCGCAGCTTGCGGCTTCGGGGTGGGGTCCGGCGCCTGTACGGGGGCGGCACACGGGCCGGGGACGAGGAGCCCTTCGTGCGTCTGCGCGCTCACAGCCGGCCCTCCGCCCGCGCGGCCTGGTCGAAGGCGAGCAGGTACCGGAGGTTCTCCGCCACCCAGTCGACGTCACCGCGGACCAACCCGCCCACGATCGAACCGAGCCGGGACGAGGCGGATATCCCGAGCAACATCTCCCCGGAGAAGCTGGGGAGGCGGGCGAGCCGGGCCCGCGCCTGGTCCAGCTCGCCCGGAGTGGGGACGAGCAGCTCAGCGGGGATACCGGCCGTGTACCGGCGTGCGCCCGGCTCGACGGCAGGCCGGGCCAGGGCCGGCGGGTTGCCGGCCGGGTGGGGGCTTGCCGGCCTGCCGGCGCCCGTGGGTGGAATGCTGCGCATGGGTCCTGCTCCTTGTCTGACAAGGGGTGGGGTCAAGGGCCGGGCCGGCGCTGAGATCGCCGGACCCGGCCCGCTTACATTGCGTGACCGTTCTGGTCGGGGTCAGGGGTGGTACGCAGTGCCCCATCCACCGGGGCTCGTAGACGCCGGTGGACAGGTGGACGCCCCGTCGTCAGGGCTGACCGCGAAGGGGTGGCCGCCACCCCTTGCGGGGAGAACAGCGGATGATCGACAGATAGAAGATGCTGCGGTACAGGGACTCTTTGTTCACCGGAGGGGTGCTGAGAGGCCCCGAGGGATGGACGGCGTCCACCCCTGTCCACCCCTTAGCCGAGGGTGGCCCGGCGGCGGTACTGCCGCCCGGGCTGACCGTTGTATTCGATCTCTTCCGACTTGACCTCGCCATGAGCGATCAGCCGGCCGATCGCMTCGTCGAAGTAGTCACGGTGACGACGTGTAGCCGTACGCAGATCCGAATGAGAGAGCCAGCCGGTTTCCCGCCCGAGACGATCCGAGATCGCCCGGCATGCCTTCCGCACCCGGTCCTCATCGGTCCGATCCGCAACGATCACCGAACGCTCGGCGCTGGCCACGGCACGAGCCTGGTTCCGCGCCGAGTCGGCCTCCCGCAGCTTCTCGACCACCAACGCGCGTGTCCGATCCGACACGGCCATCACGGCCCCGGCCAGCTCCCAGTCCTCGTCAGTCACCTGGGTATGACCGTCGAGGAGACCGAGCGCCGCGGCCACCTTCAACCGGCAGAGCAGCGCGTGGCCGTCGAGCGCGTCACCCTCGCCTCGCTGTCGCTGGATATACGCCCGCCTGATCATCGATACGGCTGTGGGGCAGACGTCGAGCACATACCGGCCGGGGGCAAAACCCGGAGCTTCGGTCGTCCACTCGGGCACTTTCCAGGCACGCGGCTTGGGAGTCGACGGAGTCTCGTCGGGAATCGTCGGATCGGTCCCCGGTAGCCACAGGAACCGCTGAGGAGTTCCCCCCGATGCCTCTTTACCCGCCAGCAGCGGACCGGCGTTCTCGGGCTGTACCCCTACGACCAGACCTAGCCGGTAGGTGTGATTGCCAGTTCTCAGCGGCTCACCGCGGTTGAGCGCACCCAGAGACTCGCCCATCCACGCTTCCCGCAACGTGGACATGATTGTCGCACCCTGGCGCTCCTTGAGAGCGCCAAGCCGGTCGACCTCGTTGACGACGACAATCGCCGTCGTTGTGTGCAGGTCGATCGCCGGCTTGCCATCGTCACCCGCCTTGTAGCGGACGAATACGCTGGCGAGCCCTTCCCCGGTGCCGATGGGCCATGGCGTTACCTCGTCCGGCAACGTGTAGGCCTCCTGGGCTGCACCCATCGCCGCTCCCTTGCCGTTCCCCGACCGCGCGACGATCGCCAGGAAAAGGTTCAGCGAAGCGCAGCTACCGATGATGGGAGGCAGGACGTACTTCGGGTCCATCTGGGACAGCACCCGGACGAGAACGGCGCCGAGTGTGGCCCACGGCGATGCCATCCGGCCGCGGGCGAACGCCCGCACATGGGTTAGCGACGGCCGCGCCTCCCAGAACGCAGTCTCGTCGGCTTGTGTCAGCGTGGTGGCGGGCCTTCCCGCGGCCTGTCCCTCCCGCTCGATGAGCCCGCCGAGTTTTGACGCCGCCTCCTTCACCGCCTCGGCAGGGTCCCTGCCGTTGTCCAGCGCGGCCCGTGCGGACACCAGCGCCTCCCGCGCCCGCCGGAGGTCGGCCGCTTTCCTGACCTGGTCGGCGAAGTGGCCCGCCATCCCTGGTGACGGTGCGGCTTCCTGCCAGGAATCGAGGTCAGCGAAGGAGATCCCGTACCCGGGTGTGGCATATTCCGCTTTCGCACGCTTTCCGAGCTCGACCAGTACCGATTGCCGGTCGACCGAAGATCCTCTATTTGCAAGATCGCAGATAGTCGTGAAGGTGATCCCGTGCGCCGGAAGCGAAAAGTCCGCTTCCGTCAGACGGTCCTTCATGTCCTTTGCGGTAGCAGCGTCGATCATCATCAGACCGAGGACAACCCGCTCCGGGTCAACCTGCGGTGCCTTCATGGGGTCTTCCAGCTCCGGGAGGAGCGCCGTCATGGTCACCGGTTCGCCCTCCGGCGACTCAGGCGTCGCAGCTCGTGACCGTGTTCGCTGCGGCGGGAGCGCAACGGCCGGCCGGTCGCCGCGTGGAGCCGGACGCGGGCCGCGACGTCCGCGGGCAAAACCATGACCACCCCGGCGGCAACGAGCCGGGCCAGCACCCGGGGGAGCGCGACGGCCGGCCCGGTGAGCGTGCCTCCGAGGGCCACGCTCACGGCCTGCTCGGCACCTGCCCGGGGGTGGATCTGCGCTCGGGCGCTGTCGACGTGCACGATCGCGACGGGCGCCCTGACGGTGCAGGGGTGGATGGTGCTGCCGGCGGCGGTGTGCCACAGCTCATCGCCGGTTACTTGGGGCGTCACCGTAATGACTGGGGCGCCACAGGTTCCGCATACGAGCGGGACCTGCCGGCGGCTATCCTCTGGTCCTATGCAGCGTGGTGCGTAGCGAGYTGCATGGGACGAATGTAGGCTCAGCATAGGTCGATTTCCCCAATCCAGTGAATTTCGACCGGAACGGCGCCCCTGGCCGGGCGCCGTTCGTCGTTGTGGGCATTCATGCGGGGACGAGCGACGAGCCGCCTCCGATGCCGAGAGCAGCGCGCAGTGGCGCTGTCGGCACCGTGTACTGGCCTCCGGTTCGGATGACCGGTACGGGGAATTCCCCTGCCCTGGCGAGCTGGTATGCCTTGCTCCGGCTGAAGCCGAGGATCTCGCTCGCCGTCACCAGGTCCGTCTGGACTCCCAGCGCAAGGACCTCAGATTCGGTCCAACGGCGACGGATTGCCGCTTTCTTCACAGTCACGACAAGTCTCCCGGGTGGATACTCAGAGAAGTTGATCCGCGTCAGAGAGTGCCATCACGTGCTGCTCCGTGTCAACGATCAGCTACAGTCTGCTGTCATGACAGAAGATGAGCGGCGCGTCTCTGCTGCCATGGCAGAAGAGGATTGGCGCCAGCGGCAGACAACGATGGTCATCGGCGAGGTCCGACGGCACCGCCAGGCGCAAGACATGAGTGCGGCCGAGCTTTCGGACGCCTGCGCTCGACTCGGCCTGCCGGTACACCGATCCGTGATCGCCAACCTGGAGGGTGGGCGCCGCGGGTCCGTGACGATCGCCGAGCTGATCGCGTTCGCCGCCGCGCTGGATGTCGCACCGGCGCAGCTCCTATGCCCGGTGGGTTACGCCGACGAAGTCGAGATGCCGCCAGGACGAATCCGCCCGACGTGGGATGCCTTCGAATGGATCACCGGCGCATGCCCTGAACAGACGGAAACGCCCGTCGCCCATTACCGGAAGTACTACCTGTATCTACGTGAGGAGCGGGAGGCGCAGCAGCGCGCCGACGAGCAGGAACACCGGGCCGGCCATCTGCCCGCCGGGCCCCTACAGGACGCCGTACGCGCGACCGCCACGGCAGAACGGGGCAGGGCGCAGGCGATACGCACCGCGCTCGACGTCCTTCGAAAGGACATGATCTCGGCGGGGTTTCTTCCACCTGCCGATCTACCGGACGAGGCAGGTACACCCGCATGAAGATCAAAACCGAGAAGCGGTGCGGGTGCCGCGGCGAAGACGGCAAGCAGCTCGGGAAGCAGTGCCCTCGACTTCGCCAGGTCGGACACGGCGCGTGGTCCTACCGGCTGCGGGTGCCTGATGATCTGGTCGCGCTCGTCGGCAAGCAGTACCTGCGCGGTTCCGGATATGCGAGCCGGGAGGAAGCCGAATCGGAGGGCGAGAAGGCGGTCACACGGGTACGCGCCGGGCAACAGGCCATCGGAGGGCTGACCGTCGGGACCTACCTCGACGAGCAGTGGCTACCCGGCAAGCGGAAGCTCCGGCCAACGACCCAACGGCGGTACGCCCAGTACATCCGCCTGCACATCAAGCCCTACCTCGGCGACGTCCCGCTCACCRCACTTCGCTCCCACCACATCGACACCGCGTATCGCCGCATCGAGGAGACGAACCCAGGCCGGCGCCGGCCGGTCGGCCCCGCGACCCTCAGCGACGTGCACGCCATGCTGAAATCTGCGCTGTCCGCCGCAGTGGTTCAACGGCTCATCTCGTTCAACCCGGCTGACGCGGTCGAGCTGCCGGAGTACTCAACGCCAGAAGTCGAGCCCTGGGAAGCCAAGGAGGTCGGCGCGTTCCTGGACGCGGCCGCCACCGACCGGCACGCCGCGATGTGGGAACTGATCGCCATCCACGGTGTGCGCCGGGGTGAGGCGTGCGGGGCGAGGTGGACCGGCCTGGACGCCGTGCTCGGCGTACTCGCGATCACACAGCAGATCACCGACGCCAATGGCGTGATCGGGGTGTGGCCACCGAAGACACGCAGCGGCCGACGGAAGGTCCACCTCGACGGCGCCACGCTCGGTTCTCTACTGGCACACAGGCTCGCCCAGGATGCCGAGCGGGGGCTGTTCGGGTCGGGGTGGTCGAACGGCACCCTTCCTGACCAGCACGGCACACAGGTGGCACTGTCGGGTCTGATGTTCACCGAGCCGGACGGGCGATACCTGCGACCGCGGGACGTGACTCGGCGGATGCAGCAGATCGCCCGACAGGCCGGGCTGTGCACAACCGTGCGGGTCGACGCCGAGGCAGGGACAGTCGAGCTCGTCGCCGGGGTCCGCTACTGCGATCCAGCCGGGGTGTGGCAGTTGTACAGGGACCGGGAGCCCATCGGCGAGATAGTGATCGAACGTGCCCAGGGGTTGAGCGGCACGCGGGCGCGGCTGTTCCTCGCTGAGCCTCTCCCCGTGGCGGTGCGGGTGGGCGACGAGATCGGGCGGAGTCTGCTGTCCCGGCGCCGGTTGCACGATCTGCGGCACAGCAGTGCGTCAATCCACCTCGCCGAGGGGGTCGACATCACGCTGGTATCGAAGCGGTTGGGGCACAGCTCGACGGCCATCACAGGGAACCTGTACACGCATCTGCTGCGGTCGTCCGGGTCGCAGACCGCGGAAACGGTTGCTGCCGCGATCCCCCGGAAGCGTGCGAACATGCCCACACCGTGCCCACATGGATCATCGGGCGAGCCGGAAGCGACTCCGGACGGCGGAAATTCCTTGCGCAGCAAGGGGAACCGGTCGATCGTTCCCACGAGCAGACGGCGGAGGATGAGAGATTCGAACTCTCGAGGGGTTGCCCCCAACACGCTTTCCAAGCGTGCGCCCTAGGCCACTAGGCGAATCCTCCGTGGGGGAGCCTATCCGACGGCGGGCCCGAGTGGGGTCACCGGGGGCGCGAACGGGGTCACAGGCGGGCACCGGACCCTCCCGTCCCCGATCGCCGGCGGACCGCTAGACTGCCCAGCAGACCCCTCGTGCGGCGCTACCCTCGTGAACTCCCCCAGGGCCGGAAGGCAGCAAGGGTAAGCGGGCTCTGGCGGGTGTGCGGGGGGTCCTCCTCGTTCGGACGATCATCTCGAGCATCCGGAGCAGGCGAGTGAGCACAGCGCTGTACAACAGGTACCGCCCCGCGACGTTCGCCCAGGTTGTCGRCCAGGAGCACGTCACGGAGGCACTGGGGCACGCGCTGCGCTCCGGGCGGCTGCACCACGCCTACCTGTTCAGCGGCCCGCGCGGCTGCGGGAAGACCTCGTCCGCCCGGATCCTGGCGGCCTCCCTGAACTGCGAGAAGGGGCCGACCCCGGAGCCGTGCGGGGTGTGCGATCAGTGCGTCTCCATCCGCACCGGCTCCTCGATGGACGTCACCGAGATCGACGCCGCTTCGCACGGGCTCGTCGACGATGCCCGTGACCTGCGGGAACGCGCCTTCTTCGCGCCGGCGTCCGCCCGGTTCAAGGTGTTCGTGGTCGACGAGGCGCACATGGTCACGGCGGCGGCGTTCAACGCGCTGCTGAAGGTCGTCGAGGAGCCGCCGTCCTACCTGAAGTTCGTCTTCGCCACCACCGAGCCGGACAAGGTCATCGCGACGATCCGGTCCCGGACGCACCACTACGCCTTCCGTCTGGTGCCTCCTGGTGTGCTCCGCAAGCACCTGGAGTCGATCTGCGCGCAGGAAGGCGTGGTCGTCGAGCCGTCGGTGCTCCCGCTGGTGGTGCGGGCGGGCGCGGGCTCCGTCCGGGATTCGCTCTCCGTTCTCGACCAGCTTCTGGCCGGCGCCGRCGACGGCGGGCTCAGCTACGAGCGCGCGGTGGCGCTGTTGGGCATGACGGACGGCATCCTGCTCGACGAGACTGTGGACGCCCTCGCCGAACGCGACGGCGCCGCGCTGTTCACCGTGGTCGACAGTGTGGTCTCCTCCGGTCACGATCCACGCCGGTTCGCGACCGACCTGCTCGATCGGCTCCGTGATCTCATCGTGGTCGCCGCGGTGCCGGACGCGGTGGAACGCGGCCTGCTCGAGGCGTTCTCCACGGACCAGGTGGACCGGATGCGCGCCCAGGCCGGCCGGATCGGGCCGGTCGAGCTCTCCCGGACGGCCGACGTCCTGCACGCGGGTCTGGTCGAGATGCGCGGGACGGCGAGCCCACGGCTGTTGCTGGAGCTGATCCTCGCCCGCGCCCTCCTCCCGGGCGCCGCCGGGGATCCGGCCGCGCTCGCCGTCCGGCTCGAGCGGCTGGAGCGCCGAGCGGTGGTCGGCGGCGGAGCCGGTGCCGGCACGGCCCCGGCCGGCGGCGCCGAGGTCGGTGGTGCGACGCCCGCCGACGCGAGGTTCGGTGGCGCCCGGCCCGCTGACGGGGGGCCCGGCGGCACGGGGTTCGGTGGCGCCGCTGACGGCGCTCACGGGCAGGCCGCGGGCCGCGAGGTTCCTCGCGGCGCGAATGGTTCCGGGGCCGGTGTCACCGCCGCCCCGACGGCCGGGGATACCGGCCCGCGGATGCCCGCGCCGGCCGTGGCCGCGGCACACGCCCCGGCGCCGGCGGCGCACACCCAGGCGGCCCGGCCGGCTTCGGCCGCACGGCCCACGATGCCGGCTGCCGCGGCCACCGGCGGGGGCAGGCTCGACGCGGCGGCCCTGAACGCCCGCTGGGACGAGGTGCTCGCGCTCGCCGTCCAGCGCAGCCGGCGCACCCACGCGATCCTCAAGGACTACGCCTCGGTCGCCGAGGTCCGCGGGGACGAGGTCGTCCTCGCCTTCTCCGCACCGGCCATGGCGAAGATGTTCGGCCAGGGGAACAACGTCGAGATCCTCGCAACCCTGCTGGCTGAGAAGTTCGGTGGGACATGGCGGGTCACGATCGGCGGTGGCCCCGGGTCCTCGGGAGGCCGTCCCCAGGCACCGCGCGGGGGGCCCGGCAGCGGCGGGCCGGGCGGCTATGGCGGTCCCAGTGGCCCGGGCGGGTCGGGTGGTCAGAGCGGTCCGGGTGGCGGCCAGCGGGGGCCGGCCGAGCAGGCCGGTGGCGGCTGGTCCGCGGAGGCGGTGGCCCCGCAGCGGCCCAGCGGTTATCCGGTGAACGCGGGCGCTCCCGGCGGCTGGTCCGCGGCGGGAGCCGTCGAGAGCCACGGCTCGGCAGCCCCAGGGGCCGCCCTCCCGGCTTCCTCCATTCCCTCAGGTGTCCCCGCTCCCTCAGGTGTCTCCGCCGCGCCGGCGTCCATGGCGTACGCCGGGTCCTCCGGCCCAGCGGCGCAGGACGGCCTCCCCCGCCCGCCGGCCGGCCTCCACTCGGCGACGGCCACAGCCAGCCTGGGAAACGCGAGCGTGAGCAGCGCGGCCGCGGGGGCCGGTGTGGGCTCCACCGCCGTCGCCGCCCCCCGCCCGGGCACCGCGGAGGCCGGGCTCGCCGCGGCGCGGGCGGCGGTGAGCGCAAGAACCGGCCTCAACGGCTCCACTCGGACGTCGACCGGTCCCGGTGGGGGACCGAGAGCGGCGGGTGCGGCGGGCGCGGCGCGGGCGGGGGGTGCCCCCGTGGCGGCGGCGTCGATGTCCGCCACGGACACCGCGCCGGACGAGGTCTCGCTCGACGACGAGGACGCGCCGACCCAGCTCGGCGGGGCCCGGGGCGGCGAGGACGCGGCCGTGGCCCTGCTCCGCACGAGTCTGGGCGCGACGGTGATCGAGCAGTCCGGCTGACGGACGAACGCCGGTGGGTGACCGAGCGGGCCGGGTGGGCGGTTCGGGTGGGCAGTACGGGTGGCTGACGCCGGTTCGGGGCCCGGCGGCACGTAGGCTCATGGTCATGTCGAACCCGCAGATCCCCGCTGGTGGCGGGGCCAACCTGGGGCAGATCCTCGAGCAGGCGCAGCGGATGCAGTCCGCCCTGTTCACCGCCCAGCAGGAGCTGGCCGAGGCCCGGGTCGAAGGCTCGGCCGGTGGCGAGCTCGTCGTCGCGACGGTGAACGGCGGCGGTGAGCTGGTCGACCTCGTGATCAAGCCCGAGGCCGTGGACCCCGAGGACACCGAGACCCTCGCCGATCTCATCCTCGCGGCGGTGCGTGACGCCACCACCAACGCGCACCGGCTCGCGGCCGAGAAGATGAACGCGGCGACCGGCGGTCTCGGTGGCGCGCTCGGCGGTCTCGGTGGCGCCGTCGGAGGGCTCGGCGGGCCGGCCGGTGGCGCGGTCGGCGGTGGTCCCGGCGCGGCCCGGGCGCTGCCGGGTGGCGGGGCGCTGGGCGGCCTGGGTATTCCCGGGCTCGGCTGAGTCAGCCGGCGCCGTGTACGAGGGCATCGTCCAGGATGTGATCGACGAGCTGGGGCAGCTCCCGGGGATCGGTCCCAAGAGCGCGCAGCGCATCGCGTTCCATCTGCTCGCCGCGGACCCGGCCGATGTCCGCCGGCTCGCCAGCGCGTTGACCGAGCTGAAGGAAAAGGTTCGGTTCTGCCGGATCTGCTTCAACGTGGCCCAGTCAGAGCTGTGCCGGATCTGTTCCGACCCGCGGCGTGATCCAACGTCCATCTGCGTGGTCGAGGAGTCGAAGGACGTCGTCGCGATCGAGCGGACCCGTGAGTTCCGCGGCAAGTACCACGTCCTCGGCGGGGCCATCAATCCGATCGGCGGTGTGGGGCCGGACGACCTGCACATCCGCGAACTGGTGGCCCGCCTCGCCGACGGGACCGTCACCGAGATCATCCTGGCGACGGATCCGAACACCGAGGGCGAGGTGACGGCGTCCTACCTGGCCCGCCAGATCGGCCCGATGGGCCTGACCGTCACCCGCCTGGCGAGCGGGCTGCCGATGGGCGGCGATCTGGAGTGGGCCGACGAGGTCACGCTCGGCCGCGCCTTCGAGGGCCGGCGGATCGTCAGCGCCTGACCGAGGGGCCGAGCGGGCGGGCCGGGCCCGGCCCGCCCGGCCCCGGCTCGGCCCGCCGCTGTGTCAGAACCCCAGGATCGGGGCGTAGGCGGAACTGGGGATGGACGCGAGCGTCAGCAGCACGACGCTCATGTCCAGCGAGTCCGCCACCGGCTCGAACTCCGCGTGTAGCCCTCTGGTGGCGTAGACGAGGACACCGGAGTCGCGCATCACGCGCACGCCGAACAAATGAGTGGCGCGTACCCACCACACCCGTCCGCCGGCGCGGATCCGCACCTGCCGCGCGTCGCGGCTCAGGCCCGTCGTGAGCCGCTGGAGGCGCCCGGAGGGAAGCCCGGGCTGGTCCAGGTAGCCGACGATGTCGCCGGACGGGCCGTGCACGATGATCCGGGCCGGGCTGCCGGGCGGCCCGGGCTCAACCAGGCTCATCTCCGCGGAGATCTCCTGCTCCCAGGGGAGCATCTCGGCGGCCCAGATGCGTTCTCCGCGCAGAATCCGCTTGCCCAGCGTGCCGCCGTCGGGATGGCCGCGCGGCAGCAGCCCGCCGACGACACGGCCGGCGCCCTCTATCCGCCAGGCAACCGAGACGATCGCCCCCGCGGGGGTGTCCGGGTATTCGACTGCCGTCGCGAGGGAGTCGGTCACACGCATATGCGAGATCCGCCTAGACATCCCGGCCGGGGGCGGCCGGGACGCCGGTGGCACGGACGGCGGCGTGCGGATCGGGAGGCCCCGGCAGCGGGGTGGCGACACCAGCGCCCACCGCTGCCCGGCTCGGGCGGGGTCGTGGATGGGGCCGGGACGGCACCGGAAGCGCCCGGCCATAGGATGGTGTGCAGATGCCAGTGCACGCACGCCTGCGGCTGCACGTGCTGGTGCCGGTGAGCACACGTCTGCGAGGGATGGCCGTCACGCCTCACCTTCCGACCCCCGGCCCTGTCACTGGCCCGGTCAACCCGCCATCTTCGATTTGTCCAGTCACACCGTGTCGACCATGCCGGCCCGGTACAAGCTGGAGTTCCAGCCACAGATACCACACCACTGCGCTATGCATGCAGATGCTACGTGCCGTGCGGACTGTCCGGAGTCCAACGGGCACAACTTTCCCGACAGTCTCAGGCCACGGCGCCGCGGCTCGGCGGGCGGGGGCGTGTGGACGCACCCCGGAGCAGCGCCCGCCGGACCCCGGCATGGCACCCGGCGGACCCCGGTGCGGCGCCCGCCGGGGCCGGGGACAAGGTGGAACCATGCCTGGGAACCAGGCCAGTACCCGTCTCGACCAGGTGAGCAGGAGCGGCCAATGATCATCAGTTCGCATGTCGGTGCCGGCGCGTTCGTCGGTATGGCCGTGCCCAGGCTGGGGCCGGCGCTGGCCGCGGGCTTCCTCTCCCACCTCGTGATGGACGCGCTGCCGCACTGGGGCACCGGGCCCGGCACCGAGTCCGAATGGCTGCCGATCGCCCGCAAGGACGGCGTGGCCGGCCTCGCCGCGATGGCGCTGCTGACGGCCGCGGCGCCGGCGGACCGCCGGATCGGGGTGCTCGCCGGCATGGTCGGCGCCTGCCTGCCCGACACCGACAAGGTGGGCCGTTACTTCGTCGGTTCGAGCCCCTGGCCCGCCCGTTTCGACCGGTTCCACGAGGCGATCCAGAACGAGGCCCGGCACCGGCTGCCCCGGGAGGTCGCGACCGCCGCCGCCCTCACCGCCGCCGGCACCCTCGCCCTGCGCCTGCTCGCAGCCCGCCCCCGCTGACCCGACGCACCCACGACACGCCTACCGGCTCTGTGAAGCCGAGCCAGGCCCCTGCCAGGGCAGGCGGAACGATGTGTGGCGGGTGAGGGGGTCCATGGACGTCTGTGGACCCGCTCAGCCGCCGCGGATCTCCGCGGTGATGTCAGCCAGGTCGTCGAGGGCTGTCTCGGTGGCGGCGATGACGGTGCGGGTGGCTCCGGCGGCGCGTTCGGCGGTGGCGGCGGCGAAGCCGAGGGCGTCGTCCACCCAGCTGTCGGCTCCCGCGAGCATCGCGGCCTCCGCGCCGTAGCTCGGCTTGACCGCCTGCGAGGTGACGGCGCCGAGCAGCCGCGCCGCCGGCCGCGGCCGGCCGAGGCGTTGGAAGAGCACGACGAGGTTACGCAACGTTGTCAGCAGGTGGGTCAGCGCATACTGGTCGCGCCAGTGTCGCAGCACCTGCGCGAAAGCCTCGACGGCCTGCTGCGGGTCACCGCAGCGGGCCCGGACGGACACCGCGGACACCCGTGCCACCCCGCCCAGGTAGGGGTTGTCGACCGAATCCGCCAGGGCGACCGCGCGGTCGAGCAGCCGCAGGCAGCGGTCCGGGTCGCGGTCAAGGATCAGCTCGGCCTCGCCGTAGGCCAGCCAGCCGAGCTCGGACGGCGCGAGCGGCCCCGCGGGGGCCTGGCTGAGGGCGGCCCGGCCGTCCTCGGCGTGCCCCGCGTAGGCGTGCGCGATCGCCACGTTGAGCAGCCCGGCCACCTCGGCGTGCGGGTCGGCGCAGGACCGCGCCGCGGCGACGAGCTCCCAGCCGTGGTCGACGGCCTCGCCGATCCGGCCCTGGTAGGAGGCGGTGTCGCTGAGCAGTTCGAGCGGGAACCGGCGTTCGGGCGCGTCACCGGCGATCAGCCGTCCGCGCTGTGCACAGGCCACGGCGAGCTCGAGTTCACCGGCGCTGACGTACCAGCATGCCGCCGTGGCCAGGGTGGTCGCCGCGGCCCCCGCCGTCACGCCGGGTGGCAGGCCCGCGGCGAGATCCGACACCAGGTCCGCCAGCCGGTGGGGCTCGCCGCCCGGCGGCGGGTGCAGCCCGAGCGAGCGGACGAGTTCCACCGCGGCGTGCAACGGCTCGACCCGCAGCCGCGTCATCGCGAACACGTGCATGCCGGCCGCGATCTCCACGGCCAGCGGGGGATCTTCGCGCAGCGCCCATGTCTGGGCAGCGCGGGCCTCGACCATCAGGTCGGTGATCCGGCTGTGCCCCGCCGCTTCCCGCGGGGTGCGCAGGACCGCGTCCGCGGCCCGCACCTCGGCGAGGATGTACCGGGCGTGTTCCTGACGCAGCACGGCGTCGGACGCGCCGAGCTGCCGTCGCGCGTACTCGCGGATGATCTCCAGGAGCGAGTAGCGGGCCGGTACCCGGGACGGATCGACGACCACCAGCGACCGGGCCACCAGGGCGTCGAGCAGATCCAGCGTCTCCGGTTCGGGCAGGCCCGCCAGCGCGGCGACGTCCACGGGACTCACCGGGCCCGCGAACGCGCCCATGGTCCGCAGCATCGCGCGGTGCGGCGCGTCCAGCAGCGAGACCGACCAGCCGACCACGTCGGCGAGCGTGCGGTGGCGCGGCGTTCCCACCCGGCGGACGTCCCGGAGCAGGCCGAGGTGGTCCTCGAGCCGGTCGGCGAGCTCGGGCAGGGACATCGTGCCGCTGCGCGCGGCCGCCATCTCGATGCCGAGCGGCAGGCCGTCCAGCCTCCGGACGATGCGGTCGGCCGCCTCGAGGTCTCCGTCCGAGGCCGGTCCGGCCCCCGGAACCGGCGCCGGGCAGGCGGCTCGGACGCGGTCCCAGAACAGGGCGTGCGCGGGTGCGTCCGGGCCGTCGACGCGCAGCGGGCGTACCGGCCAGCAGTGCTCGCCGTCCACGCCGAGCAGCTCGCGGCTCGTCGCCAGCACGCGCACACCGCGACCGTTCTCGACCAGAGCCGATGCGACGGCGGCGGCCGCGGCCACCACGTGCTCGCAGTTGTCCAGGATCACGAGCGCGTCAAGCTCGGCGGCGGCTTCGAGGGCGGCACCGGCGTCGCCGTCGGCGCCGCGCATGCCCAGCGCGTCCGCGACGAACGCGGGGACGGCGGTCGGGTCGGCGACGGTCGCCAGCTCCACCATCAGGACGCCGTGCGGGAACCTGTCCGCGAGGCGGTCGGCGAGGTACAGCGCCAGCCGCGTCTTGCCGACCCCGCCCGGCCCGAACATGGTGACCAGCCGGGCCGACGCGAGCAGGTCGCAGACCGCGGCCGTGTCAGCCTCCCGGCCCAGCAGGGACGTGACGGGCCGGCGAGGCCGACGGCGCCGTCCCGAGCCAGCCGGCCCAGCCGGGCCGGCTGGGCCGGCTGGGCCGGCTGGGCCGGAACCTGTCGGCTCAGCCCTTTCAGGGGCGGGGGCCGCTGTGGGGGCGGCGGTGGGGGCTGCCGTGGACAGCGCCACGGCCTGGGCCGCGCGCAGCGCCGGGCCCGGTTCGAGGCCCACCTCCGCCAGGGCCGCGTGCGCCCGGCGGTAGGCGTCCGCGGCCTCGACGGCCCGCCCGGAACCGCTCAGCGCCCCGAGGAGGGTCCCCCAGGCGCCCTCCCGCCACGGGTACTCGGCGAGCAGTTCCTCCGCGGCACCGACCGCCTCGGCCGGGCGCCCGACCGCCAGCAGCAGCGCGGCCCGGGATTCGCGCGCCGCGCCGCGAGCCTCGCCGAGGCGCACCGCCACCGGTCGCAGCGCCGGGTCGTCGGTCAGCTCGCCGAAGGCCGGGCCCCGCCAGAGGGCGAGCGCGTCGTCCAACGCGGCGAGCCGCGCGGACGCGTCCTGGACCTGCCCGGACAGCCGCAGCAGACGCTCGAAGACGGCGATGTCGACCTGTTCCGGGGCGAGCCGCAGCGACCACCCGCCGGGATGGGTCGGCAGCGCGTCCCCGAGGACCCGGCGCAGCCTCGAGATGTAGGAGCGCAGCGTCGCCTCGGCCGACGGCGGCGGGGACTCCCCCCACACGGCATCGACCAGACGCGCGGGAGGCACCACGTCCCCCACGCGCGATCCGAGGATGGCCAGCAGCAGCCGCTGTGTGGGGCTGCCGATGGCGATCGGCAGCCCGGCGGCGTCCACCACGTCCACCGGGCCCAGCAGGCGCACGCGCACGAACCGATCATAGGAGTCCCATGGGTCCACAACCCGTCACACGCCGGACACGCCACCCCCGCGCTATCCCGCTGCAAGCCGGCCGCATCACTCCCGCAGTCCATACCCGGATGCTGAAGTCATCACCCGGCGTCACGAGGGAGCGGATAAATCATGACAACCATCACCGACTCGGCCACGGGCACGCCCGACGGCACGTCCGCCGCGGTCGAGGCGTTCACCCAACGGGTCTTCGACGCGGTGCTGGGCGCCCAGGAGGTTCAGGCGATCTATCTCGGCGACCGGCTCGGGTACTACGCCGCCCTCGCCGAGCGCGGGCCCCTCACCTCCTCCGAACTGGCGGACGCGACCGGCAGCACGGAGCGGTACGCCCGTGAGTGGCTCGAGCACCAGGCGGTCTGCGGTTACCTCACCGTCGCGGCGGACGTCGACCAGGACGAGAACGCGGACCGTGGCGCGGGCGAGGCGCTCTCCCGCCGTTACCTGCTGCCCGCGGGGCACGCGGAGGTCCTCGCCGACGTCGACAGCCTGAACTACCTGGCTCCGCTCGCCCGGTTCGTGGCCGGAGCGGGCCGGCAGCTCGGCGAGATCGCCGAGGCGTTCCGGACCGGCGGAGGGGTGAGCTGGGAACGGTTCGGCGCCGACGCGCGCGAGGCCCAGGCCGCCGCGAACCGCCCGATGTTCCTCTCCCTGCTGTGCCAGGAGCTGCTGCCGGCCGCTCCCGAGGTGCACGCCACGCTGGTCGCCGGCGCGCGCGTCGCCGACATCGGCTGTGGGGCGGGATGGTCATCGGTCGCGCTGGCCCGCGCGTACCCCGGAGTGACCGTCGACGGCTTCGACCCGGACACCGAGTCCGTGCGGCTCGCCGAGCGCAACGCCGCCGCCCTCGAGGTGACCGACCGGGTCACCTTCACCGACGCCGACGCCGCGCAGGCCGCGGACGGCGAGGCGGTGGGCGGCTACGACCTGGTGTTCGCCTTCGAGTGCGTCCACGACATGGCGGACCCGGTTGCCGTGCTCGACGCGGCACGCCGCCTGCTGACCGCCGGCGGCAGCATGATCGTCATGGACGAGCGGTGCGCGGAGTCGTTCCACGCCCCCGCGGGCGAGATCGAGCGGCTGCTCTACGGGTACTCGCTGGTCGGCTGCCTGCCGGACGGGATGTCACGGCAGCCCTCGGTGGGCACGGGAACCGTGATGCGCCCGGCGACGCTCGCCGGCTACGCCGAACTCGCGGGTTTCACCTCGACGGAGACGCTGCCCATCGAGCACGACTTCTTCCGGTTCTACCGCCTCGTCCCGTAAGCCGGCCGTCAGACGCCGTCCGGGAACAGCACGGCGGCGCCGTCCACCCGGTCGCGTGCGAGGTCCTCGAGCGCCTGGTCGACGGCCGTCAGCGGGTACGGGGTGGTTGTCACCGCGAGCCGGTGGCGCCCGGCGATCTCCAGGAACTCGCGGCCGTCGGCGCGGGTGTTCGCGGTCGTGCTGCGCACCGAGCGCTCCTGGAACAGGTGCCGCTGGTAGTTCAGGACCGGGACGTCGGTGAGGTGGATCCCGGCGATCGAGAGGGTGCCGCCCCTGTCCAGCGCGGCGAGCGCGACCGGGACCAGATCGCCGACCGGCGCGAACAGGACCGCCCCGTCGAGTGGCTCGGGTGGGGAGTCGTAGGCGCCGGTCGCGGACGCCGCGCCGAGCTCGAGGGCGAGGCGGCGGGCCCGGGCGGACCTGGTCATGACGTGCACCGTCGCACCCTGGGCGATCGCCACCTGCGCGGCGAGGTGCGCGGACGCGCCGAACCCGTAGACGCCCAGCCGGCCGCCGGGCGGAAGCTCGGCGCGCAGCAGCGCCCGGTAGCCGACGATCCCGGCGCACAGCAACGGGGCCAGCTCACCGTCGCTGTAGCCGGCGGGCAGGCGGTAGGCGTAGTCCGCGTCGACGACGGCGTACTGGGCGTACCCGCCGTCGACGTCCCAGCCTGTGTAGAGCGACGCGGGGCAGAGGTTCTCGGCGCCGCGCCGGCAGTAGGCGCACGTCTGGTCCGTTCCGGCGAGCCAGGCGATGCCGAGCCGGTCACCCAGCCGGATCGGGGCCGCCGGGGCCGGGTCCGGTGGCCGGGAGCCGGCCGCACCGGCCGGCCCGGAAACCCCATGGCCCCCGGGACCGAGCGCGTCGACGTACCCGACGATCTCGTGACCGGGCACGGTGAGCGGCCGGTGCGGGGGGAGGTCGCCCTCGGCCAGGTGCAGGTCCGTCCGGCAGACGCCGCAGGCGGCGACCTTCAGACGGACCTGACCGGGACCGGGCTCGGGGATGGGCAGCTCGACCGCGCGCAGTGGCGCCGTGGCCACCGGCGCGGGGCGGGTGACCTGCCAGGCCAACACGCGACGCACCCCCCGTCAGCGGCCGGTCAGCCCGCGGGAACTGACCCGCAGGCACTCGGCTCGCGGGCGGTCAGACGTTGACGCCGTGGTCGCGGGCGAGGCCGCTGAGGTCGTTGTGCCCCTGGCCGACCGCGCGGAACTTCCAGTCGGCTCCGTTGCGGTACACCTCGCCGAAGATGACGACCGTCTCGGTCGAGTAGTCCTCGGAGAGGTCGTAACGGACGAGCTCGGTGCCGGTCTGGTCCACCACGCGGATGTAGGCGTTGCGGACCTGGCCGAAGTTCTGGGCCCGGTTCGCCGCGTCGTAGATGGAGACCGGCACGACGATCTTGTCGATCTCCGCCGGGACCAGGCCCAGGTTGATGTTGACGGACTCGTCGTCGCCCTCGCCGGCGCCGGTCACGTTGTCGCYGGAGAGCGTGATGGCGCCCTCCGGGGACTTCATGTTGTTGAAGAAGACGAAGTGCCCGTCGGACAGTGCCTTGCCGTCGCTCTTCACGCCGATGGCGGAGGCGTCGAGATCGAAGTCGGTGCCGGTCGTCGTGCGGGCATCCCACCCGAGCCCGACGGTGAGCGCGGTCAGCGCTCCGGTTCCTGCCTCGGCGGCCTGCTTCGTGAGGCTGACGTTGCCGCCCTTGGCAAGGCTGATCGCCATGACGAATGTCCTTCCTGAAGGATCCCTTTAACGCCGACGATCCTCCACGTCGAGGACCATCGGACCAACACGGTCGCTTCCCGGGTCACCCTTGCACACAAGGCCGAACTCTCCGGGTAAGCCGTCGGTCGGATGACACACGTGCCACCGGATGACCGCCACGCGTGATCGCTCTCCGGTCACACAGGCGATCCGCCGTCCCTCGCAAGGCCAACGAAGCGGGGGCGGGCAGGGTTTCCGGCACGAGCAGCCGCCGGCCGGGATCCGCGGATCCCGACGGACGGCGGCCGACCACACATCCGCGGATCTCGGCGGAGGTGCCCCTGGTCTCGGTAATCTGGCAGCCATGGCGCTCCTGGTCGCGAAGTTCGGCGGGTCCTCGGTCGCGGACGCGGATCGCATCAAGCGGGTGGCCGACCGGATCGTCCAGACCCGCCGGGCCGGGAACGACGTGGTTGTCGTGGTGAGCGCGATGGGCGACACCACCGACGATCTGCTCGATCTGGCCGAGCAGGTGAGCCCGCTGCCGCCCGCGCGGGAGTTGGACATGCTGCTCACCGCCGGCGAGCGGATCTCCATGGCGCTGCTCGCGATGGCGATCACCAAGCTGGGCGCGGAGGCGCGTTCCTTCACCGGCTCGCAGGCCGGCGTGATCACCGACTCGGTGCACGGCCGGGCCCGGATCATCGACGTCACCCCGGGCCGCATCCGCACCGCGCTGGACGAGGGCGCGATCGCGATCGTCGCCGGCTTCCAGGGTGTCAGTCAGGACACGAAGGACATCACCACGCTGGGGCGCGGCGGTTCCGACACGACCGCCGTGGCGCTCGCCGCCGCGCTGGGCGCCGACGCCTGCGAGATCTACACCGACGTGGACGGCGTCTTCACCGCCGATCCGCGCATCGTCCCCGACGCACGCCGCATCGAGAAGATCTCCTACGAGGAGATGATGGAGATGGCGGCCTGCGGGGCGAAGGTGCTCATGCTGCGGTGCGTCGAGTACGCCCGCCGTTACTCCGTCCCCGTGCATGTCCGCTCCTCGTTCTCGTCGAAGCCGGGCACATGGGTCACCGAGACTCCGGAGGCACAGCTCGTGGAACAGGCCATCATCCGCGGCGTCGCGCACGACTCGACCGAGGCGAAGGTGACAGTCAAGGGCTGCCCGGACAAGCCCGGGGTGGCGGCGGYGGTGTTCCGCGCGGTCGCTGACGCGGACGTCAACCTCGACATGATCGTCCAGGTCGGCTCGGTCGCCGGCTCCGGGCGGACGGACATCTCGTTCACCCTGCCGATGACGGACGGCCGGACGGCGCTCGGCGCGCTGGAGAAGGTCCGCGACCAGATCGGCTTCGAGCGGACCCTCTACGACGACCACATCGGCAAGCTGTCCCTGATCGGCGCCGGGATGAAGTCCCACCCCGGGGTGTCCGCCCGGTTCTTCGGCGCCCTCGCCGACTCCGGCGTCAACGTCGAGATCATCTCGACGTCCGAGATCAGGATCTCGGTGGTCGTGCGGGACACCGACCTCCCGGTGGCCGTACGCGCCGTGCACGCCGCCTTCGAGCTGGGCAACCCGGACGAGTCCGCCGTGGTGTACGCGGGAACCGGTCGATGAGCGAGCGGAGTCAGGGCATGGGTGGGACGTCCCGGCGGCCGACGCTGGCCGTGGTCGGCGCGACCGGCGCGGTGGGCACGGTGATGCTCGCGCTGCTGACCGAGCGCCCCGACGTCTGGGGTGAGATCAGACTGGTGGCCTCCGCCCGCTCGGCCGGGCGCACGCTGCGGGTCCGCGACGAGGACGTCACCGTGCGGGCCCTGTCGCCGGAGGTGTTCGACGGCGTCGACATCGCGGTCTTCGACGTGCCGGACGAGATCTCGGCCGAGTGGGCGCCGGTCGCCGCCGCCCGGGGCGCGATCGCGGTGGACAACTCCGGCGCCTTCCGGATGGATCCGGATGTTCCCCTGGTCGTGCCCGAGGTGAACGCCGCGGCGGTGGCGGACCGCCCGCGCGGCATCATCGCGAACCCGAACTGCACCACCCTGTCGATGATCGTCGCAGTCGGCGCGCTGCACCGGGCCTTCGGCCTCGAGTCGCTCTTCGCGACGTCCTACCAGGCCGCGAGCGGGGCCGGCCAGTTCGGCATCGACACCCTCTACGCGCAGCTCGCCCTGGTCGGGGGCACCAGCGAGCTGGGGCAGAACGCCGGCGACGTGCGCAAGGCCGTCGGTGAGGAGGGCCTCGGCCCGTTCCCCGCGCCGCTGGCGCTGAACGTGGTGCCCTGGGCCGGCTCGCTCAGGGACGGCGGCTGGTCGTCGGAGGAACTCAAGATCCGCAACGAGTCACGGAAGATCCTCGGCATGCCCGGGCTGYGCGTCTCGGCGACCTGTGTGCGCGTGCCCGTGGTCACGACGCACGCGGTGGCGGTGCACGCCCGGTTCGTGCGGCCGGTCACGGCCGAGCAGGCGCGGGACGTCCTGGCGTCAGCGCCGGGCGTGGCCGTGCTCGACGATCCCGCCGCGGGCGAGTTCCCGACGCCGGCGGATGTGGTGGGCACCGACCCGACCTGGGTCGGGCGGATCCGTCAGTCGCCCGACGATCCGCACGAGGTCGCGTTGTTCGTGTGCGGGGACAACCTGCGCAAGGGCGCCGCGCTCAACACGCTGCAGATCGCGGAGCTGCTCGCGGCCGACTGACGCCGGGGGAGATCGATTCGAGACCTGCGTGGACGCGGGTATCGACGCGGGGCGTGAACCTCTCGCAACACTGAGCATCGCGCGACTCTCGCCGGGGCGCGATATTTGCGCCCTCACGCATTCCACGCGGAAGCTTTTACGGATACGAGTAATCCAACAGACGCTTCCCGAAACATCGGCAAAGCTGTCCTCGGACATTGGAACGATCGGCGTCGGTCATTCGTTAGGACCCCGCACGGTTCAGCCGCTGCATGCGACCAGTTCAGAAGCGAACCGGTTCAGAAGCGAAGCATGTTCGTTCCGTGGTCTGTCCGGGTCCAGACGAGGGCGCAGACAAGACGCCCCCGAACAGATCGGAACAGATCCGCAAGACCCGTGGATCCCGCCGAAAAACGGTCAGCCCGCCCGTCGGAGACGTCCGACAGGCGGGCTGACCAAACCTGGTTCTACTGCTACTCGTGGCTCAGACGACGCGGACGGCGTCGGCCTGCGGGCCCTTCTGGCCCTGGGTCACCTGGAACTCGACCCGCTGGCCCTCCTCGAGTGCCTTGTAGCCGTCCATCTGGATTGCGCTGTAGTGGACGAAGACGTCAGACCCGCCGCCGTCCACGGAGATGAAGCCGAAGCCCTTCTCCGAGTTGAACCACTTCACCGTGCCCTGAGCCACGTGCCGTTCTCCCTGCTGGTGCAGTCAGGACCCGCACCGCGCGGGCCCCGGGCCGAACGTGACAGCGATACGATTCGCCGCCGCGTTGTTCCGCCGTGTCTCGGTTGAGGCACGAACTGGCGAACTCTGGCCACGCCTGACGCTACACGCACGCAGCCTCTGACGGGAGACCTCCGGCAGAAGAAGTCCACTTCACGGCTCGACATTACGAACATCGACTTCGTCACGCCGGTGCGCCACGGACCACTCCACCGAAGCCACCGCGCACCCCGAACACCCTCTCCAGATGACCRGAGGAACGCTGTGAGTCCTCACACGAGGGCGCTGCCAGGCAGCGCGGGGCCCTGCCGAGACGGCCCCGCACCCACATCGAGACGTTCGACCGCGACGCCGATCTCGTCCAGGTCGAGGTCGGTCAGGACCACCGCTCCGCCCGCGGGCAGCCAGGCGTCGATCTGGTCCGGGCGCCGGGCCCCGACGATCGCGGCGGTCACCCCGTCGAAGGCCAGCGTCCAGGCGACGGCCACCGCGGCCACCGTCGTGCCGTGCCGGGCCGCTATCGGACGCAGCACATCGACCAGGGCCAGGTTGCGCTCGAGGGCCGGCGGGTTGAACTCCGCCGCCGTCCGCCGCCAGTCGTCCTCGGCGARCGCGCGGGTGCGCTGCACCGACCACCCGCCCGTCAGCAGCCCGGACTGCATCGGGCTGTAGACGATCACACCGATGTCACGCATGGCGCAGTACGGCAGCAGGTCGGCGGCCGCCAGCCGGTTGACCAGAGAGAACGGCGGCTGCAGGACGTCGACACCGCCCGCCGTCGCCGCCGCCTCCAACTGGGCGACCGAGAAGTTCGACGCCCCGACCGCGCGGATCTTGCCCGCGGCGCGGAGCTCGTGCAGGGCGCCGACGACCTCGGCGATCGGGGTCCCGTCCTGCGGCGGCCAGTGGAGCTGGTAGAGGTCGATGCGCTCCACCCCGAGCCGGCGCAGCGACGCGTCCACCTCGGCGCGGATCGAGGCGGGCGCCCCGACCCGCAGGGGGGGCCGCGTCGGGTCGCTCTCGTCCCAGACCAGGCCGCACTTGGTGAACACGTAGGGACGTTGCTCGGCGGGGATGTCGGCCAGCGCCCGGCCGACGAGCTCCTCGGAGTGCCCGAGGCCGTAGACCGCGGCGGTGTCGACCCAGTTCACCCCGGACCGCACCGCGGCCCGGATGGCCTCGACCGCCTCGTCGTCGTCCTGGCGCCCCCAGCCGAACGCCCAGTCCGCCCCGCCGATGGCCCAGGCGCCGAACCCGACCCGAGTGATCGACATGTCGGTCAGGCCCAGTCGGGTGGTGCGCAGGGTCGCTGGCGCGGTCATCGGCGTCTCCTCACGGTGCGGGGATCTGCTTGGCACGGGGCCCTGCTGGCGCCGGCTGTGCTGGCGCAGGGCTGTGCTGGCGCGGAGCCGGGGCTACCGGGACCGACCAGTGCCGTACCGCCCCGATGCTGCCCGATCCGGGCCCCCGCCGCCCACTCGGACGGCACCATACCGCCACTCTGCGCAACATGTGCGACCAACATCACACGCGCCCGGCCGGCACGGACGGGGCCGGGCCGGCATCGGACGGGTCAGCGGCGGACGAACCAGCGCCGGTGCCGGCGCGCCGACGCGTCCGGCCACAGGTCGAAGAAGTCCCGTTCGGCGGTGCGGGCGCGGCACTCCTCCAACCCGAGCAGTACGCCCAGGGTGTAGGCGGTCGGCTCGCCGGCTGTCTGCGCCTCGACCCCCCAGTCTCGCAGCAGGCCGCGGGCGATCGTCGCGTCCTGGTGGGTGCCGAGCAGCTCCTGCATCGACTCGGCGAGCCGGGCGAACGCGGCCGCGGGCGGGCCGTACACCGGACCGACCACCTCGGCCGCGTACCGCAGCCGCTTCGCCTGCTTGCGCGCGGAGTGCAGGAGCTCGTCGCGTTCGGCACCCACCGGCAGGGGGGCGGCACGGCCGACCTTGCGGCTCAGCCGCCGGTCGGCGTCGTGCAGGAGACCGGGCAGCACCTTCTCCGCGGGCTTGCCCGAACGCCCGACGAACGGGCCGTTGACGAGCGCGAGCAGATCCTCCACGAGGGTCAGATAACGCTCGCTGCGCAGCATCTCCAGCGCCTGGGCCCGGGCGGCCGTCTGGTCGGCCGCGAGCCGGGCCGAGATCGCGCCCACGACGTCCCCGCGCAGCAGGTCGGCGGGCAGGTCCTCGAGCCGGCCCGTGAAGTAGTCGATCTGTACCTCGGCGTCGCGCGCGGCGGACAGCGCCCCGGCCAGGTCGCGCAGCTCGACGTCGAGGTGCGCGACCAGCTCCGCGGGGAAGAAGGGTGCGAAGGTCCGCAGGGTGCTGCGGGTCCGCCGGCAGGCCACCCGCATCCGGTGCACCGCGTCGGGCGCGTCCAGGCGCACCCGCGGGTCGGTGGCGAGCAGCGCCTCGACCTGCGCGATCAGGTAGGCGCGGACGACCTCGCCGGCCGGGGTCCGCCGGCGCAGCTTCGCCGCGGCGCGCGGCACGTCCGGGCCGGGCGCGCCGCTCAGCGCCGGGCCGAGCACCTGGGCCAGCTTCGACGCCGAGGCCGACAGCTCGGCGCCGGCGGCGGTCAGCACGGCCTCGACGGCGTCGAGCACGCCCGGGTCACCGGAGCCCAGCTCGACCTCGATCTCCCGCCACTTCTGCACGACCGTGGTCGCGCCGAGCGTCTGGGCCGTCACCTGGTCGTCGACGACCTCCGCCAGGTCGCAGCCCGCCTTGTCGCGCAGGCGGCGGGCGGTGCGCAGCGTCACCAGGCGGGCGACCGGGCGCAGCTCCGCCCCGCGCAGGTGCACGGTGGCGAGGTCGACAAGATCGGCGGGAACCGGATCGTGGGAGCCGAGCGGGCGGTGGATCTCGTCACGCACCCCTGGGGCCACGGGGAGCTTCAGGTGCCAGCCGGCGTCGTCCCCGCCCGTCCGGCGGCGCAGGGTGATGCGGTTGCGGGCCAGCCGCAGGTCGTCGGAGTCGTAGTAGACGGCCTCCAGGGTGACGGTGCGGCGGGTGCGGGCGGTCGCGACCCCGTCCACCTGCGTCAGCCGGGGAAGTACAAAGCTCTGGTCGACGGAGTACTTCCGCTCGATCTCCCGCGAAGAGCCCACGCCCGCTCCTTTCCGCGCCCTCAGTGCCCGCAAGCGCCCGCGACCCCGGCGGAGCCGCACCGCCACCCGCGGCCGCTGGCCCTCGCGACCGGTCGGCGCTACCCGACCGCCCGGCCCGTGGCGTGGCATGGCGTTGGTCCGCCGTTCGGGCGTCGACCGAGCGGCCCGGGGTACCGGGGGCCGTTACGGTGCGTGCCCAGCTCGCACCCAAAAGGACGATCGTTGTTTGCCTTTTGTTAACCTTAGCGCGGAACGTTAGCGCGGAACGGGTATCCACGACACCCTTCCGGCCAGCGTCACATACCCCACGAACGCGACCGTGTCGATGAGTGTGTGTGCTACGACGAGCGGTAGCACCCGGCCGGTCCGCTGGAAGATCCGGCCGAACAGCAGCCCCATCGCGACATTGCCGGCGAATCCCCCCAGCCCCTGGTAGAGGTGGTAGGAGCCGCGCAGCAACGCGCTGGCGGCGAGCGCGCGGTTGTCGCCCCACCCGAGCTCACGCAGACGCACCAGCAGGTACCCGGCGACCACCACCTCCTCGGCCAGACCGTTCTGGGCCGCCGAGGCGACGAGGACCGGGATCCGCCACCAGACGTCCGGCAGGTTGGACGGCGCGACAGTCAGATTGGCGCCGCTGTGCCAGGCGACCAGGTAGAAGGCGAGACCGGTGCCCCCGACCGCCGCCGCCAGCGCCGCGCCACGGAGGGCGTCCGAGCGGGGACGGCGCCGGTCCAGGCCGATCACCGCGGGCCCGCCGCCGTGGCGGCCCAGCAGGTGGACGACGAGAAACACCGGTACCAGCGCGGTCGCGAGCGAGGCGGCCTGCAGCGCGAGATCGAGCCAGGGGCGCCCCGGCGCTGCGGACGAGTTGAGCCGCGCGACCTGCGAACGGACCGGCTGCTGCGCGGTCAGCACCCCGAGGTAGCGGATGAGCGCGAACAGGCCGGAGGCACCGAAGGACACCCCGAGGACGAGCAGGACCTCGGTGCGCAGCGACCGCCGACCCAGCGGCTCGCCGCCGGCGGTGCCGGTGGTGGGGCCCGCTGGCCCGTCGGAATCGCTGGCCCGGCCGCTGCCGATGCTGGCCCTCGTCACCCGTCGACGGTAGTCGCGGGCGGCGGGACGCCTGGTGCCGGCCGGCCGGCGCACACCTCCACGCGCCGGCCGGCCGCGCCGGTCAGGACTTGACTTCGGGGTTCGCGAACAGGCGGAACAGCATCCACAGCGATGGGATGAGGACCACCAGCCCGCAGGCGACCGCGATCAGCATCGCCACGATGTTGGCCTCGGGCGCGGCGGCGGAGTCGACCGTCGCGCGGCCGACGACCAGATCCGGGTACTGGGCGGCCGCCCACCCCCAGAGCACGCCGGCCACCGCTGCCCCCGCCGTGATGCGGGCCGCGGTGAAGCGGTGCTGCCACAGCGCGACCAGCGACGCGATCCCACCGAGGGCCGAGATCACGACAAAGGGCACGGACCGCTCGGCGAACCGCTCCGCCACGACAGGTGCCTCCGACCACAGCAGCGGCAGCAGCGCCGCGGCGAGCAGCCCCGAGACGACGGCCCCGCCGAGCGCGCGGCGGCGGAACCCGGGCACCAGGTGCTCGGTCTCCGGGCTCGACGCCGCGTCCCGGCACAGGTACACCGCGGCCAGGAAGGCCGTCACGGCGAGGGTGAAGACGCCGCAGACGATCCCGAAGGCGCTGGTCACCGGGGCGAGCGCGTCGCCCTCGGTGACATCACCGGTGGCCAGCGCGGCGCCGCACACCCCGAGCGCGACCGGGGTGATCGCGGACGAGATCGCGAACACGTGGCCCCACCAGTGGTCCGGCCCGGCCGCGCCGGCGCCGTAGGCACGGTACACGTACGCGGCCCCGCGCAGGACGATCCCGGCCAGCGCGCAGATGAGCGGTATCTCCAGCGTCGACCCGACGATGCCGAACGCGGCCGGGAAGCCGCTGAACATCATGACGATCACGAAGATCAGCCAGACGTGGTTGGCCTCCCAGACCGGGCCGAGCGCGGCGGAGACGAGCCGGCGCTGGTCGGCCGCGTCCCGGCCGCGGGCGAGCAGGTCCCAGACCCCGCCGCCGAAGTCGGCGCCCCCGGTGAGGGCGTAGGCGGTCAGCCCGATCACCATCACGACGGCGAGCAGGTCGGCGGCGGTCATCGGGCGTCCCCTTCGCTGCTGGACGGATCGGTTCGCGGCGTGGTGGGCGCGGACGTCCCGGGCCCGTCGCCACCGTCGCCGTCACCGCGGACCCTCGCGGGAGTGTCGGGAGAGGCGGGAGCGGGACGCGCGTCCGGGATGTCCGGAGTCGTGGAGGTCTCCCCCACGGTGGCGGCCAGCTCAGGGCCACCCGTCGCCATCCGGCGCAGGATGAGGATGAGCGCCGTCGCGAGGCCGAGGTAGAGCAGGATCGTGCCGGTGAAGATCGCCGGCATGCCCGAACTGCTGGTCACGGCCTCGTCCACCCGCATCCGGCCGTAGACGATCCAGGGCTGGCGGCCGCCCTCGGTGACCTCCCAGCCGGCGAGCATCGCCAGCATGGACGCCGGTCCCGAGGCCGCGGCCGCCCAGAGCCACGGTCTTCCGGTGGGCAGCAGCGGGCGCTCGCCGCGCCGCCGCCGGCGCAGGACGACGACCCCGGTGACCAGCGACAACGCGATCAGGGCCATCCCGAGGCCGACCATCACGTTGAAGGCCGAGTGCACCAGCACGGCGTTCGGCCGCTCCTCGGGCGGGACGGCGGTCAGGCCGGTGATCTCGTGATCGGCGCTGAGCCCCTGCATGAGCGACAGCAGGTCGGGGACCTCGATGCCGTGCCGGACCTCGCCGGTCTGCTCGTCGTAGATCCCGCCGATGGTCAGCGGGGCGTGCGTGCGGGTGTGCCCGAGCCCCTCCATCGCGGCGAGCTTGATCGGCTGCTCGTTGCCGACCACCCGGGCGGCCCAGTCACCGACGATCAGCTGCAGGGGGGCACAGACGAGCAGGACGGCCAGACCGACGCGCAGTCCCCGCTGGTGATACGCGTCGCGCCGGCCGCGCAGCATGCCGACGGCGTACACGCCGGCGACGATGCCGCCGGTGCACATCAGCGCGGCCAGCAGCATGTGGATGAGCTGATGCGGCGCGGTGGCGGCCAGGAACGGGGCGAACGGCTCTGCCGATACGACCTTGCCGTCGACCTCTGTGACGTGTCCGGGGGTGTTCATCCAGGCGTTCGCCGTGATGATGAAGAGAGTCGAGAACGTGCCGGCGATGGCGATCGGCCACAGCGTGAGCCAGTGCGCCCGGGCCGACAGGCGCTTCCAGCCGTACAGGTACATGCCGATGAAGATCGCCTCGGCGAAGAACGCGAAGCCCTCCAGCGTGAACGACAGTCCCAGCACCCCGCCGTACCGGGCCATGAAGGCCGGCCACAGCAGGCCGAACTCGAAGGACAGCGCCGTCCCGGAGACGGCGCCGACGGCGAACATGACCGCGAAGGCCCTGGACCACTTGCGGGTCAGCGCGAGCCAGACGGGGTCGCGGGTGCGGACCCAGCGCCCCTCGACGAACAGCAGGAGCCATGGCATGCCGACGCCGAACACCGCGAAGCAGATGTGGAACGCCAGCGAGAACGCGGTCTGTGCCCGGGCCAGGTTGGTGGACACGGAGCTCGCCTGGGGCGGGTCCGCGGCCTGGGCGAGAGCCGCGACGTGGGAGAGAACTTCGGCGGCATGGACCATCTGGACCTCCTCCACCGTGGGCGGCAGCACGCCCGTCGCATTCTTCTACATTACGTAGAAGATTCTACGTTCGGTAGAAGATTTTTTCGTTGTGAGATCGACCGGGCTCGACAAAGTTCCGGGCAAGAACTTCTACGCGGCGTAGGATCGGTCCCATGGCACGCCTGGGTGACCTGGAACGGTCTGTCATGGACGTCCTGTGGTCGGCCGACGACTGGCTGACAGCACGCGACGTGGCGGCCCGCCTGCACCACGAGCGCGACCTCGCCTACACCACCGTGCTGACGGTGCTGGAGCGGCTGGAGCGCAAGGGCTTCGTCCGGCGCCAGCGGGCCGCCCGTGCCCACCGCTACGCGGCGACCGACAGCCGCGAGACCGTCGTCGCCGAGGCGATGCTGGAGGCCCTGGGCACCGCCGACGACCGGGGTTCCGCGCTCGTCCGCTTCGTCGGCTCGGTCTCCGCGGAGGAGGCCGAGATCCTGCGCCGCGCGCTCGAGCCGGCCGGCGACGCGGCGACCGACGGGACCGCCACCGCGTCCGGGCCGGGCGGCGCCGTGAGTGACAGCGGCGCAGGCAGCGGCTCCGAGGGCATCAGCGCCGAGGGCGTCGGCACCGAGGGCACAGGCCGTGGGCCGGGCGCTCCCGGCGAGGCGGGCGGTCCGGCCACGACCACCGTCGGGGGGCTGGCGGACGTCGCCGACGTCACGGACAGCACCGCGGCGGCCACCGTGGCCAGCATGTCCGAAGAATCGTCAGTCACGGCCGAGCCGCGACCGGTGCACCTCCCGGTGGACGAGCGGTAGCGTCTGCCGGGACATGACGACCGCGGCCCTTCTCGCCCTGTTCGCGGGCGCGCTGGCCTGGCCGGTTCCGCGCCTGCTGGCCGCCGCGCGGTGGCCGCACCGCTGCCCGCGGGCGGCGATCGTGCTGTGGCAGGCGATAGGCCTCGCGGGTGGGGTGTCGGCCCTGCTGGCCGCCGCGGCCTTCACTGTGGCCCCGCTGTCGCAGGGCATCCCGTCGGCACTCGCCGACCACGCCTCCAACCTTCTCGCCGGTGAGCCGCTGGTCGGGCTCGGGCGGACGAACCTCGTCGGGCTGGCCATCGCGGCGGCGCTGGCGGCACGCCTGTTCGGCGTGCTGGCCATGTCGACGGCGGCGACTCTGCGCGAGCGCCACCGGCACCGACACCTCGTCGACCTCGCCGGCCACCGGCACCGGCACCGCGGGCACGACCCCGGCGACCCCGGCAGCCCCGGCAGCCCCGGTGAGCACGGGGAGCACGGCACCGGGTGCCGCCTGTGCGAGCACCGGGACAGGGCCGGCACCCGGCTGCGGATCCTGGACCATCCCGTCGCCGTCGCCTACTGCGTCCCCGGAGTGCGCCATGCGCGGGTCGTCGTCTCCGCCGGCCTGCTGCGGACGCTGACCCCCGAGGAACTGGACGCCGTCCTCGCGCACGAAGAAGCACACGTCAGCGGCCGGCACGACCTGGTCATCCAACCGTTCGTCGCCTGGGAGCGCACCTTCCCCTTCCTGCGCCCGGCCCGTGAGGCGACGGCCGCCGTCTCGCTGCTGGTCGAGATGCTCGCGGACGACGCCGCCGCCCGGCGCACCTCCGGCCGGACCCTCGCCCGGGCGCTCGCCCGGCTCGGCGTCACCCGCGCAGCGGTGCCCGCCGGAACACTGAGCGTGACGGGTCCGGACCTCCCCAACCAGCGACCGCCCACGACGGGCACCTCACCCTCCGCGCCGGCGAACGGGTCGGTCCCACCCTTCGCGCCGGCGAGCCTCGGGCCGGCGAGCACGCCGGAGTCACCCGCCGTACTCGGAGTCGCCGGCGTGGGTCGGCTGGCGGCCGTCGCCGCCGCGGTGGCCACGGACCGCACCGACCCGGCGCGCAACGCGAGCGTGCGGACGCCGGTCGTCGCCCGGATCGCCCGGCTGCTCGACCCGCCGACCGTCCCGATCTGGCTGCCCGGGACCGCCTACCTCACCGCCGCCGTGGTGTTCCTCACCCCGGTGATCCTGCTCCTCACCTGAACCTGAGCTTTCCGTTCACCTGAGCTTTCCGGCAACCCGGGTACCACAGAAGCGCACACAGTCGGCAGACTGGACATGTGCGTCGGCAGGGCAGCAGCCCGCTCGCCGGCGCGGCGACACCGCCGTCGCCGGATCCGGACAGCGAGCCCCGCACCCGCAGAGCCCGCACCTGCAGAGCCCGCACCCGCACCTGCCCCGCAGACACGTCCTCACCTGATCGCTGTCGCGGAGAGCTCTTCCGCGACATCAACCCATCGGAGACGGCGGCGTGACCACCACACCTGGCATCCCCGGGACGGCGAGCACCGAGAGCCCGGAGAGCAGCAACAACCCGGCGAGCACCGGCAACCCGGCGGACGGGCGTCCGGACCAGCAGGCCCAGGAC
This sequence comes from Parafrankia soli, assembly GCF_001854695.1. Taxonomy (GTDB): domain Bacteria; phylum Actinomycetota; class Actinomycetes; order Frankiales; family Frankiaceae; genus Parafrankia; species Parafrankia soli. The sequence continues at coordinate 32,537 of NZ_MAXA01000014.1, forward strand.
CCGGGCGGCTTCTCCGGCGGCGTGTCCTCCGACGCGCGCCACGCGGCCGTCCGCGCCGGCGTGCGCCGCCTCGGCGCGCTGCTCGGCGAGGCCCTCACCCGCCACGAGGGCCCGGAACTGCTCGCGCTGGTCGAACGGGTCCGCATGCTCGCCCGCGGCGAGGACGGCGGCACCGAGCTCGCCGCCGTCCTCGACGGCGTCGACGCGCGGCAGGCGATCCTGCTCGCCCGCGCGTTCACCGCCTACTTCCAGCTCGCGAACATCACCGAGCAGTTGCACCGGGCGCGGGAGATCTCCGACCGCCCGCGCAGCCGGCTGCGCGACCTCGCCGACCGCATCGCCGAAGCGGTGGACGAGGGGGCCGTCGACCCGGGCCTTCCGGCCGAGGTCATGCGGCGCCTGCAGCTGCGCCCGGTCTTCACCGCGCACCCCACCGAGGCCAGCCGTCGTTCCGTCCTGGAGACGCTGCGCGGCATCGCCGACCTGCTCGACGCCACCGACGACCCGCGCCGCCCCGGCGCCGACGACGAGCGGCTGGCCCGTCGTCTCGCCGAGCTGGTGGACGTCCTCTGGCAGACCGACGAGCTGCGGGTGGAGCGGCCGAAGCCGGCGGACGAGGCACGCTCGGCCGCGTACTACCTCACCTCGATCGCCACCGAGGTCCTGCCCGACCTGCTGGAGGAGCTCGACACCGCGTTCGCCCGGATCGGGGTCGAGCTGCCGGTGGCCGCCCGTCCGCTGGCCTTCGGCTCCTGGGCCGGCGGCGACCGGGACGGGAATCCGAACGTCACGCCGGAGGTCACACTGGAGGTCCTCAACCTCCAGTACGAGTTCGGCATCCGGGCGCTCACCGCCCTCGTCGACCGGCTGGTCCGTGAACTGACGGCGTCCACCCGGGTGGTCGGGGAGGTCAGCGGCGACCTGCTCGCCGCGCTGGCCGCGGACCGCGCCGCGCTGCCCGAGGTGTACGACCGCTTCATCCGGCTCAACGCCGAGGAGCCGTACCGGCTCAAGTGCAGCTACATCCTGGCGCGGCTGGCCGGCACCCGCGCCCGGCTGGCCGCCGGCGCACCGCACGTCCCGGGCAAGGACTACCTGCGGCCCACCGACCTGGTGGACGAGCTGGAGCTCATGCGGGTCTCTCTCGCCGCGAGCCACGGCGAGCTCGTCGCGAACGGGCCGCTGCGGCGCGCGATCCGGACGGCGAGCGCCGTCGGTCTCTCCCTGGCCACCCTCGACATCCGCGAGCACGCCGACGCCCACCACGCCGCCCTCGGCGCGATCTACGACCAGCTTGCCGAGCTGGACGTCCCCTACCGCGACCTGGACCGGCCGGCCCGGCTCGCACTGCTGTCGGCCGAGCTGGCGGGGCGCCGGCCGCTGCTCGGTGCCGTCCCGCCGCGGCTGCCCGAGCGGGTGGCGCGCACCCTCGAACTGCTCACCACGGTGCGCCACGCGCTGGACCAGTACGGCGACGGCGTCATCGAGAGCTACATCGTCTCGATGACCCGCGACGCCGACGACATCCTGGCCGTCGCCGTGCTCGCCCGCGAGGCCGGCCTGGTCGGCCTCGGCCGGCCACCGGGGACGTCCAGCGGCCCGGGAAGCGGCACGGAACGTCACGGGCCCGCGGTGCCGGCGGTCGCGTGGGCGCGGATCGGGTTCGTGCCGCTGTTCGAGACCGTCGCCGAGCTGCGCGCCGCGGGGACGCTGCTCGACCGGCTGCTCGCCGACCCGTCCTACCGGGCGCTGGTCGCGGCACGCGGTGACGTCCAGGAGGTCATGCTCGGCTACTCGGACTCGTCCAAGGACGCCGGCATCACCGCGTCCCAGTGGGAGATCCACAAGGCGCAGCGTGAGCTGCGGGACACCGCCCGCGCCCACGGGGTCGTGCTGCGGCTCTTCCACGGCCGCGGCGGATCGGTCGGCCGCGGCGGCGGCCCCTCCGGCGAGGCGATCCTCGCCCAGCCGTTCGGCACCCTGGACGGGCCGATCAAGGTCACCGAACAGGGCGAGGTGATCTCGGACAAGTACACCCTGCCGCAGCTGGCCCGGCAGAACCTGGAGATCACCCTGACGGCGGTGGTGGAGGCGTCCGTCCTGCACCGCACCGCCCGGCTCAGTGAGCAGGCGCTCGCGGGCTGGGACGGGACCATGACGGCGGTCGCGGACGCGGCGAAGGACGCCTACCGCTCCCTCGTCGCCGACCCGGCCCTGGTTCCGTTCTTCCTGGCGGCGACGCCGGTGGAGGAGCTCGGCAACCTCAACATCGGCTCCCGCCCCTCGCGGCGGCCCGGCGGCTCCGGAGGGCTGGCGGACCTGCGGGCCATCCCCTGGGTGTTCGGCTGGACGCAGGCCCGGATCATCCTGCCCGGCTGGTTCGGGGTCGGCTCCGGGCTGGCGGCGGCGCGCGAGGCCGGCGCGGGCGGGGAGCTGGCCGAGATGTACCGCTCGTGGCATTTCTTCCGGACGTTCCTCGGCAACGTCCAGATGACCCTGGCGAAGTCGGACCTCGCGATCGCCCAGCGCTACGTCTCGGCGCTGGTCGACCCGGCCACGGCCGCGCTGTTCGACGTCATCCGGGACGAGCACGCGCGGACGGTGCGGGAGGTGCTGGCCGTCACCGGGCAGGCCGGCCTGCTCGAGACCGCGCCGGTGCTGCGCCACACGCTGCTGGTCCGGGACGCCTACCTGGCCCCGCTGCACGCGTTGCAGGTCTCCCTGCTGGCCCGCACCAGGGCGGCCGGTGACACCGCCGACCCTCAGCTTCGCCGCGGCCTGCTGCTGACCATCAACGGAATAGCCGCCGGCCTCCGCAACACGGGCTGATCGTCAGAGCGCGGGCGCAGGGCCGGGCGGGTGGTGGGTCAGGGGCTGGGCTCCGGTTCGGCGGTCACCGGGTGGGCGGCCTGCTGGTTCCCAGCCTGTGGGGTCGCGGCCGGTGGGGTGGCAACCTGCTGGGTTCCTTCCTGCGGGGTGGCGGCCTGCCCGGGAGCGGGGGTGGTCAGGAGGCGGGACCGGGTCTGGTCCGCGGTGCGCCGGGCCCAGGTGCCCGTCGTCGCGAACCCCAGGGCGAGGACGGCGGCGCAGGCCGCGACCACCGCCCACCAGGCGGCCGTGCTGGTGGGGTCGATCCCGACTCCCGGGCCGTCGCCGACGGCCCCGACGGCCCCGACCGTCGCGGTCGCTGCCGCGGCGGAGCCGATCACGGCCACGCCCAGCGACTGGCCGACCTGGCGGCTCGTCGAGGCGACCGCCGCCGCGACCCCGGCCTGCGCGAGCGGCATCCCGGAGACCGCAGTGTTGGTGATCGGCGCGTTCACCAGGCCGAAGCCGGTCCCGAAGAGGACGTAGGCGACCATCAGGGTGGTGACGGAGGTCTGTGGGGACAGGCCCGTCATCGCCGCGCTGCCGGCGGTCAGGGCGACACCCGCGGCGAGCAGCGACGGACGCGGGCCGAAGCGGCCCACCGCCCGGCCGGACAGGGGCGCGATCACCAGGGTGGCCAGCGCCATCGGCAGGGTCAGCAGGCCGGCGTGCAGCGCCGAGTAGCCACGGACGTCCTGCAGATAGATCGTGTTGAGAAAGAGGAAGCCGGCGAGGGCGCCGAACGCGCACACCGCGATCGCCGTCGCGCCGGAGAAGGGCGCGCTGCGGAAGAAGCGGACGTCCAGCAACGGCTCGGTGCGCCGCGACTCGTAGCCGACCAGCAGCGCCGCCGCGGCGACCGCCACCGCGAACAGGACGAGCGTTTCGGCGGACGTCCAGCCGGCCGCGGGCGCCTCGATGATCGAGTAGGTGAGGGTCGAGAGGACGGCGATCACAAGGAGCTGTCCGACGGGGTCCAGGCGGCGTGGGCTCGGCGCGCGGGACTCGGGGACGAAGCGGTGCGTGAGCACCAGCGCGGCGAGCCCGATCGGGATGTTGATCCAGAAGATCGCCCGCCAGCTCACCGTCTCGACGAGGATGCCGCCGAGCACCGGGCCGAGTGCCATGCTGATCCCGATCACCGCGCCCCAGAGACCGATGGCTCGGGCCCGTTCCCGCGGGTCGGTGAACGTGTTGGTGATGATGGACATCGCAACCGGGTTCAGCATCGAGCCGCCGACGGCCTGCACCATTCGGAAGGCCACCAGCCAGCCGAGCCCGGGCGCGAGGCTGCACAGCAGCGAGCCTGCGGTGAACAGGGCCAGTCCGGTCTGGAAGATCCGGCGGCGGCCGAGCCGGTCGCCGGTGGAACCACCGAGCATGAGCAGGCTGGCCAGGACGAGGGTGTAGCTGTCGATCGTCCATTGCAGGCCCGCGGGCGACGCACCCAGATCCCGGCGCAGTGCGGGCAGGGCCACGTTCACGATGGTGCCGTCCAGCCCCACGATCAGCAGACTCATGCAGCAGATCGCGAGAACGGCGAACCTGCGGCGGCTGGTCGGCTCGGCCATCGACAACCCACCTCTCCGGCCGCCGCCAACTCGGCCGCAGGTGCGCGGGCGGACGACTGTTCAGCGTACGGCAGGTCTCTTTTCCTCGCGCTCGTGCTTCCTCGTCCTCGCGCTCGTGCTTCCTCGCGCTCGTGCGACGCGGCCGGTGGCACCGAAACGCCGGTGGCCCGGGTGTCGACACTGACACCCGGGCCACCGATCGCGTTCCACGGACCATCTGTCACGCTCAGCCAGGCTGGTCCGTCACCTGTCTGCTCCATTCGACGGCCGCGTCAGATTCATTCGACGGGCCGCGTCAGAGCCTGGGGGCTGGGTCAGAGCTTGGGGCCCCAGCAGCTCTTCGAGGCGTACCACGGGCTGGTTCCCTGCTGCGCGTACAGGATGTGCGCGCGCTTCCACTGCTCGGCGACGCTTGCGTTCTGCGGGAGACCCTGACCACCGACACCGCGCCAGGTGCTCGGCAGGAACTGGAACAGGCCGCCCGCGCCGATCTCGTTGACCACGCGGGGGTTACCGCCGGACTCGCAGGGCACAACCGCGCTCAGGAAGCGGTGTGCGTCCGGCCGACCCGCGGCGCTGGCGGGCTGTGACATCGCGATTCCGCCGCCGATCGTGGCGGCGAGGAGCGGTGCGACAAGCAGCGCACGGCCGCGGCGGATGGAACGACTGGTCTTACGAGCACGCGAAGCCATAACGGACAAAGTGATGCCCCTCCCCACGCCTGCGAAGTTAGCTGTCGGGTTCGGGCTGGGATTTACCCGGTCGCGCTACGCGACTTCACCCCGAGGACGTCTGTGATCGACGCCCGAAGGTTGGTTCCCCCGCTCCCGCCCTGAGGTTTGTTGTTCACCGGGCGGGGCAGGATTCGGCGTGTCGCCCGGTGCGCGCTTTCCTGAACGAAAGCACGGCGCAGACGTTACACACAACGGACCAACAATTGCCAAGGCTCTGTGGCGAGCGCCACATGGCCCATCGAAACCTTGAAGATTCTCCGTAGACGGTGTATCACGCGCGCAGGCGCGTTCCTCTTTAACGGACCTTCCCATCACCGTGACCGCCCCGCCACGATGGCCGAGAGCGGTGACACGGAGAGTGGGTGACATGCTCACCTCGGCGCAGGAATTCGACCCGTGAACCGGGAAGAAGTTGCGCGAGCATCAAGTTGGAAATGGTCCCGGCGTTCGTCCGGGCACCACCCAGACCTGTTGACAGGCCCCTGATGCGGACGAGTCATAATTTCGTCCGTTCCGGGTCAGATTTCCGGAGTCGGCAGCGCAACCTCCGGAGCCGGCAGAGGCACGACCCCGTGGTGCGCGGTCAGGCCCCCGTCAGCGACCAGCGTCGTTCCGGTGATGTAGGACGACTCGGCGGAGGCCAGGAACCAGACGGCCGAGGCCAGCTCGCCCGGCTGCCCCCAGCGCCCCATCGGAATGCGGCGGCTCACCGCCGCGGTGGACGCCGGGTCGGTGCGGTGGCGCGCGGTCAGCGCCGTCTCGGTCAGGCCGGGGGCGACGGCGTTGATCCGGATGTTCTGGGCGGCGTGGTCGAGCGCCGCGGCCCGCACCATGTTGATCACAGCCGCCTTGGACGCGTTGTACGCCCAGTTCCCCGGTTCGCTCTGCAACCCGCCGCTGGAGGCGGTCACGACGATTGAGCCGCCACCGCCCGCCCGGAGCGCGGGGACCACCGAACGGATCCCGATCGCGACGCCCCGCACGTTGACGGCGAGGATCCGGTCCAGCCGGTCGATCGCGCCCGGGGCCTCCCACGGCAGCGTCGTGCCGATCCCGGCGTTGAGCACCGCGACGTCCAGCCGCCCGAAGCTCGCGAGCGCCAGCTCCGCCATGGCGGCCCCGGTCTCCTCGACCGAGACGTCCCCGACCATCGGGACGATCCGCGGCTCCGGCCCGCCCGCCGGCCGGGAGTCCGCCCCCGTCACGGCACCGGCATCCGCCGCGGTCCGGGGATCCGCCGGGGCCACGGCGGGCCGCGGGGCGCGGGACTGTGCTCGGGTCAGCGCCGCCAGGCCGACCTCGTCGACGTCCACGGCGACCACGCCGAACCCCCGCGCGGCGAACAGCTCCGCGCACGCCCGCCCGATCCCGGATGCCGCTCCCGTGATGACGACCGCCGAGGTGACCACACGTCCTCCACGAGCTCCGAGAGACCTCACCAGCACGGCAAGTCCCGCCCGCCGGACGGATCCCGGCCGGCCGCGCCGAGATCAGCCTGGCGGGTCGCGGTGAACGGAGCCGATCCAGCTCATGACGAAGAGGGATCGGGGCGGGGCAGGACGAGCCGGAACGTGGCGCCGCCGCCCGGTGTCGGCCGGTGCTCGGCCCGTCCGCCGTGCGCGGCGGCGACGGCCTCGACCGTCCGTCCCGGGCTGACGGCGCGGACGAAGCGTCGCAGGCGCCGCTCGGAGGCCTCGCGGGCGCGGAAAGACGCCTCGATCTCGGTGAGCATCGTGTTGAAGGCCAGCCCGAGACGCCCCACCTCGGTACCACGGTCCGTGTCGGTGACCCGTTGAGTCAGGTCGCCGTCCGCGATCATGCCCGCGGTGTGTTCGATACGGGTCAGCGGGCGCAGCCCGAGGCGGATGATGACGTAGGCCAGCGCGGCGAGCACCACCAGCATCGCCGCGCTCACGATGATCTCGATCCTGGTGACGTTGTCGAGAGTGGTCTCCATCTCGGCGAAGGGCACCGCGACGACCAGCACGTCTCCGTTGCCGAAGCGCTCGGCGAGCAACCTGAACCTGTCCCCGCCGCCTTCGGCGGGAACCGTCCACAGGGAGGCGGTCGCCAGGTCGGGCCGCACCGGGGCGGCGGCGAGCATGCTCTGGGTGACGGCCGGGCGCCGGGTCGGTGCCGCGGGGCCGTTCGGGCCGGGGCTGGTCTCGGCCACTCGCCGGCCGGCGCTGTCGTACAGCGCCCCGTAGGTGCCGACGAGGAACGCGGTGCCGAACCGTGGCGCCCGGTCGTCGGCGTCGTGGTGGTGGTACGGCATGTGGTCCGTGTCGCCGCCGAGCAAGGTCTGTTCCATCACCGGGTGGGCGTCGCGCACCTGCCGGTCCAGCCGGCCGAGCAGGTACGACTCGACGGCGTTCTGGGTGCCGAACGCGCCGAGCATCAGGCCGAGCGCCAGCAGGCCGACCAGGGCCAACAGCAACCGTGCCCGCAAAGAGACCATCCGCGAGGACACGAGATGCCGACGCAGGACGCGCCGGGGCGGGGCGGGGCCGGATGTCTCACCGCGGCAGGCGCAGCGCGTAGCCAACCCCGCGCACCGTGTGGATCAGCGCCGGCGGCGCGTCGTCGATCTTGCGGCGCAGATAGCTGACGTAGGTCTCCAGGACCCGGGCGTCACCGCCGAAGTCGTGCCCCCAGACGTGGTCGAGGAGTTGGGCCCGGGTCAGCACCTTGCGGGCGTTGACCAGCAGGTAGTGCAGCAGCCGGTACTCGGTGACGGTCAGCTCGACGAGGCGCCCGGCCCGGCGCAGGATCGCCCGGACCCGGGCGACCAGCTCACTGACCACGAACGGCTTCGTGACGTAGTCGTCGCCGCCGAGCGTCAGCCCGTGCACCTTGTCCTCGGTGGTGTCGCGGGCGGTCAGGAACAGCGTCGGCACGTCCCGCCCGGCGTTGCGCAGCCGCTGGCAGACGGCGAAGCCGTCGATGTCGGGCAGCATGACGTCCAGCACGAGCAGGTCGGGCGGCTCCCGCGAGACCTGCGTGAGCGCCGCCTGCCCCGAGTGCGCGGCGCTCACGTCGAAGCCCTCGTAGCGCAGCGCCATGGCGACGAGATCGGTGATCGCCTCCTCGTCGTCAACGACGAGGACCCGGACGGGACGATCCATCCGCTCAGTGTCACCTCCCGTCAGTGTCACCTCCCGTCGGGACGTCCGGCGGCCGGCCTCGGGGCGGTCGCTCGGACGGCCGGCCGCGGGGCTGTCTCGGCAGCCGGCCCCGCGGCGGTCGTGGTGACCTGGCCCGGGAAGCCCGCGGAGTGCGTGAGCCGCCCGGTGGTGCCGACCGTCAGCCACTCCCATCCCCGGCGGGCGAGGTGGGTGAGCAGGGCCGGCGCCTCCGGCCCGGCGGCGAGGGCGGCGGTGGCGAACCCGTCCGCGAGCGTGGCGTCGGCACCCACGAGGTCGGCGCCCACGAGGTCGGCGCCCACCCCGAGGTGCCCCGCACCCGCAGGTCACCGGCGGCGCTGACGCAGTGGCTCGGGGCACCCGCGGCGGTCAGGGCCGTCGACGCGGCGTCGGCCGCCCAGCCCTTGACCAGCCCGGTCGGCTCCAGCGTGCCGTCCCCGCGCCAGGCGGGGTCGAACCATCCCCCGGTCTGCTCCCGGCATTCGGCGGCCGCCCGGTACACCTCGCGGACATGATCCGGACAGTTGCCGAGCTCGATCTCGCCGCGGCGCAGCCGCGACACCCAGGACGTCGCCCGGAACGTGCTGAAATCCTCGTCGACCCGATGCAGCACACGGACCGCGGCACCGATCGCCGCGTCCAGGCCGACCGCGTCGAGCGGCGAGCGGACGTCGATGCTGACAACCGTGCCCATCACCGGTTCGGGGTGGCTGCGTCCCGGTCGCGACGGGCGCGACGGGCGCGCGTCCTGGCCGGCGCCGGCCCTAGACACCGGCGGCGTCCAGGGCCGACTGGACGGACTGGGCGTACCCCTGGCTGGTGTAGGACGCGCCGGAGATGACGTCGATCTGGGCGCTCTGGACGTCGAGCACCTCCTGGCGCAGCAGGGGCACGGCCTGGTCGTTGATCTCCCGGTCGCGCCGCTCCCGGTCCGGCAGTTGCACCGCCACCACATCGGTGATCCTGCTGCCGGTGAGGACGACCTGGACCTGCACGAGGCCGTACCGGGTGTGGACGGCGTCGCCGGTCACCGTCCGCGTGGTGGTCCCGCTCGTCGAACCCGTGCCAGTACCGGAACCCGTTCCCGTGCTGGTGCTGGTCGTCGCCGGTGTCACGGCGAGGGTGGAGGGATGCGCGCCGATGCCCGTCGCCGACTTCGCCCCGACGACGAGGACAACCGTCCCCAGCAGTGCGGCGAAGCCGAGACGCGCCCGGTAGGGCCTGCCCGCGTTCTCGTTCATCTCAGCGTGAACTCCTCGGTGTGGATCTGCTCGTCGGACAGGCCGAGCTCGCGCAGGGCCCGGACGACCGCGAGCGTCATGCCGACGGGCCCGCAGACGAAGACGTCCCGATCGGCGACGTCCGGCACGGCGGCGGCGAGATAGCGGGCGGCCAGCGGATCGTGGCCGAGCTCGCGCCGGGATCCGACCACACGGTGGACCACAACCCGACCGACGGCCGGCCCATCGGCAGTCGGCCAACCGGCGGCCAGCCGGTGATCGGCCAGCTCGTCGAACTCGCTCCGCAGCGCGAGGTCGGTCGCCCTGCTCGCGCGGTGCACCACCACGACGTCGTCGCCGCGGCCGGCGAGATCCTCGGCGAGCGCGCGGATCGGGGCGATGCCGCTGCCGCCACCGACGAGCAGCGACCGGCCCCGGGTGGCGCGCTCCGCGGTGAAGTGCCCGAACGGACCCTCCGCGACGACCGGCGTCCCCGGGCGCAGGTGGGCGATCGCGCGGGAGTGGTCGCCCGCGTCCTTGACGGTGATGCGCAGGCGGTGCGGCTGCGCCGGCGCGGACAGCGAGTACGGGTGGGCGGTGACGGCATGCCCCCGGGCGGCGAACCGCCAGAGCAGGAACTGCCCCGGCCGGGCGCCGAGACGATCCAGGTCACGGCCACGAATCCACACGGAGACCACACCGGGCGCCTCGGTGACCACCCGCTCCACAGTCATCCGATGCCGGACGACCGCCGCGATCGGCAGGACCAGACGCCAGATCACCAGGCAGGCCGCCACCGCGACATACATCCCCTGCCACAGCAGCGTGTTGACGGGATGCTCGACGAAGTCCGCGCCGGTAGCCGTCTGATGGGAGTACACGAGGAGCACAGCCACGTAGGCGCTCAGATGCAGCAGGTACCAGATCTCATAGGAGACGTGCCGTCGCAGCGCGCGGGCGCTGGCCACTCCGACGGTGACGAACAGCAGCGCGCCCGCGGTCGCCTTCCACATCTCCGGGTAGGTCATGATCACTGTGACCAGTTCGGACAGCGGCTGATGATGCGCGGTCAGGCCATACCCCCACACCACCATCAGGACGTGGACGGCCATCAGCAGCACGACGTTCGTCCCCAGGCCGCGGTGCCAGGCCGCCAGCCGATCGAACCCGACCGCGCGTTCGAGCCCCGGCACCCGCGCCATGAGCAGGAGCTGCACCAGCATCAGGTAGGCGGCCAGCAGCCCGGCGACCCGTCCGAGCGCCGTCAGGAGCAGGCCGCCGCCGTGAAGGCTCGACGCCGAGGTGCCGAACCACCACATGGCCACGACCACGACGCCCCAGGTCACCAGCCCGACGCGCACCCCGAGCGCCGGCAGCCGGGCCGGCGCGGACCACCGCCCACGAACCGCCCCCGGTTCCGGTTTCAGTCCCGGCTCCGGTTCCCGTTCCAGTGTGAGGCTCATAGCCTCGGACGATGTGCCCGGACCCTGAGAATCGGCTGTGCGAATCCTCAGAGCTTCCCAGGAAGTCGCACCGCCCCCGCGGACGGCTCGAGCCGCTCCCTCCGCACCTGGTCAGCGCGTCGGGGCCTGCCGGCGGCAGGCGTTCAGCACCGCCTCGATCTCGCCTGCCGAGGTGCCGTGAAACTCCCACAGCCGGCAGATCTCCACAGGCCGGCCGGGGCCCCCTCGACGTTCGATCTCCAGCACGTTGTTGTGAACACGCGCGTCGGCGATCTCACTCCACGGCAGACGTAGATCGTCGGGAAACCGCCGGCACCTGATCCCGTCCGGGCCGACGGTCAACAGGCCGGGCCGGACGATCGGAGGAATCAGGGCAGCCGTCCAGACCGCGAACACGACCGACCAGAGCGCGGCCGGTACGAGCGCCCAGGCCGGCAGGTCGACGAAACCCAGGACCATCCAGGGGACAGCCGCCCCGACCGCGGAGCCCACGGCCAGGCCGACGCCGATGGCCCGCCCGAGACGCGACTCCCCGTACTCGACCGTGCCGCCCTCCCCCGTCGGCCCCGTCGGCCCCGCCAGCCCCGTCGGCGCGTCGACAGACTCGGCGGGTCGGGCGGGGTGCGCACGTTCGACGGGCAGGACGACGGCAGAGCGGCTCGCCGTCCCGCGTGCGGGAGAAGGAACAGCACCGGCGGGGGCCGCGAGCACTGCGACCAGCGCCTCGTGTGCGTCCTCCGCGCCCAGCCGGACGCCGGGATCCTTGTCGAGCAGGGAGAGGATCGTCGCGCCGAGTGGCCCTGCCCGTCGGGGCGGTTCCGGTTCGTGGGAGAGCACGGCGGCCACCGTCGCGGCCTCGGTCTCCCGGGCGAACGGCGAGACTCCCTCCGCCGCCGTGTAGAGGGTGGCGCCGAGGGAGAACAGGTCGCTGGCCGCCATTGCGCGGGCTCCGGAGAAACGCTCGGGCGCCATGTAGGCGAGCGTTCCGAGCGGGCTCTGAGTGACCGTGGAATGTGATTCCAGGACGGCCACGCCGAAGTCGACGAGAACGATCCGGCCGTCGTCGCCCAGGAGAATGTTCGCGGGCTTGACGTCCCGGTGCACGATTCCGGCCGCGTGCGCCGCGACGAGAGCGTTCAGAACCGCCAGGCCGACCCGGGCGACGTCCCCGGGGGCAAGCGGCCCCTGCTGCCCGACGACTTCCGCGAGCGAGCGCGACGGGACCCACTCCATCACGATCCACGGCAGGTCACCCTCGTGGACGACGTCGAGGACGGTCACCACGTTGGGGTGGTCGCGCAGCAGGGCGACGACCTTCGCCTCGTGGACCACCCGCGCGAGCAGGCCACTCGACTCCGGGTCGGTCACCGCGGCGTGGAGCCGTATCTCCTTGACCGCGACGTTGACGTCGAGCAGCTCGTCCACCGCACGCCACACCGTCCCGTACGCGCCGGCGCCGAGTCGCTCCGCGAGTCGGTAACGGCCGGCTACCAGACGATCCATCGTCCCGTGCGGGTCGGAAACCACAGCATCCCCAGTCAGCTCACACCCCGCAGCTCGCTCAGGCTCCGCGGCCCGTGGGCGGTGCTTCGGTGCCGCCGTGGGCCGATTCCATCATGTCCCAGCTACGCGGCCGGGCGCGGCGGATATCCGGATACCAAGGATGAGGATCGCGCCGTCGGCGGATGATTGTCCGCGTGAACGGTCGTAGGATCATCGCTGGCGGCTCGCCCGCGCGGTGCCCTGCTTTCGGACCTCGGGCCGACAGCGCTGGTGGGGGCCATCGCCCGGATCTCCGATGACCGCGTTTCGTCACGAGGCCTGACTGATGTCGGAAAGGCGTCCATGGAACCGAACCCCCCGCAGCGAAACGACAACCTGCGGTTTCGGTTGGCCGTCCTCACCGGCGACCGGATACGGCGAGCCGGTTCTCTTCTCTTCGGTGACGCGGGCCGCGGGTTCCGCCGCTGGTGCGCTCTGCCGGTGGCGGTGCTGGCCGTCGCGGCGACGGGCGCGCTGTTCGCCGTCGACGCCGGGAACACCAACGCGGCGCAGGCTCACCCGGCGGGCGGCCCACCCGGCGCGGCGACCGCGGCCGCGGACCTCTCGGACAGCCCCGCCACGCCGGAGCGTGCTCCCACCGGGAGAGGTGATGCGTCCGCGCCGGGTTCTCCCGGGACGTCGCGGCCCGGCTCGGCGTCGCCATCTCCCCCACTCACCTCGGCTCAGCCGCCGGCGCAGCCTCCGCCCTCGTCGGCGTCGCGTCCCGGCCCGGCCGGCCCCGAGGCCGGTTCCGCCGAACGGGTGATTCCGCCGCCGGCCACCGGGCTCACCGCGGCCCCCGGGAACGGCTCCGCCCGGATCTGCTGGAATCCAGCACCGAACGCCACCGGCTACGTCATGTACCACCGGGACGTCACCACCGGCGAAGGCTGGTACCGGGTCCCCTACCCCGTCACCGACACCTGCAGCACCGTCACCCAGCTCACCAACGGCCACACCTACGAGTTCAAGATCCGATCGAGCAACGCCAACGGCGAGGCCGACTACTCAGGGACCGCCGCCGCCACGCCCGGCTGACATCCGTCCCGAAGGCCTGTCCGGCCGGCCGGCGCTACCCGAGCTCGACGATCCGCGTGGGATTGAGCGTGATCACGACCCGGTCCTCCCTGGGCCCCTCGAAGGTCTCCAGATCACTGCCGTAGAGGCCGAGAAGGCGGCTTAGGAACTCCAGGCCGGGATCATCGGTGATCTCCGCGGTGGCGCGGATCTCCAAGGTCCGGAAGGGATTCTGTGGATCAATGACGAACAGCGTCGCCTTCGGATGCGCCACCAGGTTCCGGTACTTCTGCCTGCTCTTGGTCAGCGAGGTGCGCACGACGTCGCCGTCGAGCATCGCCCAGATGGCGGTGACCTGGGGCTGCCCGTCGGCACCGACCGTGGCGAAGGTGACCGTACGGGGCTTCGCCAGCAGATCGCGGTGGCTGGGCGAGATGGTCAGCATTCGTGGGCTCCTCCGCTCGCTCGCGAGACGCCCGCCAGATCGGGCCAAGGCGTCGTCGCATCGACCATAGTCGCCGCCCTGGAGGACCCTGGAGACCGCTCAGGATTATCCCCCGCAGGACTTCTTTCCCAACTCGTTACAACTAAGCAGGCGTATGCGGCACACTGCGTGCGTGGCCGGAGACAGAGAGGTGGGACGCCAGGTGGGCGACAGCGAATGCGTGTTCTGCGCGATTGTCCACCGTGGAGCCGCCGCGAGCATCATCCATGAGGACGACACGGCCCTGGCCTTCATGGATCATCGGCCGGTAACGCCAGGGCATCTTCTGGTCATACCGAAGGCACACGCCGTGGGGCTGGAAGATCTCGACGAGCGGGCAGGCGCACAGGTCTGGCTGGTCGCCCACCGGCTCGGCCGCGCATTGCGTCGATCAGGCCTGCGATGCGAAGGCGTCAACCTGTTCCTCGCCGACGGCGAGGCCGCCTTCCAGGAGGTCTTCCACGTCCACCTGCACGTTTTCCCGCGGTTCACCGGCGACAGCTTCCGCCTGGACGCGGACTGGCGCCTGCGCGATCGCGGCGAGCTTGACAGGTCCGCCGAGGCGTTGCGCCTCGGCATGTCCCGGCTCGACTGTTGACTCGAAGGCAGGGTATTGGAATTCGAAGCCCATCACCACGAGGAGGGAACCCGCATTGAGCGACGACGCAAGCCCTGACGAAGAAGCCCTCGTCTTCGAAGTCGCCGACTACGGTGATGCCCATCACGCAATCACAGCTTACCGCGAGAACGGCGTCGTGATTGTGGACTACCGGGCAGCGGACGAGGCCACCCAGCGCCGGGTAGCCGACATCTGTACCGGTGCGAGCCTCGCACGCGGGTTCTCCCCGTTCAGGCTCGCCACGGGGGTTTACTTTCTGACAACCGGAAGATTCCCGACAAGGACTGAACGGCAGAAGTTCAGGGACTGATGGTTCAGGAGGCGTCGTCGTAGCCCTCCCGGACGGCGAAGCGGGTCAGCTCGACGCGGTTGCGGAGTTGGAGCTTCCCGAGCACGTTGTGAACGTGGTTCTGGACCGTCCGGTGCGACACACCCAGCTGGCGGGCGGCATCCCGGGCGGACAGGCCCTTCGCGACCAGTCTGAGCACCTCGACCTCCCGTGCGGTCAGYCGTGGAGCCGTGGACGAGCCGGGACCCGAACGTGAGCCGGAGTTCCGCGCCGCCCGGGAGTTCTCGCCGAGGACGAGCGCCGCCAGCCCGGCGGTGAAGACCGCGACCCCCCGTGCCGTGCGACGGACCGCGTCGACAAGCTCCTCAGGACGGGCCGACTTGAGCAGGTACCCGGAAGCTCCGGCCTTGACCGCTTCCAGCACATCGGCCTGCTCCCCGGAAGCGGACACCACGAGCACCGAAGCCGGAGCACCGGTGAGTGGATATGGAGACTCGGCCGAGCCGATCAGGGCACGTATCACCTCGACGCCCGAGCCATYGGGCAGTCCCAGATCCAGGACGACGATCTCAGGCCGGGTCGCCGCGAGCACGCGCAGCGCCTGCGCGACGGAGCCCGCGGTACCGACGACCACGAAGCCCGCTTCGGCGATGTCCCGGCTCAGCGCCTCGCGCCACAGCGGATGGTCGTCTACGACGACCACGCGGCCCCCGCGACGCGCCCCGTTGGGCTCGTCGACCCCGGGGACTCCGTCGTCATCGTCACCGCGGGACACGAAGCTCGACCTCCGTCCCCTGGCCGGGACGGCCGGTGACGACGACGTCGCCACCGAGATCCCGGATCCGTCCACAGACGGAGACCGCGAGACCGAGCCGGCCCTCCGCGGCAGCCTGCTCGGCCCGTCCAGGTTCGATGCCGATCCCGTCGTCGCGGACGGTCACGGTCACCGAATCGCCGTCGTCCTCGAGCAGCAGCCACGCCGAGGCTCCGGGTCCGGCGTGCGTGGCCACGTTGTCCAACGCAGCTCGGACGGCGGCGACAACCTCGTCGGCGTGATCTGCCGGTAGCGGTACCGGCGCGCCCGGGGTGGAGACCGTCACGACCGCCGGCATGTCCTCGGCCGACGGGCCGGAGATCATCCCGGACAAGGCAGGGCCGGGCGGGATCACCCGTCCCACCGCGGTCGTCGAACGTGACATCCGTGCCAGGCCCGTCAGCAGTGGCTCAAGATCTGCTTCGGGACGGGCGGGCCGCGACGATCCACCCCCACGGCCTGCCCCCCTGCGGCCTGCTGCGTCCCTGCGGCCTGGTCCCGTCTCGCGTCCGGTCGGACGTCCCAGCTCGACGGGCTGAGAGGTTCCGGGGGTACGTAGGAGATCACGCAGCGCCGACTCCTGGGCGGCGGCGAGCCTGGCGACGTCGGCCGCCGCCATACCGCGCTCCGCCTCGCGCGCGATCAACGACAGAACCTGGAGCACGCTGTCGTGGACGCCTCGGGCGAGACGCTCCCGCTCGGCGTCCCCGGCCCGCGCCGCCAGCACGTCGGCCAGCGCGGACTCGGCGCGAATGGCAGTCCGGCTCAGATAGCCGACGACGATTCCCGACACGACGAACAGGACCGCCGGCCTGACTGAGGAGTCGCTCACCGAACCGCTGGCGACGAAGGAGGCCACGGCCAGTACCGAACCGCCGGCGGCCCCGCCCGCGGTTCCGCCGGCCAGCGCGGCGCTGAACACGCCGCTCGCCGTCCACAGCGCGGGCAGGACGTCCGTGGACCCGGCCGGGCTCACCACACCGCACGTCAGCATCACGGCAACACAGACCACGACATCGGCCACAACCAGGCCATACCGCCGCCACGGCCGCCAGCCGTCGGCCGCCGGCGCGAGCCACGACATGACAACCGACCAGACCGCCAGCACACCGAACCAGGCGAGGCCACGCCCCGGGTGCGGCGTCTGGCCCAGATCGAGCCCGACCGTCGCGACGGCGTAGGCCGCCGCCACCAGGCGGAAGACGGCGAGCGATCGCCACAGCGCGCCACGCACACCTTCCGCTGCGCGAAACCGGTCCGGCCCTCGCGACATCCGCACCCGGCAAGTGTGGCAGAAAGTCCAGGTTCGAGATGAGTACGGTTACTCAGGCCAACCGGCTCCAATGAGCCGAGACTAGGCCCATGACCCATTCCAAGCCCCTCGTCCCCAGGACCACGACCGCGTTCATGGTGCAGGCCGCGCTTTCCTTCGGCATCTCGGTGGTCGCGGTCACCTACGCGATCGCCCATCTCCCGGGGGATGCGTGGATACGCGGCTTTCTCCTGCTCGGCATGCTGTATATCATCACGTCCACGTTCACGCTCGCCAAATGCGTCCGTGACCAACATGAGGCGTCCGCGGTCATCAGCCGGGTTGACCAGGCCCGCCTGGAGCGGTTTCTCGCCGAACACGACCCCTTCAAACAAACGGTCGGGCACTGACGGACGGGTTGGGGCCGAACCGTTCATCAGCTTCTGCACCCCGGCGCAATGACCACGCTGGCCCGCGAAGCCGGCGTCCGCCGAACACCGGAGCGTGGCCCTGCCGCTACCAGCCTCGGCGCGGTCTTGGCGGACGTCGCGCCGGTTGCCACGGTGCTCGGGGAGGCGCGCCACAGTCGCTGCGGCGCCCGGCTGCCGGCGATCGTCACTCGGCGCGCCGGTGCGGGCGGCACCCGCGCTCCGCGACCGGCGTAGGCAGAACGTAGGAAGGGAGAACGCCGTGCAGGACCGCGACGTGCTGTTCGGGTTCGGACTCGAGACCGGGGTCGGCGAGGTGGACGCTTTGCTCGCGCACGCGACGCAGGCCGACCGGGATGGGCTCGACCTGGTCACGCTTTCCGACCATCCGTACCTGGCCGACAGGCTGGACGCGTACGCCGCGCTCGGCGTCGTCCTCAGCCGGACGACGTCCATCACCGGCGCGGTGAACGTCACCAACACTCCGAGCCGTCCCGCGCCGATGCTGGCGCGCACGATCAGCGCGTTGTCCGCGCTCTCGGGCGGCCGGGTCGTCCTGGGGGTCGGAGCTGGCGGACTCTGGTCGGAGATCGTGAAACTGGGCGTCGAACCGCTGGCACCGGCGCGGGCCGTGCGTGCCATGGCGGAAACCATCATCCTGGTGCGGGCATTGACCGGCGGCGGCGATCCAGTGACCTTCGAGGGCGAATTCCACCGGGTGACCGACCTGGTTCCTTCACTCTCCCCGACACCCGCGATCTGGACGGGCTCGGTAGGTTCACAGTCATTGGCCGTCACCGGAAGGCTGGCCGACGGGTGGATTCCCGGCCATGCCGCCGACTGGCTCAGCTCACGGTTCGCCGAGTCGCGCCCGCTCATCGACGAGGCGGCCGCAGCGGCCGGCCGGAACCCGGCGGACGTCGCGACCATCTACAACGTGCAGGGCCGCATCACAGCCTCGCCGTTGCCCGCTTTCCGTGACGATTCCGGCCGCTGGTTCGGCGGATCGGTGGATCAGTGGGTGGACGAGCTGACATCGGCCGTCCTGGAGCACGGAGCCGCCGGTTTCATCTGCTTCCCGGTCGACGACGGGACCGGGACGGACGTTGCGCTGGGCAGGTGGGCACGAGAGATCGTCCCGGCGGTGCGCGAGGCGATCGACAGGCCCTGACGGGAGCTGAGTTGCCACTGGCGTGGGCCGTTTTCCGCCCTCCTGCGGACTGTTTGCGGATTGCAGGTCACGCTGATTCGCGGAGGACCCTGCGCACAATCTCTTCGACCTGCTCCACGCTCACGACAGGAGCCTCGGGGCTCTGCACCGCCCGGGCGAGGATGCGCCGGACCAGAGCCGAGGTCGGCAGGTGCTCGGCGGCCGCACGGGCCTTGAGAGCCTCCGCCAACGACGCGGGAACCCGCACGGACACGACGGCCTGCTCGGCTTCCACGGCCTCCGCTTCGGCAGCCTCGGACTCCTCGGCCGCGTACTCGGCTCGGATCGCGTCACGCCGGGCACGCCTGGACGAATCAGTCACCGCCGCTCTCCCCCTCCAGGTAGTCCCGAAGATCGCTTCCACGGGTCTTCCACGCGGTGATCCCAGCCTCGTCGATCGGATCGACGATCACGGTCAGCACGAACCCGGCACTGCGCGAGTACCCGATCAGGCGGGCCGCGCCCATCCTGCTCCTCGGCTCCGGGTCACGAACGACCCTCCGCGGATCCTTCACCGCCTCCAAGGTCCACTCAGGTTCGATGTCGGTCGCGCCGGGATAACGATCAGACCGATGTCGGATGTATTCCGCGTCCTCCTGGTCCCACCAAAGGCCGTCCACCACAACTTACAGTGTCACACATCTACTCACACGGGTGAACGAGGGTCAGACACCGACTACAGCGAGGCAACACGGCACCCGACGCAGACGCGCGACCCTGGCCATCCAGCGGGCGCCCTGCGGACTGCCTGAAGGGTTCCCGCGAAACCCGCAGGTCAGGCCGTTATAGCCCTCGCCGCCACCTTCATCTGCTTCTTGTACTCGCGGACCTTGTCACGGCTCTGCTGATCGACGATGTCGGCCACCGACAGATAGCTCCCGGTCTCCCCGAACGGGGCGGTAGCCTCCCGCCAGCCCGGAGCCTTGACCCCGAGCTGCTTGCCAAGCAGCGCCACAAAGATCTTCGCCTTCTGCATGCCGAAGCCAGGCAGCGCCGCCACCCGCTTCAGCAGGTCCCGTCCGTCCGCCGCGGTGGTCCACACCCGAGCGGCATCGCCGTCGTAGCTGTCGATGACGATCTGACAGAGCTTCTGCGTCCGCTGAGCCATCGCCGCGGGGAAACGGTGCAGCGCGGGCTGGATGGAGAAGGTCGCCGCCAGTTCGTCCGGGTTCATGGCGGCCAGATCGGCGGGATCGAGCGAGCGACCGAGACGGCGCGTCAGCTCCAGCGGGGCGGCGAACGCCCGCTCCAACGGGATCTGCTGGTCCAGAACCATGCCAATAAGGAGTGCAAGCGGATCGTTGGTCAGCAGCTCGTCCGCCTCGGCGACCTGGCTCAGATGCAGTCCCACGAGGACACCGTAGCCAACCTCGGGGCAGAGGCCGTCATACCGGTGGTCGGACCGCGATGAAGTCAGCGGCCTGGGCGTCTGCCGACGGGCGACAGCGATCTTCTGCGAACGAGGCCGAACCGGCAGGTCCGGCTCCTCGCCGCCGAGCACCGTCCGGGCAGGCCACCGGCCGGATATTGGCCGCCGCCCTAGACCGGCGACGGGTTCAGCCGGGCGAAGCCCTCCTGCCGTTGGTACGGGAAGTACGGGTAGGGAGCGGTGCGGGCGCTGGCCGCGTCCAACCGTGCCATCTGTCCCGCGGTCAGCGACCAGCCGACCGCCCCGAGGTTCTGCCGTAGCTGTGTCTCGTCCCGTGCGCCGATGATGACGGAGGACACCGTGGGCCGCTGGAGCAGCCAGTTGAGGGCGATCTGCGGCACGGCCTGACCGGTCTCCGCAGCAATCTCGTCGAGCGCGTCGACCACGGTGAACAGGTACTCGTCGTCCACCGGCGGGCCGTAGTCCGCGGTGGCGGGTAGCCGGCTGTGCGCGGGCAGTGGCTGGCCGCGACGAATTCGGCCGGTCAGCCGACCCCAACCCAGTGGGCTCCAGACGATCGCGCCGACGCCCTGATCCAGGCCCAGCGGCAGTAGACCCCACTCGTAGTCGCGGCCGACCAGCGAGTAGTAGACCTGGTGCGCCACATAGCGCGGGTATCGGTACTTCTCGGCGATGCCGAGGGACTTCATCAGCTGCCAGCCCGCGAAGTTGGACACGCCTAGATATCGAATCTTGCCGGCCCGCACCAGATCGTCCAGGGTGGCCAGAACTTCCTCGATCGGGGTGCCTGCGTCGAATGCGTGCAGCTGGAAAAGATCGATGTAGTCGGTGTTCAGTCGGCGCAGGGCGGCGTCGCACGCGGCGAGCAGCCGGGCACGGGACGAGCCGGCGTCGTTGGGCCCATCGCCGAGGGGCAGGCTTGCCTTGGTGGACACGAGCACCTGGTCGCGCCTGCCCCTGATGGCCGCGCCGAGCACCTCCTCGGAGGCGCCATCGGAATAGACGTCGGCGGTGTCGAACATGGTCACATCCGCCTCCAGGCAGATGTCCACCAGGCGCCGTGCCTGGTCAGCGTCGGTGTTGCCCCAAGCCCCGAACAGCGGACCACGGCCGCCGAAGGTGCCGGCACCGAAGCTCAGTGCGGGAACCAGCAGCCCGGATGCGCCCAGGCGCCGATACTCCATAGCAACCACCTAACGATTCTCCAGTTCCGTTAAGATGACTCGACCGTACCACACGGAAAGGCACTAGTGGAACTGGAGACCCGTTACCGTGAATGAGGACAGCGAGCCGGGGACTGTTCGGCCCGGCGGGCGCACCGCACGGGTGCGGGCCAGCGTGCTGCGGGCGGCCGGGGATGTGCTGGCCGAGCGGGGTTTCGCCCACCTGGACCTGGCCGACGTGGCGCGCCGGGCCGGCGTCGGTAAGACCACTGTCTACCGGCGGTGGGGGGCGGTTGCCGGCCTGGTGGCCGACCTGCTGGCCGAGATGGTCGAGGAGTCCGTGCCGCATGCCGAGACCGGCTCCCTGCTCAACGACCTGAAGGCCAACGCCAACCTGGTACGGCGCACCCTGTGCGACCCCCGCCAGGGCGCGTTGTTCAAAGCGGTGATCGCTGCCGCGACCTATGACGAGCGCACCGCGCAGGCACTGCGCCGCTTCTACGACGCCCGAGTCACCGAGTGGGCGCCGTGTGTGACACAGGCGATCGACCGTGGCGAGGTACCCGCTGGAACCGATCCGTGCGAGGTAATCCGCGCCGTCTCCGCCCCGCTGTACTATCGCCTGCTGACCATCGGGGAACCGCCGGACGAGACCGCGGCCGAGCGCGCCGCCAGGGCGGCCGCAGCCGGCGCCCGCGCCGGGGTGTACGTGCGGTGAGATCGCACGCACCACGGTCGCCGACCCCGGATGCGATCGAAGCGACCCCGACCCCCAGCCACGTCCGTCGCCGCCGGGCAGGAGGACGAAGCTGTTGACGCGTCCGGCCCGGCGGCCGTGTCACCCGGCGCCGGGCGCTAGCTCGTTCGAGCGGCGACTGGCATGGATCACCGTCGACGCCAGCAACGGTTGGCGCCACACCACTGCGGGTCAGGGAGCTGTGCCGCTACTCGGGCGGTCACGGCTGGCATGGGGCGACTCTGGCCGGCTACGAAGACCGACCTGGTACCCGGATGACGGCCATGTCTCGCGCATTGTCCGCCGGCATGGTCGTCACCCGGGGAAACGGCCGTTGACCGCGGGCTGGTTCGCCGCGCGGTCGGCCACGTCGCGCCACGTGACGGCTGCCCGGCGCCGACCTGGTCCGAGACAAGGCGACCCGAGCTGCGTCACTCATGACGGTCACTCCTCAGTCGGTGTCTGTTGCCGCGTACCTATCGCCGCCAGAAGAAGTGGTGCACGACACCGCTCGGGCTTGGCACGCGTTCCAGGTGGTAGCGGTCGGTCAGCTCGTCCGGGTCATCCCAGAGACGGAGACCACTGCCGAGTTCATGCGGGGCGACGGCGATGTGCATCTCGTCGATCAGGTCCGCGTCGAGGAACTCGCGGATGGTCGTGACGCCACCGCCGATGCGCACGTCCCGGCCGTCGGCGGCGGCCTTCGCCTGCTTCAGCGCTTCGTGCGGCGTCGTGTCGAGGAAGTGGAACGTCGTGTCGCTCAGGGTGAACGACGGCCGAACGTGATGCGTGAGCACGAAGACCGGCGTGTGGAAGGGGGGCTCGTCTCCCCACCAGCCCTGCCACTCGTGGCCCGGCCAGGGGCCACGGATCGGACCGAACTTGTTGCGCCCCATGATCTCGGCGCCGATGTTACGGGTGAAGTCACGTACGACGTGGTCGTCGAGCCCTCGGGTGCCGCCGGGATCGGTGCGGTGAACCCAGCTGTCCGTGGCACCGGCCCAGGCGAACAGGTCACCAGGGTCCGCCTGGCCGAACGGGCGTTCGAGGCTTTGTTCCTCGCCCGCTCCGATCCCGTCCTGGCTGACGCTGAAGCAGTGGACCCGGACCCGCTGTGTCATGGCCTACCTCCTGAACGTGGGCGGCTCGCCTGTCGCGGCCGCATGCCAGGTGGTCGTCGCCGACACGCCCCGCGCGACAACGACGGCGGAGATTCCTGGCTGCCGTGGTGGAGATTCCTGGCTGCGTAGTGTCGCGGGAGCACTGTCGGCGACGACCACCTGGTGAGCCGCCGCGCGGGTGGCTGCTTCGCCAAGGAGGAGACCGTGAAGTATCTGATCATCATGCAGGTCGACCCGGCTGTGCTGGAACAGCTCACCGACGACCAGCAGCGGCAGATCCAGGAGGGACACGGCGCGTTCATCGCCGCCACCAAGGAGCGCGGTGAGTTCATCGCGGCTCAGGCCCTCGCCGACCCCAGCCAGTCGAAGGTCGTTCGCAGCTCCGGGGGCCAGCCCGAGGTGACGGACGGACCATTCGTCGAGAGCAAGGAGTTCATGGGCGGCTTCTATCTCCTCGACGTCGAGGACGAGGCCCGGGCGGTGGAGCTGGCCCGGCAGATACCCGATGCCAACATCCCCGGCCTCGCCCTCGAGCTTCGGCCGGTGATGTTCGCCGACCTCGGAGCGGGATGATCCCAGCCGAACCCGTCGGCGAGGGCCGGTGGCGCGAGCTCGCGCGACAGGCCCTCGCCCGGTTGCTGCGCAGCTATGGCAGCGCCCAGTTCGACCTGTGCGAGGACGCCGTCCAGGATGCGCTCCTGCAGGCGTACCAACAGTGGCCGGCGCGGTTCCCCGACGACCCGCTGGGCTGGCTGATCGCGACCGCCCGCCGCCGGTATGCCGACCGCGCCCGCAGTGACGCCCGGCGCCGACACCGCGAGACCCGCGCCGCGTTGTTGCAGCCCCCGGTGGCGCCGGAGGCCGTCCAGCGGGACGACTCGCTGCTGGTGCTGCAGCTGTGCTGCCACCCCGACCTGCCACGCTCCGGACAGGTCGCACTGACCCTCCGGGCGGTCGCCGGGCTGACCACCGCCCAGATCGCCAACGTCTACCAGGTCCCCGAACGCACCATCGCCCAGCGGATCACCCGGGCCAAGCGTCGCCTCTGCGAGCTCGGCCGGCCGCTACCGCCACCCGGGCAGGCAGACGAGTGCGTCACCGCCGTCCTCGACGTGCTCTACGTGATGTTCGCTGAGGCGCACCACACAACCGCCGGCGCGCCTCCCCGCGACGCGGATCTCGCCGTCGAAGCGATTCACCTGACCCGGCTCCTTCGTCGCAGCGTCCCCGAGTCCACCGAGGTCACCGGGCTTCTCGCGCTGATGCTGCTCACCGAGGCCCGCCACCCGGCCCGGGTGGGGCCGGACGGGCGTCTCACGTCGCTCGACGAGCAGGACCGCGCGTTGTGGGACCGGGAGCTGATCGACGAAGGGATCAGGCTCGTCGAACAGGCCACCCCGGGTGCCGAACCCGGCCCTTACCTGCTCCAGGCCTGCATCGCGGCTCTGCACGCCGAAGCCCCCGACATCGCGACAACCGACTGGGACGAGATCCTCGCGCTCTACCGGCTCCTCGAGATCGTGACCGGTCATCGGAACCCCACGATCACCCTCAACCGGATCGTCGCGCAGGCCATGGTCGACGGCATCGACGTCGCCCTCGCCCGGATCGACGCGCTGGAAGCCGACCACCCCGGCCTTCCCCGTCTCAACGCCGTACGCGCCCACCTCCTGGAGCAGGCCGACAGACCGGACGACGCGGCCAGGGCCTACCGGCGAGCCATCGCCGCCACGGTCAATCTCGCGGAGCAACACCACCTCAGGCACCGCCTACGCCGCCTGTCTGGCGCACACGCGTGACGCATGGACCACCCAGGGACTCCGCAGGTGTCTGTGCGGCCGCGTTGGTGTTCGGGTCCATCCTGCCCAACCTGGATTTCAGCGACGACACATGACCGACGGTCGACACCTCTCTGGCAGCAGGCCAGACCCCGTCGATCGTGCACATGGTGGGTTGCCTCAGCGCCGACCACGGGCGGGCACAGGCGAACCGGCTCCGGCATCCCGAGCCGGTGTACGTGCAGTCCGGCAGTCACGCGGAGAAGACCGCCGAACGCAATCCCGCCAAGCAGGTGCGCTACCTCGACTTCAAGCCCGACGTCTCCACCGTCACCAACTTCGCCCTCGGGCTGTGGCACATGTTCACATCGGCTGGGCCCCGGACGGGGGGTTTCGGATCTCGTTCCGTTTCCACGACGGCACCCTGCTCGCCACCGTCCAGAACGGACGGCTCACGACGGGACCAGTCGACGGCGACGTGTCCGCATTCCAGAGCCTGCTGGCCTGCCTGAGCTGAGCCGCGGAAAATCACCCGCCCCGCGGTGATCAACCGCGATATTCCTGTCCATCCTCGCCACCGACATCCTGACGATCAGCAATGGTCGGATCAGCTCCGTCTGGTGTTCTTCGACGAGCGGAGCACGTTGCTCGGCCTCGGGGTGCTCGTCCCGGGAAAACACTGGATCCGGCCAGGCAGCCCGGCCCGCCAGGGCCTCGGTGTCCGTCGGCTGACGTGACCGTGGGGGTCAGCCCGGTCGAGCAGCGGAGTCGGTGTCGGTGTCGGTGGGGGCTCCGCTGACGCGCTGCCGGTAGCGGCGGGTCTTGACCCGGTTGCCGCAGACGGCGGTCGCGCACCAGCGCCCGGTCCGGGGCTTCGATCCGTCATAGAAGACAACCCGGCAGTCCGGCGCCGCGCACATCTTCACGCGCTGCCAGGTGCCGTCCGCCGTTGCCAGGACCGCGACAGCCGCGAGCCGCGCCAGCGCCCGGGCGACCTCGCTGCCTCCTGCGGGCTCGAGTTCGACGCCACCCGGGCCCACCCGGACCCGCAGCGTGAGGCGATTGGCCACGTCGCCCAGATCGACAGTCTCCGGCGACGATCGCCCAGTCCGCTGGTTGGCCGCCGCGGCTTCGCGCAGCGTTGCGCGCAGGCGCAGTGCGTCCGCGAACTCGGCCTGACCCGCGGACGCCCCTTCCCCCGCCAGGCCGTGAGCGGTGAGCCAGCGGCTCAGTGCCTCGGGAGCCGTGAACTGCTCGTGTGGATGGTGGGCACCGAAGGTCCGCTCGTCCACGGAGTTGAGGAACGCCCCCAGTACACGCAGCGATGGCGGCGCATCGTAGTGCGCCGACCAGGCGTCCGCGGGGTCCATGTCCTCACCAGTGAACCACCCACCAGCAAGCGACACCATTAAACTGTATAACTAGTGTCACCGTGACAGGGTGGCGATCTGAGGGTCGCCACGTGGAAGGGATCGGGCAGGGCAGATGCAGACTGGAGAGCGGGCCGGACGGACATCGGGCGTGGCGGYCGGACGGGTGACGCCGTTTCGGATCAACACGCCGGACGACACACTGGAGCAGATCCGCCAGCGACTCACCGCATTCGATCCAGTGACCCTGCCGAGGCGGCCTGGCTGGCGGTGCGGCACCGACCCGACGGCGCTCGAGGAACTCACGCGGTACTGGCTCACCGACTACGACTGGCGCCGCCACGAGCGCGAGCTCAACGCCTTCGAGCAGTTCACCGCCGCCGTCGACGGTGTCGAGGTGCACCTTCTACACGAGCCCGGTTCCGGAACCGCGCCCCCGACGGTGCTGCTGCTGCACGGATGGCCGACCTCGTTCGCAACGTTCCGCGCGGTCATCAGCAGGCTCGCGCATCCGGAAACCGCCGGCGGCGATCCGGAGGACGGGCTGACCGTCGTTGTCCCGTCGCTGCCCGGCTACGGCTTCTCCCCGCCCACCTCGGCCCCGATCGGCGTCCGGTCTGCCGGGCACCTCTTTCACAGGCTGCTGACCGAGGTCCTCGGGGAGGCCAGGTACTACGTCCACGGCGGGGACCAGGGTGCGCCGATCGCCGAGTGGATGGCTTTCGACCATCCGGACCACTGCTCCGGGCTACACACCACTCTCCTCGGCGTCCGCCACGACGGAGCGCCGCTGGGAAGCGGCCTGACCGGCGTCGAGGATCCAACGGCGGACGAGATCCTGTTCGTTCAGCGGGAACACAACCTGACGTGCTTCACCGAACCGCCCCGCGGTGGGCACTTCCCGAGTCTGGAGGCTCCCGACGTCTTCGCGGCAGACCTCGCCGGGTTCATCCGGGCGACGGAAAGCAGCACCACATGATCCGCTGACCGCCCCCGCCCCCGCCCCGCGAGTTTCAGTGGCCGATGTCCACTCGTCGCGGCACTGCGGCCACGCGTTCCAGCCTGCCACAGGTTCTGCTATCAGATCTTGCTAGCATCTTGTGCATGACGCGGACGATCACGCTTCGGCTTTCGGACGAGGCCTACGAAGCGGTCAAGCGGTATGCCGAGGCCGAGGACACTTCGATGAACGCCTGGGTCGAGGGCGTGCTCGACGCCGAGGACATGCGCCGACGCTGTGCCGCCCACGCCACCTGGGTGCGGGCGAGCCCGACAGTCGCCCGCGCGGCCCTCGCCTTCGGTGAGGCCAACCAGCAGGCACTCAGGACGGCCGGGCTGCCCAACCTGGCGGGCACCGCCGAATGAGATCGCCGCGGCGCGGCGAGATCTGGACCACCCGCACCGGGCCGACCCCCCAGGCGGTGCTGGTCATCAGCTCCACGGTCTACAACGAGATCGTCGATGAGCCGACCGTGCTGGTCGCACTGGTGGTGGAACATGCCACCGACGAGGGATTCTGCGTCAGGCTCGGCGAGGGCCAGTGGGCTGTGATGGGCCTGGTCACGTTTGTGGCCAAGGCCGCTCTGGATGAGTGCCTGCGCCGGGTCGACGTCCAGACGCTCACCAACGCCGACACCATGCTTTTCAAGATCCTGGCCGCGCCCGAACGCTGACGTCTCACTCGCTCTTTCCGAAGGATGCGGAGTCCGGCGACCGCGCGTGGACGCTCGCCGTCGCCCGGGGGCCGCGGCCGGGTGGAGGCGGTTGACTCTCCAGTAGGTGGAGACCCGAGGATCGGCTCCATGATGATCGGCCAGCTCGCGGCGAGCACCGGACTGCCGGTACGGACGTTGCGGTTCTACGCCGATGCCGGGGTGTTGCCCGCGCGGGAACGCACGGCGTCGGGCTACCGGCTGTTCGGGCCCGATGCCGTGGCCCGGGCGCGACTCATCCGCACCCTGCGCGAGCTCGGCGTCGGCCTGGACGACATCAAGCGGGTGCTCAGCGCCGAGACATCGCTGGATGAGGTGGCCGCCGAGCACGTACGCGCCCTCGACGCCCAGATCCGCGTGCTGCGGCTGCAGCGCGCGGTGCTGCGCGCCTTCATCGGATCCACCGACCCCGAGGAGCTGCGACGGATGACCGACCTGACGAAGCTGACAGCCGAGCAACGCCGCCGGATCGTCGACGACTATCTCGACGCCGTCTTCGGCGACAACCCCAGCACTGTCGCCGACAGGCTGGCCATGGGCGCGCCCGAGCTCCCCGAGGACCCGACCCCGGAACAGGTCGCGGCCTGGGTGGAGATCGCCGAGCTGCTGCGCGACCCCGACTTCGTCGCCACCAGCCGCCGGATGGCCGAGCGCGCCCGCGCCGAAGGGCCGGAGCCGGATGTGGCGCAGTTCGAGGTCGGCAAGGCTGTCGGCGAACTCGCCGGACCCGCCGCCCGGGCCGGGGTCGACCCCGCTTCCGCTGACGCCCTGGCTGTGATCGAGCGCCTCGACGCCCTCAGCCCGGGCCCCGCGGAGGACCGCGCGCGCAGGGCCGAGCGCATAGAGGCCTTCACCGACCGCCGGGTCGGCCGTTACTGGACCCTCGTCGGCATCATCAACGGCTGGGCTCCCAGCCAGGCGCCCGAGGACATCGTCGACACCTGGGAGTGGTACGCCCGGGCGCTGCGCGCCCACGCCTGACATCCCGCGTTCCCAGCTCCCGCGCCCGAGCGGCCGTCCGGAGCGGGGGTGGCGTGGGCGTCAGAGCTTCGCCCCGCCGGTGGCGTCGATGACCTGGCCGGTGATCCAGCGGGCATCGTCGGAAGCGATGAACGCCACCACGTCGGCGATGTCGGCGGTTTGCCCGATCCGGTCGAGGGCGGAGAACGAGCTCCACAGCGCGACCTGCTCGGGATCGTTCCGCAGCCACATCGCATTGCTGTCCGCGTCGACGATGCCGGGCGAGACCGCGTTGACCGTGATCCCACGCGCGCCGAGCCCCTTCGCCAGACTGTGGCTCAGCGTGTTCAGCGCGCCCTTGCTCATCGCGTACGTCAGCATCTCCGGGGCGGCGATCCGGGTGACTCCCGAGGAGATGTTGATGATCCGCCCACCGGTACGCAGCCGCGGCAGCGCTTCCTGGATGACGAAGAAGGGCGCCCGGACGTTGACCGCGAAGACACGGTCGAACTCCGCCACGTCGGTGCCGACGAGGTCGCTGGAGGACGAGATACCGGCGTTGTTGACCAGTATGTCCACCCCGGGCTCCACGTGGATCTCGGCCAGCCCGGCGTCGAAAGCCGCCCAGAGGGCGCACGCGGCGTCGGGCGCCTCGAGGTCGGCCCTGACGGTGAAGGCCCGGCCGCCCGCCTCGACGATGCGCAGGACCGTCTCCTTCGCCGCGGCCTCGTCCCTGCCGTAGTGCACGGCGACCAGGGCACCGTCGGCCGCCAGGCGTTGCGCGATCGTCCGCCCGATACCCCGGCTGGCCCCCGTGACCAGCGCGGTCCTGCCGTCGAGACGTGCCATCGCGTTCCCCTCTTCCGTCGCGGGTTAGATCTTTAACGATCATTAAAGATCTCGGAGGGAACTTTAGCGATCGCTATAGAATGCGTCAATGGCGACGGCAGACTCCCCCCGCCCCGGCAGACGCCGCACGTTCGACCGGGCGCGGGCGCTCGAGCTGGCGATGTTCGAGTTCTGGCAGCGCGGGTTCGACGCCGTCTCCATGGCGGAGCTCACCGCGCGGATGGGCATCGCCGCGCCGAGCCTGTACGCGGCCTTCGGGGACAAGCGCGCCCTGTTCCGCGAGGTGGTCGACACGTACACCGGCTCCTACGGCGCCTTTTTCGACAGGGCGCTGGCGGCGGAGGAGACGGTGGGCCGCGGGGTCCACCGCGCGCTGCGGGCCGCGGCGATCGAGTACACCCGGCCCGATCGCCCGCGCGGATGTCTCATCCTGAGCGCCGCGGTGAACTGCGGCACCGCGTCGGCCGACGTCGAGGCGCTGCTGCGGGAGCGTCGGGAGGCAAACACCGCGGCATTGCGCGAGCAGATCGCGGCCGACATCGCCGCCGGGGTGCTGCCCGTCGCGACCCGCGCCGACGCGCTCGCCCGGTACGTGGGCGCCGTGCTACAGGGCATGTCGCAACAGGCACGCGACGGCGCCGACGCGACGGACCTGCTCGCCGTCGTCGACGTGGCGCGGGCCGCGTGGCAGGCGGAGACGGCCACGCCCTGACGCCGAGCTCACCCCCCCGGTCCGGCCGCCTCAGGCTCGGCGAGGGTCAGTGGGCAGTGATGGGCCTGGCCATGCCCGAACACTGACGTCCCACTCGCTCTTTCCGACAAGTGGACTCAGGGTTCGCGCGGCTCCCGGCTACCGGGAGAGCAGCGCGAGGACTCTTTTCATGGCATCGTCCCGGGCCGCCTGGTCGAAGGCCGGGGTGTCGGGCCAGAAGAAGGCGTGCTGGACCTCCGGATAGACCACGACCTCGTGCCGGACCCCGGCGGTGCGCAGTGCCGAGGAAATCTTTTCGACCTGATCCGAGTCGATCAGAAAATCTTTTTCTCCGACGACGAACAGCAACTCTCCGCTGATTCCCCGGGTCAGCTCCAGCGTGGCCGCGGCGAGATAGGCCAGATACCCACCGGCGCTGAAACCAACCACCGCGGCCTCGCGGACCGCGTACCGATCGGTGAGCGCCGAGACGGCGGCCCGCACATCGGCGACCGCCCCGGCCCCGGTCATGTCGTGGAGCAGGGCGAAACCCTCGGTGCGCCCGGCGTCGTCACGGGAAAGAAACCGCCCCGCCTCGGCGTCCCGATGGTAGAACTCCGGCGCTGTCACCAGGTGTCCCGCGGCCGCGATCTCGTCCACGACCGAACGGATCTCGGGGGTCACACCGAACAACTCGTGCGCCACGATCACACCGACCGGGGAGAAATCGCCGGCCGGCCGAGCGCAGTACACGGCCATTGTGGTTCCGTCTTCCACCGGTATCTCGATCCACTGCCCGATAACGTTCATGCGGACCAGTCTTCAGCGCTCTCCCGAGGGCAGCTCCAGCTCGGTGGCGCGCTCGGCTACGCGACCGTCGCGCTCCTGCTGGTGCTGGCCGCGTCCTGGCGCACGAAGGCGCTGACCACGACGCGCGGCGCCGTGGCCGCCCGGGTGGTCGCCGACGGGCTCACCGCGTCCGCCGCGGCGCTGAGCCTGGGCTACGGCTGGAAGTTGGCGCTGGCGCTGTACATGCCGGGCGGGATCAACGAGAACGGCTTCAACACTGACGGGCAGTTCGTCTACTTCATGCTCAACGACTTCGGCCCGTTCATCGGCTATCTCGGAGTCGTCGTGGCCGCCGGCGCGGTCGCCTGGCTGAGCCTGCGCGACCGCCTCGTGTCGCGGTGGCTGGGTCTGGTCAGCCTGATCCCGCCGGTCGCGGTGCTGTTCATGTCAGGTGCTGTCGATCGCCGGCTTCCCGGGCATCGTCGGGCCGATCTGGCTGATCGTCGCGTTCGCCGGGCTCAGCCTCGGCAGGCACGGGATCCTGGGCACCGCCAAGGCCTAGCGCGATTCCCGACAGGTACTCCGATCCGGATCCCAGAGTCGCCACTGACTCGGAAGCGGGTACCGGGTCGCCGATCGCGGTCGCGTCACGGCAGTACGCCGCCGGTTGGCTGGCAGGTCCAGCAAGCCGGCGGCGCGCTCGTGTTCGCGGTCAGGGCATCACGGCGCTGGCGGCATCTCGGCGAGGACGTCCGCCGCGGCGGACAGACCGAGACGGGTAGCGGCCGGCCTGGACGAAGGCCAGGGCCTGGGCCGTGTGCTGGGGCTGTGGCTGGCGGGCTGGGCGATCCGTCACCATTGCCCTGACGGTGTCGGCCGCTGGCTCACTGCCGCCGCTTCGCGGCTGGCGTGACCGCTGGCCCGTGGCCGACACTGTGTGCGTGCCCCGGGAGGACCCCAAGGCGGCCTACCAGCGTCTGCGCGCAGCGCACCTGAGCGCTGTGCAGGCCGCGATCGAGGACCATGTGGCGCGGCTGGCGTGGCCGCGCCAGCGAATCGAGCGTTACCGCACCGAACGACTCCGGTCGTTGCTGGGGTTCGCGCGCGAACGCTCGCCGTTCCACGCGGCCCGGATGGCCGACATCGACCCGGCCACGGCGACGGTCGACGACCTCGCACGGCTGCCAGCCATGGTCAAGCAGGATATTCAGAATGAATGGGACAGGATCGTCACCACGCCCGATATCGACCGTGCGGGCGCCGAGCGGGTGTTGGCCCAGCAGGGCTGGTTCTCCTACACACCCGCGGGACTCCAGGTATTCAGCTCGGGCGGCTCAAGTGGTGTGCGCGGCGTTTACGTATGGGACTGGGAGCAGTTCGTCACGCTCGCCTGTCTCGCCTGGCGATGGCAGGCGCGTGGCGAGCGCGCTTCCGGCTCGGCCGGCCGCCCGGTGCGACTGGCCGTGGTGGAGGCCGGCGAGCCGCCACACGCCAGCACGCCGTTGTTCGACGTCGCGACCGGGCCGTCGACGCAGACCGTCGTGATCCCGGCGGCGGCGCCGTTCGATCAGGTGCTGCGCGCCCTGGCGGACGCGCGGCCGACCCATCTCGTGGGCTACGCCTCGGTGATCGGCCGCCTCGCCCGGGCCGCGATCATGGGAGAGCTCGATATCCGGCCGGTTCGGGTGAGCACCAACTCCGAGCCGCTCAGCGCACAGGACCGCCACGCGATCGACACCGCCTGGGGCGCCCCCGTCCACAACCTGTGGGGCTCGACCGAGATCGGCGTCCAGGCAGTCGGCTGCGGCCACGGCGACGGCCTTCACATCTGCGAGGACGAGGTGATCCTCGAGCGGGTCGATGCGGCCGGGCGCTCGGTCGCTCCCGATGAGCCGGCGGCACGCACGCTCGCGACCGGGCTCGCGGGGCGCACATTCCCGTTTGTTCGCTATGACCTCGGTGACGAGATCACGCTGCTGCCCGGCCGCTGCGCATGTGGCAGTTCGATGCCGCGCGTCGCCGACATCGTCGGTCGGCGTGACGACGACTTCCGCTACGGGCGGCGAATGGTCCCGGCGAGCGCATTCCGGTACGTGCTGGGTACCGACCCGCTGATCTCGGAGTATCAGGTGCGTCAGACCGCGGGCGGGGCGGACGTGCTCGTGGTCGGGTCACCCGACGCCGCCGTGGTAGCCGCGGCGCTGGCCTTCTCGCTACGGCCGTATGGACTTACGAATCCCGACATCAGCGTAAGCGTCGTCGAGCAGATCCCCCGGCACGCCTCGACAGGCAAGCTCAAGCGGTTCATCGCGCTGAGTGGCTAGCCGCTTTACACCTCGACGTCAAGATCGGTATCAGGGTGAATCCTGCGGATATGCGCACAGCGGCACCGGCATGCCCGGGGTGGCCAACGGGTCGTCGGTCAGCAGCTCGTCCGCTTCGGTGCGTGCGTATCCACCGACTCTCGTTCCCTGCCTGCCCCAGCATCGTGAACGTCCAGCCCGACAGCACGACGGGCCGGATCAGATCGGCGGTCGCGGGTCGTACTGGATGCCGCGCCGAACCTGTCGTGCGCGCTCGACGTCCTGGAGACGCACCACGAGGTGCAGTGCCATGTCGATGCCCGCGCTGACACCTGCCGAAGTGACCATGTCGCCGTCGTCGACGAAACGGTCGTCGGGACGGGCCGTGAGCGTCGGGTCGAGCTCGCGCAGCAGATCGAGCGATCCCCAGTGGGTCGTCGCCGGTCGCCCCGCCAGCAACCCGGCTCGCGCGTACACCAGCGAGCCGGTACACACGCTGGCCATGAGCGGCACCTGCGCACGTTGCCGGCGCACCCAGTCGAGCTGCCCCTCGTCGTCCAGGTGGGCGCGGGTGCCCCGCCCACCGGGATAGATCAGCACGTCGAGCGGCGGAGACGTCTCGTACGAGTACTCGGGGTGGACGACGAGTCCCTTGGCGGCCCTGACCGGCGTGCCGTCTCGGGAGAGCGCGGTGACCCGCCAGCCGTCGTCAGGAAACCGGCGGGCCCAGAACGAGAGCACTTCCCACGGCCCGACCGCGTCGAGTTCCTCAAAGCCGTCGAACAGCAGAATCCCGATGGTTTTCACACGCCCACCTTCACAGGTCCGGGCCCTGACTCCGACCCCGCGTTCACCTCGGCTATCGCGGCGGGACCGCTCCAGAGTCCGGCAGAGGCAGCACGAGGGCCGCCCGCGTCAGCCCGGTGGCTGATACCTGCACTGCCCGTGCTGCAGTGGAGGAAACCCCACCGAGAAGGTTCCTTCAACCCCACCGCTAAGACACCAGGAGACCGGCGGTCGCAAAGAGTCGACGACGCCTAACTTCATGCACCGTGACGTCTAACAACAGTCGACATGCGCAGTTCCGGTGGTCGAACCGTCCGAGGGCTGGCTTCTTGGCCGTGTCCGGAATAATGACCGCCGCGCTCATGGTTGCTGGGACCTCCGTGGCCCCGGCACTCGCCGCCGACCGGCACGATTACATCAGTACACCAGACCACGGTGACGAATCCGGACGCGGCGCCGGGTGGCGTGGCGAGCTGGTGTCGTGGGCGCCCCTCGCCACGCTGACTGATCGGGCCGACGTCGATGCCTTTCTTCGCGAGGAGAGTTTCGATGCGGGCACCGACCGGTACGGGGTCAGCACCTATCAACTGGTGTATCGGACGGTCGACCCCGTCGGGGCGCCGACCACGGCGAGTGGCCTGCTGGCCGTCCCCTGAATGACCGGAAATGGCTACAGCCGGTTTCCTTCGCGCACGGCACGCAGATGTTCAGGGACGACGCGCCCTCCACGTCGTCCGACGGATTTCTCACCGCCCCACCTGTGACCTTCGCGTCCGCCGGTTTCGCCGCGGTGGCCCCCGACTACCTCGGTCTCGGCGAAGGGCCGGGACCGCACCCGTGGATGGATGTCCCGTCAGAGACCACGGCCTCCCTCGACCTGCTGCGGGCCGCCCGTGCCTTCCTGGCCGACAGGGGCAGGCAGCTCCGACGTGACGTGCTGGCCACCGGCTTCTCGCAGGGCGCGTCCGCTGCGCTGGGACTGGGCCGGGCCCTGCAGGGCGGTGCGGACCCATGGTTCCAGCTGGGCGGCCTCGCGCCGATCAGCGGCGCCTACGCCTTCCAGAATGCGGAGATCCCCGCCGCGCTCAACGGGGAACTGCACCCGAAGTTCACCGTTGTCTACATGACGTACCTGCTTGTCGCGTTCAACCGGCTTCACCACATCTATGATGYGCCGAACGAGATCTTCCAACCCCGCTACGTCGACGTCTCCGAACTGTTCGACGGCACGCACCCAGGAATTGAGGTTCTCAACGACCTGCCCGACACCCTGTCCGAGCTGCTGACACCGCAGGGCTTCGCCATGCTGGCCCATCCCACCGGCGCGTTCGCGACCGCGCTGGCGGAACTCGACAGCATCTGTTCGGACTGGACTCCGACCGCTCCCACACGGCTGTATCTCAGCCCCGGCGACGAACAGCCGCCAACGCCAATTCCACGCACTGTCGCGACCGTTTCGCCGCACGAGGAATTCAGGTCCCCATCGTGAACGTGGGCGTCGACCGCGACTACAGCGGCTTCGTCCATGAGGGATCCGAGCTGCTCGGCACGGCTGCGGTGGCCCGCTGGTTTCTAACACTGCGCTGACCTTGGAGCGCGGGGGCCGACGTCGGCAGCGGCCGTCGCGACAGGACCCAGGACCGCCGGGAGGCAAGGTGGTTCAGGCGGCGCCCAGACCATGGGGCGCCGCCAATCGTTACGGTCCGCGGAACAGACCCGC
Organism: Parafrankia soli; assembly: GCF_001854695.1. Taxonomy (GTDB): domain Bacteria; phylum Actinomycetota; class Actinomycetes; order Frankiales; family Frankiaceae; genus Parafrankia; species Parafrankia soli. Next base: position 68,559 of record NZ_MAXA01000014.1, read on the forward strand.
CGAACCGCGCCGGACGGGTGCGGCGCAGGCATAGTCGACACCGGCGGTGGGTGCGGCCTCGACGTCCGCGCAAGGACCTGCCACGCATGGAATCCGAGGGAGAACGGGCACGTGCCGAACACAGACGTAGGGCTACCGGGTCAGGAGACCCTGCTCGCGAGCTGGGAAGCGCTGGCACGGACGTCGTCCGGAGCTCGACTGATCCGGTCGTCAGAAGTAGCCGCCGCCATGTTCCCCGCGTGGGCGCCGCTGAACAACGCGATCGTGTCGACCGGCGATGCCAGCGTTCCCACGGCTTCCGTCATCTCCGGGCTACGCGGCATGTACAGGGAGGCTGGCGTCGCCACCTGGGCGTTGTGGATGCCCAGCCGGACGACGGACCTGAACGCGCCCGACCACCCGCGCACGCTCGACGGATTCCAACGCGACACGACGACGCTCGTCATGCGGGCGGATCTCCGGCCCGGGCTGGGCCGGCACGACAGCGTCATGCGGGCCTCGCTCGCCGCCGCCACCCGGGCCGGTGACGAGCCGGTCCCGGTTGCCGAACTGGGCGAGCCGGAGAGCGTCCCGGGCCTGACGGCCTGGGTGCTGGTGCGGGATGACTTCGCTGTCGCCAGCGCCTGGAGCTTCCTACACGGCACCGACTGCGGGATCTACGCTGTCGGCACGGTGCCGGCCTGGCGACGGCGCGGCCTGGCGACCACGTTGCTGCGGCACATACTCGCCGTCGCCGAACAGGATGGCGCGCGGACCGCGACCTTGCAGTCCACGCGCATGGCCCGGAGTCTCTACGAGTCGCTGGGCTTCACCGCCGAGGGCCGCTACGAAGAGTGGATCTCGCAGTAGGCCGTCGAAGGCGGAACCCGCGTGCGCGTCACGGTATCTGCGGCGGCCCTGCTACGGGGGGTCGAGCGCGAGCGCCTGCCGGATGGTGTCGCGCGCGCGGCCGCGAAGCCACCGATGCGGCCCGTCGGCCTCGTAGCGGGGATGCCACGCCTGCGCGATCGTCAGGGTGGGCAGGTCGAATTGCGGCGGGGCGATCGCCGAGAAGCCGCGGTCTGGACCTCTTCGGGTGTCACCTGGCCGAGCAGGCCGGTGAAGACCGTGAACAGCCGCTGTTCGTCGCGGGTGTGGCCGGCGAGCAGTTCGACGTCCCGGCTGGCGCCGGCCGCCGCGGCCTGCCGCGGCAAGATCCTGGCCACGCCCGAACGCTGACATCTCACTCGTTCTTTCCGATATCCGTGGCAAGCGCGGACCGTTCCGTCCCACTCGTCGCCGTGATCACGTCCTGGCAGGCGTCGACGAAGTCGGTGACGATCTGGCGCCGATCGTCGCGGCGCCAGATCAGCGCAAGCTGGCTGCGGGGGGCGTCGATGAGCGGACGGGTGACGACCCCGGCGCGGTGGAGCAGCGGCGCGTTGCCCGCGGCGAGCAGGACGATGCCGATGCCTCCCACCAGGGCCTCGTAGGTCTCTTCCGCGCTGCGCACGACCGCGCCGATCCGTGGTGGCGCCGGGAGCAGGGCGCGACGGGCGAAGCCGCGGATCAACCGACTGCGGTTCTAAGGTTAGCGGGCGGCCTGTTACGGGGGATCGAGCGCGAGCGCGTGCCGGATGGTGTCGCGCACGTGGCCGCGAAGCCAGCGATGCGGCGCGTCGGCCTCATTGCGGGGATGCCACGCCTGCGCGATCGTCAGGATGGGCAGGTCGAGGCCGATGTCGAGAGCCACCAGGCCGAAGCTGGTGAGCAGACCGCGGCCGAGCCGGGCGGGCACCAGGCCGACCAGGTCGCTGCCGGCGACGAGCAGCAGCGCGGCGGAGTGGGACGGAACTGAGACCGCGACCGTCCGGCGCAGACCGCGCGCGGCGAGGGCCTCGTCCAGCGGGCCCGCGAAGCGTCCCCGGCGGGACACCGTGACGTGCCGGGCGGCGGCGAGGCGTTCCGGCGTCAGGCGACCCCGGGCCAGCGGATGCCCGGCGCGGACGACGGCAAGGGCCTGCTCCTCACCCAGGACCTCGATGTGGATTTCCGGCGAGGTCGAGTCGATGTCACCGATCTCCAGGTCGGCGGTCCCGTCGCGGAGGGGGTCGTCGGTCGCGGACGGCTCGGGGAGGAACCGCACCCGCGCGCCCGGGGCGTCCCGGGTCAGCCGGTCGAGCAGATCGACGCCGATCGCGGTGGTCAGCGCGTCGCTGGCCAGGATGGTGAACGTCCTGGTCAGGGTGACCAGGACGGGTTCCCGAACCGGGGTGAACACCGCGTGGGCCCGTTCCACCAGGGCATGCACCTCGACCTGGACGGCCAGCGCCCGCGGGGTGGGCACCATCCGATGGCCGGCGCGCACGAGGACCGGGTCGTCCATCGCCCGCCGTATGCGCCCCAGCGCGCGGCTGACCGCGGACTCGGTCAGCAGCAGCCGCCGCGCGGCGCCGCTGACGCTCCGCTCCTCGAGCAGGGCGTCGAGGGCCACCAGCAGGTTGAGGTCCAGCGAGGCCACGGATTGCATGCGATGCATCTTGCCATTGAGTAAGTTTCATTTGAGTACTGATCGTTTGCTGCCTACGCTCGCCCTCGTGACCGATGACTCCCCGACCGACTCCCCGGCCCATCCCCGGCGGGGACCACTCGCGCTGCTGGACCGGGTGTTGCTGCGCGCGCGGGTCGACAGCGTCGACGCGCTGGCCCGGCGCACCCGCCGGATCGTGCTGGCCGGCCCCGCGCTCGCCGGTCTCACCTGGACGCCGGGCCAGAACGTGACCCTGTTCCCCCAGGACCCGACCCGACTGAACAGCTGGCGGCAGGGGCCCCGCGACATCAAGCGCAGCTACTCGGTCTGGGAGTACCACCCCGCCGGACGGCTGACGTTGGCCGTGTACGACCACGGCGGCGACTCCCCCGGCGCGGCGTGGGCCCGCGGCGTCGCGCCGGGAGACGAAGCGATCATCACGAAGCCGGACGGACGCCTCGTCGCGCGGTCCGACGCGAGCTTCCACCTGTTCGTCGGTGACGACACCGCGGCGGTTCCCTTCGGCGCGATCCTGCGCGGCCTGCCTGCTTCCGCCCAGGTCCGCGGTGTGTTCGAGTGCGACGGCCCGGCGGACGCGCTGCTCTTGCCCCGGGCCGGGGACCTCGCCTGGAGTTACCGCCACGGCGCCCCGGCCGCCGGCTCCCCGCTGCTGCCGGCGGCGCTCGCCGACCTCGACCTGCCCGATCCGCGGGACCCCGTCACCAGCACCAGCACCAGCATCGACATCGGGTCCGGGTCCGGGTCCGATGGCCGCACGGGCCGGCCCGTCGCCTACGTCGCCGGGGAGGCCCGGACCTGCCAGGCCGTCCGCCGCCACCTGGTGAGTGAGCGGGGCTGGGAGCGCCGCCAGGTCATCGTCCAGCCGTTCTGGACCCCGGGCAAACGCGGCATGGACTGACCCGGCCACTCACGATCCGGCGTCCACCTCGGGCGGCGGGGCGGCTCCGGGGTCTGGCAGAGGCGGCGCGAGGACCGTCCGGTGACGCGCCATCAGTTCCCGGGTAAGCGCCTCGCCGGGCAGCGAACCCGTCCTGGCGGCGTGCTCCGCGACCTCGTCGAAATAGTCCTCGTAACCACTGGGCGTGAGGATGGCGATATAGCGCGCCGGCTCGTCGAAGGGATTCCCGAAGCCGTGTGCCAGCCGTCGACCGGCGAACACCGTCTCGCCCGCGACGGCGGTGTGGAACCCGTTCCCGACGCGGAACCGCAGCCGCCCCTCGACGAGCACGAATGTCTCGTCGTGGCCCTCGTGAACGTGCGGGAGCGGTCCGGGCTGCCGCGGGCCCATCCGCCCCTCCAGCACGGTGAGCCGGCCGAGGGTGTCGCCAGCGGCGACCTTGACGAGCATCGACCAGTTCGGCAGGTCGATACGACGGCCCTCGTCGCGACCGCGCGCGAAGCCTTGAACCGGTTGTGGCCCGGCTGAAGGCGATTCGTCTGGCGTAGGGGCGTTGGGCGTATGGGCGTTGAATGTCACGGCGCCGTCACCTCAGGAGACGGCTGGCCGTGGCCGTGGCCGTCGCGATCAGAAGCCGATGTCGGTGCCAGCTGTGGATCCTGCGCTCCGGCCAGCCCGCGGATCATCATTGAGAACAGTCGCTCCGCCCGGCCCGACGGGTCGGACGACTGCTCGCTCGCCCACGCGATCGCGGCGACGAGCGCGAGCAGGTCGTCGATGGTGATGTCGCCGCGCACGGCCCCGGTCCGCGCCGCACGTTCGAGCAGCCCGGCGCCGGCGGCACGCATGGCCGCGCACGAGCCGTGCAACGCCGAGCTCTCATCCTCGAGGGCCGCCAGGATCGAGGCGGGCAGGCCCTGGTAGACGGCGGAGCCGGCGGTGACCTCCCCCAGCCATGTGAGCAGCGCGTCACGGGGACGCGGCGCGGCGAGCAGGCTCTCGGCCCGCGCGCGCAGCCCGTCGAAGCCGCGGCCCAGCAACGCCTCCAGCAACGCCTCGCGGGTCGGGAAGTGGCGGTAGAGCGTGCCGATGCCGACACCGGCGCGGCGCGCGATGTCCCGTAGCGAGGCGTCGATGCCGTGCTCGGCGAACACGTCCCGGGCGACGTCAAGGATCAGTTCGTAGTTGCGGCGAGCGTCCGCGCGCGGCGAGTCGGCCAACCGGCTCCTCCATCATTGACATGCGGAGCACCGCTCCGTATGTTTCGGAGCACCGCTCCGGAAGATGACCTGAACCTAACAGAAGGGGCTCCGCATGCCGACGCCCGATCGGACCATCCTCGTCACCGGGGCCACCGGCCAGCAGGGCGGGGCCACCGCGCGACGTCTTCTGGCCGACGGATGGCGGGTGCGTGCGCTGGTTCGCGACCCCGCCGGGCCGGCGGCGCGGCGGCTCGCCCTCGACGGTGCCGAACTGGTGACCGGCGACCTGGACAACCGGGACACGCTGGCCGCCGCCACCGAGGGCGTGTACGGGGTGTTCAGTGTTCAGCCGGCAAGCCACGCCCCCCATTTCGTCGAGGGCGAAGAAAGGTACGGCGTCAACGTCGCCGACGCGGCCAGGGACGCCGGGGTCCGGCACCTCGTCTACACCTCCGCGGCCGGTACCGATCGAAACCCGGACGGCCCCGCGGCCTCGAAGGCGCGGATCGAGCGCCACATCCGGGAGCTCGGCCTTCCCGCCACCGTGCTGCGTCCCGTCATGTTCGCGGAGAACCACACCGACCCGGTCTTCGGCGTCACCGGCCAGGCCTCGCTGGTCCGGATGATCCCGACGGGGGTGACGGTTCAGCTCATCGCCGTCACCGACATCGGAGCGTTCGCCGCCCTCGCCTTCGCGGATCCGGCCCGCTATGTGGGTGCGGCGCTGGAGCTGGCTGGCGATGAGTTGACCCGCGAACACCTGATCACCGCGATCAGCCGCGCGACCGGGCGCGACCTTCAGCTGGATCCRCTCCCCCGGGAGACTCTCGTCCAGCTCGGGGTCGACGTCGACGGCCTCGAGCGGGAGAAGTCCTTCAACGGCTGGCAGGCCGACATTCCCGCACTGCGGCGACTGCACCCGGGGCTGATGGACTTCGAGACGTGGCTGGTGAGGGAAGGCGCGGCCAGATTCGCCGCGCTGTTCGCCGAACCGGCGAGCCGCTGACACGCCCGGTTCCCGGGGCGTACCCGCATCCGCCGCTCCGGTTTCAGTCAGCGCCGGTACGCCCCTGGAGCTCCGCCGATCCGTCCTGCGCGTCCTGTAGTTCCTCGCCATGCTCGGTGATCCAGTTTCCGAGCGCTTCCATCGGACCGTCCACCAGGCTCTGCCCGAGTGGAGTCAGCGCATATTCGACCCGCGGCGGGGCCTGCGCGAACGCACGGCGGGCCACCAGACCGTAGGCGCCGAGCCGGCGTAGCGATTCGGTGAGGACCTTGTCGCTCATACCGCCGATCGCGACGCGCAGCTCGCGGCGCCGGCACGGCCCCGCGCGAAGAGCCACCAGCACGACCGGGTCCCAGATGTGGATGAACAGGTCGGTCACCGCCCGGATACGGCAGTCTGCCACCAGGTCCTCGCAGTGACGTCCCTGATCGCTCATCCCGGCCATCGTCGCAGGTCTCGCGTGCACCGATTGGTGCGTAACGGCCGCCTTACGGTCTCGGTCCGAGGCGATCGCGTCGAACGCGGTCGACGCGCACAAGCACGCACGAGGAGGAACCATGCGGATCGGGATTCTGGGCACCGGGGCGCTGGCCGAGGGGTTGGGGCGGGCCTGGGTCCAGGCCGGGCACGAGGTGGTGATCGGCGGTCGATCGCGCGCCAAGGCGGATGCGCTCGCGGAACGCCTGGGCGCGACGGCGCGGGCGGCCGCACCACGCGCGGCTGTCGCCGAGCGCGACGCGGTACTGCTGGCCGTGCTGTGGACCGGTGTCGAGGATGTCCTGCGCAGCGCGGGCGCGAACGAGGGAACGCTGGCGGGGGTTCCGTTGATCGACCCGACGAACGCGGTCGAGCACGGCGTCGGCGTCCTGCTCACCGAGCAGGGCGACTCGGCCGCGGCCCGGATCGCCGCGGCGGCTCCTGGAGCGCAGGTCGTGAAGGCGTTCCACCTTTATCCCGCCGCCCAGTGGGCACGACCGCCGGCCGACGGCGCCGGTGCGGACACATCAGCGCCCACAGTGGCGATCTGCGGCGATGACGAGGCGGCGCTGCGGGTCGTGAGCGATCTCGTCCGGGACGTCGGCGGCGTACCGGCCACGCTGGGAACGCTGGTCCGCGCACGTCAGCTCGAGGAGGTCGCAGGCTTCGTCATCGGGCTGGCGTTCGCGGGCTTTGATCCGGCTTCGGCCATCCCCCGTGTACCGACGGGAACAGTGTCCGCCTAGCCGAAGACGGAAACGGTCAGCCGGCCGAGCCGCCGGCGATCGTGTAGCTCCACAGCTCGCTGTGCACGCCAACCGGCCTGGGCGCCTCGCCGCCGGCGCGTTCCGCCTCCGAGCGGTGCCCGTGGGCGAAGGCCGGCGAGCTGACCCACGCCTGGAACGACTCCTCGTCACGCCAGCGGGTCACCACGAGCCACACGGTGCGGTCGTCGGTCGGCTTGAGCAACTCGAAGCCCTCGAAGCCGTCACGGTCGTCGATGGCGCCGGCACGCGCGGCGAAACGACGGGCCAGTTCGTCGCCGCTGTCGGGCTCGACGGTGATGGCATTGATCTTGATGACGGTCACGGTGCCCCGGCTTCCCCAATTGGTGGTCGCGCGATCCGCTGATGCTATCGGCCTCACCGGCCCTGGAAGAACGCGCGGATGTCGGCGGCGAGCAGCTCGGGCACCTCAAGTCCCGCGAAGTGACCGCCACGGTCGGCCTCCGTCCACCGGGCGATCGGCATCCGCCGCTCGGCATACGGCCGGATCGGGCGGGTGATGTCCTCGGGCAGGACGAGGACGCCCACCGGTTGGACGGTCCGCCACGACCGCGGGCCGCCGGTCTCCCGGTGCAGGCGCGGCGCCGTCCCGGCGGTGCCGGTCAACCAGAACAGCGTCACGTTCGTGAGCACCCGGTCGGGACTGATCGGGAAGTCCCGGGCCGCCCACATCGTCATCGGGTCGAGCAGCCAGGCGAGCAGCCCGACCGGCGAGTCGTTGAGGGCGTACGCCGGGGTCTGCGGCCGGGTGCCGTTGACCAGCCGAACCGCCGGCTGGTCGCGCAGGTAGGCCTCGGTCTGGGCGAGCCGCTCCTGGTCCCCCGGTGTCAGCCGGGTGCGGTCCGGGTCGCCCGGCAGCCGCGGTGTCGGAAGATAGTTGAGGTGTATTCCGACGACGTGGTCGGCGTCGTGCTGTGACAGGGCCCGGGACACCGACGCCCCCCAGTCACCGCCCTGCGCGCCGTAACGGTGGTATCCCAGGCCGCGCATCAGCTCCGCCCAGGCACGTGCCACCCGATCGACGTCCCAGCCGCGCTCGCGCGTCGGGCCGGAGAAGCCCCACCCCGGAATCGACGGGACGACCAGGTGGAAGTCCGCCGAAAGCGGCCCGATCACATCGAGAAACTCCACGATGGACCCCGGCCAGCCGTGGGTCAGCACCAGTGGGAGCGCGTCCGGCCGCGGGCTGCGCACGTGGAGGAAGTGGATCCGCTGGCCGTCGATCTCGGTGACGAACTGCGGATGACTGTTCAGCTCGGCTTCCGCCGCACGCCAGTCGTAACGGTGGCGCCAGTGGTCGGCCAGTTCCCTGACTCTGGTCAGCGGCACGCCGAACTCGTCTCCGACGCCCGGTAGTTCGTCGGGCCAGCGGGTGCGGTCGAGGCGTGCGTGCAGGTCGTCGAGGTCGGCCTGCGGTACGGCGACGCGGAAGGGTTCGATCTTCATCGTTAGTCTCCCTAACGTTAGTAACACTAACGTTAGGTCGTTGGTGTCACTAACGCAAGCCCCTAGGATGCGGTCCATGCCGGAACGCGACCGCCACGGGCCGACCAACCCGTCCGCCGTCCCCGCGCGCCTGCGGTCACTGGCCAGCCGGCTCCTCGGCCGCGGCACGGTGCACGCGGAACGGATCTCGAACGCCCGTCTCGCTGCGGCGGGGGCGACGCGGTGGCAGTACGCGACGCTGGTCACGCTCCGCGACAGCGGCCCGGCAAGTCAGGCCGCGCTCAGCGAGCGCACCGGCATCCACCGCAGTGACATGGTGGCCGTGCTGAGCGGCCTGACCGAGACGGCGTACGTGCAACGCGCCCCCGACCCCGCCGACCGACGCCGCAACATCGTCACTCTGACCCCGGCCGGACGGTCCTGGCTGCACACTCTGGACCAGCTCGTCGACGAGACCCAGGACGAACTGCTCGCCCCGCTCACCCCGGCCGAACGCGCGGAGCTGGTCCGCCTCCTGCAGCGCATAGACGATCACCACTCGGCACACTGAACAGATCGTGTACGCCGAGACATCGGCCGGACCACCCGTACGCCCGTAGCCGCGTTGGTCCGGGGCGACGGCGTGGAAGCCCGCGTCGGCGAGCGCGGTGAGCTGGTGCCGCCACGAGTACGACGACTCGGGAAAGCCGTGTAAAAGAATGACCAGCGGCCCGGAACCGGCCTCGGCGATGTGCATGCGCAGGTGGCCCACGGTGATTGAGCGGCGCGTGATGTCAGCCATGACAGCATTATTCGCAGATTGATCAATAATGCCACAGGCGGCCACTGGTATGGCAGGCCGCGAGCGGGCAGGCTCGAACAGGACGACCACAAACGGCGCGGACGACCAGCCCAGACAGCCTGGGCCGCTGAACGGACGGGATAGGTTGGACGGCCGCCGGCACGGCGCCCGACGCCGGTGCGCAAGAGAGGAAATCGACCCGTGAGCATTCTGCCGCAGGAACTGAGGGACCTCATCGAGTCCGGCCCGATGGCCCACCTGACCACCATCAACGCCGACGGCAGCCCGCAGGTGACGGTCATCTGGATCGGCCTGGACGGCGACGCGATCGTCACCGGGCACATGTCGAAACAGGTGAAGCTACGCAACATCGAGCGTGACCCGCGGGTCGTGTTGTCCTTCGACGCCCCGCGGGTGCCGGGCGCCTTCCTGAACCAGTACGCCGTGGTACGGGCACGGGCGACGGTCACGCCGAGCGATGACACCTGGGACCTGCTCAACCGCCTGGCGAAGGTCTACATCTCGCCGGACGCCGAGTTCCCGGCGCCGCGGGGCCCGGGATTCATCGTGCGCTACGCCGTGGAGCGCGTCAGTGGTGTCGGCCCATGGGTACCCGCGGCCGGCTCGGCCACCCACTGATCAGCCATCCGAACGCCGCGCTGACGACCGTCGCGTCGTCGCGACCGCGCATTTTACGAGAGCAGGAGGTCGGCCCGTGTCTCGTGTACGAGTCCACAACTTCTCCGTCTCTCTCGACGGTTATGGCACCGGCGAGGGGCAGAGCCTCGAAAGGCCGTTCGGTCACGCCGAGGGGCGGTTGCACGACTGGTTCTTCCACACCAGGTCGTTCCGCGCGATGCACGGCGAGGACGGCGGAGACACCGGGGTGGACGACGCGCTTGCCGGAGCATGGGAGCCGGGCATCGGCGCCGAGATCATGGGGCGGAACAAGTTCGGGCCGCAGCGCGGCCCCTGGGAGGACCACGAATGGACGGGGTGGTGGGGCGAGGATCCCCCGTTCCACACGCCGGTCTTCGTCCTGACCCACCACCCCCGCCCGCCGTTGGTGATGAAAGGGGGCACGACGTTCCACTTCATCGACGCCACCCCGCAGGAGGCACTCCGCCAGGCACGGGAGGCCGCCGGCGGCCTCGACGTCCGGATCGGTGGCGGGCCGACCATGGTCCGCGACTTCCTGGCAGCGGATCTGATCGACCACCTGCACGTGGCCGTCGTCCCGATCCTCCTCGGCCGCGGGGTGCGGCTGTGGGAGGGCCTCGAGGAGATGGAGAAGCGCTTCACCGTCGAATCCACGACGACCCCCAGCGGCATCACCCACGTGACCTTTACCCGACCCGCCGATCAATGATGAAACGCGGCCCAGGGTAATTGACTTATCTTGCGCGAGCCGGCGTCCCGGGAGACTGGCTCTCGAAGATCAGGCAAGGCGTACGGATTCTGGCTGGCCGGGCCTCGGCCGGGTTCGGGAGACCGCGAAGAGCGTCCAGCGCGGGTTCGACGATCGTGGACCATTTCGACGCGGGGACGTCCCAGAAGGTCGACCATGTCCGGAGCTCGATCTGCCGGGCGGCTTCCAGCGGGGTCGAGGGACGTCCCGCGCCGGTGAGGGTGAGGTCGGCGACCAGGCGCAGGCCGGCCTGCTCGGCGAGCCGGGTGACGGTGTCGGGCGCGTCGCGACGGGACGCGCCGTCGGCAAGCGTGGCCTGCATTGCTTGGATGATCTCGGAGATGTCCGATCCGTCGGGCGCCCCGGCCCCGACGAAACCGAACCGGCCGCCCGGGCGCAGCACCCGGACGACCTCGGCCAGCACTGCGGGCTGATCGCCGACGAGGTGCAGCACGTGCACCGCGGCACAGGCGTCCACGGTGCCTGAGCGGAGTGGGATCGCTGTCGCGTCAGCGCGCAGGATCCGGCCGGGCAGCCGTCCCGCGGCGCGGGCGAGCATCCGCTCGGAGAGATCCACTCCGGCCACGGACCAGCCGAGTTCGACGAAGGCGGCGGAGACGAGACCGGTACCGACGCCGATCTCCAGCAGCCGCGCGCGTTCCGGGGGCGTCTCGCCGAGCAGGTGCGGAGCGAGCGCGGCGGCGACGGTCCGGCCACGTTCCGCCCCGCCCCGCGTCTCGTCGTAGCGGTCCGCCATACGGTCAAAGTTCACGGACTCCGGCACGGTCCAAGGCTAATCCCGCACCACGACACCCCGCCGTCGCAGGCCGCCGCCCAGCGCGGACGCGCCGAGGTGAGCGGCGAAAAATGCGTGGCGGGCGGCTGCCGGTCGCGGGCAGACTCGTTCACCGGAGGTGGTCGCGGCCCATGACGTCCGGATTCACGGCCGAGTCGTCCCGTCCCATGCTTACCGGCGAGGAGATCGAGAGGTTCGTCGCGGACGGATTCGTGCGGGTGGCTGGGGCGTTCAGCCGCGCGGTCGCCGACGCGGGCCGGGCGATTCTCTGGGAGACGATCGACGCCGATCCCGCGGACAGCGCGACCTGGACGCACCCTGTCGTCCGCGTGGGCGGGCGCGCCGACGAGCCGTTCCGCGCCGCCGCGTCCTCGCCGCGGCTGAGTGCCGCGTTCGACCAGCTCGTAGGCCCCGGGCGCTGGCTGCCCCGGGTCGGGCTGGGCACTTTCCCGATTCGTTTCCCGCACCCCGACGACCCGGGCGACACAGGCTGGCACATGGATGGCAGCTACGCCGCGGACGACCCGGCGCAGGCCGCGGCGACAGCGCCCTGGCCATGGCTCAATGTGGCCTCACGCGGCCGTGCCCTGCTGATGCTCTTCCTGTTCTCCGACGTCGGCCCGGCCGATGCCCCGACCAGGATCAAGGTCGGTTCGCATCTGGACGTCCCGCGGTTCCTCGAGCCGCTCGGTGGGCGCGGGACGGACGTCCTGAGCCTGTGCCGGACGATGGACGCGGCCGGCCGGCTCGACGCCGCGGACCGTCCGACCGCGCTGGCCACCGGGCAGGCCGGGGACGTCTACCTCTGCCACCCGTTCCTGATCCACGCCGCGCAGGTGCACTGGGGGTCGACTCCCCGGTTCCTCGCCCAGCCGCCGCTCGAGCCCGACGGCCCGCCGCTCCTCTGCGACACGGATCTCCCCCGCTCTCCGGTGGAGCAGGCGATCCACCGCGGGCTGGGAGGCGACGACCCGGCGGCCTCCGGCTGAGCCGGCCGAGGCGGTTGCGGCGGTTGCGGCCCGGCTCTGACAGCCTGCGCTCAGGAGGCTTTGACCTGGCGGCGGAGCCTGTTCCGCGGGCGCGGGCTCACCGTTCCCGGCGGCGGCGCCGACGGAACGACGAAGGCGGACGGGACGGGGAGCGGCACCGGCGGCGGCGGTGCGCAGTAGCCGTACTCGACCTGGCGCCGCCAGACGGTGAGCCGGCACTGCTCGCCGCTCACCGTCCAGGTGCGGCGCTCGGCGCGGTCCTCCACCTGTACGGGGCCGGTATTCGCGGGTTCGGCTGATCGTAGGTGCGCCCAGGAATGCGCGTCCTCCCACTCCGCGAACGTGCCCACGAGCTCACCGTCGCCGTCGAACACAAGAAATCGCCGGGTCATCGTCGTCCCGCCTCTCTTCTCACCGGCCGGCCGGGTCTTCTCGGCGGTCGGGTTGTCTCGCCGGTCGGAAGGTCTCGCCGGTCGGTGGGTCTCGCCAGCTGGTGGGTCTCGCCGCGCTTCACCGGACCCGGCGGATACCCGCCGGCGACAGGAAGGACAGCGGCGCAACCAGGTAGTCGACATAATGGTTCTCGACCGCGTACGCATCGGCGTCGGACGCGGAGTCGAAGGCGAGGACGATCCGGCGCGCCCGACGCGGACCGGCCGCGAAGAGGATCACGCCGAACATCGAGGAGGAGTCGGGGTCGTCAGCCTCCCCCAACCGCATCGTGGCCGGCCGGACGCGCCTGCCGCAATGACCCCTGCTGCGTGAGTAACGATTCATCGGGACTCCAGTTCCCAGTTCTGGCGGGGCGGCCGCGCGGGCGCGGCACCCGCCCCCGCGAAGGCGCTCCGGATGGATGTCGGTCACGAACCGGCCGGCGGCTGGGGCTGTCACCGGACACGGCATGGCCGAGACCATCGCCGGCCGACGGGCGGCACGGCGCACGGCAGCCTGACGGGCGGCACGGCGGGCAGCGGCCTGACGGGCGGCGGGCACGGTCACCGGGCCGACCGCACGGATCGACGGAGGGACCATGCCGACGTGGCAGGCCGACCCGATGGCGCAGCCCAACCTGATGTGGGCGGCCGACCCGCCGTGGCAGGGCGGGCGGCACCGGCTCACGGCCATCCATCCCGTCCCGACCAGCACCGACGCTCCCCCGGTAGGCCCCATCGTCGACAACATCTCACCCAGGGGCTCGATTTCGCCACTCAAGGTGAGCACCGCTTCTGCAGCATGGAGCTTGCACCACGCATATGCAAGCCCTTGTGTGTTGGTTTCACTACAGATTGCGCACTATCTATGTGATCAGATTGTGGATGCGTAACGGAATGCTCCACAACGGTTCCGGTGACCGGGAGGACGGGTGACGGCGAGGAACAGCGGTCCCACGGTGCGGCGCCGGCGGCTCGGCGCCGAGCTCCGCCGCCTGCGCGAGGCCGCGGGTGTGGACGTCGAGCAGGTCCGCGAGGTGCTGCGCTGCTCGGCGTCGAAGGTGAGCAGGTTGGAGAACGGGCGGATCCCGGTGCGCACGAGGGATGTGGCGGACCTGCTCCGGCTGTACGGGGTGACTGACGCCGACCACCGCGAGGCGCTGCTCGGCCTGGCCCGCGAGTCGCGGCGGCACGGTTGGTGGCAGGCCTACCAGGACGTGGTCCCGGCCTGGTTCGAGGTCTACATCGGCCTCGAGGCCGACGCTTCCTCGATCAGCGTGTACGAGCCGCAGCTCGTCCACGGCCTGCTGCAGACCGCGGACTACGCGCGGGCGGTGATGCGCGCGAGCAACCCGGAGGCGCCCGACGACGAGATCGAGCGCCGGGTAGCGCTGCGGCTCGACCGGCAGTCGCGGCTGCGCGGCGGCAGCCCGCCCCGACTCTGGGTGATCCTCGACGAGGCGGTCCTACGCCGCCCGGTCGGCGGCGCGGCGGCGATGCGCGCCCAGCTCGAGTGGGTCGCGAAGACGTCCGAACTACCGAATGTCACCGTTCAGGTGCTTCCCTTCGCAGCCGGGGCACATGCCGGTATGGGCAGCACATTCTCCGTTCTGGGATTCGCGGACGAGACGGATCACGATGTGGTCTACATAGAAAAAGGCGCCGGAAGCCTCTACCTGGAACGTCCGTCAGAAATTCGCCGCTATAGAGTCAGGTTGGATCACCTGATGGCGTCCGCTCTTGGCCCGGCGGACTCCGTGGCGTTGATTTCCGCTGTTTCGGAGGAGCTTCGATGAGGACATCCAGGAAACCGGCGGTCACCGACCCGGCCGCGCTCCCGTGGCGCAAGAGCAGTCACAGCGGCGGGGAGGGCGGCATGTGCGTCGAGGTGGCCGACGTCGACGGCGGTGTGGCGGTCCGCGACTCCGCCGACCCGCTCGGCCCGGTTCTGGCCTTCAGCAGCGCGGAGTGGGAGGCGTTCCTCGCCGGGGTCCACGACGGCGAGTTCGACCGCCCGCGCGCCCGCCGCTGACCGGCGGATCCGGACAGCCGGCGGGTGTCAAGCCGCTGACCAGCCGTTCTTCGGCTCTTGCGTAACCGGCTCACGTCGCGCACTCTGTAGATGTTCGTGCGGGCCGCGTTGTTCCAACGTCACGGTCGTGTCGATCGTGCGATGCCCGCTGAGGCCGAGCGCGGGCGCACGGTGCCCGTCCCGTCACGGAGGAGCGACGTCGTGATTGCCATCGAGCGGGTACCCGCCCCGGCCTGACCCGGCACGATCTGCCGGGCGGTCACCCCACGCCGGCTCCGTGACCGGGCCGCCTGTCCATCGCACACCGCGTTTCCGACCAGCACCGACGGTCGCGTCGAGCCCGCTCCAACTGCTCCGCTCGGTCCGCTCAGCTCAGCTTGCGCTACAGCCCAGTCCGCTCAACAGTTCAACCCGCTCTACTGCTCAGTCCACTCAACAGCCCAGCCCGCTCGGCCCAGTCCGTTCCTTTGGATTCGCCCGTAGTACTCCACCTGTTCCCCTGGTACCGGGAGGTGATCGCCGTGGCCACCGCCACGACCAACCTGCTGAACACCCCGCTGAGCGATCCGCGTGCGGAGCGGGTCCGCCGCGCCGCGCTCGCCGCGTATGTGGACGGGAAGGTCAGCTTCGCGCAGGCGAACTCCCGGGTCAGCAAGGCGATCGAGCGCTTCGGGCACTGACCGCACGTCAGACCGCAGGTCAGGGACCGTGCGTCAGATGAGGTTCAGCCGCCGGTCCGCCATGCCGATCGTGAGGCGTTGGCCCCAGGTGAGAGCCACCGAGTCGGTCTCGATGCCGTCACCGAAGACGACCAGGCGCTCGGATTCGACCAGCAACTCGAGCCGGACCGCTCCGACAAGGAGCCCCTCGGTGCAGGCCGTCCCCGTGGTCGGGGACGGCCACGCCTCACGGGTGAACCAGATCAGGGCGGGCGCCTCGCCGGCCGGCAGGTCCAGGGCACTGTGCCGCTCGCGCCAGACGGACCGGCACCACCCGGTGCTGCCCGTGCCGGTGCTGACGATCAGGCCGGACGATGCCTGCCGCTCTGTCGTGACTCCGTCGTACCCGGGCGCGCGCAGGAGGTAACGGGCCGTCTGGTGG
Source organism: Parafrankia soli (assembly GCF_001854695.1). GTDB lineage: Bacteria > Actinomycetota > Actinomycetes > Frankiales > Frankiaceae > Parafrankia > Parafrankia soli. The sequence continues at coordinate 84,441 of NZ_MAXA01000014.1, forward strand.
CCGGGGTCCCCGATGTAGACCTCGTTCAGGGCACGCACGACCTGTCCGTCGTCGGAGCGTGCCTCGACCATGGTGAGGTGGCGCAACGGGCCGCCGGCGCCGCCCGCGCCGCCCGCGCCGCCCGCGCGCCGGAGCGCTTCGGCGACGGCCAGCAGGCGCCCGGTCTCGCCCGGCTGGTGCCGGACGAGCACGCCGGGGTTGCGCGAGGGATCGGCGTCGATGCCCACGACGGGCTGGTCGTCGACGTACTTGGCGACGTTGGCGACGAGGCCGTCCTGGCCGACACAGATGATCACATCCTCGGGGTCGAACAGGAAGCGGTCGAGGTCGGCGCGCTCCACCTCGCCGCGCCGCCAGCTCGGCGGCACCGCGGCGGCCACCTGGCGCCGCGCCGCCGTCTGGGCGGCGTGCCGGGCCTCCACCTCGGCGATGTCCCGGCCCCGCGACCGCAGGAAGAACTCCGCCTGGCCACGGGTGCCGTGGTGCTCCAGCAGCTCGGTGTACTCGGTGCGCCGGTGGACGATCACCGCGCGCGGGGCGAGGCTCACCGCTCGCCGCCGGCCGGGACGGCGGCCGTCAGGCCGGGCCGGGCGAAGCGGGCGAACGCCTCGGTGAGGACGTCCGGCGTGATGGTGAGGGCACCGATGTCCGGCAGGTGGTCGGCCAGGTCGCGCACGGCGAGGGCGACCAGCGTCGCCGTGTCCATGCCGGCCAGCGCGCCGACCCGGGCGGCCTCGGCGTCGGCCTCGGCCGCGCCGACCAGGCGGACCGCGTCGGCACGGGCGGCGGCCTCCAGCCGCACCCGCTCGGCCTCGGCGCGGGCCGCGGTCTCGGCCCGCTCGGCCTGCGCGGTGGCGCTGATCCGCGCCGCCGCCGCCTGCTCGGTCATCCGGCGTTGCTCGTTGGCGCCTTCCTGGACGACGAGCTGTTCCCCGCGGCGGGCCAGCTCGATTTTGCTCTGCAGCTCGTTCTCGCCGATCCGGCGCTCCTGCTCGACCGCCAGCGCGCGGCGGCTGTAGGTGGCGCGGTCGGCCTCAGTCTGGATCTTTTCCCTGGTAGGGGTGCCCAGCGCCTTCTCCACCTCCGGCACCGGCCGGATGGCGACGACCCGGACACCGACGAGCGCGATCCCGGTCTGGGCGAGACGGGCGTCGCCGCCGAGGCCCTGGCCGACGCGCTGGCGGACCGCCGCGACGCCGTCCACCAGGGCGTCGGTGAGCGGCATGCGGACGAGCTGGTCGGCGGCGTACTGCTGGGCGGTCTCCGTGATCATCTCGGCGAGCCGGGCGAGCGGGTCCTCGCGCCAGCTCCCCAGCTCGGGGTCGATGCCGAAGTCGAGACGGCTCGCGGCGAGCGCCGGGTCGGCGATGCGGAAGGTGACCGTCGACTGGACGGCGACGTCGGCGAAGTCCGCGGTCCGGGCGTGGAAGACGACCGGAAGCTCCCGGTCGTCCACCGGGACCTCGCTGATCACGGCCGTCCGCGGCCGGTACCAGAACACCAGGCCGACGCCCTCGTGGGCGACGGCGGTGCCCCGCTGGTGGCGGATGTACGCCGTCGGGGTGCCACGCAGGTGGCGCAGGAACAGAACACGGCTGATATCGGCCATCGCCGAACCTCCTCACACTCTTATCGTCGAAGTGACGATAAGAGGGACTGTAGAGCCCTACCCCCTTTTCGTCAACCTGACGAGATACCATCGCCGCCATGACCACGCCGCCCGCCGCCGGCTCCCGCACCGCGCCCGGCTCCCGCCCCACGCCCGGCTCCGGCACCCCGTCCGAGTCCGGCGCCACGCTCGACTCCGACGCCGCGCCTGGTCCGGCCGAGATCCTCCCGGCCGAGATCGTCCCCGTTCCGCTGGCCGTGGATCTCGTGGTGCTCACCGTGCGCGATGACACTCTCTGTGTCCTTCTGGTGCGGCGCGGGATCGAGCCGTTCGCGGGGCGATGGGCTCTGCCCGGCGGGTTCGTCCGGCCCGACGAGGATCTCGACGCGGCCGCCGTCCGCGAGCTACGGGAGGAGACCGGCCTGGCGCGCTCCACCGGCCATCTCGAACAGCTCGCGACCTATGCGGACCTGGACCGCGACCCGCGCGGGCGGGTGGCCACGGTCGCGTACCTGGCGCTCGCGCCTGACCTTCCGGTTCCCGTCGCCGGCACCGACGCGGCGGCCAGCCGGTGGTGGGCGGTCACCGACATCCCGCGAGCCGGCTCGGACGGCGACTCGGGCGCAAACGGTACGGACGGCGGCACAGGCGGGGACGGCCGCGCGGTCGGCGGGATGACCGGGCTGGCCTTCGATCACGCCAGGATCCTGGCTGACGGGGTCGAACGTGCCCGTTCAAAGATCGAGTACAGCCCGGTGGCGACGGCGTTCTGCCCGCCAGAGTTCACCGTCGCGCAGCTTCGGCGGATCTACGAGATCGTCTGGGGAACCCGGCTGGACCCTCGCAACTTCCACCGTAAGGTCACCCGCACGGCGGGCTTCCTCGTCCCGACCGGACGGACCACAACGCGGGACGGCGGCCGTCCGGCCGAGCTCTTCACCCGCGGGGACGCCCGCCTGCTGCATCCGGCGATGCTGCGGCCGGAACCCGAAGACCGCTGACCCGCCCAGCACCGTGTGTCGCCCGGGACCAACGCCCCGGAACGGCTCAGGAGCACCGAGACGGAACAGGCAGCGCCAATGCGGTCGTACCTGTGGACTCGCTCACGCGATGCACACCTCAAGAAACCGTTAGTAACGCATCGCGTGCCGAGCGTGAGACAGTCGTTGTGGCCGGCCGCCCGGGTTCACCCCCCGATCGCCCGGGCGCCCGGCCGTCCATCCGAGTGAGGCGCACCAGCAGCCCCGGCCACGAGCCGGCGCCGGCAACAGCGACGGCGACGTGCACCGGAAGGCCCAGGAACCTCAGCGGGCTCAGTGCAGGGCGGGCGGTTCCGCCGCGCGGGACACGTCCTGGTCGAGCGCCGCGCGACTGAGGGCCGCCGTCCAGCGGTGGAAGTCAATCAGTGATGCGCGCGGCTCCTGGCGCCACAGCGCCTGGGTCACGTAGGCGGACAGGCCGTTCGGGCCGACCCGGCGCAGCACGACCTCCAGGAGATYGCTCGGCAGATTGACCGAGACGACCCGGTACCCCGGATCCTGGTATCCCGCCGCATCGTCGAACCCCGAATCGTCCGCGTACACGCGATCCACCAATCCCGGCCGAGCGGGGCCGCACCTCGAACGCCTGCCGCGATGCCCTCACCGACCCACGGGCCCACGGGACATTTCGCCCATGAGCCCCATCCTGACTCAGCTCTGCGCACTCCGCAATGGGTCCATGACCACGCCGAACCTGTCGGCCGACCCGTGCGCGGGCGCGCCGCCCGGGGCGGTTCCGCCGCCGTCGTAGCCGGCTCCCGTCCCGGGAACAGCCCAGTCATCCTGGTCGGTGGCACCGTCGAGGGGACGATAGCCGTCCTCGTCGGCGGGGTCGTAACCGGCTCGGGGATCGACGACCGGCTCGTCCTCGACCGACCGGTTGGCGGCCATCCGGTCGCGGCCGAGCGCGCCGATGCCGGCGGCGACCATCACCAGCGAGACGACGAAGGCGAGCAGGCGCGGGCCGTCCGGCGCCGGCTCGTCGAACAGGGTCAGCCCCAGGGTCACCGGGAGGAACGCCGAGACCCCGCTGGTGACGGGGAAGGCGATGACCGCGGCCCGGCCCTGCAGGCCGCGCTGCTCCAGCCCGAGGGCCAGCACGGAGAACAGGATGAGGACGTAGGGCGTCGGCGTGGACAGCAGGTCGACGAGCGTCGAGTCGCTGTTGCGGCGTTCGTGCACCGCGAGCCCGATCTGGCGGGTGGCCAGGGTCGCGATGGCATAGCTGACCCCGGCGGCCAGCCCGAACCCCAGCGCGGCCCCGGCGACCTGCCGTTTCGCCGCGGCCAGGTTCGCGCCGAACGCGCACAGCAGCGAGAAGATCAGCCCGAGCACCAGGAAGGCGAGCAGGACGCCGTTGCCCGCCGGGCTGCCGACCTCCGCGTTGCGGTGGAAGGCGTAGGCGAGCAGCCCGACGCCGGCCACCATCAGGCCCACGCCGCTCCAGCCGACCCGGCTGATCTGTTCACCCAGCGCCCGGCGCGCGAGCAGGGTGAACACGATCATGTCGAGGGCCATCACCGGCGCGACGAGCGCGACCGGCGCCACCGACAGGGCGTAGACCTCCAGCAGGAACGAGCCGGCCTCAACCCCCAGGCCGATCAGCCACAACGGCCGGGTGGCCAGCCGGGCCAGCAGGCCGAGCCCGAGGCCGGTGCCGGCTTCCTCCCTCCGGGCGGCCATCGCCTGTAGCAGCGGCGCGACCCCGTACAGGGCCGCCGAGACAATGGTCGTGGGCAGCCCGATTACGAGCGCCGTGTTCATGCGCGGCTCACCATCGCAGCGTCCCATCCGCCGACACGGGCGGCCGAGCCAGGGTGCGCCGCCCCAACGGCGGCGACCCCGGCGGCATCATCTCCCACAACGCGACGGCTCCCCCAGCACATCTCATGACGTATTGACTTTCATGGCACCTGGCCCACCCGCGCGCGCGGCATCACCAGTGGACGCCCAGTCCGATCTGGGCCAGCGCCGCACCGAATGCCTGCTCCCAGGCCTGTGGGCTGACGGCGACCCGCTGCGAGGGCGGCTTGACCCGGTCCAGACAGGCCAGGGCCGACCGGGTCAGGGACAGCGAGTCCGTACTGGTCACCTCGGCATGGCCGCGGTCGAGCTCCTTCTGCAGGTTGTCCCGCCCGTGGCCGGGGACGACGTCCATCAACAGCAGGTCGCGCCCGATCACGCGAGCCTCGCTGCACGTGTCCCCCGACGAGGTCACCACCAGGTTACTTGCGGCCATGAGCTCGGGAATCCGGTTGGTGAATCCGAACGGGATCACCCGGTGGTCGCGCTGCGCGAGGGCGGACAGCCGCGCGGCCAGCTTCTCGTTGCGGCCGGCGACGGCGAGCACCCACACCCCGGCCGCGGCGAGCGCCTCGGCGGCCTCGACCAACGGGCCGAGGCCCCACGATCCGGACATCAGCAGCACGCACCGGCTCTCCAGCGGGATGCCGAGATTGCCCCGGGCCTCCTCCTGGGTCGGCGGGTCGTAGAACGGCGTCCGCACCGGGGTCGGCACCACGGCGACCCGGGCCTGCGGGGCGAACCGGCGCACGTAGCGGGCCGCGGTCTGGGACGTCACCAGGAACAGGTCGGTGTTGTCCTGCACCCAGATGCGGTGTACGCAGCAGTCCGAGGAGAACACGGCCGTGGTCATCCCCGGAAACTCCGACTTCAGCCGGCTGACCGCCGCCGCGGCGGAGGCGAAGATGGAGATCACCAGGTCGGCCGGCTCGGCCCGGATGTCCTCGCGCAGCCGCGGCACGAGAAAGTGGCTGGACGTCCGCTCGATGGCCCGCGCCACCCGCCCGCCCGTGCGTAGCTGCGAGAAGTGCAGCGCGTCGTACACCCCCGGGACGGCGATCAGCCCACGGAAGGCGTTCTGCCCGAGCGTGCCGTTGCGGCCGTCCGTCATGCGCAGGCAGTCCGCGGTGCGGGTGTGGAACCCGCGGCGCTCCAGCGACGTCGCGCAGGCCTCGGCCATCACGTCGTGGCCCATTCCGAGGGAGCCGGAGAGCAGCAGCACGTTCCCGCGCCGAGACCCGGGCTCGCTCTCCGCCGTGACGTCGTCCATGATCCCCTCGATCCCGTCCATCTTCGACACGCTCATTCCGATGAGGTTGCGGAGACGCCGAGATCCCCGATCGACGGCGCAGTCACCGCGGGTGGCTGCCGGTTCGCCTGATACCACTCGATGTACTGCCGGACGCCCTCCAGGAACGGCGTCGTCGGCCGCCAGCCGAGAAGGCCGGCGGCCCGCTGCGCGGAGATCTCCCGGCCGCGGAAGTCCCCCGGCCGGGCTGGCATGTGCTCAATCTCCGTCCCGGGGAAGTGCCGCTGGACGGCCTGGGCCATCTCCAGCACGCTCACCGGCTCGTTGCCCTCCAGAGCGAGGGTGGTGTTCGCCGCGGAGTCGGCGAGCGCGAGCACGTGCGCGTGGGCCAGATCACGGACGTAGACGTAGTTGCGGAACTGCAGGCCGTCGCCGGCGACGGTCAGCGGCCGGCCGTGCACGGCGTTGTGGACGAACCTGGCCAGCACCAGCTCGTCACGCATGCCGGGGCCGTAGGGGATGCCGTACCGCAGGATCGTGAACGGGAGCCCGTAGGTCTGCTGGTAGCTGTGCAGGAGCAGCTCGGCCGCGAGTTTGGTCGAGGTGTACACGTGCCCGGCTCGCGCGAGCACGATCTCGGCGTCCTCGGTGAGCGGCGCGGGCCGCGGATGGTCACCGTGCCCGGCCGGAGCGGGGACGCTGCCCGCCGCGAGCCCGGACGGCTGCTCGGTCGGTTGCGCGGGCGCGTCGGCCACGGCGCCGTAGACCCAGACGGTGCTCGCGAACACGACGCGGCGCACGCCGGTGCGCCGGGCCGCCTCGCACACCTTGCCGGTTCCCTCCACGTTGAGGCGCACCGTGCGCACCGGGTCGGCGAAGGCGAAGTCGACGTTCGACATTCCGGCGATGTGAAAGACGACGTCCACGCCCGTGAACGCGTCGACGAGCGCCTCGAGCTCGAGAACGTCGATCTCGCGGTAGGCGGCACGCGGGTCGGGCCGCCTGCAGGTGCTCAGGTCAAGCGACAGCACCTCGTGGCCGGCGTCGAGCAGGCGGTCGACGACGTGACCGCCGATGAATCCGGATCCTCCCGTGACGGCTATCTTCATCGCCGGGCACCGTCCAGTTCCATTCCGTGGACGACGGCACGGAATGCCGAGATGACATGTTCGGCCTCGGCGTCGGTCATGTCGGAATGCAGTGGCAGGCAGACGTGCCGCGCGCAGATGTCCTCGGCCACCGGCAGCTGGACCTGCGCATACCGCTCGAACACCGGCTGCTGGTGCAGCGGGGCTTCGTACACCTCACCCGCCATGGAGACACCGTGTCCCTCCCGGATCTCCTTCTTCACCTGCGTCCGGTCGACGCCCCGGGAAAGAAGAACCGGGTACTTGTAGTAGTTGGTGACGCCGCCCTCGACCGCCTGCGGCCGTTCCACGCCCAGTTCGTCGATCGCCTGGTCGTAACGGGCCGCGACCCGGCGGCGGCGGGCCAGGAAGTCGTCGAGGTGACGTAGGTGGACGCGGCCGGTTGCGGCGTGCACCTCACTCATCCGCCAGGCGTACCCCTCGCGGATGTGAATGTTGCCGAGGAATCCCGCCTTGCCCTGGTCACGATAGAGGAGGGCTTCGTCGCGTAGCCGGTCGTCGGATGTGACGACCATTCCACCCTCACCGCACGTGATCAGCTTGGTCGGGTAGAAGGAGAACGACCCCGCCACCCCGAAGGAACCGGCGTGCCGGCCAGCGAGACTTGATCCGTGCGCGTGGGCCGCGTCCTCGACGAGCACGATGCCCCGCTCGTCGAGGAGGCCACACAGCTCGTCGATGTCCGGCGGAATCATGCCGCCGATATGCACGACGACGACGGCTTTCGTCCGCGGCGTGACGGCTGCGGCGACAGTCTCCGGGCTGAGCGCGAAGGTGTCTGCGTTCACATCGGCGAAGACCGGTGTGCCGCCGGCGCGGAGAACCGCGAACGCGGTGGCAGCAAAGGTGTTCGTGGGCACGACGACATCGAATCCGCCCACGCCGATGCTTCTTAGGATGATCTCGAGGGCGGCCGTTCCGCTGTTCACGGCGACGGCGTGGCGCGCGCCGTGCATGGCCGCGAACGCCGCCTCGAATTCCTGGGTGTGCGCACCGAGAGTCAGGGCACCGGTCGAGAGGACCTCGGCCGCGAACGACGCGACCTCCGCGCGGTCTTCTGGCGAGAACACGATGCGCGCCGCGGGGACCTGCACCAGTTCAACCCCCCTAGGTCAACGAGCCTATTAGCTGTAGTCAGTCGCGCACGCAGCGCGAGCAGCTTCGAACGCTACCGGCTCGCCCCCGGACCGGCTCGCAACATCGCGAAACCTGACCATCCGAACTGGTCGAAACCAAAGGTCCGGTCCGCCCAGATCGCGTTGATTTGCACCGGACCCTGCCGTTGGCAGGCTACAGACCCCCGACAGGGGGTCGGCCGCTACTGCCGCGTCGATGCCGCGACAACCCCGTCGACACATCACCGCACGCCATTTTCCTTCACCTGATCCCCACCGCAACGTAACCGTGCACAGTGTTTGCGCGACACACCGCAACCGAGGCCAGACGATTACTACTCATCAGGATCAGTCGGGTTCGTGTTGTCATCACCAGGATGAACGCGGATCACTAAATGGGTAGGCCCGATCGGTGTCGGGCATCCGACGGCACGACAGCTCCCCAGGCGCTCACCCACCGCCCGGACATCTGCCTAACAGGCATCCGGCTGGCAGACGCCGAGTTGCCACCCACCCTCCCGACATACGCCCACAGACGGCCGGTAGCACGACGAGGCCGAGCGCTCACGGCCGGTGCGGGACGCGGCGGGGATGAGATCGGCTGCGCCCTCCGGGCCACACCCGGGGCAGCGCACGCGGATGCGGAACAATGCCCGGCGACAGGTTCCATCGGCATGCCACCGACATTCGGCACGGGGGAAGAAGAAGTCCCGGCGGCCGCGCGGCTCCTTGCGTACGGGGGGAACGCAGGGAGTGCGGAGATCGCCGGGACTTCCATTCACTTTACGACCCCCAGATGGCAGACGCGACAGGACTAAAGTCCCAACCCTGGCCCGAACCGTGGCCCGGCAGCGGGCTCACGCCTCCTCGAAGACGACCTCGCCGCGATCCGCGTCGAAGAACAGCCAGTTGGAGGGCCGCCCGATCGCCGGGCCCACGTTCACCACGACTGTGACCGGATCGGGCCCCGCGACGCGTACCGGCACCGGCACCCCGGAGACCACCGGGACGGACCGGACCGCTCCGGACCGCCCGGCGCCGGGGAACCGCGGCTCCCCGGCCCGCCCGCTCTCGGCCCTGGACTCGGGTTCGCGCTCGGGCTCGGGCTCGGGCTCGGCGCTCCAGCGGATCTCGAAGACGGCCCGGTGGTGGGTGTGCCCCACCAGCACCAGCGGGACGGCCGGCACGTCGCGGGCGCGGGGGACGAACGAGCCCGAGCCCGGATCGACATCCCAGCCGATCTGGTGGCCGTGCATCCCGACCGCGCAGTCCACATGGGTCATCGACACCCCGGACAGCAGCGGTGCCAGCAGCTCCGGCACCTGCTCCGGAGCGAGCAGGTCCCGGATCCGTTCCTCCTGGTTGCCCAGGATGCGCCGCAGGTCGGCGAGCTCGGCCCACAGCTTGGGGTCGGGATCGACGACCTCGTCGAGCGGCCAGAACCGCCCTGGATCGTGCCGGCGCATGGGCACCTTGGCCTCCAGGTAGTCACCCAGGCAGACCACCTCGTCGACACCGACCTCGTCGGCGGCGGCGAGGACCCGCCGCAGGGCCTTGCGTTTTCCGTGCAGGTCGGCCATGACCGCGTACCGCATGCCATCCAGCTTGCTCCGCAGGCGGGAGGCTGGACGGCGCGATCAACAGAAAGATCACATCGAGTGGACAGAGGAACAGCTCCGACTACCCGGAGGGGTCACCACAGGACCAGGCCAGGGCGGCCGAGGGACCAAAAAGAGCCAGTGGCGCGACCGGGTTGTCACGTTGGCCACACACGGGAAACACCAGGGTGCTTCACTGCCACCGTGCCGCGACCGGACGTACACGATGCGCATCGACATCTCGGGGTGCTGCCGGCCCACCCCTATTACGGTGGACCGCCGGTGGTCCCCGACGTCCGCGCCCGGGCGACGATCGCGCAGCTGCGCGCGGACCTGGACGCCGAGCGGACGTCCGCGGCCGTGGTGATCCCGAACTACGGCGTGCCGAAGCCATCGGTCGCCTTCGGGTTCAACGAGCTCTGTGTCGAGGCGGCCCAGGTGGACGAGCGGATCCTGGCCGGCCTGTGGGTCTCGGTGCGGCCCGAGGACACCGAGGCCACCGAGCGCGCGCTGGCACTGGCGGGCGAGCGGGGCGTGGTCGCCCTCAAGCTCAGCTTCCTGCTGGGCGGGGACGTCACCGACCCGGCCTGCCGGAGCCGGCTGGACCGGATCTTCGCCGTCGCCCGCGCGCACGACCTCGTCGTGCACGTCCACACCTCGCCCGGGGGTGCCGCCGACGTCGACCGGATGGGCACACTGGTCGACGACTACGCGGCCGAGGTCGCCGTCCATCTGGTCCATCTGGGCGGTGGCGCGAGCGGGCACATCAAGCTGATCGGCGGTCGCTTCTTCGACTGGGTCGCCGCCGGGCGCCGGGTCTACACCGACGCGAGCTGGGCGGTCGGCTTCGCGCCGCGGTGGTTCGCGGCGGAGGTGGCCCGCCGTGGCCTCGGCCACGACCGGCTGCTGTTCGCCAGCGACGAGCCGTGGAGCGACCACGAGGGCGAGCTCGCCCGGCTCACCGGTGCCATCGGCGACCCGGAGCTCGCCCGGAGGGTCCTCGCGGAGAACTTCCGCGACCTGTATCTGCGCGAACGGACACCGCGACCACACCCAGCGACTACTTGGTAACCGTCGGGCGGCCAAATGTAAGTAGTCGATCACAACCGCCAGATTGAGACACACGGAGACCGAGACAGGAGCACGCATGGAGCTGACGGAGCTGGAGCGCCAGAGCCTTACCGAGGTTCCGCACCCCTCGCTGCCGCCCGGGAGCAACCTGTACGGCTCGACGAAGCTCTTTCCCGACTACCAGGCCGAGGACGGCGAGTCCTACCTGACGCTCGTCCACGGCATCGCGCACGAGTCGTCGGTGAGCTTCGTCGCGATCCTCCAGGCCACCCGGGCACTGCGCAAGGGCTTCGAGTCCGTCATCTATTTCTACGGGCCCGGCGCGATGAACTGCATGGCCACCCGCGGGTTCCCACACACCGGCGACTCCGCGTTCGCCGGCGAGCACAACATCAACGCCCAGATCGAGACCTTCATCGAGGAGGGTGGCAAGGTCTACGTCTGCCGGTTCGGGCTCTCCCTGCACGGCCTGCGCGAGGAGGACCTCATCGAGGGCGTCATCCCCGCGCACCCGCTCGACATCCAGGACTGTGTCATCCATTACACCCGCAAGGGCGCGATCGTGAACTCGACGTACATGCTCTGACGCCCCGCACCGGCTCCAGACGCTCCCGGCTCCGCACCGCGGGCTCCAGCCACCGCAGGCTCCGATCACCGCGGGCGGCTGCCATCTGCCCGCCCGGAGCCGGGACGTCCGGTGCCGGACGCACCGGCGTCCGGCCACACCGCACCCCAGCGACACCGCCCCCAGCCACAAGCATCGTGACACCTCCGCACCTCGCCAGTACCCGGCACCTCGGCGTACCGGGCCCCGCGGACATGGGCCCCGCAGGCATGGGCTCCCGCGCGTCCGCGCGCCGGCCGGCACCTCAGATGCCTCCGAACCTCAGATGCCTCCGAACTTCAGGTGCCTTCGAATGTCTCCACCCCGATATCTCCACCCCGATCTCCCGCCCAGGCCCACAGGCGCTGCCCCACCCGCGACCGGGCCGGGCGCGGATTCCCGACGGGAGACACAGATGAGAAACGGTCCGGCGGCCGAACACCGGCCTGACGACGGAGCCGAGGCCCCCGTGTGGGCCGAGGCCGCGGCCGCGGCCTGGCTCGGCGAAGCATCTGACCGGCCCGAACGGGCGGGCGGCCCCCTGGCCCCCGTGGGCGCCCGCCCGTCGGGCGGACTCGACCTCGCGGTCCGCAGCGCCGTCGCCGTCCGTGGGGTGCGCGTCGCCACCCCGGTGCGCCGCCGCGGCGGCGCCGGTCCGAGCGACGACGGCCACGTCGTCGTCGCGGGCCGGGGACTGGCCCTGCCGATCATCCCCAGCAGCCCGTACTCCGTCGACGCCGGCCGGCTGCTGCTCGACGGTGTCGACCTCGGCATCGAGGCCAGGCCGGTGCGCCGGCCGCGCTTCTACGACCTGAGCACCGCCGACGGCGTCCCCTACTCCCAGCTCGCCCGGCTGCACGGCGCGGACGTCCTGGCCACGACGGTGCTGCAGACGTGTGTGCGGTACCGGGAGCCGGAGCGCTGCCGGTTCTGCGCGATCGAGGAGTCGCTGCGGGCCGGGGCGACCACCCGGCTCAAGACCCCTGGGCAGCTCGCCGAGGTGGCGCTGGCCGCCGTGCGGCTCGACGGGGTGCGCCAGATGGTGATGACCACAGGTAGCACCGCCGGCCCGGACCGCGGTGCCTCGCTGCTCGCCGAGTGCGTGCGGGCGGTGACGGACGCCGTCCCGGGGCTGCCCGTCCAGGTGCAGTGCGAGCCGCCGGCCGACCCCGCGTTCATCGGTGAGCTGCGCGCGGCCGGGGCGAGCACGATCGGCATCCACATCGAGTCGCTGGACGAGGCCGTCCGGCAGCGCTGGACGCCCGGCAAGGCCACCGTCTCGGTGGAGCGGTACGAGCGGGCCTGGGCCGAGGCCGTCCGGGTGTTCGGCCGCAACCGGGTGTCGACATACCTGCTGATCGGGCTCGGCGAGGATCCGGACGAGCTGGTCGCCGGCGCCCGCCGGCTCATCGCGATGGGYGTGTACCCGTTCGTGGTCCCGTTCCGCCCGATGGCGGGCACGCTCGCCGAGCGTGACGGGGCGCGGGCACCCGAGCCCGCCCTCGTCGCGGATGTGACGGCCCGCGTCGCCGCCGAGCTGCGCGCGGCCGGCATGCGCGGCGCGGACCAGGGCGCGGGCTGCGCGGCCTGCGGGGCGTGCTCGGCCCTGCCCCAGGCCGGGGGGTGACCCTGATGTCCAGTCTGCTGTCGGGGGGGCACACGCCGATCCGGCACCGCACCGTGGACACACTGGCGATCTGGGGTGATCGCCGGGCGCTGGCGGGCCAGCCGCCGTACCGCGTCGAGCAGGCCGAGGATCTGGCCACCTTCACCGCCTACGCCCGTCTGCGGCGGGAGGTCTTCGTCGACGAGCAGGGCCTGTTCTCCGCGACCGTCGCCGGCGATCTGGACGAGGTCGACAGCGACCCGCGCAGCATCGTCCTGGTCGCCCGGGTCGTCGGCGGGCCGGATGACGGCACGGTGATCGGCGGGGTGCGGCTGGCGCCGATCTGGCGCGGCGAGGACATCGGCGCCTGGCAGGGCGGCCGGCTCGTCGTCGCGGCGGCCGCCCGCGGGCGCTACGCGGGGGTCGGTGCCGCGCTGGTCCGGGCGGCGTGCGCGCGCGCCGAGAACGAGGGGGTGCTGCGTTTCGACGCCGCGGTGCAGCCCGACCGGGCCCGCTTCTTCGGCCGGCTCGGCTGGATGATCGCCGGGACGACCACGGTCGCCGGCCGCCCGCACGTGCTCATGCGCTGGCCCATCAACCGGCTGGCGGCGGTGGCGGCCTCGATCAAGGCCCCGCTGGCGACCCTGCTGGCCGGGATGCGCCCCGGCGGCCCCGGGTTCGTCGGTGACGACGGGGCACCGGTGCCCGGCACGGACGTCGTCGCGGCCTGCGACGCGATCGTGCCGTCGATGGTCGAACGCGACCCCTACTGGGCCGGCTGGTGCGGCGTGCTGGTCAACCTCAACGATCTGGCGGCGATGGGCGCCCGGCCGGTGGGCATGCTCGACGCGGTGGCCGGCCCGACGGCGTCCCGGGTCGCCCGGGTGATCGGCGGGCTGCGGGCGGCGGCGGAGCGCTACGGCGTGCCCATCCTGGGCGGCCACACCCAGCTCGGGGTGGCGGCCGCGCTGTCGGTGACGGCGCTGGGCCGCTCCGAACGGCCGATCCCCGCCGGCGGCGGCCTGCCGGGGCACGCGGTAACCCTGACCGCCGACCTGGGCGGTGACTGGCGCCCGGGGTACTCCGGCCGGCAGTGGGACTCGACGTCCAACCGCCGGACGGCGGAGCTGCGCGCGCTGCTGGACCTGCCACGCCGGCACCGCCCGTGCGCGGCGAAGGACGTCAGCATGGTCGGGATCGTCGGCACGCTCGGCATGCTCGCCGAGGCGAGCGGGTGCGCCGCCGAGCTGGACGTGGCCGCGGTCCCCCGGCCGGCGGGCGCCACCGTCGGCGACTGGCTCACCTGCTTCCCCGGTTACGCAATGCTCACCGCCGACGTCGACGACCGCCCCGTTCCCGCGCCGAGCCCGGCGACGTCGCAGCGCTGCGGCCGGCTGCTCAACGGGACGGGAGTGACCCTGCGCTGGCCGGACGGTGTGCTGACCCCGGCGCTGTCCGGCCATGTGACGGGGCTGGGCCACGCGTGAGCGCGGACCGCGGGGATGGCGCGCGCGGGGGGCCGGAGCCGGCCTCCCGCGCGGTGACGATCGCCGCGGTGACCGCGCCGTTCACCCGTGACCTGGACGAATGCCTCGCGGCGATCAGTCGGCTGGTCGACGGGGCCCGGCGGCGCGGGGTGGATCTCCTCGTGCTGCCCGAGGGGGCGCTCGGCGGCTACCTGCGGGCGCTGCCCCCGCGCGGGGACGATCTGGCCCCGCGCGGGGGGCCACCCGCCCTCGATCCGGACGGTCCGGAGATCACCCGGCTGGCGGCGATCGCCGGGGATATGGTGGTCTGCGCGGGATACGCGGAGCGTGACGGGCGGTACCGGTACAACAGTGCGGTGTGTGTGCACGGTGATGGCGTCCTCGGCCGGCATCGCAAGGTCCACCAGCCGCTCGGCGAGTCCCTCGCCTACGAGGCCGGCCGTTCCTTCACCGCGTTCGACAGCCCACTCGGCCGGATGGGGATGATGATCTGTTACGACAAGGCGTTCCCCGAGTCCGGGCGTAGCCTGGCGCTCGCCGGCGCGGACATCATCGCCTGCCTGTCGGCCTGGCCGGCCTCGCGTACCCACGCGGCCGACGACATCGCCGCGGACAGGTGGCGGCACCGCTTCGACCTCTACGACCAGGTGCGCGCGTTGGAGAACCAGGTCGTGTGGGTCTCGTCCAACCAGGCCGGCACGTTCGGCTCGCTGCGCTTCGTCGGCAACGCGAAGATCGTCCATCCGGACGGCTCCGTGCTCGCCTCGACCGGCACGGGCGCGGGGACGGCCGTCGCGACGGTCGACGTCACCGCGGCGCTGCGGGCGGCCCGCAGCGGCCTGAACCACCTGCGGGACCGCCGCGGCGCGAGCTACGAGAAGCAGTGCCTGCTCGCCGGTGAGCCCTACGACCCGCGGCGGGCCGCCCGCCCGGCGGCCCCCCGGCCCACGGCCGAGCACGGATCTCGCCCGTCCCGGCCCGCGGGACCGGCGCACTGATGCCCGACGCGATCATCATCGGCGCGGGGGCGGCCGGCCTGACCGCAGGCCTGCTGCTCGCGCGCCGCGGCTGGCGGGTCGACGTGCTCGAACGGGACGTCGACGACCGGCCCGGCGACCTGGCCGGCATCGACGACTGGCGCAGGCCGGGCGCGACGCAGACCTGGCACTCGCACGCCTTCCTGGCCCGCTGCCGGTCGCTGCTGGCCGAGCACGCCCCGGACGTCCTCGCCGCGCTGCGCGCCGCGGGCGCGCTCGAGGTCCGGCTCGCCGAGCACGCGCCGCCGACGCTGACCGGCCCCGCTCCGGCCGACGACGAGCTCGTCGTCCTCGGGTGCCGGCGGGCGGTGCTGGACTGGGTGCTGCGCGAGGTCGTCGCCACGCAGCCCGGTGTGACCGTTCGCTCGGGGACACGCGTCGTCGGCCTGCGCATCGAAACCGATCCCGCCCCGGCGGAGCCCGCGTTCTCGCGCGGGCCGGTGCGGGTCCGTGGCGTGCGGTTGGCTGACGGCTCCAGCCGTGACGCCGACCTCGTCGTCGACGCCGCGGGGCGGCTCTCGCCCGTGCGACGGTGGCTGGCCGACGCGGGCGCCGACCTGCCGGCGCCGGCCGAGGCCGACTGCGGCATCGCCTACTACTCGCGCTACTACCGGCGTAGCGGCCCAGCGCCGGACATCGCGCTCAACCGCGGTCACACCACCGGCGCCTCCTTCGACCGCTACTCCTGCCTGATGTTCCCAGCCGACGGCGACAGTTTCTCGATGACCTTCGGCGTGCTCCCCGAGGACACCGGCATCCGGGTGCTTCGGCACGGCGCGGCGTTCGACGCGGCGGTGCGGTCCATCGAGATGTTCGTCCCGTGGCTGAACCCCGGGAACGTGCGGCCAGTCTCGCCGGTCACCGCGATGTCACACCTGGCCAACCGGCTGCGGCCGCTGGTCGCGGACGGGCGTCCGGGCGTGCTCGGGCTGCTGGCGATCGGCGACGCGGCGGTCATCACCAATCCCGCTCACACCCGCGGGGTCTCGCTCGCCGTGCTCGGCGCCGTCCGGCTGACGGAGGTCGCGAGCGGGCTGCGTGACCCCGCCGAGCGGGCGCTCGCCCTGGACGAGTCGATGCGGGCGGAGCTCGCGCCGTGGTTCGAGGACTCGTGCGCCCAGGACTCGGCCCGGCTGCTGCGCTGGCGTCCCGAGCAGCCGGTCGTGCCGCAGGCGCGAGGTGCCGAGCCCGCCGAGGGCGCGCCGCCGACCGGCTACACGCCCTGGCCGGCGGCCCCGGCCGGCGGTGCGGGCGCCGCGCGGCCGGCCGGCGTCACGAACGGCGAGGCATACCTCGCCGCGCGCCGCGACCCGGAGATCTGGCACCGGTTCACCCGGCTGCAGAACCTGCTCGCCACCCCGTCCGACGTGCTGGGCGAGTCGGGGTTCGCCGCGCGGGTCCGCGAGATCCTGGCGACGGGCTGGCGGCCCGCGGGCGTACCCGGGCCGAGCCACGACGACCTGGTCGGGCTGGCCACCGACGCGCTCGCGGTCGGTGCCCCGGAGCCCCGGTGAGCGGGAGCGCGGCGGGCGGCCCGCTCTCGGTGGCGCTGCTGACCTACTCCACCCGGCCCCGCGGCGGGGTGGTGGCCACCCTCGCCCTGGCCGAGGCACTGGCGCGCGCCGGGCACCGCGTCAGCCTGTGGACGCTGGCCCGCGGCGGGGACGCCGGCTTCTTCCGCCCGGTCGACCCGGCGGTCGAGGTGGTGGCGGTGCCGTTCCCGGAGGTCGCCGACGAGACGGTCGGGGAGCGCATTCTGCGCTCGATCGCCGTCCTCCGGGATGCCTTCGAGGCGTTTCCCGGCGGGTACGACATCGTGCACGCCCAGGACTGCATCACCGCTAACGCCGTGGCCGACTGCGTCCGCACTGTCCACCACCTGGACACCTTCACCACCCCCGAGCTCGTCGCCTGCCATGAGCGGGCGCTGCGCCGACCGTACGCGCACGTGTGCGTGTCGGCGGCCGTCGCGGCCGAGCTGGCCGCCGGCTGGGGGATCACCGCGACGGTGATCCCGAACGGCGTCGACGCGGCCCGCTTCACCGCGGCTGCCGGCCCGGAGGCTCCCGCCCGCGCGGCCCGCGGGCACTGGCGTGCCCGGCTCGGCCGGTACGTGCTCGCCGTCGGCGGGATCGAGCCGCGCAAGGGGACCGCCGACCTGGTCGAGGCGTTCGCGCTGCTGCGGGAGCGGGTGACGCCGGTCTCCCTCGTCGTCGCCGGTGGGGAGACCCTGTTCGACTACCGCGGGTACCGCGAGCAGGTGCTGGCCCGGGCCGCGCAACTCGGCGTCGAGCCCGTCATCCTCGGGCCGGTGGCCCACGAGGAGCTGCCCGCCCTGGTCGCGGCGGCGAACGTCTTCGCGTTCCCGTCCGCGAAGGAGGGGTTCGGGCTGGCCGCGCTGGAGGCGCTGGCCGCGGGTGTCCCGGTCGTCACCCGTGACCTGCCGGTGCTACGCGAGGTGCTGGCCGCGGCCGGCGACGCGGTGCGCTTCGCCTCGACGCCGACCGAGTTCGCGGCCGCGCTGGAGGCGTTCCTCGACTCCGCGGAACGGCGGCCGGCCGCGGGCGCCGAGCAGCCGCGGGCGGGAGCGGGCGCCGGACATCCGCGGGTGGCGGGCGGGCGGGCGGTCGCGCGAGGGTACAGCTGGGCGACCGCGGCCGACCGGCATGTCGCCCTTTACCGCGAACTGATCAGAACACAGGCCACCGGACGGCCGACGCGCCGAATCAGTGTCACCACAGATAAATCATCCATCTCATTGTAAGAATTTAATGACGGAAAGCGACATCTCCGGCCCGGATCCGGTCCGGACGGTCCCCCAGGGTGCCGAATCGACTCTGCTCCGTCCGCCGCGGCGAGTCGGAAATCCGACGAATGCGTCACGGTGCCGATGGACCCCGGCCGCACCGCGTCCACGGTGTTTCATCGAGGATGCGGCGGTCGCCGAGAACCACAACGACGAGCCGAACGGCAGACTATAGATGTATGACGAAGCACCGGCCTGGTACGAGGCCGCCATCGATACTCGTCCCGAGCGGCTGGAGACCGAGGTCGACGGGACGATCATCAGCTACCGGTGCTGGGGGCGGGTCGACGGTCCCGCAATCGTGCTGGTGCACGGCGGCGCGGCCCACGCGGGCTGGTGGGACCACATCGCGCCGCTGATCCCGGCCGAGTACCGGGTGGTGGCTCTGGACCTGTCGGGCCACGGTGACAGCGGGCGCCGCGAGGAGTACTCGCTGAGCACATGGGCATCCGAGGTCGTGGCGGTGATCGGCCACGCCGGGATCACGTCCCCGCCGATCGTGATCGGGCACAGCATGGGCGGCTGGGTGACCATCACGACGGCGGCCGAATACCCGGACCGGGTCGCCGGCATCGTCCTCGTGGACTCGCCGGTCCGGGAGTCCACCCCGGAGGAGCGGGCGGCCCGCGAGCGGACGGCGTTCGGCCCGCTGCGGGTGTACGCGACGGCGGCCGACGCGCTGGCGCGGTTCCGCACCGTCCCCGAGCAGCCGAGCAGCCTTCCCTACATCATCGACCACATCGCCCGGAACTCCATCGGGGCGATGCTCGGCGGCTGGACGTGGAAGTTCGACCCGAACGTGTTCGGCAACCGGACGCCGTCCCCCGAGGTCCTGCGCAAGGTCCACTGCCGGGTCGCGCTGTTCCGCGCCGAGAACGGGCTGGTCACCCCGGACATCGGCGAGCTGATGTACAACCTGCTCGGCCGGGTCGCGCCGGTCATCGAGATCCCGCTCGCGGGACACCACGTGATGCTCGACCAGCCGCTGATGCTGGTCACCGGGATCCGCACCATCCTGGCCGACTGGGAGCACTCGTCCCCGCAGGAGCGCGCCGACTAGCGGGCCGGCCGGGGGCGCGGTTGCCACTCTCTGCCACATCCACGGTTAATCCGAGGTCGGGCGGGCATCCGGGTCTACACCGATCCGAATGGACACCGCCGGAGGGCGGGGTCAGGTCCGGTCGAGGAGGAGACGGCATGACCAGCACTTTCACCCGCCAGCCCACGACGTCGGCCCCAGCACCCCCCGCCGATCTCCCGGTCGCCCCGGGAGACGTCCCGACATCCCCGGACGGCGTCCCCGCCGACCAGGCCGGCATCCCGGGCCTTCCGCCCGATGCCACGGTGCAGACCACATCGCCGCGGATCACGCCGTCGACCCCCGCCACGGTGACGGAGCCGCGGCCGGCCTCAACCGGCCGCCTCGTCTCCGACGTCGCGACGGACGTCTCCACCCTGTTCCGCCAGGAGATCGCGCTCGCCAAGGCCGAGCTGCGCGAGGAGGCCACGAAGGCCGGCAAGGGCGCGGGGATGTTCGCCGGAGCCGGCGGGGCCGGCTACTTCGCGCTGCTCTTCGTCCTGCTCGCGGTGATGTTCGGGCTGGGCGAGGTCATGGCGCTGGGCTGGGCCGCGCTGATCGTCGGAGTGGTGCTCGCCGCGGTCGCCGCCGTCCTCGCCCTGCGCGGCCGCAGCACGGTCCGCAACGTGCACCCGGCGCCGACGCAGACAGTCGAGACGCTGCGCGAGGACGTCCAGTGGGCGCAGAGCCGCCGGCACTGATCCGCCGGTACCGATCCCGCCGGTACCGATCCGCCGGCGCTGAGCCCACCCCAACCGCTATCACCGACCAGCGACGGAAGACGTCCCAGGCCGACGTCCAGGCCGAGCCGACGTCCAGGCCGAGCCGACGTCCAGGCCGAGCCGACGTCCAGGCCGAAAGGAAGGCGCGCGTGACCAGCACAACACCTGATGAGATCCGGGCCGATATCGAGGCGACCCGCGCCCAGCTCGGCCATGACCTCGACGAGCTCTCCGACCGCGTCAGTCCGCACAAGGTCGCCGAGCGCACCGCCGCCGGGGTGAAGGACAAGGTCGCGGGGGCCGGCAGCGCGCTGAAGCCGAAGCTCGACGAGGCGGCCCTCCGGGCGCGCGGGAGCGCCGGACACGCGGCCGCCGTGGCGCAGGAGACGGCCCACCGTCAGCTCGACGCCCACCCGCAGGTGGCGGACGCCCTCCATCGGACCACGGCGACCGCCGGCAGCGCGGTCACCATCGGTCGGGAGAAGGCGACGCAGACAGCCACCGCGGGGCGGGCGAAGGCGGGGGCGCTCGTCACGGCCGGGCGTGACCGGGCGCGGGAGAACCCGCGCGCGGCCGGCTCGGCCGCGGGCGGAGCGGCGGTCCTGGGCGTCGTGGCCGCCCTGGTCGCCCGCCGCCGCCGGCGGCGCCGCGCCGGCGACATCTGATCACGACGGTTCCGGCGGCGCAGGCACCGCCGGGCCGGTGGCCACCGCCGATCCGGTTGTGGCTGAGGCTGCCGCGGCCGAACCGGTGGTGACAGCCGGGGTGGACGGCTCCGCGTCGGAGGTCGGGACGCGCGGCACGGCGACGATGCCGTGCTGCCGCCGCAGCTCACGCAGCCGCGACTCCTGGTCTGCGCTGATCTCCTCCTCGGCGAGGCGTGCCTGCGCCGTGTCGGCCGTCCAGCGCACGGCGGTCTCGACGCCGTCACGGCGCAGCAGGTAGTCCTCCCAGCGCCCGGCGAGACGCGCCGCGACCACCGGGGCCAGATCGCGGCGCTCGCGGGCGGTGTGCCCGACCTGCAGCGCGTCGACCTCGACGGAGGTCTCGTCCCGCCAGCGCTCGAGGCGCTCGCGCTGCCGGTAGGAGGTGCGGTCCAGACCACGCTTGAACAGCAGCGGGGCGAGGTCGATGCCGAGCAGGAGCAACGTCAGCAACAGGCGCCACACCAGGACGGAGCGGTCCTCGGTGGTCAGCCGCCAGAACGCCTTCTCCCGCATCAACAGGTCGTCGGCCGCGCCCGTCGTGGTCTGCACCGTGGCCGCGAAGTCGGAGCGCCTGGCCTTCTGCGCAGCCCGAAACTCGTCAAGATCACGTTGGGCGGCGTCGCGCAGCCGGGTGGCGTCGGTGACGGCGGCGGTAGCCGCGGCCAGCTCGGCCAGCTTGATCTGGTAGACCGGGCCGGCCCCGCCCAGGCAGGCCGGGCCACCGCCGGGCTGGCCACCGGTGAGCTGGCAGTTCACCTCCGCCGTCTTCGCCTCGACGAGATCGTCGGCGGCGTCGAGGCCTTTCTGTTTCGCCGCGAGATCGGCCGTTCGGGCGGCGAGCTCGCTCTCCTGGTTCGCGTCCCACCCGGCCAGTAGGTGCCCGGCGTCCTCCTGCTGTATCTCGGCGACCCGGCTCGCGATCGAGGACTCGAAGATCCGGAGCAGTACCGTCTCCCCGACGATTACCGCCGCGCACACCGCGATGAACACGCGGACCGCCACGGAGAATCCAGCCCGGCCGGTTTCCACACCGCCGTCCGCGCCATAGCGGTACGGGGTCTGGGTCAGCAGGACGGACCGGTCGATGAAGAAGATGAACAGCGCGTAGAAGATGCCGAACGGCAGCGCCTGGAGGGTCCCGATGCCGAACCCGAGGGCCACCACCGTCGCCCCCGCACAGGTGGCAAGTGCCGCTGTCAGAAGCATCAGCGCGCCGGCCGTGACGAAACGGGCGCGCTCCGTCGGCGGGAGGAATTTCGCCTGCGCACCGGCGAAGAATGCCAGCATGTCCCCGAAAGCCCGTACCGGGCCAGGACGACGTGGTCGTTCGCGGGAATGTTCGGAAGTCTGCGGTGAATCTGGCACAGGCCCCCCGTCCAACCGGTACTTCACAGATTCGCGCAGCATTTTGCCGGGCGGATCTGGCGCCGCCGGTGACACCCCCGGGCAGCGCGGCAACGTTATCTCCCGGCCACCGTCCCCACAATTCATGGCTGAGAGCGGCGGCCCGGTGGGGCGGTCAACCGGATTTGTCGCGCCCGGGATAGTCTCGTTTTCGGCGGAGGTGCCGGCGCCGGCCGGGCCGAGTTTGGACGGAGTGAACGATGGCGCAGATCAGTGTCGAGGTGGAACGAATCGTCGGCGGCCCGCCGGAGCGGGTGCTGGCGCTGCTGGCCGACTACGCGGGGACACGGGCCGAGCTGTGGCCGGAAATGATCACCGACTACAAGGTGGTCGAGGGCGGGGAGGGCCCCGGCACCCGGATCACCTACCGGCTGCACGCCACCCGCAAGCGCGTCCGCGACGTGGACGCGGTGGTCACCGCCCCCGCCGCGGGCAGCCTGCTGGAGGCCGACCAGCGCTCCTCCCTGCGCACCCGCTGGCAGGTGCGCGCGGCCGGCGCCGGCGGCAGCACGGTCACCGCGCTGACCACCTGGGACGGCGCGAGCGGGGTCGGCGGGTTCTTCGAGAAGACCTTCGCCCCGATCGGCATCCGCAAGCTGAGCAACGCCGTCCTGGACGGACTGGAGACCCGGCTGCGCCCGCCGGCCTGACCAGGCGATCTCCCCACGGCCGGGCCCGGGGCCGGGCCCGGGGCCGGGCCCGGGCTACCCGGCCTCGGCCGCCGTGCCGTCCTCGGCGGTGCCGCGGACGGGCGCCGCGCCCCGGATCGCGATATGCAGGCGGACCACGGTGCCGACCGGCGAGGAGCGGAGCTGGACGAGGTCACAGAGCTGATGGGCCAGCCACAGCCCCCGGCCGCCCTCGGAGTCCAGCTCCGGGATCCGCTGGCCGACCAGCGGGTCGAGCACCCGGCCGCGGTCGGCGACCTCGCAGATCAGGGTCGGCCCCTCCACCCAGATGCGCAGCCGGCCGATCCCGCCGCCGTGGCGCACGCTGTTGGTGACGATCTCGTGGATGGCCAGCCTCAGGTCGTCGACCCGGCTGTCGGGCACGCCGACCTCTCGGGCCCGGCCGACCGCCACACGCCGCGCGGCAGACACGTCCCGCCCGGTGAAGCGCAGGCTGACGACCGCCTGGCCGGCCACTGCGGGCGCCGGCAGCCCCATCTCGAACGCCTCCGGCACCCCCGGCCCCAGCGGCGCGGACGCCGGTGCCCGGGTGCGGCCGAGCAGCGGGTCGGGCGCGGCGCGGTACGGGGCGCCGCCCCGGGCCGCACCGTCGCCCAGCACCCGCGGATGGGTCCGCCACGCGGCGTCCACCACCGGTGCCGGTAGCGTGGCCGCGTCGTAGGCGCAGCGTAGCCGCAGCCCGGACGATGCCCCGAAGGCCAGATTGGCCAGTGATTCGCAGTGGTGGCACTCGGCTATCTCCGCCGGGCTCCGCCCGGCCCAGACCAGCTCGCCGAGGCCACGTGCGCGGGTTCCCCGGGCCCGGGCCTCGTCCAGAAAGGCCGACCAGGCCGGAATGACCCGGCCCGGATTTCGCCCGAATTCGGTGATGTCCAGAAAGGAGATCTTCGACACTATCGAGCCCAGCACGGACCGCAGCAGCCCGGCGTTGGCGGGCGTGACCGCGACCAGGACGGCCTCGTCACGCTGGACACCGGCCCGGACGAATTCCACCGCGCCGGCCAGGAAACCGGCCGGGCCGCGATGGACGAGCGCCTCGTGAACGAATGCCACGGCTGGACCGACTTCCGGCCCGTGGGCGTCCCTCACGGTGTCCCCCCCGAATTCGATCAGTCATGACCCGGACCGCCGCCGGGGCGCCGTCATCGCGGCTCCAGGTCCCCCCGGCCCGAGCTGCGACGTCGTGAGCCCCGCACAGAACGTGACAGGCCAATCCGAAACACCATGACATGGTATGTCGACGGAAGAACACCGTATTGCGCTAAAGAGCCTGGGCACCGGCGGACGGACCGCCCGGCGGGTGTCCCCGGCGGGCACGACATCCGGGCGGGCGACCAGCGCCGCGGCGGGGCCGCGCGGGCGTCCGGACCGGCACCGGGGCTCACCCCGACCGGCACCGGAGATCCGACGAGAGGGATTATCGGGAGTACCAACCCCCGGGTCCGAACCGTGGGGACGATGAGCACACAGGCAAAGGCGGTTGCGGATCGTGACGACGGTGTCCGTCTCGGAGACGGTGTCTGTCCAGGCGCGGATCGCCGCGGAGCTGGGCGTGCGCGAGGGGCAGGTGGCCTCGGCGATCGACCTGCTCGACGGCGGTGCGACAGTGCCGTTCATCGCCCGGTATCGCAAGGAGGTGACCGGCGCCCTCGACGACGCGCAGCTGCGAACCCTGGAGGAGCGGCTGCGGTACCTGCGGGAGCTGGCGGAGCGGCGGGCGGCGATCCTGGAGTCCGTCCGGAGCCAGGGCAAGCTGGACGACGCCCTCGAGGCGCAGATCATGGCCGCCGACACCAAGGCCCGCCTCGAGGACATCTACCTCCCCTACAAGCCGAAGCGCCGGACGAAGGCGCAGATCGCGCGTGAGGCCGGGCTGGAGCCGCTCGCGGACGCGCTGCTGGCCGATCGCTCGCTCGACCCCCGGGCGGAGGCGGAGCGCTACGTCGACGCCGAGAAGGGCGTCGCGGATGCCACGGCCGCGCTCGAGGGCGCCCGCGCCATCCTGGTGGAGCGCTTCGCGGAGGACGCCGACCTGATCGGTGCCCTGCGCGAGCAGATGTGGTCCCGTGGTCACCTCGTCAGCCGGGTCCGCGAGGGCAAGGAGTCCGACGGCGCGAAGTTCGCCGACTACTTCGACTTCGCCGAACCGTTCACGAAGCTGCCGTCCCACCGGATCCTCGCGATGTTCCGCGGTGAGAAGGAGGAGATCCTCGACCTCACCCTGGAGCCGGACGCGCCCGCCGACCCGGCCGAGCCCCCGGCCCCCGGCCCCACCGACTACGAGCGGCGCATCGCCGAGCGTTTCGACATCGCCGACGCCGGCCGGCCGGCCGACCGCTGGCTGCTCGACGCGGTGCGCTGGGCGTGGCGGACGCGGGTCCTGGTCCATCTCGGCGTCGACCTCCGCATGCGGCTGTGGACGTCCGCCGAGGACACCGCGGTGCGCGTGTTCGCGGCGAACCTGCGTGACCTGCTGCTCGCCGCCCCCGCCGGGCAGCGGCGCACCATGGGCCTCGACCCGGGGTTCCGCACCGGCGTCAAGGTGGCAGTCGTCGACGCGACCGGGAAGGTCGTCGCCACCGACACGATCTACCCGCACGTCCCGGCCCGCCGTTGGGACGACTCGCTGGCCTCGCTGGCCCGGCTGTCCGCCGAGCACGGCGTCGAGCTGATCGCCATCGGCAACGGGACGGCCTCCCGGGAGACCGACAAGCTGGCCGACGACCTGATCCGCCGGCATCCCGAGCTGAAGCTGACCAAGGTGATGGTGTCGGAGGCCGGTGCCTCCGTGTACTCCGCCTCCGCCTACGCCTCCCAGGAACTACCCTCGATGGACGTCTCGCTGCGCGGCGCGGTGTCCATCGCGCGCCGCCTGCAGGACCCGCTCGCCGAGCTCGTCAAGATCGACCCCAAGTCGATCGGGGTCGGCCAGTACCAGCACGACCTGGCCGAGGCCAGGATGTCGTCCTCCCTGGACGCCGTCGTCGAGGACTGTGTGAACGCGGTCGGGGTGGACGTCAACACCGCCTCGGCGCCGTTGCTCTCCCGGGTCTCCGGCATCAGCGGCGGGCTGGCCGACAACATCGTCCGCCACCGTGACAGCAACGGCCCGTTCCGGTCGCGGACGGGGCTGCTGGACGTGGCCCGGCTGGGCCCGAAGGCGTTCGAGCAGTGCGCCGGCTTCCTGCGCATCACCGGCGGCGATGACCCGCTGGACAGCTCCAGCGTGCACCCGGAGTCCTACCCGGTAGTCCGGCGGATCCTGACGGTGACCGGTGGCGACCTGCGCGCGCTGATCGGCGACACGAAGACACTGCGCTCGCTCAAGCCCACCGAGTTCGTCGACGACACGGTCGGCCTGCCGACGGTGACCGACATCCTCGCCGAGCTGGAGAAGCCCGGCCGCGACCCGCGGCCGGCGTTCCGGACGGCCGAGTTCACCGAGGGCGTCGAGACCCTCGCCGACCTGGTGCCGGGCATGATCCTCGAGGGCGTGGTGACCAACGTCGCCGCGTTCGGTGCCTTCGTCGACATCGGCGTGCACCAGGACGGCCTCGTCCACGTCTCGGCGATGTCGAAGAACTTCGTCAGCGACCCCCGTGAGGTCGCCAAGCCCGGGGACATCGTGCGGGTGAAGGTCCTCGACGTCGACATCCCGCGCAAGCGGATCTCACTCACGCTGCGCCTCGACGACGAGCCGGGCGCGGCGGACGCCGGCGGCGGGCAGAGCGGCCAGGGTGGCCAGGGCGGTGAGCGGCGCGCGGGCCGCGGCGTCCGCGGCGGGCAGAACCGCGGTGGCGCCGGTGGCGCCGGCCGGAGCCAGGAGCGCGACGGCGGGCAGCCCACCGACCAGCACGGCGGCCGGCAGGCGGCAGCGGCCGGCGGCGGGCAGCCGGCCGGCGGCCAGCCCGGAGGCGGGCGTGGCGGTCCGGGGCAGCGGGGCGGCCCCGGCCAGCGCGGTGGTCCGGGCCAGCGCGGTGGCGGTGGCGGTGCGGGTCAGCGCGGCGGTGCCGGTGCCGCGGGTGGCGGTCAGCGCGGTGGCGGCGGTGGCCAGCGCGGCGCCGGTCACCGCGGCGGGCGGACCGACGGGGCCATCGCCGACGCACTGCGCCGCGCCGGTCTGGTGACCGGCGACGAGGTCACCCTCGGCGGAAAGCAGGACGACAGCCGGGACAGCCGCCGCCGCGGGCGCCGATAGCCGCGCGCCGGCCCCGCCGGCTCGATCAACACGAGCCGGCGGGGCCGGCCTGGATGAACCGGTCGGAGACCACGAAGGTGGCGAAGTCGGCGTACTGGTCGACGGGGCTGGCCCAGCTCAGGTCATCGCCGCCGAAGAAGGTGGAGAAGAAGACGCCCTCGATACGCAGTGCCGGCGTGCTGCGGTAGAAAAGGCCGTCCTGGTGGAAGACCTCACTACCGTCGACCCAGACGGTCACCGATCCGTCCCCCAGCTGCGGGCTGTTCAGGCGGACGCGCTGCTGAATGGCCACCCACCGCCCCGGGACGAATTTCCAGCTCCCCAGGCCGAGTGTCGTACCGTAATCTTTCGAGCGTGGAAGGTAGGCGTACACCTGCCCTTTTCCGCCGGCCCGCCACATGTAGCGGGTGGAGAATCCGTTCGTGCCGTCCGGAGTGTTTCCGCCGGCCACGTGGGTGCCACCGAAGAATCCTGGGAGCTTGCCGCCCCTGGCGAACTGGAAACCATCCTGGAACCGGACTCGGTAGCTCAGATAGAGGTCGTCGGCGGGACCGTCACGAAACTGGAGATAGACCTGGGCACCGCCGGAAGGGGCCCCGTCCTGCTCGACGGAGAGCTGGCTGGCCGAACCCTTCGGATAGCGGACCCGGCTGTGCTTCCAGGCACAGCCCGCCTCCGGCAGCTCCACGGTGACGTCGTCCAGGCCGAAGGCGCCCCGCCGGCGCATGATCAGCTCGTCGCCGAAGAAGCTCTGCAGGTACGGGGGCATCGGCGGCGCCGTCGGGGTGCTCAGTCCGTTCACCGCGGGCACCTCCGGCTCCGGCCGGCGCTCGTCCGGACCGGTGGTGCAGCCCACGGCGCCGCCCGCTCCCAGCAGCGCCGCCAGAAAAACGCCTCTTCGCGACAGTACGCTCACCGCTGTTCTCCCCGACCCGCATTCCGCCCACCTGGCTTATCGCCGGTAATGACGCGTTTCGGCTCGCGGCACCGATCCCCCGGCGGCGAGGACCACGAATTCCGGGTGGTCCGCGCCGACATAAAGTCTAGACCGCGCGCGACCGGTACCCGGGTATGGCGACGGCCGGCGCGGCGATCCGTGCCGGCCGGCCGTCGGGCGTCCGGGGCCGTTTCAGCTCATCCGGCCAGCCGGACCAGTTCCGACCCCAGGTACGACGCCAGGGTGGTGGAGTACGTACCGGTGATGTGGCTCTTGTCGTAATAGACGACCGTGTCGCCGATGATTGGCGGACACTGTTCCTTCGCGCACAGCCACGRCACGGGATCGACCAGCATCGCCCCGCCGTCGCGGGCACCCTGGTTCTCGATGGCCCGCTGCGGTTCGGTCAGTTTCGCGTCGGAGACCCGCACAACACACCGGCGGATGTTCGACGGATTCCTGGCAAGGCAGTCCGGAACGTCGAATCCCGGGTAGGGCGTGTCCGAGATGAACACGACCTTGGCCCCGGTCGAGCGCAGCGTGCGCACGGCGCTCGCCATCCCGCCGGCGCCCACCCGGATAGCCTCCGTCCGCGCCTCGGAACCGACGACGATCAGGTCCGGGTCGAGCGCGCCGATCCTGGCGAGGGCCTCCGCCCGCCAGGTGTTGCACTCGGTGTAGACCCGTTTCAGGGTCTCCAGCACGAAGTCCGGGTAGTCGGCCGGCGGGCAGCCGCCCTTCGTGTAGGGGATCAGCCGCCAGCCGCGTTCGCGGCTGACCTTGTTCATCGCGTTGAACCACTGGTTCGCGTGCGAGTCGCCGAACAGGACGACCGTCCGACGGCCGTTCGGGTCCCCGTAGGCGCAGTCGGTGGGAGTGCTGGCGGTGATCGACGCATAGCACCTGTTCGCCTTGTAGTCGAGTGGGACCTGTTCCAGCGACGGCCGCAGCCCCGCCGGCAGCCCCGGCAGGTCCAGCGACTGCTCGATCACCCGGGACAGAGCGGTGGACGCTCCCACGCTTCCCGCCGTTCCCCCGGCTCCGGGCGCTCCCGCCGCGACATCGGCCGGGCCGGGGATCGGCGCCACACCGCCCGTGGTGGGGATGGCCGCGACCTGGCCCACGCCGAGCGCGACCGCAACCGCGGCGCCGGCCAGGCAACCACCGAGGCCAAGGCCGACCGCCGGCCGACGGACCAGCACCGACCGGGCCCGGATCGGGTTCTCGACCGCGTAGTAGGTGAGCGCGGCCAGGACCAGCGACCCCAGCACGGCGGCGACCTTCCCGCCCGTGCCGAGCGGTGCCCCGGATGCCTCAGGCCAGAGCACCAGCACCGGCCAGTGCCACAGGTACCACGAGTAGCTGAGGCGGCCCGCCACCTGTAGCGGCCACCGGCGCAGCAGCAGCTCGGCGCCCCGGCGCGGCGCGGCACACCCGCCGGCGATCACGAGCGCCGAGCCCGCGACCGGTAGCAGCGCCGCCAGCCCCGGGTACTGCGTGCCCTCGTCGAACCGCGCCGCGGCGAGCAGGATCCCCAGCAGGCCCAGCCAGCTCAGCTGGGACGACAGCGCGCGGGGCATCCGGGCGAACGCGGGCGCGCCGAGCGCGACCAGCGCCCCCACCGCCAACTCCCACGCCCGGGTGTGGATCCCGAAGTAGGCCCACGGCGCCGACCGCGGGGTGAGCAGCACGCTGAGCGCCAGCGAGCCGCCGAACACCGCGACGAGCACGGCGAACACTCGCCCGGTGCGGACCGGCCCAGTGCGGACCGGCCCAGTGCGGACCGGCCCAGTGCGGCCCCGGCGCCGGCCGCCGGCGATCACCGTGGTCACGGCCACCAGCACCAGCGGCCACAGGGCGTAGAACTGCTCCTCGACGGCGAGGGACCAGAAATGCTGGAACGGCGACGGCGGCCCGTCCGCCCGCAGGTAGTCCGTCCCGGCCTGGGCGAGCCGGATGTTGATCGCCGACACGGCGGAGAACGCCGCGTCCACGCTGATCGGGTGGAGGCGCAGCGGTGACGCCCACCGCCAGGCGGCCACCATCGTCGCGACGATGACCACCGTCGCCGCCGGGACGATCCGCCGCGCCCGCCGGGCGTAGAAGCCCCGCAGCGAGATCCGCCCGTGGCCGGCCCGCTCCGTGAGCAGCTGCCTGGTGATGAGGAAGCCCGAGATCACGAAGAAGACGTCCACGCCGACGAACCCGCCGGCGACGGCGAGCCCGGAGTGGCCGAGCACGACCAGGACCACCGCGACCGCGCGCAGCCCCTCGATATCCGGTCGGAACTTCCTGAGCCGGGCGTCCCCGCCGGCCGAGGCAGGCATGGACGCGGGGGCCGGCGGGGCCGGCGGGGCGCCGGTTGTCGGGGTGGTCCCGGCCGTGGTCAAGTCAGACTCCGCCGCCCAGTACCGGACGGCCGACCGCCCTCGACCGACGCCGGCGGGCGAGTCCGGTGAAGCCGCTGAGCAGGACCAGCACGAGCGGCACCGACGCCCAGATCCCGACGAGCACCCGCGGGCGCCACTGGTCGCCGTTGTCGCGCAGCGTGTTCCCGTCCAGGCTGATGCCCTGCGTCGCGAGCTGGTTGTCGACGATCGTGTTGCTCCGTACCCGGATGTTCTCCCCGCCGCCGCGGACGTGCAGGCCMACCCGGTTGCCGGTGATCGTGTTCTGCTCGACGACGTTGTCCGGCGAGGAGGCGAGCACGATGCCGTCACCGCGGTTGCCGCTGGCGGTGTTGCCGACGATGCGGTTCCCGGTGCTCGAGGCGTCCATCATGATGCCGTTGAGCCTGTTGTCCCGGGTGATGTTGCCCGCCACGACGCCGCCGGTCACGAAGTCGGAGAAGATGATGCCGTGCCGGCCGTTGCGCTCGCTGACGTTGTTGCGCACCGAGATCCCGGTCGAGTAGCTGTGCGGGTCGACACCGTAGAGCGTGTTGTCGTGGAACCAGTTCTGCTCTATGGCCACGTCACGGGCATGGTCCGTGTACGTCCCGATGAAGCTGTGGTCGACCTCGGAGTGGGTCATGCTTCCGGTGGAGCGGTCCGACCAGGAGACGCCGTAGGAGCTGTTCCAGTCCCGTCCGAGATAGCTCAGGTGGCTGCGGGTGATGGTGAGGGTCGCCGCGTTCGTGGCGACCACGAACGGCCGCCGCTCGTCGACGCTCAGCTGTTGCAGGTCGTCACTCGTCGTGCTCGGGCGGACGGCGACGCCGTCCAGCGCCAGCCGGCCGCCGTCGACGCCCAGCAGCACGCCGCGCCGGACCTCGAGCACCAGCTCGGAGACCGGAGCCGTGATCGTGAGCGACGCCCCGGGCGAGACGACCAGCGCCGTCGACAGGGTGACCCGGCCGCGGCCGTCGTATCCGGCCCAGGACGGGTCGTCGACCTTCTCGACGACGTCCAGCAGGCCGGTGACCGGGCGCTGCAACGGGACGACGCGCTCCGGCCGGCCGCCGGCGAGCAGCGTGATCGCGTCGGGCCCCACCGCGATGCCGCGGATCTCCGGTGACGGGCTGGTCCGCGCGTCGACGGTGTTGGGCGGCAGCCCCAGGATCACGTTGCTGAGCGGGTCGTAGGACGGCGTGTAGGCGTGCCGGTGGAAGAACTCGGTGGTCGAGGTCAGCTCCCGGTAGTCACGGCCGACGGTCACGCTCAGCGTGACCGCGCTCAGCGCCGTCATCACGGCCAGCAGGAGGTGGACACCGCGGCGGCGGGACCGTTCGCGCCGGGCGCGGGCGGCCGCCGTCACCGCCGCCCGCTCGCCCGGCACGCTCCCCGGCTGCCGAACGGGCACCGCGGTCGGCAGGGTCACCGTGTTGGCGGTGCTCGCCGTCACGCCCGCCGGGCCGGGCTGGTGCGGTGCGTGGGGCGTGTGCAACCCGAGAGGTGGCTCATGAGGTGGCTGAGGAGGATGGGAAGGGTAGGGCTGGCGGGTCGGGCGGGTCGTCATCGGTTGCCCTCCCCCACGACGGACGCGGGCACGCGGCCCCCGCCGGCCACGGCCTCGTCGTCCCGGGCGGTGCCGGTGGTGCCGTCGCCGTCCCGGTCCCGGTCGCGCTGGCGCTGGCCGCTGGTGGCCGCGGTCTTGGCGATGACCTCGAAGCTGCGCGGGTTCCCCATGTAGAGCGTCGCGACGAGCGCGACGATCGTGAACGTCGCCGTGACAGGCGCCAGGACGACGGCGGCGAGGCTCTGCAGGACGCGGTTCGTCCAGAATCTCGCGCTGCTCACCCCGGGCTGGCGCAGGCCGGCGTTGACCCAGCCGCTCAGCCCGAAGTTCACCAGCCAGACCGCCAGCGAGCACCAGAAGAGCGAATGCGCCCAGCCCGCCACCTCGATCGTGTCCGTGAGGATCAGGACGACCGCCGAACCCGACGCGAGAAACGTGAACAGGCTGAGGAAGTACCGCACCGCGATTCTGATCGCGGCGCCGAGCGGGAGCACGTCGCGGTTCACGATGGCGTGGATGTTTCCCCACATCCACCGGCGGCGCTGCTTGAAGTAGGCCTGCCACGTCCACGGGGAGGTGAGCTGGATGTACTCGTGGAAGAAGCCCCAGCGCAGACCGGCCGCCGCCGCGTTGCAGCCGAAGGTGAGATCCTCGGAGGCGAAGATCCGCCAGTCCCAGGTGACCGTCCGCTCGGTGTGGCCGGTGATGGTGAGGCCCTCCCCGTGGACGAACAGCGGCCGCCCGAGGATTCCCTGGAAGGAGGAGCAGTAGGTCATGCAGTTGTGGAACCGCAGGTCATCGATGTGGCTCAGGATGAAGTGCGCGAACGGCCCGCTGCCGTAGTCGATGCGCGGGGCCGTCACGCCCTGGCAGATGTCGTAGTCGGCCGCGTAGGCGGTCTCGAGGTACTCCCACGTCGGAGACGTGTCGTCATCGAGAAACGTGATCTTTGTATCGGCCGTGTCGTAGCCGAGATGCTGGCGGACGATCCGGCTGAACTCCAGGGCACGCGCCTTGTACTGGGCCACGCAGGTGAAGTCGGTGGGCACCGTGATGACCCGGTCCGCCCCGGGGTAGATGTCGCCGTTCCCGGGCTCGTTGGTCACCCAGATCTCGTAGTTCATCGTCATCGGGAACGAGCGGATCTCCCGGATGATCTCGTTGACCCGGTCCTGTTCCCGGCCGACGGTGGTGATCTGGATAATGTATCTCGAGAAGAGATCCCGGTTCTGCCGAAAGGTCGTGTGGAACCACCACTCACCCGCGGCAAGAATGAAGATCTCGATCATGGGCCGGAGGAAGGCCACGAGCAACAGCCAGGGCAGCAGGGTGCTCATCGGGGCGCGCCTTCCGTCGCCTCGACGCCACGGGAGTCCCGCGGCTGCCGTGGAAACCGGTCGGGCGACCAGAGCGCACGGGCGGAGGCCAGCCCCGGCMTCGGTTCGGTGGCGCCGCCACCGAACCCGTCACCGAACCCGTCACCGAACCCGTTGCCGGACCTGTCCCCGAGCGAGTCAGCGGCTCGCCCGCCAACCAGCTCGGCGACCCGCTCGCCGCTCACGGCGCCGTCGGCGGCCGCACGGTCGACGAAGCGGCTGTTCATCTCGATGACCGACCGCAGAATCGGCATGTCCACGCCGACACCGGCGGCGAACCCGAGGAAGGCCATGGTGTCCTTCGGCAGGCAGACACCCCCGTACGGCGCGCCGCCCCTGGTCCCGTAGGCGGGGTTGAAGGACGCCTCGGCCGACCGCGAGACCGTCTCGGACACCGCCCCGAGGTCGATCTGAAGACGCTCTGCGACTACGTGCATCTCGTTCCAGAACGAGATCTTCGTGGCGTTGAAGATGTTGTGCGCACACTTGACGAACTCGGCGGTCGTCGGGTCATCGAAGATCCTCATAGTCCCCCCGAAAGGCGCGAAAAGCTCCGCGAGGCGCTCCCGGACCCGCCGGTTACGAGCCCCGATGACGGTCATCCACGGCCAGCGGAAGTCCTCGGCGGCCGACGAGGCGCGCAGGAACTCCGGATTGCTGGCCAGCAGGAACCCGCTGCCCTGACGCAGCCCGGACTCCTGCTCCAGCAGCGGGCCCACCAGCCCCTCGGTCGTGCCCGGATCGACGGTGCTGCGAACAACCACGGTGTGCACGGCGGACGTCTCGCGCAGGGCGCGGCCGAGGCCGCGGGTACCGGCCACGAACGCCGTGAGGTCGTAGCGGCTGCCGGCGTTCGGTGTCGGCAGGGTGAGAAAGACGAGGGAGTCGCCCTTCGATCTCAGGTCGATCTCGGGCCGCGCGTCCAGGCCGATCTCGTTCAGGAATGCGACTCGCTCCGGTGAGACGTCGATGAACGTGACCCGGTGCCCGGCGTCGAGCAGCCCCCTCCCGGTGGCTGTTCCCACGACTCCGGATCCGACGACAAAGATTCGCATCTTCTTCAGCTCCTTGGGGCGCGCTCAGGGCATGGTCGGCCCGGGCGGCGTCGAGCGGGCGCGGACGATGACGTCCGAGAATCCGCGCGTAGGGCGACGGAGAGCCATCCCGGTCCGCGCGGCGTTGTCGGGGAGTCCGCGTCCCGGTCGGGATGCGCGGACTCGTGAGCCTCGGGCTTTGCGCCCGGTGATTCTCTAAACGATTAGGCGGCGTCGCCGTGGCCGGTCCCGACCGGCCCGCGCTCCGGTGTCCGCCGACCCGCGGCCGGGTGGAGTACGGACGAGGACGCACGTCGTGATGCCCGCGAACGGCGGCGGACCGCCGTTCCCCCCGGGCACGCTCGCGGACACGGACACAATGCCGTCCGCACGCTGCGTTGCCATAACTACTGTTTCCCCCAGTGGTTCGCGGCCGGACCCCGGAACCGACCCCCCAGACACGTTTACCGATCGATGATTACCCCAGAACAGAGCATCCCCAAATACCCCGTCCAAGTGCGGAAGAGTAGCCGATCGGCGCGTGGTTCGCCGCAGAAGGCCGACACCGGGCGTGTTACGCGGGACGACCTTGAAGCGAATTCAGCCACAGAATTACGCGACAGCAGTGCGGCCGGAACGGCCGTTCATCCCTTTCCTGGCGATCCAGGAACTATCTCCGTTCGGGAACCCGTCCGCACTGTGCTGATAGCGTGCTCTTCGCCCGGCATGCACCCCTTCTCCGGAACGGCGCCGCCCGGCGGCACGGGACGGCGCCGCCGGGGTGTCAGAGGTACAGGCCGGTGTGGCCGTCGCGCTCCGGGGTGGTCGCGGGCATCCGTCCGTCACGAAGGGCGAACAGCTCGGCCAGGGTCGCGGACATCCCGACCCCGGCGTCCGCCGCCGTCCCGAGCCAGGCGAGCGCCTCCTCGCGTGGGAGCGGCCCGACCTCGACCTGGGCGAGGCAGCGGCCCGGCCGCACGATCGCGGGGTGCAGCCGCGCCAGCGGCTCGTTGGTGGTGACCGCGACCAGGACGTCCCGGCCCTGCCCGACCAGACCGTCGGTGAGGTTGAGCAGCCTGGACAGCGCCTGGCCGGAGACGCTGCGGGCGTCGCCGCGCAGCAGCTCGTCGCAGTCCTCGATCACCAGCAGACGCCAGCGGCGCCGGGACGAGTCCTCCGTGCCGCCGCCCGTCGCCCCGCCGCCCGCCGACACTCCGCCGGCGCCGGGGCTGCCGGGGCCGGGGCCGGGGCTGCCGGGGCCGGCAGCCGCGTCCGCGGTGCCCGCCGGAACCGCCGCGGCCGCGTCCGTGGTGTCCCCGTCGGCCGCCTGGTCGGCTTCCGCGGTGGAGTCCGACGCCGCGTCACCGAGCGCCAGGCTGGTCCCCTCGGCCGGGCCGTCGTCGTCCGTGTCGTCCGACCCGATCGCCACCTCCATGAGGTAGCCGGGGTCACCGAAGAGCGCCTCCGGGTCGAGCACGCAGTCGACCTGGCACCAGCTCCGCCACTCGTGCGCGAGCGCGCGCAGGATCGTCGTCTTGCCGGTTMCCGCCGGCCCGTGCAGGAGGATCAGCCGGCCGACCAGGCTCTCCGGGCGCATGACCATCAGATGGTCCAGCGGCGCCAGCGTGGTCTCCGCGTAGTTGCGCCGGATCGACCGCCAGGCGGTCGTCGCGGCCCGCCGGATGATCCTCGTCGGCCCGCGCTGGGTGGAGAGGTACCAGAAGCCCATGGTCACGGTGCCCTCGCCGACGGACTCCGCCGTCGCCTGGCGCACCACGCCGTCGAGCACCGTCCGGGCGAGCTCCTCGCTGACCGCCGTCACCAGGACCTCGGCGCTGCCGCCGCGCCAGCGCACCGCGCGGACCGTCCAGCCGTCACCGGTCGCCAGCCGCGAGTCACGGGCGTCCTCGACCACGGTCCGCACGACCTCGGCGTCGACCGGCAGCAGGCTCGCGCCGGGCTTGAGCCGGTCGATGCGCGCGCTGCGGGCCCAGGGCTGGTCTCCCTTGGTGAAGGGGCCGAGCGCGAGCGCGTCGACGACGTCGTAGGGGGTGTCCGAATCGTCGAGGGCGACGACGAAGGGCAACCCCGCCGGGAGCCGGCCGGAGCGCTCACCCCTCACACGATCGCCGTTGGACGAGGAACCCTGCCGCGGAATGGACACGAGACAGATACTCGGTGACGAGTGCTCCTGACACCACCTGGTTCCTCCATTCCGTCGCGGAAGGTGGTGGGAGGCGCCCGGCACACCGCGTCATGGCGGGTCTCGGAATCGAGCCCGCATGGCCTCCCGCCGCGTACCCGATGGTCCGCTCCGCGGCGGGAGGTCCCCGGCCTGACCGTCAGTACCCGTGTGGGTACCACGCAGGAGCCACCGGGTGGCTACGGCCGGGCACCGGGCCCGGGGACGTCCGGCGCCTCGGCACCAGGCTCGGGTGGCTCCGGAGGCCCGAACCTGGCCACCTCGAGCACGGCCCGCAGGAGGTCGAGGAGACGGTCCCATCCGACGAGGAGGGCGGCGGTGTTCTCGCCGGTGACGGGGTCCGACGCGAGCAGGTGCAGGGTCTTCACCACGGCGTAGAGGTACTGCGGGCGCGGGCGCCAGACGGTGAGCTGCGGATAGGTCTCGTCCAACGCCTGGTGCAGGACGCGGCGCAGCGGCGTGTCGGGGCGCCGCCGAGCCGGGTCGGTGTGATGGAGGATGGTCACCACGGCGTCGATCTCGTCCACGTCCGGCAGCCACATCCCGGCACGCAGCGCGGTCTCGGCCTCGGCGAGGGCCTCGTCCACGGCTGCCACCGGGTCGCCACCGCCGTCGGGCACGGGCGGCGGCGCCCAGTCGTCGTCGTCATCGGTCACCTCACTACCGTCTCTCAACGAAGCCACGATGGGACACGGGGTGATCGGATACACAGTGCCGCCGCGTGGTGGGAGACGCGGCGGAAGACATCGGGAGGCACGATGCGGGGGACCCCGTCCGGCCGGAAGGCCTCTACCTTCCGGTGACAACCCACGGTCGACGGAATCGCGAGGCGCCCCAGTGCCCAACCTGCAGCCAGAGAACTCCAGGCCGTTGATCAGCCTGCCACCGTCACTGCGGCCGCCCCCGGAGCCTCCGCCGTCAGCGGAGTCCCTGCCGTCAGCGGAGTCCCTGCCGGAGGCGGCGCCTCATGCTGGTCTCCCCCGTCCCTTCCTGCTCGGCGTGGACGGCGGCGGTACCAAGACCACGGCCGCCGTCCTCGACCTGCGGCGGTCGACGCTGACCACGGCCACCGCGGGCCCGAGCAATCTCGACGTCGTCGGCCTCGACGGCGCCGCCGCCGCGATCATGGAGGCCGTCCGTGGCGCGCTCGGCCAGGCGGGTGCCGCGGCCGACGAGGTGGCCGCCGCGGTGCTCGCGGTGGCCAGCGCCGACACCGACGACAACCAGGAGGCCCTCCGGAGCCGGCTGACCGACCTTCGGCCGGTCGGGAGCACGCTGGTGCTCAACGACGTCGTCGCGGCCTGGGCCTCCGGCACGCTGGGCCGCCCCGGTGTCGCCGTCATCAGTGGTACGGGCAGCAACACCCTGGGGGTCGCCGCCGACGGGCGCACCTGGCGATGCGGCGGCTGGGGGCACCTGCTGGGCGACGAGGGCTCGGGGTACTGGATCGGCCTGCACGGGATGCGCGCGGCCGTCGAGTTCCGGGACGGGCGCGCCCCCTGGTCGGCGCTCGTGCCCCGCCTGCTCGCCTTCTACCATCTCGACCTGGTCGAGAGCGTCGACGATCTCGTCTACGGCAGCCTCGACAAGGCGGGGATCGCCGCGTTCGCCGTCGAGGTCGCCGCCGCCGCGGCCGCCGGTGACGCCGTCGCCCACCGGATCCTGACGGACGCCGGCCGGCTGCTGGCCGACCAGGTCCGCACAGTGATCGACCGGCTCGGGCTGACGGGCGAGTTCCCCGTCTCGCTCGTGGGCGGGACGTTCAACTCCGGGCCGCCCTTCCTGGACGCGTTCACCGCCCGCGTCACCACCGCCAGCCCGGGCGCGCGTCTCGTCCGGCCGCGGATGTCCCCGGCCGCCGGGGCCGTCCTGCTGGCGGCGCGGCTGGCGGGCACCGAGCAGCTGGTGGGCTGGGCCGGTATCGGCGATGCCCCGGGCACCCCCACGGAGGAACTGGTCCGCCCGCGCTGACGGAACCGGAACCTTGGGCTGCCTTGGGCGTGCTCAAGGCGTGCTCAGAGCGTTCCCAGAGCTTGGGTCAGTGCACACGGCCAGGACCGCGGTCAGGCGCGGTCGGGGTCCGGTCAGGGGGCGGGCGTCATGGTCGGCCCCGGCGCCGGGGCCGACGGGGCACCGGACAACGACGGGACCCGCGCGAACGGAGGCGCGGAGGCCGGCGAGGTGCCCGCTGCCGACGGGGCGGTGGAGCCGAACGGGTCCACGGTGCTGGTCGGGTCCACCGTCGCGGTCGGACTGGCGGTGACGTCCGGCGAAGGCGAGGGTGACACCGTCGGCGAGGGCGGGGCCACCGGCGCCGGGGCGGTGGTCGCCGGCGCCCGCGGTGTCGGCGTGGCGCTCGCCTGCTCACTGCTCAGTTCGGTCTTCGCCTGCTCGACCGCCGCGGTGTAGGAACGCGACGCCGGCAGCGACTCGGGCCGTACCAGGATGTACAGCGCGAAGACGGCGACGAGCGCGAACATGAGCAGCAGCGTCGAGCGCTGCACCGGTATCCGGTCGAGGAACCTCATGAGGACGTCGGCGGGGCCGTGTCGAGGTCGGCCGGCACGTGGATCCCGGCGCGCAGCAGCGCAACCGTGATCTTGGCGCGCAGCGCCCGACCGACTTCGAACTGCTTACCCGGCAGGGTCCGGGCAACGACCCGGATCTTGAACTGGTCGAGGTCGATGCTCTCCACCCCCATCACGGTCGGCGCGTCCAGCAGCAGGTCGTGCAGCGCGTCGTCGGCGTACGCCTCGGTACCCACCCGAGCCAGCACGTCACTGACCGTAGTAACATCAACGCTCGTAGGTATCGGAACGTCCACGACAGCCCGCGCCCAGTCCCGGGACAGGTTCACCACCTGGACGATCTGCCCGTTCGGCGTGATCACCACCTCGCCGTTGGACGTCCGCACGCTGGTGATGCGCAGCGTGACCTCCTCCACCGTGCCAGTGATCGCGCTCGRCGCCCCCTGGACTACCAGGCGGACGAGGTCCCCGAAGCCGTACTGCCGCTCGGTGACCAGGAAGAACCCGGCGAGCACATCCTGGACGACGCGCTGCGCACCGAAGCCGAGCGCCACACCGACCACGGTCGCCGGGGCGACGATGCCGGTGACCGGCACCCCGAGGCGCTGGAACACCAACACGACCGCCACGCAGTAGACCAGGGCCAGTGACACCCAGGTCAGCACCTGGACGACCGCGTGGCGATGCTTCGTCGCCTCGGAGCGCACCACCCCGTCGCTCTGGCTCGACTGCTGGTCGATGCGCCGCTCGACGCGGGCACCCACCCAGGTCGCGAACCGGGTCAGCAGGACGGCCGCAATCACGATCATGACGATCTCGAGCCCGCGGCCACGGGCCCACTCGGAGATGTCCGTCAGCGGAGCGGCCGCCGTGATCATGCCGCCGCCATAGTCATGACGCCGACGCGATCATGACGTTGGCGTGGCTCGGCCCACATCGGCTTCCCGCAGGCCACACACGCGGCCGGCGGCACCGCGCCAGCAGGTCGGGTATGCCCTCACCCATCCGAACCTACCCGCGGCCCTCCACCCCGACCGCCCCACCCCACGCCCAGCCCACAAGCCGCAAAGAAATCACCACCTAAGCCCACACTCCAACCAAACACCCTCAGGGGTTAACCGAACACCTGAAGCAACCAAACCCCGACCCAGAACCCGTCTCACCCCAGCCAGCACCCGTCACGGTTGGTCGGCAGGGCCGGCCCCGGACAGAGCCTGGGACAGGCCGACTCCAGATGTGCGGTCGGCCCCGGGCTGCTGCAGCCAACCAGCTCAATCCGGCCTCCCGGTCAGATTCGGAACCCGAGGTCAGGTTCAGCACTCAGCCGACCGCGGCGCCCAGGTCACTCGGACGCGTCGTCACCTGGAGGTTGGTGGTTCGAACGCGGCGAGCATTCGTTCCATTGCCAGGTCGACGCCCTCCCGGTCGCCGGTGGCGAGCAGGTCCAGGAGCAGGCCGCGAGTAGTTGCGAGCGCGAGGCGGGCCTGCGTGCGTGCCGCGGCCGGCGGCAGGCCGTCACGCACCAGGAACTCGGTCATCGGGCCGAGCCAGTCCTCGACGACTCCGTCCAGCAGCGGTTGGGCGTAGGCGCGACCCTGCAGCGCCTGGCCGTAGATCTCGAAGAAGAGGCGCTCGAACGGAGCCAGTTCGGGCTGGCTCAGCCGTCGCCACATCTGGCGGCCGAGCTCGACCGCGGAGGCTGCCGGTTCGCGCTGCATCTCGGCGAACGCGGCTCGTTGCTGTTCCTCCATCGCGCGCACCACCTCGACGAGGAGGCCGTCCCGTGAACCGAAATGGTAAATGATCATGCGATGGCTGGTGCCGAGAGCGGTCGCCAGTTGGCGCAGACTCAGGTCGCCGATCCCGTGCTCCGCCAGGTGCGCGATGACGTCTTCCAGCAGGGCTTCCCGCGCACGCCGCCCCGCGCTGGTGCGCGGACTGTCCGGCAGCTGACCTTGCGACGCCATGTACCAGATGGTACATGTACCACTTGGTACAAGTCGCGGCGCCACCCGGCGCCGGTCGAGAAACCGATCACCCCACAGGAGGCACCCGATGTACTACGAGACCTCGGTGACCATCGACGCCACGTCCGACGAGGTCTGGGCGGTGATGCGGGACATCGAACGCTGGCCCACCTGGACTCCGACGATGACCACCGTGGACATGGCGGCACGGCCCACGGCGGTCGGGAGCTCGGGGGCTGACGGCGAACTGCGCGACGGCAGCGTCGTGCGAATTCGGCAGCCCCGGCTGCCCGCGGCCGAGTGGACCGTGACCGACCTGACCCCGGGCTCGGGCTTCTCCTGGATCTCCAGGGCCACCGGCATGACCACGGTCGCCGACCACCGCATCACGCCCGCCGCGGAGGACGGCAAGGTCACGGTGCGGCTGAGCCTGCGGCAGTCCGGGCCGCTGGCGCCGGTGGTGGCGCTTTTCATGGCGCGCCTGGTCCGCCGCTACGTCGACACCGAGGCCCAGGGCCTGCGACAGCACTGCGAGCAGCGGTCCCGCGCCGGCCGGAGCGGCAGCTGAAACGCCGAACCTCACCTGCACGGCCACCGGAATTCAGCCGCCATCCGCGCGAGRCCGCCGGCCATGGGTGCCTCGCAGCGCGATTCGTGGACTGGCGGGGCGGACCGAGTTACGGACCCAGCCTGCCTCGATCTGATCAGATCAGATCAGATCGAGGCCCCGTAAGCAAAATTCAACCCAGAATTTCGGCATGAGCCCGCGAAACACGGGCACGAATCGATCACATTCCGGATCATCGCCGCCGGAAAACGATCCCGCCGATTCCGCGGACGGCTCTCCTCAGGACCACCCACCGCGAGGGTGGGCCCGGGAGCCCAGGCCGGGCCGCCGGTCCGAGGCCAGAACGCGACGAAGTAGTCAGCCGAGCATTTCTTCTCAGCTATCTCGGGCTCCACGGTCGAGATCTCGGGTCAACCCCCGCTTCCACCGCATCCCGATGACACGCGAAATCGATCCGAAGGCGAGCGGTCGTCAGCGGACCTCAACCCCGCAGGGCGCACGCAGAGTCGCCGCGTCAACCCATTGACGCAGGTCAGGTCCTTGATCGCGGCATCGGCCCGCCCATTGGACCGCACCGGGACGCGGCCGGGTACCCGTTCGGCCATGTTCGGCACCGGGCCGTCGGCGTGAGCCGCGGAGACGCCAGGGCGGCCGCCTTTCACCCCGACCGGCCGCCTTGGGCACCTACCCGAATTTGCCTACCCGAATGGGCCAATGAAGCCGAATACCGAGCCMGGTGGCCCACCGACCGACCGCCTCCACACACCTGGACCACACCAGGATCTGACCACGCCAGGCATCCCACCGACTACGCTCCGCCATCTGCCGCCAAGACGAACAAACAGAGTATTTCGGACATTTAGCTGCGGAGCTGAATCGAAAATGCCTGCGGCGCAGCCAACGTCGAAGATCGGCCATGCTGGCCGAGTCGAGGATCCCGATCACCGGCCAGCCGTCGCCGACCACAGATCCGGACTCGCGTAACAAGGTCATCCGCACAGTACGCGATTAACACGGAGGAGCACTCGAACTCTTCCTCGCCCCAGACCCTCCCGGGTTGTGGTGAACCTGGCGTTGGTAGTTTTCTGCGCAAGTCGAGACTGACCGGCAAACGCTGATCCACACCCTGCGCCGGACCGCCGTACTCCCGATAAGGGCGGTTCGACGGGCGCCGTCGGTGAGTGTCATGGCGACTCGTCACAGTCAAGGGAGAAGGATTAATGCGTATCACCAGAATGCGGGCCGTCACGGCCGGCGTTCTCGGCGCGGCCATGACGGCGGCGGCCGTACCGGCCTGGGCCGTTCCCACGCCGACTGCGACCGCGAGCCCGTCCGCCGACATCGCCGAGGGCATCCTCGGCTCGCCGGATCCCACCGCTCCCGCGGGAAGCGGGATAACCGTCAACCTCGATCCGAGCGCCTCGCCGAGTGCCGCACCCGGGGCCACCCCGAGCGTTGGTCCGAGCCCGTCCCCGGGCACCGGCCCGGGCGTCATCATCAGCAGCCCTTCGGCGACACCGACCGGTACCGGCGACGCGACGC
Organism: Parafrankia soli; assembly: GCF_001854695.1. GTDB lineage: Bacteria > Actinomycetota > Actinomycetes > Frankiales > Frankiaceae > Parafrankia > Parafrankia soli. Next base: position 127,524 of record NZ_MAXA01000014.1, read on the forward strand.
TGGACCAGTTCCTGTCCCTGCTCCCGTTCCGGCTCCCCTTCGACCGGGAAATCAACGGCATCGATGACTTCGAGACCAATCCGCTGCGGCTCAGCTACACCTGCACCGGCGCAGGTCCCGCCTGGCGGGTGAGCAACCAGTCGGACGTCGCGTTCGGCTTCGGCTGGTTTGACACCAGCCAGGGCTCCGGCATCTCCACTCTCGGCCCGCGGCAGTCTCTGGAGCTGCCGTCCCACGCCATGGCCGTGATCGCTTCGCCGTGGAACGAGACAACCGGGAACCTCCTGGTGACCGTTCCGGCCGTCGGCGTCTCCACATGCGCCGGGACTCCCGCGCCCGCGGTGATTCCGGGCGGCGGCGGAGTGGGCGCGACGCCGACAGTCGGTGCCGGTGTTGGCGCTGGTGCTGGCGGCGGGACCGGCGGCGGCGGCGTACCCGGTGGTGGGACCGGCGGCAGTGGGACCGGCACGGGCGGCGGTACCACTGCCGGTGGTGGCGTTCCCGGCGGCGGCACCGGCGGCGGAGGGACCGGCACCGGCACCGGCGGCGGAGGGACCGGCACCGGCGGCGGTGGCGGTGGCGCAGGCACCGGCGGTGGCGGTGGCGGTGGCGGTGGCGGTGCCGGCGCACCCGCCGGTGGTGGCGGTAGCGGCGCACCCGCAGGCGGCGGAGGTAGCGGTGGTGGTGGCACACCCGCCGGCGGCGGAAGCGGCGGCGGAAGCGGCGGCGGAGGCGGAGGCGGAGGCGGAGGCGGAGGCGGCACACCCGCCGGCGGTGGCGGCGGTGGCGGCGGTGGCGGCACACCCGCCGGCGGCGGCGGTGGCGGCGGCGGTGGCGGCGGTGGCACACCCGCCGGCGGCGGAAGCGGCGGAAGCGGCGGTGGAGGTGGAGGCGGTGGCGGTGGCGGCACACCCGCCGGCGGCGGTGGCGGGCTGCCTATTGCCGCGCCCGCCGCACCGACCGCGGTATCCGCCGTGCCGTACTACGCCGGTTGATCACCGGCGTAAGCCGGGACGCAGTCAGCGGCCGACTGTCGGGATAGCGGCACCGACGCCGCCACCCGGCATGCCTCCCACAGATCATCGAGGGAATGTCGCGGGCGATCCGAAGCAGAGCCCGCAAAGAGCACGGAGCGGCCGAGGTGGGAGGCTCCCAGGATCGGGAAGCCTTCCACCTCGGCTGGCCCGCGGCCGCTGGCGCTCCCTCGTCGCGAGGTCCGGTCGGGCCTATGTCCGTCGGTAGAGTTGCTGGTAGCGGGCGGCAGCGTTCGGGTTCCGGTAGACGCAGCCGGGCCCGAGAGGTCGGTACAGGTTGGAACCGACGTTCCCTGGACCACAGTCGCCGAAGTAGAACTCGTACACCAGCCCCTTCCCCGCATGTTCCAGGAACCAGTCGTACATCCACTGGACGAAGTTGGCGCTGTCGCCTCCTCCGTTCGATCCAGCGCCACTCACGACCCCACTCGCCGATACCGAACGCCTTGTTGTACGCCGTGGCGAAGTTGTACCAACAGGTCAGTCCGCCAACCGCTGTGGCCTGGGCGTCGAATTCCGCCTTCGTGCGTGACACCGACCAGGCATCGTAGGAGTCCAGACCGACGGTGTCGACCCAGGCGTCGCCCGGATACATGTCGATCGCGTTGTGGCTCGGCGGGTTCTGCGAGTAGTTGGCGTTGAGGCTCCACGACTTTTCGGGATCGGGTTCGGCCGTGGGCCTGATGGCGTCCACCACGTGGCGCCAGCAGTTGATGAAGTCTGTCGGGTTTGTGGCGGACCACGGGAACCAGTTGCCGTTCGCCTCCCAGGAAAGCCGGATGATCGAGTTCTGGCGGCCGAACGCGTTCAGCGTGTTACGAAGTTCCGCCAGTACGAAACATATGCGCCGGTGACTCAGGTCGCATTACTCGCACCGATGTTCTCCGGGAACGGTGAAGCCCCGATTATCAGCCGGCCCGGCCAGGTGGCGAACCTCTGCAGGAGATCGGAACTGACGGCCGCACCGCGAGCGCGGCTCGGCGCGGGTGGCCCGGTCCAGCGGCCCGCGCGAGTGACCAGTCCGGCGGCCCCGCGGTCGTGGGTCGGGTCGGCATCCGCGCCGGTTTCGCACCAGCCGCCGCAGAGCCGCCCCAAGATCATGATTGCCGGTCCGGGGTTGTGACCGACCCGGGGCGGCGCCACGCGCACGAAGCGGGCATTGCGCACACGAAGCGGGCATTGCGCAAATGAAGGGACCACGCCTCGGGGAACGGCCGTTCGGCCCGCTCGGGCTCGCTCGGGCTCGCTCGAGGCATCGACGTGGCCGGCGGCGGGGAACAGCCGACCCGGGCGCCCGCGGGCAGGATGGTCCCTGACCTGTCAGCCATCCCGGCTGGTTCGGCAGCCGTCGACGCCGAGGACAACCGCGACCTTACCAGCAATTACCGAGCCACTGACCAAGCCATCACCAGGGACTTTCGAGACATTACTCGGTGAATTCCTGGAACCTCTCCGCCACTACAGCCAGGTTTTCTCCTGGAAAAGATCCGACAGGAGATCAGATCGCGAGACGGAGTGCGCAATATTTTGTGGCACGCACGTGGTCTGATGATGTGTCGCAGACGGTCGGCCGATGCCGCAGAATGAAATTCTCGGACGCCGATGCCGGTCTCGACACACCCGATTACCGCACCAGGGGTTCACGCTCGGGCAACGTCGTGGACCACCGAACTCCCGGTGCCAGACAAATGGAGTGAAACCTGTGATGGTAAGTGACCGTCAACCAGTCGCGCGCCTCGCGGTGGTGGCCGCCGCTTCCTCGGGGCCGGTCAACCTGAGCAACCCGACGTCAGCGGACGCCTCGGCCACCGCGGCGCGACCACCGTGGCAGGCCCGCCCGGCCGCGACCGCCGTCACCGGGCCACCGGGCGCCCCGGGCCTCCTGGTGTGTGGGAACGCCAGTGGCCTGCTGGCCGGCCTCTGGCAGAGCGGCCGGGACCGGGTCGACGGCTTCCTGTGGCAGGCCGACACGGTTCGCCGCCTCCCCGGGAGCAGCCGTCCGATCGCCATGAGCTCTCTGGGCGTCGTGGTCGGCGAGATGATTGGCAGGCAGGGCCCGCAGGCATTCCGCTGGAGCTACGGCATCCACTCCGCGCTTCCCTACCTGGGCGGCACGGACATCCCGGGAGGGCATTTCAGTATCGCCGTGAGCGTCAACGGCCTGGGCCTGGTCGCGGGCAGCAGCAGCACCGACAGCGGCGATCGGCATGCCTGTCTGTGGCGGGAACACATCAGCGAGGACCTCGGCACCCTTGGCGGCCCGGAGAGCTCCGCCGCCGCCGTCAACGACCTCGGCCTGGTGGTCGGTACGAGTCAGACGCGCAGCGGGGCCGACCACGCGTTCGTGTGGTCCGACCGCCGTATGCATGACCTCGGCACCCTCGGTGGCACCTGGAGCAGTGCGTCCGGCGTGAACAACGCCGGGCTGGTCATCGGGAGCAGCGGCACGGCGGACGACCGGACCCACGCGTTCTGCTGGCAGAACGGAATAATGACAGATCTCGGGACACTCGTTGGAGATGAGCACAGCGAAGCCGTCGCGGTGAACAATGCCGGCCAGGTGCTCGTGCGCAGCTACGGCGGGGGAGTTCGGGCATTCCTCTGGTCCGGCGGCGACCTCACCGAGATCCACGGTTTCGGCGAGGGTTGGGTCGACCCGGCCGGGCTCAACGACTCCGGCGTGGTCTGCGGAACGGTCGAGCTCCCGGCCGGGGACGGGCATGCGTTCCGCTGGCGGCACGGAGTGGTCACCGATCTCGGGACCCTCGGCGGGAGGCAGAGCTCGGCCAGTCACGTGACGGCCGGTGGAGTCGTTCTCGGTGAGGCGGTGAGCGTCTCGAGCCCCGTCCCCCACGCCGCCTTCTGGACACCGTAGTGGTGCCTGAGAGCGGCGGTGCGCCGCATGCCACGGCGAGCGGCCAGCGTGGCGACGCCGGCACCGACTACAGACCAGCAGAACGGCCCCGGCGCTCCGACGCCGTCCGCAACCAGGAGCGCCTGCTGACCGCGGCGCGGGCGGTCTTCGCCGAACTCGGCACGAACGCACCGTTGAACACGATCGCGCGACGCGCCGGGGTCGGCCCGGCGACGCTCTACCGGAACTTCGCCAACCGCGAGGACCTGATCGAGGCCGTGTACCGCGAGGATGTCGCCGGGCTCCGCCGCCAGGCGGACGAGCTGGGCGACCGGCTCCCGCCCGGCGCAGCGCTCGCCGCCTGGCTCAGGCAGCTCGCGAGGCACCTCCTGGCCCGGCAGGGGGTCTTCGTCCTCGAGATCGAGGGCCCGCCAATCGCTCCGCTACCGCGGGCGGCGCCGCCCGCCTCCCCCGCCACCCCGCTCGGTGACGCCGGAGCCGGAGTGCTCGCCCGTGCTCAGCGCGCCGGCAGCGCGCGCGCCGATATCACCGTGGACGACCTGGTGGCGGTCACGGCCGCGCTCGTGTCGGCGCTGGGCCCTGGCGGCGGCGAGCGAAATTCCGGCACGCCCGAGGCCCAGCCGGCCGCCGGCGAAAAGGGAGAAATCAGCGTCCAGCATTCACAAGATCATGATACAGGCGCATATCTTGACCGGCTGCTGTCACTCGTCGCGAACGGCTGGCAGATTAGCGACCGCGGCGGTCATCCCTAGCCGTGCTTCGAAGGCGGTGCGTGGCGCGGAGAGCATCCCCGCGGTAGGCGGGCCTCCACGGCGCGGGCACGCATCGACCGTCTCGTAACTGGAGTGTTCCCTCAAATGATGATCAAGTGCAGGCCACTGTGATCCGCTCCGGGGCCGGAGAAGTCCGGCCCGTTCCAGGTCGACTGCGCGAGCGGCGCGATATCGCCAGGTACGGCGACGATGACGGTCCCGTACTTGCCGAGGAAGTCCATAATAGTTGACCTGATCCGAATAAATTCGACACCCGTGTGCCCGACGTGCACCGGGCAGAGGTCGCCGCTGTCCAGACGCGCTATTCCGTCGGGTATCTGCTCGCCGGCGGCGACCTGGGACCGGTTCTCCATCCGCCATTGCCGTTCGCTGAGCCAGCCCACGACGACCAGGTCGGGGAGACCGTCGCGCTCCAGCCGCAGCCGCGCTCGCGCCACCATCGCATGGTGGACAGCCGCCGCGGCCGCGCCCGGTGCCGCCACGGGTGAGGCTCTGTCACCGGTGCTGACGAGCCTCTCCCCGTCCGGCGTCAGACGGACGAGGCGGCCCTGGTTGGCGAGCACCGGCTCGGCGTATGCGACCCCGGCGTTCGCCCAACGGGTCACGATCGACCGTGCCGCGTTCTTCGAGATGAGCCGAGCGGGGTTGAGCACGTCAGGCAGGTCGGTCTCGAAGACCGCATGCATATCGAAGATCCACTCGAGCGCGTGCAGATCGCGCGTGTTAAGTCGAACCGTCCCCTGGTCGGCTCTCCTCCTAGGTATCCGAGTAGCCACCGTTCCTGCTGCCTCCACGCACTCGCAGTACCCCGGACGGAAGTAGATTCCCAGAGGACTTTTGACCCTGAGAGCCATCACGATCCCGATGAGACAAGAGTACATGGCAAGGAGACAGCGGTGAGGAGACGAGCGACTGGCGGTCGTGCGACTTCGCCGGCTGGCCAGCAGATAACCGGCGACTGACCGGCTCCCGCCAATCAGGCCGGCATTCAAAGCGCTAAGATGCAACGTCGCGATGACAGCCGAAGCACGCCCACGCGGAACTGATTATTTAAATCAGGCACAGATTTTCAGGAACCGGATGGGAACTCGTCCACATTGTCCGGAATTTTCGAGGTGCCAGCATACGCCTGGACCACTTTCCGCGCGGCGAGCTGCCGAACTTCAGGGAGGATCGCGCCTGACATAGTTAGCCCATTGCCCATGTTTACCCGTAAGCAAACGCACCTCATTGGCGTTAACCCGGCACCCCTCGAGGCCGTTCGCGACTGGTCTACGTCGCGCTTGCCCACAGCGTCTGGCCGGTACCGCGCGATCCAGGCCGCCACCTCATCGCGGTCCCGGATCCTCATCGGACGCGACGCTGTAAACGGGGCGGGGAACGATGGCCGGCGCGAGAGCTGATCAGCGCGTGCCCGAGAGACGCCGAGTCACTCGGCAATGTCCCGCAGGTTCACGATCCCGGCCACACTCAACACCGTAGAACCAGCATCGCTGCTACCGGTAACACCGCTAGCCTCTCGGAGCGTCACACGCAATCCGGGAGGTCCGTGCCAATGTGGCTTTGCGCGCATAGAACGCACGACCGCACCGCCGGCACGGCTGCGACAGGCGGACAAGGCGGCCGGGCGCTGCGCCGCCCGATCCCGTTTCGCCACGGACCGCTCCGCGGCCACGACGCCGTCCTCGGCGGCCACCGCTCCCGCTCAGCTCAGGTACCGGCCGGGGACGCCGCCAATCGCACCACAGTGATCGATAGAAAGATATCCGGCCGGACGTGCTTCGATCTGTTCCACACCTGCCTCGGCCGGCCCGACGCCGGAAGAGCGGCCCGGCGCGCTTCCACGCGACGAAGATGGCGATCAGCAGGGGTCCGGCCGGTCTGGCTGATCCCGGCCGATCCACGCGAGCAGGGCGCCCAGCGACGGCAGGCAGACAACAGCGAGGACTGTGGCCAACAGCCATCCGGCGAAAACATCAGTGGGCCAGTGCACCCCGAGGTAGATCCGGCTGAGCCCCACAGTGAACGCCCAGATGCCCGGGACCGCGACAGCCGCGACCCTGGTGGAGCGCCTGCGGGCCCGGCGGTACAGCACCGCGGCGAGACCCGCGGCGACCAGCGCCGAGGTGGTCGTGTGGCCGGACGGAAACGCGAAGCCGGACGGATAGGTTATCCAGTGCACCACCGGCGGTCGCGCCCGACCGACGATGACCGCCAGCGAGGTCCTCAACAGCTGTCCCAGCAGCAGCGCCACCACCCCTGCGACGGCACCCAGCCACCACCGCCGCCACCGCGACACCGCCAGGGCGCCGGCGACCGCGGCAAGACAGTAGGCGCAGGCACCGACGCCGGTGTCGGTGACGGCGACCGCGACATCGGACAGCCCGGGGTCACGGTGAGCCAACACCCATCGGTGCCACCCGGCATCGAACCCGAACGGCGTTCCACTCCGGAGGACGACGGCGCCCAGCAGCACCGTGAGCAGGACCCCCGCCGCTCCGGCGACGGTGTACCGGATGGTCTCGGTGCGGGCCCGCTCCGAACCGGGCAGGCCCACCACCCGGTCAGAGGTCGAGCGCACCGGTTGCCCGCCGGGTCGACGCATGTCCGCCAACAGGAGTCTCCGTCGGCACATCGGTGATCATCACATGGGTCGCCGGCAGGGCCCGTCGGGACACGATGGCCCCCGCCTTGATGTCAGGCGCCGCGACACAGCCGATGATGATCGTTTTCAACGGTCCTGTTCCCCGGTCGAGCCTTATCCGTCGGTCGTTCGCGACTGGTTTTTCGCGGCCGTTGCCTGCGCGCTTCCTCCTTCCGCGGCCGAGCTTTCGCGTTCGGTTCCGCGGTCGTTTCGGGCCCCGCGACACGCCTCGACCGAAGAGCGCGTCCCGCCCGCCGGGTGTGCCCCGTCCGAAGACCGCGCCTCGCCCGAAGACTAGGACGGCCAACATGTGAGGACGATGTGGGACGGCCCTCCCCTATCACCATCAGCTCCCCGCTGTATGACTGCTCCGCCAGGTCGTGAAACTGGCCGGGACCCCGCCGTGCTGACCGGAAGCAATAGCCAGTAGGTGTCTTTCCCGGCTGGCCGCCGTTGACAGGCAGGAAGCGGCATCCGGATGGCATCCGCGTACCGCGGTACCTGGGCTGTCGGCCCTGGTACCGCGGTGCCAGGGCCGGGCCCGAAGATCGGACCGCGGTATGACGAATCGTCTCGGGCCCACGCCTAGCGTCTCCCAGCAGGACGCCGGGAACCCGGCGGACAGGTCTGAGAGGGAAGCGATGATCGAGGCGCGACAGCTGACCAAGCGATACGGGCCGAAGACAGCCGTCGACGGTCTGGACTTCACGGTCCGGCCGGGCTCGGTGACGGGATTTCTGGGGCCGAACGGCGCCGGTAAGTCCACCACGATGCGAATGATCATTGGATTGGACGCGCCGACCGCCGGCTCGGTGACGGTGAACGGCCGGGAGTACGCGAAGCACGCGGCTCCGCTGCGGGAGGTCGGCGCGCTCCTGGAGGCGCGGTCCATCCACCCCGGACGAACGGCCTTCGACCACCTGATGGCCCTCGCGTACACCCACGGCATCCCCCGCGCCCGGGTGGACGAGATGATCGAGCTGACGGGCCTGGGTTCGGTGGCCCGCAGGCGCGCCGGTGCCTTCTCGCTCGGCATGGGCCAGCGGCTGGGCATCGCCGCGGCGCTGCTCGGGGACCCGCAGACCGTCATGCTGGACGAGCCGGTCAACGGGCTCGACCCGGAGGGTGTGCTGTGGATCCGGAATCTGCTCACCGACCTCGCGGCCGCCGGGCGGACCATCTTCGTCTCGTCGCACCTGATGAGCGAGGTGGCGCTGGTCGCCGACCATCTCATCATCGTCGGGCGCGGGCGGGTCCTGGCTGGCACCACCGTGCAGGAGCTGGTCCGGCAGGCCGGCGGCGACACCGTGGCGGTCGCCAGCGCCGACCCGGCGCGGCTGCGCGGCCTTCTGGCCGGTCCCGGGGTCGAGATCACGGCGAGCACGGGGTCGGAGCAGTTGAGCGTGACCGGCATGTCGGCCCGCGAGATCGGGACCAGAGCCGCTGAACACGGCATCGCGCTGTTCGAGCTCACCGCCCGGACGGTCTCCCTGGAGGACGCCTTCATGGCCCTGACCAAGGACGCCGTCGAATACCATTCCGAGACGACCGTGGCGAGGGCGGCATGACCACCATCACTGAGACCCGGCCCGTACCCGCAACGCCGTCCCGGACGGCCGGCTCCGGTCAGAAGGTGACCGGCCGGCGGGTGCTGCGTTCCGAGTGGGCCAAACTGTGGTCGCTGCGGTCGACCTGGATCACGCTGACCCTCGGGCTGCTCTTCCTGTTCGCGGTCGGCGTCATCGCCGCGGTGCAGTACAGGTCGATGACCGGGCCGGGCAAGCACCTGGACCCCGGCCTCGCGGATGCCACCACCCAGAGCCTCGCCCTGTTCGGCGTGCCGTTCGCGCTGGTCGCGCTGGTCGCGCTGGGCGTCCTGGGGGTGTTGACGACCTCGGGCGAGTACACGTCCGGCATGATCCGGTCCACGCTGGCGGCCGTCCCGCGCCGCCTGCCGGTGTTGTGGGCCAAGGCCGCCGTCCACGGTCTGATCGCCTTCGTCCTCAGCGTGATCGGTGTGTTCGTCGCGTTCCTCGTCGCCAGCGGGATCCTTTCCCGCACCCCCATCGCCATGAGCGTCACCGACGGTGGTGTCGTGCGCAGCCTGCTCGGCGCGGGCCTCTACCTCGGCCTGGTCGCCGTGATCGGGGTGGCGCTGGGGGCACTGCTGCGCTCGACCGCGGGCGGGATCTCGGCCCTGGTCGGCACGTTCCTGCTGGTGCCCAGCCTGATGTCGCTGCTGCCGAGGTCCTGGCGGACCGACGTCACCCCGTACCTGCCCAGCAGTGCCGGCGAGTCGGTCTTCGCCCTGCACCACACCGCCGGCACGTTGTCGGCCGGTGCGGGGCTGCTCGTCCTGCTCGGCTGGACGGCTCTCGTCCTCGGCGGGGCCGCGCACCGGCTCGTCCGGTCGGACGTCTGATCCTCCGGTGCTCGCGGTGAGCGGCGGCGACGCGGCCGGCGGGCTCGTGGGACATCCCGCGACCGCCCGGTTGTTCCACGTTGGACAGCGGATCCGGCATTGGGACGCCGCCCACCCCTGGGCGCTGGACACCGCCGTCGTGGTCACGATCTTCCTCGTGTTCTGCCTGCCCGACCTCCCGTACGACGGGGACCCTCCGGACACTCCGATCCCCTTCGTCCGGCCGCCGCTGGCCGAGATGCTGCTGTTCCAGGCCGCGCTGCTCGTCCCGCTGTGGTGGCGGCGCCGCGCCCCGCTGGCGGCGTTCCACGCGGTCATGGCGGCGTTCGTCGTCGAGCTGGCCGTCGGTGTCCTGCTGCGCGCCGATGTCGCGCTGCTGGTGGCCGTGTACAGCGTGGTGCTCCACGCGCCGCTGCGGCGCCTGCCGTGGGCGGCGCCCGTGTCGATCGGCTCGTTCGTGCTGCTCGTGATCCGCCTGTCCACGGTGCTGCCGGTGGGGGATCTGATTTTCCTGCTCCTCAGCATCGGCGTCGCGGCCGCCGCGCTGGGGTTCGCGGTGCGCATCCGCCGCGCGCAGCTGGCCGCGCTGCGCGACCGGGCCCGTCAGCTCGAGATCGAGCGGGACCAGCGCAGCAGACTCGTGGCGGCCAGCGAGCGCGCCCGGATGGCCCGCGAGATGCACGACATCGTCGGCCACAGCCTCGCAGTGATCATCGCGCTGGCTGACGGCGGCGCGTACGCCGTGGACGTCGCGCCCGAACGCGGCAAAGAAGCGCTCAACCTGATCGGCGACACCAGCCGCCGGTCGCTCGGCGAGCTGCGCCGCATCCTCGGCGTACTGCGGGAGCGTGCCGAGGCGCCCGATCTCAGCCCGCAGCCGCGCATCGCCGATCTCGACTCGCTGTGCCGGCGCGTTCGCGCGGCCGGGCCGCAGGTTGAGTACCAGAGCGCCGGTGAGCTCGATCATCCTCAAGCACGCCGGCCCGCGCACCCGGGTGCGCATGGCGCTGCGCATCGACAGCACCCGGCTTCGGATCATGATCCGGGACACCGGCCCACCCGACGCCGCCGGCCGGCCCGCTCCCCCCGGCGAGCCGGGTCACGGYCTGATCGGAATGCGGGAACGCGCTGGGCTCTACGGCGGCACCGTCGCGGCGGGCCCCGCCTCGGGCGGAGGATGGAACGTGGCAGCCGACCTCGACCTCACCCCGCACGAAACCCCACCGCACGAGCCCGAAGGCGACCCCACATGATCAGCGTGCTCATCGTGGACGACCAGCCCCTGCAACGCCTCGGMTTCCGCATGCTGCTCGAGAGCAACCCCGACACGGAGGTGGCCGGCGGCGGCCGCTCGCGCATCCTCATGCTCACGACCTTCGATCTCGACGAGTACGTGCACGCCGCGCTTCGCGCCGGCGCCAGCGGCTTCCTGTTGAAGGACGCCTATCCCGAGGAGCTCCTCGCCGGCATCCGGGCGGTCGCCGTCGGCGACGCGGTCATCGCGCCCGCCCTCACCAGGCGCCTGCTCGACGCGTTCGCGCAGCATCTCGGCGATGCCCTTCCCGACGGGGAGCGGGCCGCCGACCCGCGCCTGGACACGCTGACCGAACGGGAACGCGAGATCCTCGTCGCCATCGGCCACGGCTGGACCAACGGCGAGATCGCCGAGCGGCTGGTCCTGTCCGAATCGACCGTCAAGACCCACGTGGGCCGCGTGCTCGCGAAGATCGGCGCCCGGGACCGGGTGCAGGCCGTCATCTGTGCCTATGACCTTGGCCTGACCCGCCCGCAGGCCCGCGCCGAAACCGCCCGGGACCGCAGAACCGACAATCGGCAATAAACGGGCGAGACAGGCCACACGCCGCACAATTAAATTAACATCAGGTGGACGGGTATCGCCCACTCGGACCGCAAACGGACTCGGACTGTCAACAGCCGGGGATGAAAGACGGCGATCTGGCGATCGTACGATAGGAACCGGCTCGGCGCTCTCCGACCTGGTTTCGGCGGGGGCGAGAATCAGGATCGTCGAACTGCACGACCGCACGTGTCCGGAGGCCGTCCATGCTCCCATCAATCCTTGACATAACCCCGGGAGAAATCGCGCCCATCGACGCCGACGAATACATCGGCGCCCTGATGCGATGGCATTTCTCGGAGGAGACCGGTAGCCCGTACTGGTTGCGCCGGTCCCGGAGCCTGGATTTCGACCCGATCGCCGACATCCGGACTTTCGCCGATCTCGTGCTCTTCCCGAACGTCGTCAACGAGTTCCGCGATGTCCCGGTCGAGGACCTGGTCCCAAGGGGGCTGACCGGCGCGGACCGGGTGATCGCGGGAATCTTCGAGAGCGGCGGGACGACCGGCGCCCCGAAAAGATTCGTGATGTTCGAACGCTGGGCCGAGTTCGCACTTAGCTGGGACGAGTTTCATTACAGCGACCTGGGGACGACGAACATCCTGGCGGTCGCGCCCAGCGGGCCGCACATGTTCGGCGACTTCGCCAGCAGGAGGGCACGCCGCCACAACGGCGTGAGGTTCACCGTCGACCTCGACCCCCGGTGGATCAAGAACCTCATAGCCCGCGGCGCTCTGGAGGAGGCCGACCGCTACGCCGAGCATCTGGTCGACCAGGCGGCGCACATCCTTACCAGCCAGTCCGTCGGAATCCTGGTCACGACTCCACCGCTGCTCGAGCGGATAGCGCGGCGCGCGGAGCTCGTCGAGGTCATCAACAAGAACATCCGGTTCATCTGCTGGAGCGGCGCGCACATGGACGCCGACTCGCGCGACATCTTCCGGCGGGAGGTATTCCCCGGAATCCCCCTCAAGGGCCTTTACGGGAGCACGACGGTGCTCGGTATGTCCCGCGAGCGCCCGCAGGAGGATTCCGACGAGCTCGCGGTGTTCGATCCGCCCAGCCCGTACATCACCTTCCAGGTGGTGGATCCCGGGACCGGCGCGGAGGTCGGGTTCGGCGAGCGCGGCCAGGTCGTGATGAACCACCTCACCAAGTACGCGCTGGTGCCGAACAACCTCGAGCGGGACACGGCGGTCCGGGTCGAGCCGCTGACCGGAGCGCTCGGCTGCGCCGTCGCCGACGTCGCCCCGGTCACCACCTTCGACAGCCAGGCCGTCATCGAAGGGGTCTACTGATGGACGAGCAGATCCACATCGACGCGCTCGGCCCGACCGGGCCGTACCGCTCCCGCGAGCGCAAGCCGCTCACCGCGCTCTCCGGGGAGCACATCGGCGAGATCAGCCAGGTGCCGACGCTCTACGTGCGCCGGGCGCTGGCCGCGATGCGCGCGGCGCCGACCGTGCCGGCCGCCGAGCGGTTCGCCGCGCTCGACAAGGCCGCCGACCTGTTCACCGGCGCCGCCGTCGGCGGCCTGCACCCCGACGACTACGCCCACCTCGTCTCGCAGGCGTCGGGTGTGCCGCTCGGCGTGGTCCGCCAGTCGGTCGAGTGGGTCGCGGAGGTGCTGCGTTCCCAGCGGCGCACGGTCGAGCTGGCGATGCCCCGAGGCGCGGTCGCCGACTGGCGCGACCCGGCCACGACCACCGGTTCCGCGGTCTGGACCCGGCGCGGGGACCTCTTCGCCGTCCACGCCGCCGGCAACACCCCGGCCGTGCACGGGCTGTGGCCCGAGGCGTTGGCGCTGGGGTACAAGGTCGCGCTCCGGCCGTCGTCCCGCGAGCCGTTCACCGCCTTCCGGCTGGTGAGCGCCCTGCGCGACGCCGGTTTCCCGCCTGCGGCGCTGACCCTGCTGCCCACCGACTACGCGGCCGCGGACGTCATCGTCGCCGAGGCCGACCACGCGATCGTGTACGGCGGCCAGGACGTCGTCGACAAGTACCGGGCCAACCCGCGCGTGCTGACACAGGGGCCAGGGCGGTCGAAGATTCTCGTCACCGCCGAGGTCGACTGGCGGGAGAAGATCGACGTCATCGCCGGCTCGGTCAGCCACCTGGGGGGAACTGCCTGCACCTGCGCCACCGCCGTGCTCGTCGAAGGTGACCCCGAACCGCTGGCGCGGGCGCTCGCCGAGCGGCTGGGCCGGATTCCGAGCCTGCCGCCCGACCACCCCGACGCGATCCTGACGGTGCAGCCGACCGCCACGGCGACGCAGCTCGACCGCTACCTGCACACCGTCGCCGGTGACGCGCACGCGCTGCTCGGCGGGGACACCATCGTCGACGACCTTCCCTCGGGCGGCTCGGTGCTGCGGCCGGCGGTGCACCTGGTCGCGTCGAGCACGGCCCCCCAGCTGAACGTCGAACTGCCGTTCCCGTGCGTCTGGGTCGGCCCCTGGCACGAGCGGGACGGCGTCGCCCCGCTGCGCGACTCCCTCGTCCTCACCGCGATGACGACCCGGACGGACCTCGTCGACACCCTGCTGGACGAACCGTCGATCACCAACCTCTACCTCGGGGACAACCCCACGACCTGGCTGCGCCCCGGCATCCCGCATGACGGCTACCTCGGCGAGGTCCTGATGCGCAGCAAGGCGATGATCCGCTCCGGTCCGTGAAGCCCCCCCGCTGGCAACCACAGCCGACAGGGAGGGTCGAGGGCCTCCAGGGAACTCAGGCGACGGGGCCGGCGCCCGCCCGTCCAGGATCTCGACGGCACGCGCCGCGCGGCCGCGGAGCGGCCCCCGGGTGGCGGAGCGGCCCCCGGGTGGCGGGGCGGAAGCTCGCCCCGCGCGATAGGGCCGCCGCGATGTGAGTTCGATGTGAGCCCGCGTTGCCGGGCGAGGCCGTCCGTACCCAGTGGAATACGACGTCGCCATTGACGGCTGGAGTAGCGAAAGGGCCAGTCACAGCGAAGGGACGGGGCCGTGGCGGTTGACGTCGGCGGAATCGGAGTATGGCGGGCTTCGTTCTACTGGCCTGGCGACGCCGGGCAGCACGCGGAGATCGCCGCGGAGCTGGAGGATCTCGGGTACGACGCGATCTGGATCGGTGCCTCCGCCGGTGACCTCGCGCTGCCGGAGACACTGCTGGACGCGACGTCACGGATCGCGGTGGCCACGGGGATCGTCAACGTCTGGACCGAGCCGTTGGACCAGGTGGTCGCCAGCTACGCCCGCGTATCCGGGGCCCACCCCGACCGACTGCTTCTCGGCATCGGTGCCGGGCACGCCGCGAACGTCGAGCCGACCGGGCAACGCTACGAGCGGCCGTACCGGAAGGTGGTCGACTACCTGGACGGCCTCGACGCGGCGAAGACGCCGGTCCCCCGGGAGAACCGTGCGCTCGCGGCGCTCGGCCCGCGGGTTCTCGCGCTCGCCGCCGAGCGCACGGCGGGCGCGCATCCCTACCTCGTCCCACCGGAACACACGCGGCGGGCCCGAGAGATCCTCGGGAGCGGTCCGCTGCTCGCCGTCGAGCAGAAGGTCGTCCTGGAGACCGATCCGGAGCGGGCTCGCACGATCGCCCGCGCCACGGTGAACCGCTACATGACCCTGCCGAACTACACCAACAATCTCCTCCGGCTCGGCTTCACTCCCGACGACTTCGGAGGCGGCGGCAGCGACCGCCTCGTCGACGCGCTCGTCGCCTGGGGTGACCTCGACGCGGTCCTCAGCCGCGTGCGGGAGCACCAGGACGCGGGCGCGGACCACGTGTGCATCCACGTCCTCACCGAGGACCCGACGACTGTTCCCCGGCCGCAATGGCGCGCCCTCGCCACCGCACTCGACCTGGTTTCCTAGCGGCGCTGCCCAGCGCGGCGCTGAAGGTCCGCCCAGGTACGCGATTCATCCCGGCCAGTGGCACGATTCCCGGCCGGTCGCCGCAAAGGATTTTCCGGGGCGGTCACCCAGGCCACAACGCGGGAGGCCGTCTACCAGGCCTTTTCCGTCATCACGCCGCCAGCGGCGAGCAGGGCCGGCACGAGTCGCCTTTCCGGTGTTCCGCGGAGTGAGCGACTGCCTTGTCGGTGGTCACTGGCTGGCGAATAATCGATCAGTAACCTGAGCGATCCGCCGGTCAGGTTCCGGGCAGTTCGGGGGGTGGAGAAGGCGGCCGTGCGCGATCGGGCGGGCGGCTCCTCCCGGGGACGGCGGCCGTGGGAGAGGCACCCGGCGGCGCCGCGATCGACGGCGCCGCCGCGCCCGCGGCGGACCACCGGCGCAAGCCCGCGGCGTCCATGACCGGAAACGGGGACGACCTCCGCCGGAGATACGGGGTGCCGGCACTCGCCGTGGTGGGCGCGGTCATCGGGGCGGTGGTGCTCTGGCTTTCCGACGGCGGTCGGGACGAGGACACGACAAGCACCCTCTTCTCCGGCCTCGTCGGCGGGCTCTACCTGCTGACCGGTTCCGTCACGCACCTGCGCCGACCGGGTCGGCTGGGGTTGCGCATGGTGATGGTCGGCATCTCCTGGTTCGCCGAGGACCTGCAGGTCTCGAGCTACCCGGTGCCGCACACCGTCGGAATGTTCTTCCGGTGCGTCGCCTCGGGATGTCTCGTGCACCTCCTGCTGGCCTTCCCCGAGGGGCGGCTGCGGACGCGCACCGAGCGGGCGGTGACCGGCGGGGTGTATGTGTTCGTGCTCGTCCTCGTGCCGCTGGGCGTCCCCTTCTACCGGTCGTTGACACCGAACCTGCTGCTCGTCGCCAACCTGGCCCGGATGCAGGACCTGCTGGTCGACAGCACGCAGGTGGTGTTCGCCGTCATCGTCGGCGCGCTGCTCGTCCGGCGTTGGTTCGTCGCCACCCCGCCGGCCCGCCGGGTGCTCGCGCCGGTGTACGGCGTCGGGCTCGTCGGGAGCGTCGCGTCGCTGCTCCACCCGGCGTTGACCGGTTCGACCGCGCTGCTGATCAACGAGGTCGCCCACCTCGCCACCCTCGGGCTCCCGGTGGCGTTCCTGGCCGGTGCGCTGCGCGTCCGGCTCGGCCGCACGGCCGTCGGGGACCTCCTCCTGCAGCTGCCGCAGATGCCGCCGACCGGGCTGCGCCACCTGCTGGCCCGCGCGCTCGGCGACCCCACGCTGCGCATCGCGTACCCCCGCCCGGACCATGCCGGTTCGGACGCCGGTTCCACCGACGGATACCTGGACGCCGACGGGCAGCCCGTGACGCCCCGCCCGGATGACGCGGTGACCCCGGTCCGGCGCGGCGTGCGCGTGGTCGCCGTGCTCCTGCACGACCCGGCGCTGCGCGCCGACCGGCACGTCCTGCACGCCGTGACGGCGGCCGCGGCGCTGGAGCTGGACAATCAGCGGCTCGCCGCTGAGGTGCGGGCCCAGCTCACCGAGGTCCGGGCATCCCGGGTCCGCATCGTCGCGGCGGCCGACGAGCAGCGCCGCCGGATCGAACGCGATCTGCACGACGGCGCCCAGCAGCAGCTCGTCACGGCCGCGCTGATCCTGCGGCTGGCGCGGGACCGGCTCGGCCCGGCTCCCCCCGACCCCGAGCTCGGCGTGCTCCTGCGGCGGGCCGCCGACGGGCTGGAGGCGGCGGTCACGGAGCTGCGCGAGCTCGCCCGCGGCATCCATCCCGCGGTGCTCACCGAGGCCGGGCTGCTGCCCGCGCTGCGGACGCTCGCCGCCCGCTCGGCATACCCCGTGCAGGTCGTCGACGGACCCGCGTTGCCGCCGCTGCCGGACCAGGTGGCCGCGACGGCCTACTTCGTCGCCGCCGAGGCGGTGACGAACGCGGCGAAGCACGCCCGCGCCAGCCAGATCCACGTCCACGCCCGGGCGTCCGGGAACCGGCTGCTCGTCACCGTCGCCGATGACGGCGTCGGCGGCGCCAACATGAACGCCGGAACGGGCCTGCTCGGGCTGCGCGACCGGACCGCCGCGCTCGACGGCAGCCTGGTCGTGCGCAGCCTCCCCGGCGCCGGGACGTCCGTCCACGCAGAGTTGCCTCTGGAGGGGTCTTGACCACCGCCACCACTCCATCCGCCCCGGCCGCCGGGGTGCCGCGCATCGTCCTCGCCGACGACGCCTCACTGTTCCGGGCGGCGCTCGCCGAGCTGCTGGAACGCGACGGGTGCGCGATAGTCGCGCAGTCCGGGAACGCGGACGAGCTGCTCGACGCCGTCGAACGGCACCGCCCGGACCTCGCGGTCGTCGACATCCGGATGCCGCCCGGCTACCACCTGGAAGGGCTGCGCGCGGCCGTGCGGCTGCGGCGGAGCCATCCCGGGACGGGCGTGCTGCTCCTGTCACAGCATCTGGAGGTCGCGCACCTCGACGAGCTGGTCGGGCACACCGCGCGCGGTGTCGGCTACCTGCTGAAGGACCGGGTCACCGGGCCCGGCTTCCTGGATGCCGTGCGCCAGGTGGCGGCGGACGGCTGCGCGTTCGACCCCGAGGTCGTCCCGCTGCTCGTCGGCGGCAGGAGCGGCCGGCGCGACGAGCTGGCCGCGCTCAGCCCGCGGGAGCGGGAGGTCCTCGCGCTGATGGCGCAGGGCCGGTCCAACAACGCGATCGCCGACGAGCTGCACCTCACGACACGCACCGTCGAGACGCACGTCCGCGGTGTCTTCCAGCGGCTCGCGCTGCCTGACGAGGCCGAACACAACCGCCGTGTCCTCGCGGTGCTCGCCTACCTGCGCTCCGCTCGACGGGCCACGATCAGCGCCAGCGCGGCCGCCGACAGCGTCGACTTGGGGAGGAACCCGGCGGCGGACGACCGCTCGACCGCGTCGCCGTAGTGCTCGGCGTCGCGCACCGAGCAGAACACCACTGTCGCGTCGGGGGCCGTGCGGCGTAGCGCCCGGCAGACGCTGAACCCGTCCATGTCGGGCAGGGCGATGTCGAGCAGCACCACGTCGGGGCCCGCCTCGGGCACACCGGCCAGCGCCTCGGCCCCGGTCCCGGCGTCGCCCACCACCTGGTAGCCGCCGCTCTCCAGGAGCGCGCGGGCGACGGCGCGGAACGGCTCGCTGTCGTCGACGATGAAGACGCGGCCCACCGCCACCCGGTCCATCTCCGGACGGTAGCACCCGGCGGCCGTTTCGGATCTCGGTGCCAGCACTGGGAAAACCGCTCTCGAAAGCCAGTGCCGGCACGGATGTGCCCAGATCCGGTTCGCCCGACACTCCTTCCCATGAAGGCCGTCCTGACCGGGCTCGCGCGCGTGTTCGCCGTGATCGTCGTATTCGTGGTCGTCCGTGGCCAGATCGACTCCGACTCCGACTCGGGCAGCGTCGACTACCCGTTCACGTGCGCATGACAGCGCGCCGCGCGTCGCTGTGGCGGCATCCGGTGCTGACACCCGGCTACGCGGCGGCGATCGCGTTCGGTGCCGTCGCCCTGTCGAGCGTCGTCGTGGCGTCGGCGTCGCAGTCGCCGGTCACCGGCAAGCCGGAGCGGGTCACCGTCACCTTGGTCGAGGCGTCGGGCGCCCGGCTCCCGGACGACCTGACCGTCCAGATCCGGCACGGCTCGACCGTGCTGGCCGCAGACGGGATCGTCACGCAGGGCCGATCGTCCGCGGACGTCCCTCCCGGCGACCACGAGGTGTGCGTGGTCTCGTCGACGACGCCGATGCGGGTGGCCGGGTCGGACCCGGCGTCGGCGTGCATCCGGGAGCGGGTGTCCGCCGACACCCCGACCAAGGTGACCGTCGAGCAGATCCGCGTGGTCGCGGACAGGACGGACGGGGACGACCCGCTCCCGAACGACAGCAAAGTCACGATCCGCTACGCGCAGCGCGTGCTGCCGGGCGGCGCCCTCGACCCGAACGGGCAGTTCACGCCGTCCGAGCTGCCGCTGAACGCGGTGGTCTGYCTGGACCCGCCGACCGGTTGGCGATTCGCCGACACGAAAACCCGCGACCAGCAGTGCCAGTCGGTCACCAACCCGGCCGCCGACGTGCTGTTCCGCCTGGAGAAACCATGACGGGCAGGGCCGTGACGGGACGAGCGGAGCGTATTCCGCTTCCGCTGCTCGCGGCCTCGGCGCTCGTCGCGGCCGGATTCGGCTGGGCCCTGCTGTTCCGGGACCGCCCGTTCGAGACGACGCTCGCCGTGGTTCTCGGGTCCGCCGCCGTCGGCGCGCTGCTCGCCGCTCTGCTGGGGCAACCGCTCACAGACCGCCCCCGGCCCCCGGACCGCCCGTCGTCCGGGCCGGGCGCCGGCGGCGCGAAGCCGCAGACCGCGCCGCCGCAGACCGGGCAGCCGGAGACCGCGCAGCTCGTGCTGCCGGTCGGGCAGCCGGCCGGCGGCGCCCCGTCCACGGGGCAGTGGTGGAACAGGGAGGCCCCGCCACCGGCGGCGCCGACCACCGCGACCGCGCCGACCCGCCCGGCTCCCCGCGATCTCGGGGAGCTGCGCGACTCCGCCCGCGTCGTGCAGTGCCCGCGCTGCGGCGCGTTCCGCCTCGACGTCCGGCACGCCGGCGCGGGGTATGCGTTCCGCTGCCGCGCCGATGGCCACGAGTGGACCTGGCTACCCGGAACCACGTGGCCGGTCGTCGTCGTCGCGAGTCGCCGCCGGAATACCCGTTGACCCGGGACCGCGCCGGGCTCAGGACCGTGTCGAATCCAGAACCGCGAGTTCAGAACCACGAGTTAAGAACCGCGAGTTCAGGACCGTGTTGACCAGGACGGATGGACGAATGTACGAGCAGACCTTCTCCCGTACCAACCCCGGCTGCATCGTGTTCCTGCTGGACCGGTCCGACTCGATGAAGCAGCCGTGGCAGTCCAGCGGAGGCACGCTCGCCGAGGGCGCCGCCCGCGCCGTGAACAAGATCCTGCTCGATCTGTGTGTGAAGTCGGCGAAGGAGGTCGGCGGCCGGGCCAGGCACTACTTCGACGTCGGGGTCTTCGGCTACGGCGCCTGCCCGGTGGGGGGCGGCGAGGGCGTCGAGCCGGCACTGGCCGGGCAGCCGATCGTGCCGATCCCGCAGGTGTTCGACAACCCGCTGCGGGTCGAGGCCGAACAGTCGGTCGACGCCGTCGCCGGCTCCCGGCTCCCGGTCTGGATCGAGCCGGTGTTCGGCTACCGCACCCCCATGTGCCAGGCCATCGCGACGGCGGGCGAGCACGTGTACGGGTGGGCGGCCAGCCACCCCGACTCGTTCCCGCCGATCGTCATCAACATCACCGACGGGATGGTCACCGACAGCCCGTTCGACGGCGCCGACCTCGCCGAGTGGGCCGCCCGGCTCACCTCGATCGAAACCCGCCACGGCCGGACACTGCTGTTCAACATCTTCCTGTCACCGACCGTCGCGCCCGAGGCGCTGTTCCCGGTCACGGCGGCGGACCTGCCCGAACCGGGCCCCGAGCTGTTCGCGATCTCCAGCACGCTGCCGGCTTCGATGGTCGCGAACGCCCGCGGCGCGCGGGTGGAGATCGCCGATGGTGCCCGCGGATTCGTGTTCAACGCCGGCCTGGCGACGCTCGTGTGGTTCCTGGAGATCGGCACCCGGGTCGCCGACGTCCGCGACCGGTGAGGACCTGCTGATGATCCTCGCCCGCTCCGCCTGTTTCTGGCTGGAGAAGCTGGGCAGCGCGGCATCGGAATGGGAGGACGCCGCCGCCTGCCACGACGGCGACCCGGCCACCGGTGTCGCCCCCCGCTACGTGGTCGTGGACGGCGCCACCGAGGCCTACGACGCGATCCGCTGGGTGGCGCACCTGGTCGGCTCGTTCGTCGCCGACACCGGGCCCGACCTCACCCCCGACGGGCTCCGCGCCTGGTTCGAGCAGGTCCAGCGGCTGTGGGTGGCCGGGGCGCCCGCGCGGTTCGCGACCGTCATCGAGGAGCACAAGTTCCACACGCAGGGGTCGTTCGCGACGTTCCTGGGATGTCGCCTCACCGGCCTCGACGGGCCCCGGGCCCGCTGGGAGGCCGCCGCCCTCGGGGACACCGTGCTGTTCCACGTCCGGGCCGGCCGGCTGCTCACACACTTCCCGCCGATCGACGTGGACGACTTCGGTCTCTCCCCCGACGGGATCGGCACCCGCCCGGAGGCACTCGGCCCGATGCTGCGTGCGCTGGAGCTGGCCAGCGGCGAGGTCCGGGCGGGCGACGTGCTCTTCATCGCCACCGACGCGCTGGCCCAGTGGCTGCTGCTGGAAGCCGATCGCGACGAGGCGTCGCTGTGGGCGGCACTCGCCGGCCTGGACCACGACGCGGCGTTCGCGGCGATCGTCGCCGACCAGCGCGCGGCCGGGCGGATGCGCAACGACGACGTCACGCTGCTGCGGGTCCGGCTCGCCACGGCCGAGCCCGGCGCCCTGGTGGTCTGCTTGTGACCGACCAGCTGTCCGCCGAGGACTACATCAAAGCCGTGCAGCGGCCCGACCTCGTGTTCGACCGTCCCGAGTTGGTCGAGGCCCGGTTCGACGTGCACCCGATGCTGGGCATCCCCGTTCCGGCGTCGGGCAGCACGGCGGTCGTGTTCCGGGCGACGGTCGGCGGCACCGCGCAGGCGTTACGCTTCTTCACCCGCGAGGACGCCTCCACCCAGCAGCGCTACACCGCGCTCAACGCCTGGTTCACCGAGCGCGGGCTCAACGGCGACGTCGCGGGCTGCCGCTGGGTGGACGACGCGATTCTCGTCAACGGCCGGCGCTGGCCGATGGTCCAGATGGAATGGGTGGACGGGCACACCCTCGACCGGCACGTCGAGGACCTCGTCGAGGCCGACGACCGCGCGGCGCTGACGACGCTCGCCGCGTCCTGGCGTGACCTGTTGCGCCGGACCCAGGCCGCCCGGTTCGCGCACGGCGACCTGCAACACGGCAACGTGCTCGTCGACACGGCCGGCCAGCTGCGCCTGGTCGACTTCGACAGCTCGTGGATCGCCCCGTTCACCGGCTCCCGGCCGCCGTCGGAGGGCGGACACCGCAACTACCAGCCCCGGAACCGGCCCTGGGGCCCGTGGATGGACACCTTCCCCGGGCTCGTCATCTACCTCTCGCTGCTGGCGCTCGCCCGCGAGCCGAAACAGTGGGAGCAGCTCAACGACGGCGAGAACCTGCTCTTCCGCGACAGGGACTACCAGCCTCCGCACCGGACCGAGGTGTGGTCGTGGGTCGAGCGGCTGCACGACCCACGGATCGACCAGCTCGCGGCCCGGCTGCGGGCCTGCTGCGCCCCGGGCTGGACGGCCACCGGCGACCTGGAAAAGCTGATCTCGGGGCCCGTCCCCTGGTGGACGCACACGGCCGCCCAGCCGCCAGCCGGCGCGCCGCCCGAGGCCACCACCGCACCGCTCCCGGTCATCACCCCGCCGGTCGAGGTCACCACCACGCCGGTCCAGGGCACCACTACACAGCCCCAGGGCACCGCCGCGCCGCGTCAGAGCACCGCCGCACGTCCGTGGCCTCGTCCCCAGCCCGCTCCGCCGGCCGGGCAGACCGTGTGGTGGAAGCAGCCGCCCGGACAGCGGCCGGAACCAGGGCGACCAGTGCCGGCGCAGCCCGGACCGGCGCAGTGGGCTCCCCTGCGTGCCGCCGGGCGACGGCTGCGCGCAGTGGGCTGGTACCTGTTCGCGGTGGTCTCGACGGTGGCGGCCTGGGGGCTCGGCAGTGCCCTCGTCTCCGCCACGCTCACCGGCATGACCCCCTCCGACGAGGCCGCCGTCTCCGCGCTGCTCGCCCTTGTGCCTGCGCTGATCGTCCTCGTTCTCATGGTCCGGCGACGGCGACGGCGACAACCATCGGGGAAGGCGCGATGACGCAGCGGATGTTCGGCCCGTACCGCATCGAGGAACTGCTGGGCCGCGGCGGGATGGGCGAGGTCTACCGGGCCTACGACACCGGGCAGCAGCGGATGGTGGCCCTCAAGCTCCTGCTCCCGAGCCTGGCCRGGGACTCGCACTACACCGAGCGGTTCCGCCGGGAGTCCGAGACGGTGGCGCAGCTACGCGAGCCGCATGTGATCCCGATCCACCGCCACGGCGAGATCGACGGCCAGCTCTTCATCGACATGCGTCTGGTGGAGGGCGCCCACCTGGGCACGGTCCTGCGCGGCGGGCCGCTCGACCCGCGGACCGCCGTGGACGTCGTCGAGCAGATCGCCTCGGCGCTGGACGCCGCGCACGCCGACGGACTGGTGCACCGCGACGTCAAGCCGTCCAACGTGCTGTGCGCCGGCCGCGGACGTCCGACCGACTTCGTCTACCTCGTCGACTTCGGGATCGCCCGGACGGTCGAGGGTGCCGGGATGACCGCGACCGGGGCGGCGATCGGCTCGATCGAGTACATGGCGCCCGAGCGGTTCCTCTCCGACCGGGTCGACCACCGGGCGGACGTCTACTCGCTGGCCTGCCTGCTCTTCGAGTGCCTGACCGCGCGCAGGCCGTTCGTCACGGCCGAGCGGCTCGGGGTGATCAGGGCACATCTGGAGGAGCCACCGCCCGTCCTGTCGGCCGTGCGGCCCGGGGCACCGGCAGCCCTCGACGCCGTCATCGCGCAGGGCCTGGCCAAGTCACCGGCCGACCGGCATCCCGCCGCGTCCGTGTTCGCGGCCGCCGCCCGCGCAGCCCTCGGCTCGGCGGCCCCGGCTCAGCCGCCCGCCGCCCCGGCCACGGGCGGCAGGTGGTGGACGCGGACGAACGCCGCCCCCGCGGCGACCCCCGCGTCCTCGCCCCCATCTGCGCCTGCGCCTGGTCCGCCAACGCCAACGCCAACGCCGCTCGGCTCGCCCGCCACACCCGCGTCAGGCTGGTGGCAGGCCACAAGCACACCACCGTCGGCACCGCCCGCACCGCCGGCCACACCCGCGTCGGGCTGGTGGCAGGCTACGAGCGCCCCGCCGCCAACGCCGCCCGCATCACCGGCCACCCCCACCGCGCTCTTCGAAACCAGGCACCACCAGCCGAAACGGCCAGCCACCGCCACGCCTTCACCCACGGCGCAGGGGCCGGGCTCCCCAACCTCCGGGCTACCGCCAACGGCACAGGCGCCGGGCACGCCCACCTCCGGACCGCCACCGACGGCACTGCCACCAACAGCACCGGCGCCGGGCACCGCCAGCGCGTCCCGCCCGGGCGGGACGTGGTGGGGGCGTAAGGCCACGGCGCTGCATCCGGTCGGGGCTGCGCCGATCGTCATCGGCCGCGCGCCCGAGTGCGACATCGTGCTCACCGACCCGCTCGTCTCGCGCCGGCACGCCGAGCTGCGCCAGGCCGGGACCGAGCATCGGATCGTCGACCTCGGCAGCTGGAACGGCACGTTCGTCAACGGCCACCGGATCAGCCAGGCGGCCACGATCGGGGCCGGGGACATCGTCGGCATCGGGCATGCCCTGCTGCACCTGCAGGGCGGCACCCTCGTCGAGTACACCGACTCGGGTGACATCTCGTTCGAGGCCGACGGCCTGGCCGTCACCCGCTCCGGCCGGCGGCTCCTCGACGGGGTCGGGTTCGCCCTGCCGCAGCGCAGCCTGCTGGCCGTCGTCGGTCCGAGCGGCGCCGGGAAGTCCACCCTGCTCGGCGCGCTGACCGGGCAGCGCCCCGCCGACTCCGGTGAGGTCCGCTACGCCGGCCGCGACCTCTACGCGTCCTACGACGAGCTGCGCCAACGCATCGGCCTCGTCCCGCAGGACGACATCCTGCACCCGCAGCTGACCGTCCGCCGGGCCCTGCGGTACGCGGCCGAGCTGCGGTTCCCCGCCGACACATCCGCGGCCGAGCGCAACACGCGGGTCGAGGAAGTGCTCGGCGAGCTGGGGCTGGCCGAGCACGCGGACCAGCGGATCAGCACCCTCTCCGGCGGCCAGCGCAAGCGCACCAGCGTCGCACTGGAGCTGCTCACCCGCCCGTCGCTGCTCTTCCTCGACGAGCCGACGTCCGGGCTGGATCCGGGCATGGACAAGTCGGTGATGCAGACCCTGCGCACGCTCGCCGACGACGGCCGGACGGTGGTCGTCGTCACCCACTCACCCGCGCAGCTCCACCTGTGCGACCGGCTGCTCGTGCTCGCGTCGGGCGGCCGGCTCGCCTACTTCGGCCCGCCCGGCGAGGCGCTCGGCTACTTCGGCCAGCGCGACTTCGCGGACATGTTCCTGCTCCTCGACCAGTCCCGGGACGTCGACTGGACAGCCCGGTTCCGGGCCTCGCCCCAGTACGCGAAGTACGGGATGCCCAGCGGCGCGGCGCAGCCCGCGGTGGGTCCCGCGGTGCGTCCGGCGCCAGCCGTGCCGGACCCGCCGCCACGCCAGCAGCCGGCACGGCGCCAGTTCGCCGTGCTCGCCCGCCGCTACCTCTCGGTGATCGCGGCCGACCGGGCCTATGCCCTGTTCCTGTTGGCGCTGCCGCTGGTCCTGAGCCTGTTCGCGCAACTGCTGCCGGGTGGGCACGGCCTGTCATGGAAGAGCCGGCAGACCGACCCCGACGACGACATCGCCCCGCTCATGCTCATGCTCGTCCTCGGCTGCGCGTTCACGGGATTCGCCGGAGCGTTCCGGGAACTGGTCAAGGAGCGCTCCGTCTTCCGCCGGGAGCAGGCGATCGGGCTCTCCCGCAGTGCCTACCTCTGGTCGAAGCTCGCCGTCCTGGGCATGATCACCAGTGTGCAGGCGGTGATCCTGGCCTTCGTCGGGCTGGTCGGCAAACCCGGGCCGGACACTCCGCTCGCGCTGGGGAGCGGGGTCACCGAGGTCGCTGTCGCCATGATCGCGGTCGCGCTGGCCGCGATGGTCCAGGGGCTGCTGGTCTCGGCGCTGATCAGCAACGCCGATCGCGGTATGCCGATCCTGGTCGTCGTCCTGCTGTTGCAGTTCCTGCTGTGCGGGCTGCTCATCCCCCTGAACGGCCGCCCGCCGCTGGAACAGCTCGCGTACCTGATGCCGGCCCGGTGGGGGTTCGCGATGGTCGCCGCGACCACCGGCTACCGGCAGGGCGACCCCGATCGTGACCCGCTGTGGAAGGACGACGCCGGCACCTGGGCACTTGACCTCGCCGCGCTCCTGCTGCTGACCGCGGCCGTCGCGGCGGCGACCTGGCCCGTGCTCCGCCGCGGATCAACCCCCCGGAAGGGCCGCTGATCACCGCGCGGCATCGCCAGCGAACCCCTGGGCTACACCGGTGACCGACCGCCGTGACGGAGCCCGGGACCGCAGGGTGTGACGGTAAGCCGTCGCGCGGAAGGAGCATGGGCGGCCGTTAGGATCACGCGTCGTGTCGACGGAAATGAGTGGGTTGGCCACGGTCGACGGTGAGGGCCGACAGGGCGTCAGGCCCCGTCGTGATCGTTGACCGGGCGCGGGTAGCGGCGGCGCTTCCTGGATATGAGCTGGATGACCAGATCGGTGCTGGCGCATTCGGGCTGGTGCTGGCCGGCAATGCGCCGGGTTCCGGACCCGCGGAGCCGGCGCCGGATCATCATCGAGCCGACCGACGAGGGCCTCGACCGGATCAGCGAACTTCGCAGGCCTGCTGCGTGCAGCGTTTCACGCCCCTGCTGGTCGATGTGGCGCGGCCGTGCCGGCACCGTCCCGGGGACAGGTGGTTTGTCGACGAGGTGGACCCTGCTGGTTAATTGAGCCGACACGCCGGGTGGGGTCGTCGTCGGGAGCGTGTCGCGGCTGGATCATGCCGTGTGCGGCCGTCTTCCTCCTCTTTTCGTCCGGCTGCGGGATGGGGTGTGTGGTGTCGGTGCATCCTCGGTCGTGGCCGGAGCCGGCGGCGGAGATCGTGAACGCGGTCCGGGTGATGTATGCCCG
>NZ_MAXA01000015.1 GCF_001854695.1 Parafrankia soli
GGGCCTCAAACACCTCCGCTCGGTCCATACCGTCGGTGCCGGGCACGCCTTCGTCCAGAACATCCGCCGCGGCCACTACGAACTCGGAACCGACACCGACCCGTTGCTGCGGCTGTCCGCTGCCTTCGCCGAACTTGCCATGGCCGTCTGATCACGACACCAGCCGGGGACCGCCGCGTCCCACCACTCCTCAACGCAACAAAGCCCCCCGAGCACATCCGGGCCCGCCGGCGGGCGTAGGCGGCCACCAGATACATGGGGATGGCTTCAAACAGGTCCGCCGGGCTTTGCGTAGCCCCGCATGCGGTCCCCGGGCCGCCCGCAGGCCATGTATACGTGGTCATTAATCCGCTGCAGTCGTGGGGTGTCGCGCGATCGCGGGGTCCACGAAGACCATCGTCGTCAACTCGGGGACTTCATGCGAGGACTCGCCGTGGATGTCGCCGGAGAGGCGACGTTTTTCACGTCAGCGGAGGCACGCGAAGCCCGGAAGCTCCTCATCTTGCACTTCTGCACCGCCACTGAGGAGGAGGTGTAGACCTTTCTGTACACGAGGAAGCTCTACTACGGCTGGCTGGACGATCTGATCGATGCGCACGAGTTCGAGGGCTTCGAGCACCTCATCCTGACCGGTTACGACGTCAACAGCGGCTGGCTGCGAGGCTCCTACGTTGATCCCTCGCCGTGCGACTCGGAGGTAGCACGGCCACCACGAACCCGGTATCGAGACCAGTCCCGGATTCGGAGACGGGCTCTTTCGTCGAACCCGCGTCCGCGATCTGTCCAGCGAACCAGCAGAGCGTTGGCGTGGCGTCCCCGCGTACAACACGACGGTCACGCCGGGCTGGTGCTCAGTGAGCCTTGTCGAACGCCTCGACGATGTTCGACGCGATACGGCCCCGGTCRCTCACTGTGTAGCCGTTGGTGCGAGCCCATTCGCGGATGCCGGCGGTGCGGTCGGTTCCCGCAGTGTGCTGCGAGGCGGTGCGCGGGCCGCGCCGTCCGCTGGCGGCACGGCCACCGGAACGGCGGGCCGCCGTAACGAACGAGGCCAGTGACTCCCGCAATTTTGTGGCGTTCGTCCCCGACAGGTCGATCTCGTAGTGTGCGCCGTCCAGCCCGAACCGGACGGTCTCGTCAGCCTCTTCTCCACTGAGGTCATCGATCAGTGAAACGATGGTCTTCTGCGCCATGATCATTCCCCTTGCGCATCTGTAACCCGCGTATCCGCGATATCTTACAGACTGTATCGCGTGATCGTCTGGACGGGCCTGTCGCATCCGCCGTAATCGGCTAATCACGACCAGAAGCTTCTGCTATGGGAGTCCCGGATCCGGCTAGTGGCGCGCCCTTGGGTGGCTCATGAGGCTGGATGAAACCGAGGCTGAGTTCTGGCGCACCCCACAGGGTTCCTCGCAAAGCAACAACGGCCGGACGGATAGCCGGCGGGGTTCCGGGCCGGCTTGATGTCAGTACTCCGGCCGTTCGGCTTCGATGCCGATGGGGGTCGGGGGCCCGCGCCCGGCGGTGGGTCTTGGGACGGATGCCAGTACGGTGCGCGCGGCCTCGTGCACCTGGACTGCCGCGGCGGTGGCTTGGTCCTGCAAGCACGTGGCTGCCTCGTCGGGTTGCAGGCCTCTTTCGACGAGAACGCCGATGGCTCGGTCGACGAGGGAGATTGCGTCGAGGGCTGACCGGGGGTCTGTTGCCTCTCCGGGGTCCGTGGTGAGATCGGTGTCGACGGTCGCCCGGTGGGCGTATTTCGGGGGCAGGTCGCGGGCGAGTGCGTCGAAGGCGGATTCAGCGTCCGAGAGGAAGATGACTGCCAGCGGTGCGGCGACCGGTTCAGAGCCTGCGGGAGCGGACAGGTCGAGCCGAAGTGAGCTCAGTGTCGGCGCCGTGGTGTCCTCGTTACAGGCCACCGCGAGGGTGAGCGGCCGGCCGTGTAGTTGCACGGCCACGAGGATGGCTGTGCAGGACGGAACGGCTACGTGTACGGCCTCTGCCAGCCTGGTCAGGGTTTCGGTGGGGTCGGAACCCGCGGTACCCGCTGAGAGCGTCGCGATTGCCCGCAACTCCTCGGTGAGCGTGAAGATGATCTCCATTCTGCCTGGTTTCTGGCGGCGCAGCGAGCACCACTGCCGCCCCGTCCACCAGTGTCTCGGGCAGGTGGACGAGGATCGTTCCGGTCCGGTACCGGACCGGAGTCGTGCTGGCTGCGGCCTTCGAACAACGCTTGTTGAAGACCGCTGTATACAAGGAACACTGCGTCCGGAGGCCGCTGCTCGAATGCTGTGCTCGCATGCCGCTGTGTTCGGGCGGCGGTCGGATGGGCGCGGGGTTCAGTGTGCCGCGAGCCGATCATCGCCGGTGGCGGGCGCGTCGCATGGCGTCCTCGACCAGGCGGCGGGCCACGTCGGCCAGTTTGACGTGGTCGCGCTGGCTGCGTTCGCGCAGAACGTCGAACGCTTCCTGCGCGCTGGCCCCGCTGCGGCTCATCACGATGCCGATCGCCTGATCTATCGTGGCCCGGTTGGTCAGGGCGGACTCGAGCTGAGCGGCGAGCCGCTGCGTCTGCGCCAGGACCTGCGCGTTTGCCACGGCGACCGCCGCCGGTTCGGCGAATAGTTCCCCCAGGCGCACGGCCGACGCGGTGAAGGCGTCCTGTTCGTGTGCATAGACGTTGAGCGCGCCGACCACTCGGTCCGTTACCAGCAGCGGCAGCGACAGCGCGCTGTGTACCCCGAGCCGTCCAGCCCGCGGGCCGAACCGCGGCCAGCGGCTCTCGCCCCCGAGCGACCCGCAGATCTGCGTCCGCCGGTCTGCTACCGCCTGCAGGCAGGGTCCCTCCCGGAGGCGGTACTGCACCTCGTCCACGACACGGACGAAGTTCGTGCTCGCGACGATGGTGTCCGGCTGGCCGGCCTCGATCAGGGTCAGGCCGACACCGTCCGCCCCGGGAATCGCCGTGACGGCGAAACCGGCAACCCGGGTCAACGTCGTTTCCAACGGCTGGGAGGTCATCAGGAGCCCGGACAGGCTACCGAGAGCYGTGCGGAAGTCCTGTTCGATGCTCACGACCGCCCCAGATCGGGCCGACCGGCCTCTGTCCGGACGTGTCCGAGCGCGCCGGCAGCGTCAAGGATGCCGCCCGGTGACCCGACCAGCCGGCCGGTGGCCGCGCGACGCAGTATCGCTCGGGCCGGCTCGGGCGCCGCGCCGGGCGGGATGATCAGGAGTCGGATCCGCGGCGCGGCCGCCCTGCCCAGGGTGATCAGATAGGGGTCGAGAGTTGTGTACCAGCTGACACGCACTGCTGGGCGGGCAGGGAGTGTCACCCGGTCCGGGATGTCGCGCCAGGCTGCGGCGTTCACCGAGACCCGGGTGATCAGATGGCCGGCTGGCGATGCCGCCAGTGTGGTGACAAGGTCGCGCAGTTCGCTGGCGAGATCTCCCGTCGTCGGCCACCATGCGCCGTCGAGACCGCCCGGCGCGTCGACCGGGCTCATCGACAGGCGCGGCCCGCGCTCCCGCGCCGGAGTTGCGCCGTCGAGCCGGTGCGACCGGATCCGCGGGGGAGCGCCGCCGTCGTCGTCCAGCCGGGCGAGATCGGTCTGGTCGGCGGTGGATGTGTCGTGAACCGTCGTCATGACGGGCGCCCGTCTCCGGCGGCCCAGCCGCCGATGGCTACGACCGGCAACGGTGTCGACCTTTTGCACCGGCATTCGATGCACCGACATCCGACAAGCCCCCGGTCTTTGTTCACTGTATGCCCCGGCGCGATCCCCCACCCCGGATGGGCCTTCCGTGACTGTGCGTCCACTTCGTTCGATCACCGATGGTCGGGGTGGCGGGTCCGCGAGGCCGAAGTGTGTGGCGCTGTTGCCAGCGTTAGTCGCCGTGGGCCGCCGCGGATGGTCATGACGTTCGCACTGTCAACCGCGCAACAGGCCGAAGCGCACGGCGTTCCTTTTCCGACAGACCGCCCCACACGCCGGCGTCCTGACCGGTGTCGAGTGCCCAGGACAGGCAGTCCGCTCTGACGGCGCAGTGGCGGCAGATCGTCTTGGCTTCCGCCGTCTGCCGCTCGGCGTGGCCGGAGGTGCCTTCTGGGAAGAACAGCTCGGGATCGGTGTCCCGGCAGAGGGCGTGGTGGCGCCAGCCCATGCCGGGCCAGGTCGTCCCGATCGTCGGGGGAGGCGGTTCGTCCGACGGCCCGCCGGCACCGGATCTCGCGGCTGATCTCGGGACGTCGACGACGGTGAGTGGCCCCATGCGCTGGCCTGCCGGCTGACCGATCGCGCCTACCAGCGCGGAACGAACCCGCCCGGCCGGAGCGGGTTCGCTGGCCCTGGCCCCGGTCATCCCGCCGGTGTCTGGCTGACGACCGAGGTCGACGTTCACCTCGCGGTTCTGACGCGTGCGCGGGATTCGTTCCCTGCCGTTCGCAGCGGCGGGGTTGTCTGTGGGGGTGGGGCGATTCGTGAATCCGGAGTCCTCGGTGGAGGATTCGTTCGTGACGGCGGAGCCGTCTGCGTTGCCAGGGTCATTCGCGACGGCAAGGTCATGGGTGAGGGCGGGCAGGGTCGCTGACGGGACCACGCCGCCTCCTCTCGATGGGTAGGGGCGCCGGGCTGATCCGCGGCAGCGCGCAGCCGCAGCTGCGGAACCGCCGGTGCGGCAGCTGCGGCGGTGAACGCGGCGGGAACCAGGCTGAGGCGGGAGGCGAGATCGAGAAGCCGGCGGACGGACGGTTGCGCGTGCCTGATGGACAGGCTCGACCCACGGTCGTGCGCACGGCGCCAGAGTGTGACGAGGGCTCCGAGGCCGACCACATCCACGAAGGTCAGACCCGACAGACCGAGCACAACCCGGGTGCCGGTCGCGTACTGCAGGGTGTCGGTGGCGGCCACCAGCTGTGGGCGGGTGGCCACGTCYAGTTCCCCGCGCACGTCGACACGGACGGCTGCCGCCTCGACGTGGACGGCGACCTCCAGAACCGGGAAGTCCGGCCACCTGCCCGATCCCATGAGCGCCGTGGCCGGTCCCGGATGGGGGACGGGCTCGCTACCGGTGGTCCGCGGACTGGAGCTGTCGGCGGCCATGTCGGCCCAGCCGTGGCCCCCATCGGTCTGGTCTCTGCCGGTCTGGTCCGCGGGGCGACTCATCGCCATCCTCGTCCCCGCGGGGATCGGCTGCGGGGACGGTTGGCTCCGGCTCCGGCTCCGGAAGAGCAGCTCCGCACGGTGATGAGAAGGCTCGGCGTTAAAAGGGTAGGTGTCACGAGCGACGCCCTAAGGACGGTCACCGAATGCACCCGAGTGTGAGCGTAGGGCTCGCGGTCTGCGGTGGTGCCACGAGGGCGGTACTACATGGACCCGTACCAGTAGCAACGTGGCAGCGCAGCAATCCCGATCTCGGATAGGCTCTGGCCCAGCCAAGTCGGACTCTACCAGCGCGCGAAGCGCGCGACCACGGTGGGGCTCGAAAATCCGGGGTTCGCCCTGTGAGCGGGTCTTGGGGTTGAGGTGATCGTCATCCATCAGTAGGTCCGTGCTCGACGACGAAGAATATGTAGACCTGTCGAAAAAATACGGTATCTACCGGGAACGGAAGTTAATTCTGATGTTCGTTCCGAACCGGACGATGCTCCGGTGGCCGGCTGCGCTCCAAGGTTGCGGAGTGGCGAACAACGTCGCCGTGGGCGGACTGGACTCGCTGTGGGCCGGCTAAAGAAGGTCAGGTTAACGCCGGTGGCCGAGTTCTGGCACCCCACAGAGCCGGTGGATCACCCGGCGGACCCCCGGACGGGACGGCTGGCGACCAGGTGCACCGGAATGCGCGCGGCGGCGCCGGCACCCGCAGCCGCGACCTTACCGTGGGTGAGCCGTCCGGTGACTCGTTCGACGGACTTCAGCTCGGTGCCGACGATGACGACGTTCTGGACAGGAAACTCGTGGTCGGACAGGTAGTCGACGACGTACTGGGCCCGCGGATAGTCGTCATAGATCCCGAGCGACATCGGATATTCCAAACTGAGCGACGAACGTGAGACACCGCTTGATAGAGCCATGCTGTGGGCCTCATTCTGAGGGAAAAATTCGCATGTCGCGACCCGAGGTCATGTACTCGACCATCGGGAACGAAATCGCCGTGAATGGCATCGTCCACATCTGGTGATGGGGCGGGGGCGTACCAGCACTCAGAGCGATCATGGTGAGAGCTGATCCAGGCCGCTGGCGGCCGGTTGCCGCTTGCCGAGAGCGATGTCGGCGTGGAAGCCGACGTCCGAAGTGCTCTCGGTCACTTCATGGTACGCGCTGGCTGCCGCCCTCGAACTCGGTCCGCCACCGCTCGCTGTCCAGATGGAAGAGGCGGTCGCCGCACTGCACCGGCAACCTCGGGATCTGGCCGTGGGCCAGCACCGGTCGGGACAACCCGGACATCGTGCTCGCCTGCGCGGGGGAGTCGGGCCCTCAGTGCCTGTCCTGAATCTTGGTTGCGTGGGCCGTGCGTGGCCTGTTCCTGATCTTCTCGGTGTGGCGGGCCGGGTCGGCGGGGCCGGGTGGTCAGGGTCCGGCTATGGCGCGATCGCACCGGTATCCGTCGGATCTGTCCGATGAGGAGTGGGCCTACGTCCAGCCGTTGCTGCCCCCGGTCCCGAAGGATGGCCGTCCCGAGAAACACGACCGGCGTGACATCGTGGACGCGATTCTCTACGTGACCCACAACGGAGTCGTGTGGCGGGCGTTGCCGGCGGACTTCCCGCCGTGGAAGACGGTCTACGGGTTCTTCGAGCGGTGGAAGAAGAAAGGCGTCGTCATCGTGGTCCACGACGGGTTGCGTGACCAGGTCCGCCACGCTGAGGGGCGCAGCGCGGCACCGACCGCCGGGGTGATCGACTCCCAGTCGGTGAAGGGCGCCCCCACGGTGACCGCCCCGACCCGCGGCTACGACGCGGGGAAGAAGGTCAACGGCCGCAAGCGGTTCATCGTCGTCGACACCCTCGGCCTGCTCTTGGCCGTGCTCGTCGTCCCGGCCAACCGTCAGGACCGCGACGGTGCCCGCCAGCTGCTGGTCGACCACTACTTCATCACCCCGACCTGTCGTTTCCTGTTCGCTGACGGCGGGTTCGCCGGCCGGTTCGTCACCTGGGCCGCCGCGGTCGTGAAGACCACCGTGGAGATCGTCCGGAAGAAAGAGGGCCAGAAAGGCTTCCAGCCACTCCCGAAACGCTGGGTTGTGGAACGCACGCTGGCATGGATCACCGCGCACCGCCGCCTCGCTCGCGACTACGAACGCGACCCGCACAGCTCTGCCGCCTTCGTGCACTGGGCCATGATCCGCACGATGGTCCGCCGGCTCGCCCGCCGCGCCCCGGTCTCCCGCTGGACGCCTCGGACGACCAGCGAGAGCTAAAAACGATCAAGATTCAGGACAGGCACTCAGACCCAGTGCCTCGATCATCTACGTGCTCCGCTCCTTATTCGGGGTGCGGGGTGCGGGGCGATGTGCAACGGCTCACCGGTCGGCGCGGCGTCCCGGTGGAGTGCCGTGTTCGGATAGGCGTCAGCGCTGCGCCGATCGTGAGCAGGGCGACCATGAACAGCACGTCGGCGAAGGCCGTCCCGGCGAGGGAGTGGTAGATGCTGCGAAACGGGCCTGTGGCCGCGGAGCCGAGGAATCCCTGGGTGGGACTACCGCCGTTGGTCCAGGCATCCGCCGAGGCCGTGTCGTGACCCAGGCCGAAGGTCTTGTCCAGGAACGCCCAGAGAAACACCCAGCCCAACGCGAGCCGGATACCGGCCAGCAGGTAGCGGGCGGGTGTGGCGGAGCGTCCGCCGCCGGCGGAACCCGGCCGCTACCTGCTGCCCAGGAGAGGTGCGCCGGCTCGCGGGGGTCGGGTGCGCCGCGTCGGCCGGTAGGGGTTCGGCGCCGTCGATCTCCGGAAGAGTCGCCGAGTCGGCGGCTCGGTGGGTGGTCGCTGCACGGGTGTCGGGATTTTTGGCGATGTCGACCGTCGTACTCACGTTCCTTCGTCGCTCGTGGATCGGATCCGCAGCGAGAGGGCCTGCGGGCGGTTCTGGTGCGGATGGCGGTTCGAGGACCACCGGAGCCAGTAGCGGGCTGGTGGTCAGTCGAGGTCGGGTGGGGCCACGGTCAGCACGGCGGCGACCGGGCGGCGAGGTGTCTGCGGGGCGGTGTTGACGGCCGGTGGCCAGCCGACCCGCATGATCATCTGTGGGTGGTCGGGCCAGGTCATCAGGATCCGGACCCGGTTGCGTACTCCAGGCAGGTCGAGTGCCTGCGTCATCGCGGAGGTGGCCAGACCCAGCCGCTCGGCGTCCACCGACAGCCGGGCGTAGGCCTCGCCGGCCTTCAACCGGCTCGCCGCATCGTCGTCGAGACTGAACAGCACCAGGTAGGCCGGCTGCTCGTCGAGCATCCGCTCGCCCGCGGCGGCGGTCGGCGGGTCGCCGGGTGCGAAATCGCGGACCGGCACGTCGGTCTGCCGGGGCCGGCCGGGTGAGGTGTGCGCGACGGCGGTCGGCGGGATGCCTTCGCCGGTGTCTGTCGCGTCCGGCCGGACCCAGGTGGTCAACTCTGCCCGGTAGGCCGGGTCGTTCGTTTCCAGGTCGTCGGCCCAGGACGTCGCGACCGCGAGGTGGAGCCGGTCGCCGGGCCGTAGGACGAGGGAGGCGTACAGCGAGGGATCCTCGACACCGACGCACAGGACACCGAGCAGGTCGGTCGGGACGGCGCCGGGACGGAACGGCCGCCTTTCGGTGCGGCGTCGTCTGGCTGCGGTGACGGTCTCGTGGACGTGCGCTTTCACCGGCTGCCGTCCCTCGAAGCGAAGACGAGCCAGCAGGTCGGGCCGAGTCGGATCGGGCATCCGTTCGGTTGTGGTCCGCCAGCCCTCGGCCGCCAGTCCCAGGCCGGCCAGGTACAGCGCGCCGCCGCACGAGATCAGCAACGCCCATCCGTCCGGGTCGATGGCTGCGAGCTGGCGCCGGCGGTCGGCCCACAGTTCGAGCGCGTCCGCCGTGAGCTCGAACCGCCACGGCTGCGTGTTGTGGATCGACGGGGCCCTCACCGCGAGCGCGACGACCCGCTGGATCTCGTCGACCGACGGCTGGCTGCCGGTGTCGGTGGAGGTCATGCCGACCGCCCGCCGGAGATAACCGGAAGCTGGCGCCCAGGTTCGCCAGGACCCGGGGAGCCGTCGCGGTGGGCGAACGACATGACGACGGACGACCGGAGCATGGCGCGTCTCCACAAAGAGAGGTCACCGTGAGGTCCGGCGGCGAGCGGTCCCGCTCCCGGGGCGCGGCGCAGGCGTGGCGGCCCGGTTCCGAACTGGCTGATAGCCCAGCGTCCTGAGGTTGCGCGCCTTACGTGGCTTCTGTCAACTGGTCAACGATCTCGGTCTTAGCCTGGGTCGGGTCGCAGGGACGCCAGTAACCGCCGGCTGGCGGTGGCGACGTCCGTGTTGGCGTCGCTGGCCCGCCGCTGCAACTCTCGGCGAACTGTCTCGGGGGGCAGGCCCCGGTCGACGAGCACCCCGACCGCCTGGTTGACGACGCGAAGGCCGGCTAGCGAGGCCGGGAAGGATTCGCTACTCACGGCCGCTGGCCAGGTCAGGTGCTGGTCCACCGCGAGCGGCGGGTGGTTCGGCCCGAGCCGCGTGCCGAGGTCGTCGGCCAACGGCAGGAACGCCCCGGGTTCCCCCGCACGCAGGACCAGGACAGCGCCGGGGACGACGGCGGACAGTGGCACCGCCAGCGAGGCGAGCACCCTGACCGGCGCCGTGGCGCCGTCGACCGCCCAGGCGTCGATCTCGACCCCCAGCGAGGCGAGGGCGATCGTCACGGTGAGGCAGGACGGCACCGCGAGAACGACGTCCCGGCCGAGCTTGCTCAGCCCGGCCGCGAGGTCGTCCCCGCTGACGTCTTCGCCTTGGAGGAGTCGTAGGTGTTCGGCCACTGTCGCAGTGACCCGCACGGGGTTCTCCTGACAAGCGCACGGTGCGCTGGACCCCGGCCCAGCGACGATGCCTGACGGTGCGGCGAACGCACCGACACCCGCTCGTCTGGACCCAGGCTGAGGCTGCTTGGCGACGTCCGAGGCGGGAGGGCCTGAAGCAGTCCGGCCCCGTCGCGTCGCGCAGGCTGCGGATGACTGCCGTCCGCCTCCATGACGGTAGTCCACTCCGTGCCCGTTCGCCCCTCGCGGCGACTGCTGGCCGACGTCCGGCAGTGTGATCAGTACGAGGCGGCGTCGGGCTCGGCAGCGGGTTTACGGGCGCGGGCGCGGCGTACTGCCTTGTCCACCAGGGTCCGGGCCACCTCGGCGACCTTGACGTGCTGGGACTGGCTCATCGCCCGCAGCCGGTCGAATGCCTCCTCGGGTGTCGCTCCCGTCCGACTCATGATCACCCCGAGTGTCTGGTCGATGACCGCCCGATTTGTCAGTGCGGCTTCCAGTTGCGCTGCCAGCCGATGCGACCGCGCCAGGATCAGCGCGTTTCGCACCGACACCGCCGCCGGCCGGGCGAACAGCTCCCCGATCCGGACCGCCTCCGGCCCGAAAGCGTTCTTCGCGTGGGCGTAGACGTTCATCGCGCCCACCACCCGGTCAGGAAGCAGCAGCGGCAACGACAGCACGCTGTGCACACCCATCCGCCCGACCCGCGGGCCGAACCGCGGCCAGCGCGCCTCGCCGCCGAGCGACCCCGACGTCTGCGTCTTGCGCGACGCGACCGCCTGCAGGCACGGCCCCTCACCGAGCCCGTACTGCACGTCGTCCACCACGCGCACGAACTCGGCGCTGGCCACCACCGTCTGCGGCCGGTCGTCCTCGAGCATCGTCAGGCCCGCGCCCTCCGCGCCGGGGATCGCCAGTACCCCGAACTCCGCGATGTGGACCAGCGTTTCCTGCAACGGCTGGTCACCCGTCAGCAGTCCCGAAAGCCCAGCCAAACTTTCATCCAGGTCGTCGTTCACAGATTCTCCGATCCGCTGTGCGACGCGCACGCTGCCACCGCTGAAACGGTAGACCCCCGGGTGATCTGCGTGCAGGTGCCAGGAAACACGGTCTGAGGAAATCAGATAGTGGGCGCGCGAGCACGGACGCCTCTAGCCGGTCGAACTCGCGGTCGGCGGCCACGTGACAGGCCGTTTGACAGAAGCCGCCTGGGCGCGCATGCTGGGCGTGCTGGGCTCTCAGCCAGTTCGGGACCGGAGTGCCGCGCCTACGCCGCGCCTCGGGGAGCGGGACCGCTCGCCGCCGGACCTCAGGGTGACCTCCCTATGGGGACACGCCATGCTTCTCTTTTTCATCGGTGGCCCGGTAGTGTGCGCGGGGCTGGTCGCCCTGCTGGTGTCGCTGCGCGTCGTCAAGAAGTACGAACAGGGTGTTCCTTTCCGGCTCGGACGCGTGGCTGGAGAACGCAGAGCGGGTTCGACCTCCGTCGTCCCGCTCGTTGACGTACCCCACCGGGTCAGCGTCCGGAACCGGCACAGTGCCTCCCTGCATCATCCGACACCGGAAAAGCGCTTGTTCACAGCGTCGGATGTCGTCGGAACGCGTGAATGACCCCGACCGTCTCCAGGGCAGGCTCCACGCGGTGCTGACGAAAAAGCCTCCGGCGGGTTCTGCACTCGACCATCTACGCGCCGAAGCCGCCGCGCAGCTCCCCGCCACCGGCGTCACGACCTCAGCGACCCCGGGACCGGTCGGCCCCCAATCCGCCGCGCCGTTGCACGAGGCGTCCCCGCCCACTGCGGCAGCCGGCGCGGACGGGCCGTTCCGCCGTCTCACCGCGCTGGCGAGCGCCCTGCTGGACGCGCCGGTCGCGTTCGTCGCCCTGGCTACGACGCCCAGCTCGGGGTGGTTGTCACTCAGCTCCGGGTCTCCCCCCGGCGTGCTCGCGGAGGCGTTCTGCCGAAACGTCCTGCGCAGCGGGATGCCATTGGCCGTCGACGACACGTGCACCGACCCACGGACACGGGACAACCCGCACGCCGCCGCCGCAGGCCTCAGGGCATGGGTCTGCCTCCCCATGCAGGGTCCGGCCGGCGGCATCCTCGGCTCCTTCTGCGTCCTGGACACGATTGCGCGTGCCTGGACGGCCCGGGAATGCGAGATCGTCGCCCGGCTGGCGTACGCGGCTGCGGGTGAACTGGGTCTACGGGGCGACGCCGCTCGTGCGGCATGTGACACCCAGCGGCTGAACGCGCTCACCGAGCAGACCGCGGCGCAGGCCCGCGACCTGCAGGACAGTCTGCTGCCCCCGCACCTGCCGGATGTTCCCGGGATGCAGGTCGGGGCGCGCTACCTCCCCGCGGCGKACGGGCTCGGGGTACTCGGCGACTTCTACGACGTGTTCCCCGGACCTCACAACGTCGAGGGTCCTCGTCCGCTCACGAACAGGGGTCCCCGACCCCTCGCCCGCAGCTGGCCGGGAGGGCGAGGCTGGCCCCGAAGGCGGTGGGACGCGGTCATCGGCGACGTCTGCGGCCACGGTATGGAAGCCGCGACGGTCACAGCGCTGGCGCGATATACTCTCCGCGCCGACGCGATGCGCGAAAGTTCCCCGGCGCGCGTCCTCGGCCGGCTCAACGCCGCGCTCCTAGCCCAGCGACCCGACAGCGAACGGTTCCTCACCGCCGCGTACGTGATGCTGTTCCCCAGGCGGGGGCATGTCGCCGCACTCCTGGCCTCGGCCGGGCACACCCCCGCCCTGCTGCGGGACGCCGACGGCGCGGTACATGCGGTCGGGGACCACGGACTGCCGCTCGGTGTGTTCGACCGGGCGGACCTCCACGACACCCGCCTGTCACTGAAACCCGGCGACACCCTGCTTCTCTACACCGACGGCGTCACCGAAGCACGACGAGGCCACGAACAATACGGCGAGGAACGCCTACGCGACCTCCTCGCGGACACGGCACGACTCGGCCCGCACGATCTCGCCCGTGCCGTCGAGGACGACGTGCTCGCCTTCACCGGCGGCCCACACACCGACGACATCGCCGTCCTCGCCCTGCGCGTCGCCGACAACTAGTGCAGCGCCGCGCAAGTCCTGCTGGGGTTGGTCAGGCTGCTTTGAGGGGTTCGCCGGTGTAGGTCCAGCGGTAGGGCTTGGCGGTCCGGTCGTAGACCTCGATGAAGTGGAGGATCTTGTTGG
>NZ_MAXA01000016.1 GCF_001854695.1 Parafrankia soli
GGCGAGATGGGCTTCGACGGCGTTCCGGTCGTCGACGTCCAGACCGCCCAGAACGAAGGCCCCGAGCAGGAACCGGACCTCGTCGTGCTCGGGTGTCATCGACCGACCCCATCTCCTCGAAGGCGTCACGCAGCGCGCGGATCGCATAGTAGGCACGGGACTTGACGGTGCCCTCTGGCAGTGCCAGGCGGACTGCCGCCTCGCGTACCGACCTTCCCTCGTAGTACAGCTCTTGGACGACAGCCCGATGCGCGGGCGAAATACGACCCAGCGCCTCCGCGACCACCCACTCCTCGATGGCCTGGCTCACGTCGTCGACAGCGGGGGCGACCGCCACGACCTCGCCGCCGTCGTCGACGAGTGACGGCCGTCGCYGCTCGGCCCGCCAGGCGTCGGTGATGACGTTTCTGGCGATCGTGAACAGGTACGAGCGAACTCCCTCGGGCCGAAGCGAGTCGCGATTGCGCCAAGCTCGCAACAGCGTCTCCTGCGCGATGTCCTCGGCGCGGTGGCGGTCGTCGACGTGTTTGCCGA
Organism: Parafrankia soli; assembly: GCF_001854695.1. Lineage (GTDB taxonomy): Bacteria > Actinomycetota > Actinomycetes > Frankiales > Frankiaceae > Parafrankia > Parafrankia soli. The sequence goes on from NZ_MAXA01000016.1 coordinate 535, forward strand.
TGAACGACAACAGCACCCTGTGGTGGTCCCGGTACAGCCGGGCCATCACTTCATCCTCCGCGTCCGACGCCTCGCGGGACACCCTTCTTCGCATGACACCCCTGACTGACGACGACCCTGACGGAGGACGGCTGTCGCTGCCTGTTCCGGGTGTACGACGGCCGACTCAATTCGGTTCAACCGTTCGCCGGAGTTGGCCCTCTCGCGGCCGTCAGCTCGTCTTGAGTGACGCTCGTCACCGTCGACGCCGTTGAACCGGTTCGGGATGCGGGCTCGTAGAACCACGGGACGAATCAGCGCAAGCGCTGCCCCTGGCAGCGGACGCCCCGTCCGCGATGCCGGCAGCCGAATCGGGAGACCGCATGAAGAAGATCGCGATGGTCCTGTCCCTTGGAGTGACAAGCCTCGTCCTCGTGGCCTGCGGCAGCGACGGGGAGTCGGGCGCCGCCGCGGGCAGCGCGACAACCGCGACGACGACGTCGGCTCCGGCGCCATCGCCGACCAGCACCCCCGCCAGCGGCGGCGGCGGGACCACCTCCGGACCGGCCGCCACGCTGGACGTCAGCACCAGCCAGTTCGGCACGATCCTGGTCGACGGCGGTGGTCGGACGCTCTACCTGTTCGAAGCCGACCGGGGCTCCACCTCCGTCTGCTCGCAAGACTGCGCGACGGCATGGCCGCCCTACGTCGTGTCCCAGGTACCGGAAGCCGGTTCCGAGGTCACGGCGAGCGAGATCGACACAATCACCCGAGTGGACGGCACGCTTCAGGTGACCTACCACGGCCATCCGCTGTACTACTTCGCCAAGGACACCACGGCCGGGGCCGTCATGGGGCAGGGAATCGACAAGTTCGGCGGCAAGTGGTTCGTCGTCGGACCTGACGGCAACCCGATCGAAGGCGGCTGACCCACACCGCCGGGCGAAAATTCCGAATACTCCCGCGACGCCGAGTAGTTGTGACACGTCGAGCGCCCCGGACGGCGTCCGGGCGCTCGCAGCCGTCGACTCAATACTAGATCCCGTCTGACAGCCGGCGCGCGAGGTCAGGAACGATCCCGATAACCTAATTGACCTTGACGGCCTATTTACCGCCGTTTCGGAGACAGGCGGATGTTGAACCGGACCGGGACCGGGGTCGTATCAGGAGGCATGAGAGAACACCGCCGCACCGCCCGGGCGCTGCCGCCTCAGGCCGCCGCGCCACTCGGCTCGCCCGAGGGAGCCACCACCATGAAACGGCGTACCTACGCCAGGCGCAACGGGCTGCGTAAGCTGGTCGTCGGCAGCTCCGCGGCGCTGGTACTGGCGATGTCCGCGGGTGTCGCCCAGGCCGCTGAGGAGACCCAGTTCTACAGCAACACAAGTCTCGGCTCTCCGAGCTACCCGACCTACTACGGAGTAGGCGACACCGAGTTCGCCGACGACGTTCCGTTCAGCGGCAGCCATCTGATCAGCTCCTTCACCTTCGGCTACCAGTCGCCGGAGCCGGTGCATGCCACCTTCCGCTTCTATGGCGTGGATTCGGCCACCGGACTGCCGGGCGAGCAGGTGGCCCAGATCGAACGCGATTTCCCCGCCGTGAGCGAGGCCACCCCGACCGTCACGTTGAGCGAGGCGGAGCAGTTCTGGTGGACCGCCGGACCCAACCTGTATCCGGGCGAGTTCAACGGCAGCGTTCCAACTGGGGCCTGGTACAGCATCCAGTTCTCCGTCGCCGATGGAGGGTTTCCGGATGCGCGCTTCCGCCTCGCCAAGGGCACCAGTAGCACTGGGATGCTGAATGTCGAGACGGGTTCCTTCGTCACCCTCACCGACACGAACGGATCCTCGCCGACATCCATGTACCTGCAGGTGCGCGACGTCGGGAGCACCGGCGAAGTACAGCCGGCGTTGATCAATCTGATTGCCTCTCCGGCGACGGTCAAGGCTGGTAACAGCCTCGGCAACACGGCCAAGCTGCTTCCGGTCCTGAGCAGCGACGCGCTGGCGGGCGGAACGACGGTCACTCTCAGCTCCAGCAACCCGAGAGTCGCGAGCGTCCCGTCGCAAACCGTCATTCCGGCCGGGGCCTCCAACGTCACGGTCAATGTCACGACCGCGAGGCGGGTCCGCACCACGGAGACCGTCACCTTCACCGCGACGGCCAACGGCACAAGCGTCAGCACTCAGCTGACGGTCACGCCGTAGCCACCGTACGGCCCCGAGCGGCCATGCCGGGCGAAACCCGGCATGGCCGCCGGGACGTTGACGAGGCCCTCGGTCCTGGTCATGAGGGGGGCGTCGGCGTTGCCGCGGTCGTCGTACCAGCTACCGACCGGGTCGGCGGCGCGGATGCGGGTGATGGTGCCGTTGACGACGTAGACGAAGCCTTTGACCCGGGTCCGGCGGGCCGGGGCAATGGGCCACTCCTGTAAACGATCATTTAACGGACCATGAGTTCCGGACGTCCACGATCCGGGGCGCGCGAAAGCGCATCATCGCGACCCAGAACGGCCGGGTGCCGCCGGCAGCAGCGGCCCGGTGTCCGATCTTCTGTGCCCCTCCTTGCCGATACCTACAGCCAAGTACTTGGCTTAGCTTTCCTCTATGGCACCGATGCATGATCCCCAGCTTCTCAAGGGCGTCCTGTCGTTGCTGGCAGCAACGAGCGTGTACGCCTCGTTGCCTGCGGCCGATGCTTGTGCGGGAACCTCTGACGGCGGATCGGTGTCCGCTGTCAGGAGGTCCTGCGGCCCGCGGGCGGCTGAGGGTGGCTTCCTGGGGGCGTGGCGCGGTATCCCTCGGCGGCCAGAAACGCCCGGGCCCGGCCGAGCGCGCRTTCATCCCGGAAGACGTACCAGCGTCGCAGGTAGCCTTCGGGTGCGTCATCGAGAATGTCCCGGAAACGCCGGAAAGCGCCACGGCCATCGAGGGCATGCCGCAACCGGTCTTTCCACCGGCCGTCGCGCACCGTCTCGGTGAAATCGAGCATGTCACGGTAGCCCTCGCCGCTGTCCGGCCGGTAGGACAGCCACCGGTCCGGGTCGAACTCCTCGTTGTCCTCGTCGAGTTCGGCGGGAACGTCGGCGAACTCGACGACACCCGGTGGCCAAACCACGCCGGTGGACAGGTCGACGACACCGCTGCCCTGGCGGGGGTCACCGTCGAGGAACCCGGCCAGTTCTTCCAGATCCACGGCAACGGGCTGCAACGGCCGTGATCGCGACCCAGGCCGGGCACCGCCCGTCTCTCCCAGCGCAGCCGACAACTCGCCGACGAGGATGTCGTCACCCGGCCAGCAGCGTTCCTGTAGCTCCGCCACGCACCGTCGGGCCTGCGCCGCCAGACCGGGCTCGCCGGCGGCCAGACCGTCCAGCAGCGCCTGCCCGACGTGCTGGAGCACCGTCGAGATCGGCCGGTCGGCGAGCGCCCCGGCCAGGTCCACACCGGCAGCCCGAAGCTGTCGAAGGGCATCGCTGTCCCAGCCGGCATCTGCAACCGCCGGCTCCGGCGCGAGCAACGCCGTCAGATCTTCGTGAACCCGTTGCGGATCGACGGTAAGGATCTCCCAGTCGGCCACACCCGACCGCACCAAGGGATCCTGCCCCGCGACGGTCTCGAGGTCGCCACGCCCACCGACTGCCAGAACAACCTCACCGGCATCGGGCGGGATCTGCCCAGACGCCAGAAACATGCCGTCCGCATAGCACCGGTCCAGATATGCGACATGATCATCCCGTAGGGCAGATGCCCGGCCGACACCCGCCCGGTAGCGCAAGATCAGAACGTGGAACACACTCCCATCGTGCACCCCACCCGGCACCCGGGACCCACCCGACCGCACCCGCGACCGCCACGAACAGCGACCACCATCCCGATCCAACGCCGCGATCGGGGACGCCTACGGGGGGTGGCATGAGCGGCGGGAAGATATCAACATCGGCCACGMTCCGGCGGAGCCATACGTGGTCCGCCAGCTTCTGGATGGTGGTCGGCGAGACACCGCGCCTGGCGCGGTCTCAGCGGCGGGTGAACAGCTCCCGCGAAGCCTCTCCGTCTCGATTCGTCATGTCCGGTATACAGGAAAGTGCTGTACCCGGGCATCCGATGCCGGTCGTGCGCGGAATCTCGACGGTGCTACGCCCCCGGCGAGGAAGGTATGGCGTATCCCAGCTTCCGCAGGGCTGCGCGGAAATCGGCCTCGTGCTGCAAGGGTACAGCGATGTGACGATCGCCTACCAGGGTGCAGAGTCGGCGGAGTTTGCGGTCGTTAGCGATGAGGGCGGCCACCGCCGGGTCGACACATTCGATCACTCGCGCCAACCCGAGATCCCGTAGTTRGCCGGCGCGGGCGGTGACGTCCTCGAAGAGCTTGGCAACGGTGGCCGGTAGCTCGTGGTCCGCGCGGTCGGTCAGGAACCGCCGCAGCTCCTCGACTGGTCTACCCGCGTCGATCGCGGCCATCAACGACTTGATGGTCAGAGACCAGATGCGATCGGAGGTGCGCTGCCCGTAAACGCTCAGGAGGAGTTCGTCGGCCGGTTGGACCTCACCGGTGATGACGATGTCCAGGTTCGGCAGGATCTTGAGCGCTGGACCGGCTGCGGTGCTGTCCCCCCCGGGCTCGTACCGGTCAGCCAGGCCGAACGCATAGGCGCCGAGGGCGTTCATCCGAACGGCACGCAAACCGTCGTACCGGCTGAGGAAGTCCAGGTCGTCAGCGCCCCAGTTCTCGCGGAAATCATCACGGGCGTCAACTGGATCGCCGTAGGTGAGATCAAAGAGGCCAAGCGCGCCCGCGTACTCGAACAGCAGACACAGCAGATACCGGCCCTCCAGCAGCGGCCAGTCGTGGAACCCGTCATATCCCAGGCTGCCGTACTGCGGATCTTCGATGTACAGCTTCCAGACGTCACGTGCGACGGTGAACGGCGGTCCTCCACGCCGTATCCGGGTGAAAAGCATGTCCACCGCCACCCACTCGCCTGGCGGGCAGGCCGCGAGCGCCTCGGCAACGGCCTTGCGCCGGGGACCTGCCGCGGTCAGCGCCCGGGCGGACCGCTGACCCTTGATCGTCTCGATCCGGCTCATCTCGTCGAGGACCGCATGGCCGACCCAGCGCCTCCACAGCTGCCGGATGGTCTCCGCCGCCGGTTTGGCCAGCACCGACCGGCCCCGCGCTGTCAGCACCAGACGTCCCCCGCTAACCTCTGCCAGCCCACCGGCCTGCAGCAACAGCGGCCAGGCGAACGCCGCGATCGGCTCGGTGAGATAGAAATCGCCGCGGAGCAACACTCCGGCAACCGCCGTGACGGTGGCTGCACCCGGCCGCTGCGTCTTCTCACTGCACCGCAGCCTGCCGGTCGCACACAGCTGCAGGACTGCGAGCGCGTTGGCTTGGGCCTCCCACGCCGTCAAGCGAACGGTCAGCCCGTCCGCCCCGGATGACCCGTCTGTTGCTCCGTCCACATCCTGCGCCACGGCCATGCCCACTGACCCTACGACCCACCCTCGCCACAGGTGAGGTCGCGCCTACTTTCAGATCCCACATCAGCGGAAGTGTCGCCGCCCACCGGCAGCGCCGGTATCGGCGTGGCGGAGTCCGGCGAGCCGGCCGGATCGGTGGATCTCATGCGGCCGGGTCGAGACGCTCGCCCCCCACTCCCCGCCTATGACCCCATAGGTTTCCGGCGACGGTGAACGACCGGCATGCGGCAGACGAGCGCGTGTCGGCGTACGGACGGGCGAGGTGGTCGTCACGCTCTGCTGGCGACGAGGTAGCCGAAGGCGGGTGGCGGGCCGACCGTGCGTTCCAGGGTTTCGATGACCTTGCGAGGATTGTCATATGGGCCTGACTGGTAGAACGGCTTGCCGCCTCTGCCGAAGGTGATGGCTGGGGGCCCTTCCCATGCGCCGAGCTGGCCGGCGGCCTGGGCGAAGTCGGCGTGGGGTTCGAAACCGAGGCTTCGGGCGTATCCCACGGCGCCGAGGACAATGTCCGCGGCGAGGTCGATCGGCGCGTCCTGCCATCCAGCGGGGTAGGCGGCGTAGTACTCGGGCAGGAACTGGGCCAGCTCGACGTCGGTCTTGATGTCAGGGCCGAAGGCGTTCTTCACGCCCAGGCAATAGACGTCCACCAGGTACCCGCACACCGACGCCCTGTCCCAGCGATGCTTGCGGGCCACCAGCACGCTCACCAGGCCGCCGGTGCTCTCCTCATCGTCCTCGGGGGAGAGCGCCTCGGCGGCCCAGCCACGCGACGGGTCGACCGCCACACCCCGACTCCAGCCAACACTGACCCAACAGCCGATGACCGGCGGTAGCCCGGCTGTCGCCCGGGCCTGCGCTGCCGCGGCCCGCACGAGGGGGGCGACCCGCGAGGGCGCAACACCCAAGGCACGAGCTATCTGCTTCGGCGACTTCCCCTCGCCGCGTAGCCGGGACACCTGATCGCGTAGCTCTGCATCGTCCACGATCAAGGAATCATAGCGGCGCAACTCGTACCCCAGGCCATCTACCTGCCATCACGACTACCTCGGCCGGCGGGCGAACGACCACGGCGCGACCGGAACGAGCGTTTCGAGCCGATCAGGACTCCTTATCGCAGTTCACTGGCTGTGCTCGGTCGAGGCTGACTCAGCCCGGCAGTAAGGGCACGGTCGGGCCGACAGGACGGTCCGCCCGTGCCCCGACGTACGGGGGAAGACTGGCCGCATGGAGTTGCTGATCGCCCGCAACCCGGATCCGGATTCCCGGCTGCCGTACCTGCTGCGTCTCCCACTGGCGGACGGGTTGGTGTTCAGTGCCGCCGGGACCTGGCCTCGGACCACAGCGCTGTACTGCCACCCGCTGTCAGACGCCGACTGGCCGGAAGCCGCGGAGATCGTCGAGCGGGTGCCGTTGCGGTCCTGTGTCCGTCGTGGCGCGGCCATCGATCTGATCGCCGACCGGAGCCGGGAGAACCGCTCCCAACTGGTGTTCACCACCGCGCGGGGGCGCGACGCGGTGTTCTGGCAGTCCCCGAGGACCCGCAGGCAGGCCCGGCCGAAGGTCCGCACCCCCACCGCCCGCGCCGGCGGCGTCACCGAACTGGAGATCGTGGTCGACTCCCACGAGAAGTACCCGTACCGGTTCGCCACCCAGCAGGTCCGCACGGTGCGCCGCGCCCTGCCCGCGGGCGACTACGGCCTGATCATCGACGGGCGGCTGGCCGCCGCGGTGGAACGCAAGTCGCTGTCGGATCTGGTCACCAGCCTCACCACCGGCAGGCTGCGCTACGCCCTGGCGGACCTCGCCGCCCTGCCGAGGGCCGCCGTCGTTGTCGAGGACCGCTACTCCCAGCTGTTCGCCCTCGACAGGGTGCGGCCCGCCCTGGTCGCCGACGGCCTTGCCGAACTGCAGGTCCGCTGGCCAGGCGTGCCGATCGTGTTCTGCGAGACCCGCTCCCTGGCGGAGGAATGGACCTACCGCTACCTCGCCGCCACCCACCTCTGGGCCGCCGCCGAACAGGCGGCACTCACTCGCATCGGTCCGCTCGGAGGCGACCTCGACCACGCACCTGCGGCCCCTGAACCGACCACCGCCCAGGTCCGTGCCTGGGCCCGCGCGCACGGCATCACCGTCCCCGACCGAGGACGGCTACGACCCGATGTCTGGGACGCCTGGCGCGCTGCCCACTGACCGCGGCCGACCCTCATCAACACATGCGTTCGCATCTCGGCGACGGAACCACGACCACGGGGGCCGGGCGTAGGCGACCCGGGTTGAGGGGTCGTCCGGTGAGCGCGTCCGCGGTGGTGGGCAGCGGTAGGCCGGCGCCAGCGAGCGGGTAGCTGGAGGGTGGAGGGTGGAGGGTGGAGGGGCTTAAGAACATCGCCGCAGCGCTCGGAGGGCGAGTTCGACATAGTGCTCGATGTCCGCGGTGTCCGGATGTGGGAGGAGTTGGAGTATCCGCACGAGGCCGAGGAACTGATAGGCGATGTCGGTGGCCGTGATGTCGTCGGCGAGGGTGTGGTCGGTTCGGGAGCGTTCGACGGCGTGGTGTCCGACGCCGGTCAGGTGGGCGAGGCACCGCTGCAGGTCGGCGCCTGAGGGTTCGGCGTTCGCGAGCAGGTCGACCGCCGCCCGGTTGCGGACCAGAGGCATCAGCGCCGTGGTGAAGAACGCCCGGAGGGCGTCGATCGCGGGCTGATCCGGCGGGAGGCCGGACGTCGCGAGGCCGGCCAGATCGGTACCGGTGACCTCGTGCACCAGGTCCTGGCGTGTCGGGAAGTGCCGGTAGAGCGTTCCGACACCCACTCCCGCTTCCTTGGCGATGGCGCGCATGTCGACGTTCAGGCCGCACTCCCGCAACATCGTCGTGGCCGCCTCGACGATACGGGCCCGGTTGGCGACCACGTCGCGCCGCGGGCCCTGCGTGCGCTCCACGACGACAAGCCTAGCGGCCCGCCCCGCCGATCGGAACGCATGTTCCGATGTGCTATCTTCCCCAAAACGGAACGTATGTTCCGAAGTGGTGGGAGTGGCGATGAAAACGGTCGTGATCACTGGAGGAACCGACGGGATGGGGGCTGCACTCGCGCGTCACTACCTGCGGGAGGGCAACCAGGTCGTCGTGGTGGGCCGCAGCCGAGCCAAGTTCGAGGCGCTGCTCGCCTCGTTGGCCGCTGAYGGCGTGGCCGCGACCGGTCGCGCGTCGTTCCTCGCGGCTGATCTTTCGCTCGTCGCCGAGAGTGAACGGGTGGTCGAGCAGATACGGGCGTCCCACGAGCGCATCGACGTACTCGTGCTGGCCGCGTCGTTCATCCGCCAGAAGCGCCACGAAACCGCGGAGGGGCACGAAGCATCGTGGGTGCTCTTCTTCGTCTCCAAGTACATCCTGCTCACCGGGCTGGCGTCACTGCTCGCGGACAGTGATCGTCCGACGGTCGTGAACACGTCGGTGCCGGGCGCGAAAGCCGGGGCGATCGATTTCGATGATCTCGAATCCGCGCAGCGCTTCAGCTTCGTCCGATCCAATGCCCAGCAGCGGCGGGCCAACGAGCTGCTCGGCATTCTCGTGACCAGTGACAACCCGGCGCTCGCCTATATCACGTGGGGACCCAGGCGGCTGGTCAGGACCAGCCTCGCCGGCGACGTCGGACGAGCAATGAAAATCGCCTCCGTCCTTCTGGGGGCCGTCGCCGGGCAACGGCCAGACGACGCCATAGCGCCGATCATCACATTCGTCGCCGACCCGCCCGCTGGCCGCGCCGCCTACCGCGGCGCCACACAGGTCGCCCTTGTCCAAGGCCCGCACGATACCGACGATGCTCGCCGGCTCGCGGCCGAGACCACTGCCCTCGTCACCGGCCGCTGAGCGGTCTTTACGGGTCGAGTGCGGCCGGTCGGCGGCAGGGCTGACGGCGTACCGGCCGTACAGTTGACGATCAGTGCCGGGTCTTTCACTGTCGGTCGTGCGTAGTGTGCCGCCTACAAACCCCCAGCCGACTCCTTCACCTGCGTTCCGCGTAATTCGGTCTGCCTAGAGTGGCGATCATGGCTGTGACCTGGGTGGACATGCCGATGTGCCGCTGCGGGCCGTTTCTCTAGGCTCCAGCGGGTTTCGGGGCGGGTCCGGTCGGGGTTCCGGCGCGCTGAGCCCGGTGGATCGTGTGCGGTGGGGTGATGTGCAGGGCCGCGAACAGGTCGCGGGCGGGCTTGGTCAGTTCGGTGACCTGCTGGAAGGTGCCGGCGGGGCCGGTGAAGGTGCCGATGTGGATGCGGTCGAGTTCGCGGCGCATCCGGGTCCAGGTCATGCCGGTGGCGTTCTCGGCAACGCGGACGAGCAGGAGAGCAAGCCAGCAGAGCAGGACGTGGGCGCGGATCCGTTCTTCGAGCCGGTGGTAGACGGGTCGCAGTTGAAGGACGGTCTTCATGTCGCGCCAGCTGCGCTCGACCTCGAGCAGCTGCTTGTAGCCCAGGGCGATGTCCTGCGCGCTCATCGTGGGGTCGGCGCAGCGCAGCAGGTACTTGCCGTCGAGGTTCTCCTCGGCCTTCGTTCTGGTCTTGTCGGTGCGCAGCAGCCCGCCGGGGGTGACGCGCAGGAACCGGTTCAGGCCCGGCATCGTCGAGATCTTCCCGCGCAGCTCGGCTCGTTTCACCGGGGTGAGCATGTCGCTGCCGGCGATGAGATCTTCGAGCTGGTGGATCAGCTCGGCGCGGGTCGCCGCGTCGCGCGCCGCGGCGTCGGGATTGAAGCAGACTACGAACCGGTCGGCGGTCGCCTCAGCGGAGCCGGACCGTAGCTTCTCGCCGATGATGTAGGCGCCGGCGCCCTGCTGGAGGAACCTGCGGTTCTGCGTCGAGGTGAAGCCGCCCTCGGCGACCCAGATGACCCGGCCCAGGTTCCAGTCGCGCATGTCGGTCTTGACCTGCCGGATCAGCGCGGAGTCGGCGGTGTTCCCGGGCCAGCACCAGACCCGCACCGGGCTCGCCTCGCGGGTGACGGCGAGGCCGATGACGATCTGGGGCAGGTCGTCGCGGCTATCCTTGGACTTGCCGTGGACCCGGAACCCGCCTTCCTTGTCCGAGTCGGCGCTCTGCTCGTCGGTGGCGGCTCGCCGCGCCAGTCGCGCGGCACGTCGCCGTCGGGGTCCTCGGTCTCGAAGTAGGTGGAGGTCGTGTCGAAGAACAGCAGGTCGACCTGGAGGTTGAGCAGGTCCGCGACCTGGAAGTAGACCTGCTTCTCCAGCTCGCCGCGGACCTGGTGCAGCCAGTCCATCGCCCGGTAGCAGGCATCGTCGGACACCTCGCCGAGCCCGTCGATGTGCACGTCGTGGCTCATCCACTCCGCGGCGGCCAGCTTCGAGGCCGGGGCGAGTGCCCGGTTGGCCACCAGGGCGAACAGCACCCGCTCCGTCGCGGCAGCGCTCCTGGGCCGCCGTGATCGCGGCGTTGGTGAACGAGATGAGCGCGACGCCACGTCGGGGGTCGAGGCCAGGCCGCAGAATGAACCGCTCCACGATGCTCTGGGTCTTGCCTGCTCCTGGGCAGGCCCTCACGACCTGGCTGCCCGGTGTCTCGATCAGCAAGCGCTGGGCCGGGCTCGGGTTGAAGCGCAGCCCGGTGGAGGCGTCCGACATCAGGAGACCTTGATCACTTYGGTGATCGCCTGGGCGAGGTACTCCGGGCAGGCGAAGTCTGGGCCGATGAGGGTGGCCAGGTCATGGGCGAACTCACCCTTACTGATCAGTTCCTTGTCGGCGTACGACGCAAGGTAGAGGGCCTTGGCCTGATCGCCCCCCTCGACGCTCTTCTGCCGCTTCTCCTCGGAACGGGGGGTGGTCGGGTGGCCCGGGGGAATCGCACCCCCGGGCTCCCGCAGATCCCGGCGTGACACTCTCGCGTCACCGGGCTCTTCTCGCCCTTCTCACCAGAAACCGTGAATCCACCGCCAGTGCGCGAACAGCGTGGGGTACTGCAAGGTGATTCTCTTCCACGCCTTGTGCGCTTTGGTGAATGTCTTCAGTCGCCGATACTTCTTCCGTATCCACCGCAACAGATAGGCGCTGATGCGGTAGAGGAGCGGATACAGCTCGGTCTTGTAGAAAGCACCATAGTACTGCATCCAGCCCCGGATGACAGGATTGACCGCACGGGCGATCCCGTCCATCGTGTGACCGGTGAGCGTATGAAGCCGCCAGGACTTCACTTTCCTGCTCATCTTCTTGATGGCGTCCTTGCTGGTCGCCGGGGCGAACCCGGTGAACACGTTCCCGTTCCGGGCCCGCACCCCCTCGCGCCCGGAAGGTGAAGCCGAGGAAGGTGAATTTCGTGTGCTCATGCGAGCCACGTCTCTTCCCGTCCTTGCAGTACACGATCCGGGTTTTCTCCGGGTGCAGGCTGACGCCGACCTGTTCCATCCTCTTCCGCAGCCTGTCCAGCACGAACCGGGCCTGGGCCAAGGACTTACAGTGCACGACCGCGTCATCGGCGTAGCGCTCGAAAGGGCAGGCCGGGAACTCCCGGACCATCCACAGGTCGAACGCGTAGTGCATGAACAGGTTAGCGAGTACGGGACTGACCGCGGATCCCTGTGGGGTTCCGCGGTCGCGTTCCGCCAGCGTTCCGTCGGGCATCCTGACGGGAGCGGCAAGCCACCGCTTCACGTAGAGGATCACCCAGGACAAGGCGGTATTGGCCTCGACGGCCGCGATGATACCTGTACTCCGCACGTTCGTGCGGTGTCCTGAACGTGTGACTCTTTGATCTTGTGGTGTGTTGATCGCCCTGGTGTGTAGGGCTTCCGGTCTGGGACGGTTCGTCGTGTGCTGGCTGCCGCGGATCTGCTCTACGGGCCCCCGAGCGTGGAGAAGTTCCTGGGCCCGCTGCCGGTGGTCCGTGACCTGCTGGCACGCCTCGACCTGGTCGGCATCATCGACCGGCTCTGCCCGATCCAGGAGAAGAAGGCCCGCTACACCCACGGCCAGGTCATAGCCGCGCTGGTCGCCAACCGGCTGTCCTCCCCGACGCCGCTGGTCCGGGTCCAGCGCTGGGCCGAGAAGTGGGCGGTCGCGGAGATCTTCGGGATCGAGCCGGACGCGCTCAACGACGACCGGTGCGGCCGGGCCCTGGAG
>NZ_MAXA01000017.1 GCF_001854695.1 Parafrankia soli
GGGCGGAAGCCCGCGGCCTCAGCCATACGCGCGGCGTCGCCGAAGCCCCGGGCGAGTGCGCCCGGGGCGTGGGCGTCGCTGACGAAGGTGATGGCCTGGCCGGCCCTCCTCGCGCCTGGCTCGCGAGCCGCCGCACGGCCTGCACGTCTTCATCGATACCCACTGGGTCATCGTGACTGACGGCGGCGAGTCTCTGTGGCCGGTCGGACGATAGGGCCTCGGGCGGCTGGCTGCATCGTTGGCGCCGCCGCCCGAGGCCGACCGGGCCGTCGCTCACCCAGAGATGCTGGTGGGGAAGATCCCCACCAGCATCCGGTGGCGCCTGGCCGCGGCCTTTCCCAGTGCAGTCTTAGCCGGTGGATGATAGGTCTGAACGTGCGTGTCGTGCCATCTTCACCCAAAACCGCAGGCCAGCCAAGGGGCGGCGTCCCTCCGCTGCACGGGACCGGCCGGCTGGGGCGGTTCGCGACGACCGTGTCGGGCCCGACGGGCTGTCCAAGACGTCAGCGAACAGGGTGTGGATCTGCTCGGCGACCGCGGGGACGGCAAGGGCGACCGGGCCGCCCCGTAGTCGGCGACGCAGAGAACGACTCCGTCGATCCTGGTGCCCTCGTGCAGCTGCTGTGGCGGGACGAGGCCCTCGCCGAGCTCGCGGAACGCGGCCTGGCCCGCGGCTTCCGCTCGAAGCCCCGGTTGGTCCTCTGGGAGCGCCTCGCCGCCGAGGTCCCCCTCGACGAGCTGAAGGCCGCGGTATGCGCCCAGCTCAAGGGCCGAACAGACTGGCGAACTGCTCGCTGACCACCGCCGAGTGGCCATTCCGCCCAGGTGTGATTGTTTCGTAGCCTTACGCCGCGAGAGTCCTTCAAGGTTGCCAGCCCCTCGGTCCTCGCGCGGATGAAGGCGCTCCCCGCACGCCGTACTCAGCGCTGACTCGGGTGAGCCAGGAGCAGGAGCGGCGAGCCGAATCCGGACGCATGCCATCCGGGGTGGCGGCGAGCTCCCACTGGCCGCCGAGGATCAGACTTCCCGATGCCGATGGAGAAGGCCCGGTACTCGGGTCGGTGCCACGAGGTGACATGTAGCTCTGGGTAGTTGGTCGAAAGGCTTTCGGTCGTGGCTGGTGTGGTCGTAGCCTGTCGTCTGATCACGTGGCTGCGTGACTTCGGGGGCGTTGGGTGCGGCGTGAGTGGACTGCCGAAGAGCTGATCGAGTGYTGGACGCTGCTGGAGGATGACCGGCGGCTGCTGCGGAACAAGGCGGGGGCGTCCCGGTTGGCGTTCGTCTTGTTGCTGAAGTTCTTCGAGGTGGAGGCTCGGTTTCCTCGCCATGTCGGGGAGGTCCCGAAGGCCGCGGTGAGCTATGTGGCCGAGCAGGTGGGGGTCGAGGCCGCGGCGCTCGTCGGGTACGACTGGTCGAGCCGGCAGACCACACGTCATCGGGTGGAGATCCGCGACGAGCTGGGGTTTCGGGAGTGCACGGTCGCCGAYGAGGACACGCTGGCCGGGTGGATGGCTGCGGAGGTGTGTCCGGTCGAGTTGACCGATGAGCGGCAGCGCCAGGTGCTGCTGGCCCGCTGCCGGGAACTGCGGGTCGAACCACCTGGGCCGTCGCGGGTGGAACGGGTGCTSGGGGCGGCCCGGGCGGGTTTCGAGCAGCAGTTCACCGCCCTGGTCGTGGCCCGGTTGGCGGCCGCGGTCGGCCGGTTGGAGGAGCTGGTGGCTGTCCCCGCCGRCGGGGACACGGCGTCGGCGGGTGGGGCGGATTTCCTCGCGGAGTTGAAGGCGGATCCGGGCAAGCTGAGCCTGGACACGCTGCTGAGGGAGATCTCCAAGCTGGAGCGGGTCCGCGCGGTGGGCTTGCCGGYGGATCTGTTCGATGGCTGGTCGGAGAAGTTGGTCGCCGGGTGGCGGGCGCGGGCGGCGAAGCTCTACCCGTCGGACTTCCGGGCCAGCCCGACCTCGACCCGGCTGACCCTTCTGGCCGCGCTGTGCTGGACACGGATCACCGAGCTCATCGACGGGCTGGTGGATCTGCTGATCCAGCTGGTGCATGTGAATGCCCGGGCGGAGCGGCGGGTGGAGCGGGAGATGACCGCCGAGTACCGGATCGTGGCCGGTAAGACCGGGATCCTGTTCGCGCTCGCCGGCGCGGCAGTAGAACACCCGGACGACACGGTGCGGGCGGCGCTGTTCCCGGTGGTCGGGGAGAAGACGTTGCAGGACCTGGTCGCCGAAGCGAAAGCGGCGGAGCGGACGTTCGCGAACCGGGTTCGGGTGCAGCTGCGGTCGTCGTACTCGCATCACTACCGGCAGATGCTCCCGAAGCTGCTGGCCGCGCTGTCCTTCCGCAGTAACAACACCGCGTACCGGCCGGTGATGGACGCCCTGGACCTGCTCCGCCGGTATGCGGAGGTGGAGTCGAAGGTGCAGTTCTACGCGGCCGCTGACCGGGTGTCCCTCGACGACGTGGTGCCCCGAGACTGGCGCGGCGCCGTTGTGGATGACCGGAGCCGGGTAGAGCGGATCCCGTATGAGCTGTGTGTGCTGGTCGCCCTACGGGCGGCGTTGCGGCGCCGGGAGATCTGGGTRGCCGGGGCTGTCCGCTGGCGGAACCCGGAGGACGACTTGCCGGTCGACTTCGCGGACAACCGCGACGTCCACTACGCCGCCCTGCGTAAGCCGCAGGACCCCGGCGCGTTCATCTCAGGGCTGAAGGAACGCCACGTCGCCGCCCTCTGCCAGCTCGACGACGCCCTACGTGACGGCACGACCGGTGGGGTGCGAATCGTCCGTCGCCGCGGGGAACCCTGGATCACGGTCCCGCCGCAGGCCAAGCAGCCCGAACCGGCCACGCTGGCGGCGTTGAAGGAGGAGCTGGTCCGCCGCTGGGGGGTGCTGGACCTGCTCAACCTGTTCAAGGACGCCGACTACGTCACCGGATTCACCGACGAGTTCACCTCGGTCGCCTCCCGCGAGGTCACTGACCGGACCGTCCTACGTCGCCGGCTACTGCTCGTCTTGTTCGGGCTGGGCACGAACATGGGCATCAAACGGGTCGCCGACGGGGTCGTCGCGAACGCCGGCGCCGACACCACGGTGCTCGACACCGAAGCGGCGCTGCGCCGGGTCCGGCGGCTGTTCGTCAACCGCGACAACCTGCGCGCGGCGATCCGCCGGCTGGTGAACGAGACCTTCGCGGTGCGCGACACCGCCTTGTGGGGTGAGGGCACCGCCTGTGCGTCGGACTCGAAGAAGTTCGGGTCTTGGTCGTCGAACCTGATGACCGAGTGGCACCAGCGCTACGGCGGCCCCGGTGTGATGATCTACTGGCAYGTCGAGCGGCGCAGCGTCTGCATCTACTCCCAGGTCACGACCTGCTCGGCCTCCGAGGTTGCCGCGATGATCGAAGGGCTGATGCGGCACCTGACCTCGGCCGACATCGACCGGCAGTACGTCGACACCCACGGCGCGAGCGTCGTCGGGTTCGCSTTCGCCCATCTGCTCGATTTCCAGTTACTGCCCCGGTTGAAGAACATCGGCTCCGCCCGGCTCTACCGGCCCGGGGTCGGTGAGGACGACACCTGGCCCCAGCTCGCCCCGGTCCTGTCGAGCAAGACCATCGACTGGGATCTGATCGCCCAGCAGTACGACCAGATGGTCAAGTACGCCACCGCCCTGCGGTTGGGTACCGCCGAGGCCGAGCAGGTGCTGCGCCGGTTCACTCGCGGCGGCCCGAAACACCCCACCTTTCAAGCGTTGGAGGAACTCGGCCGGGTCATCCGCACGATCTTCATCTGCGACTACCTGTCGTCCCCGGCGCTGCGGACCGAGATCCACGAAGGCCTGCAGGTCGTGGAGAACTGGAACTCGGCCAACACCGAGTTCTGCTACGGCAAGGACGGCCAGCTCACCGGCGCGGACCGGGAATCGGTGGAGATCTCCGCGCTCGCCCTGCACCTGCTCCAAGCCGCCGTCGCCTACATCAACACCATCCTCATCCAACGCGTCCTCGCTGACCCCGCCTGGGCAGCCCGGCTCACCGACGCCGACCGGCGCGGCCTGTCCGCCCTGTTCTGGACCCACATCAACCTCTACGGCCGCTTCCACCTCGACATGACCAGCCACCTCGAAGCACTGCAGTCTTTGAGTTTTCCCGCGACGGAGTCGTGATGGGCGATTGTGCGTTTACCGTCAAACCCTCTCTTCCGGTCGACAGAGGTTGGCTATCAGAACGAACAGATCTGATCTAGGGGAATTCAGGAGGTCCAAGATATGAGGGTGATACATGTATTCTGATCTCGTTCGAACGATGACGGGCGTGCTGGAATTTGCCGGTCGCGCTTACGAGGAGGCGGCGCATTCCGATGACCTTCGCTTCTTCTACGGCTTCCTCCATGGCGCGCTGGGAATGTTCGCGACGGGGGTGCGCCCACCAGCGGAAGCAGCCGATCTTCATCGGACCCTTCTGCAATGGCTCGATAGCGGAGCCCAGGTACTGAGGGTAAATGATGACGAGAGCACCCAGACTGTCGAGCAGTACGCCAGAGCAACGCGCGATCTGACGGCCGGTATGGAAAAGTTTTTCAGCGTGCCGGCTCCGAAGGTTCCTGATGCCGAGTCAACGGATCGTCCGAAGGAGTCCGAGAACATTGACTGACCAGGATTCCACTGACCGGATCGTCGGTGCCGCTCGCGCCACGAATATCGTCACAAGTGTCGTCGGCTCCTTCGCACAGCCCACAAGCTTTGTACTGCCCGACACGGCCGCGAGGGCTGTGTGGCAGGTCCATGACTTCGTTGCCGATGCCGGGATGCGATCTTCAGCTGCGCGAGAAATCTCCTCGTTGACGAGACCCGTCGCGGAATGGAGCTCCGGCGCCCGTGTCGGCGAGGCTCTACTCTTCAACAATCCTGCGCACATCGGTGGTAGTTCGGGGATCATTCCCTTGCTGAACTTTACCTCGGCGGCTGTCACGGGGATGGTCGACGCCGCGGGCCGGGGAGCGAGCCCGCTGACGGCGACCATGAGCGGCGCCGTCGGCGGGCTCGCTAGTGTCGCCGCCACGCCCGCCGACTCCGTCATGAACGCCGCACTGTCGACGATAAAGGCCGTCTGGCCCAGCAGCACTGGATTTGCCGACTACGTGAGCAGCCTTACGCCAAGCACCGCGGCGACCGGAATCGCGACCTCGGGAATCGAGCGAGTTGGTGCGCTGACTCACGGCGACCGCGAAGCACTGGACCGCAATACCGACCAGATGCTCGCCGGCAAGTTCACCGAAGTAATGCGTGGATATGCTGTTCTAGCGTACTCCCTGCGAGACGCGCAGTCGCGAACAGAACTGGTGCACAGGGCGGAGACGGGAGAACTCGGTGCGCTGGCGAGAGTCGGGATAACCGCGGCCGATGGGATCTTCTCCTGGGCGCATGAGCCTTATGAAGCCGCGCCGCGTGGGTATCATCCGACGGCCGATCAACCTGTCACTGTCGATGGCCAGGCCCACCAGGCCCACCAGGCGGTTACGACCGGGTCCTCGACGGGCTCGGATGTCGGTGTCGGTGGCTACAGCGCCACCGGCGGAGGCCAGTTCTCCTCCGCGGACGGCACGCAGCTTGCCCCCAACGACCCGGGCCAGGCCGCCCCGCCGGTGGCGGGCAGCGGGTTCGGCGCCACCAGCTTCGACGGCGGCTATACCGGGCTGGACGGCCAAGCCCACCAAGCCGAGGCCGGTAGCCCGGCGCAGCACCCGGGTACCACCGAGCCCGGATCGCCAATCAACCCGGACAGCGGTGGCGGACCTCACAGGACCGCTCAGTTCAACGAGTCGGCCCATACGAATACTGCTTCTGGTACGAACACCAAACATGAAGGTGAAGCGCCCGGGGGGAAATTCACGCCGACGGAGGTATCGCCGGACGGCGGTGTGGTGCTGCCGGGTGTGGCTGGGCCGGCCGGTGTCCCGATTCCGGATGCCGTACCCCATCACGATCTCGCCGTAGCCAACGTAGGCAAGGTTACCCCCGCTGATTCCGTGGCGCAGCATCCAGGAGAGGGGACCGCCGGGCCGGCGAGTCCAAGTCTTCCGGCAGGCTACGATTTCGGTGGACCAGCCAAGTTCGACAGTACCGGCTTGGGTGCGGACGGGTCAGCGACGAGTCCGGACGGTCCCCCCGGTGGCTATAGCGCTGTCGGCGGGCCGTTCTACTCGGCGGATGGTTCGCAGTTTGCTCCCAACGACCCGAGTTCTTTGGTGTCTCCGGGGTCGGGCAGCGGGTTCGGTGCAACCTCCACCAGTTCCGATAGCGGCTATCCGTCTGAGGATGGCGGAACGCATGGGACCGTGCAGTTCACCGGCGCGGACTATACGGTCCAGCAGCCCGACGGGACCTGGACCGCCGGCCACATCGGCGGTGCGGGTTTCGTGACCCAACATTCTGGAGGCTGGACTGCGGGACCGGCTGATCCAAGCACGGGGTCGGGCGGCGGGTTCGGTCACGCCAGCTTCGACGGAGGCGCCTACGGCCCCGCCGACGGAGGGCTTTCAGCTCCTGATGCTTTCCCGTCGGGTGACGCCGCGGTCGGCGGGGCCGAGGCCGATGCTGCTCCTCCGCCGGGGCTTTGAAACTATGATCATGTCCATGGGCCTCTGATGACGATGCGCTCCGGTGGGACTCGGGATTCGAGATATCCGCCGATCCATTTGACCTCGTCGGGACTACCGAAACCGGCGATTTCTACACGCTCGACGGTGGTTGCAGCGGAAGAGTTGTAGTGGATGCGCAGCGAGGCCGTGTTGGTGAAATAGTTGGCAAAGCTCCGCACGTAGGTTGGCGCCTCGGCTATCTGGTAGTACCAGACGAATTGGATCGAACGCCGGACGAATCCGGATTTTATCTCGACGCCGTACTCGTAGAAGTCCGCACCGTTCGTCCGGGACTTCACGAACACCCACACGGGAAAGAAGAGAATACCGACCAACGATATCGCTACAAACGGAAAAATGAACATTATTGCCATGCCTCCGCCGCCACCGGAAGTGGCCGCGACGACAACAAAAATGATGTTGGCTACGGCGGCGATGAGGAAGACCTTGCCGATGGAGGGGATCAGGTGCCGTGCTTTGAGGCTGACGGACCTGACGGGCCTACCGCGATCTGCGACACGTTGAGCGTCAAGTCTGCTACGTAGAGTAGGTGGACCTGGWGTAGACGCTGAGCCGGGGCCCGGGTCAACGACCGGCGTGTTGGCGCCGCCCGTTGGTCCGGGGGGATGGTTGAGCCTGGTGGTGGCCAGGGCGTTCTCGCAGGCGCGTAGCCGTGCCGGGGTGTCCTGGAACGGGGTGACGGTCAGGACCTGCCGGTAGGCCTCGGCGGCCCCCTCCACATCGCCGTCGGCTTGGAGGAGGCGGCCGAGGCGGTAGGCGGCCTCGTAGTGGCCGGGTTCGCTGTCGAGGACCCGGCGCAGCTGGGCGGGTGCCTCCGCGGGCCGGCCGACGTCGACCAGGCAGATGGCGCGGGCGTACCGGGCGGCCACATGATCCGGATCATCGCGYAGCAGCCGGTCCAACACGGCAAGCGCCTCCTCGGGGCGTCCGCGCCGATGTAGGTCATTGGCCTGCGCATACAGCGCCCCGGCGTCGTCCCCCGAGCCCCCCGGCTGATCCTCATCCGCCATGGAACCCCCCGTTCTCCCCGATCGCGCCACATCGCCTCCGGGTGCCGCTGTCGTCACCCTAACGACCAGAAGATCTGGGGTGTGCGGGATGACCGTGTCGAGGAGATTCTCTTCAGGGAAGGTCCCTTCTGTGAAGGGAACCATACGATCAGCCCATGACGACCCCCGCTCTGGCCCGGCCGGATCGCCGCAGATTGCCTTCACGAAAGGTTGTCCCGCTCCCCGTTGACGGCCTCGGCGCCCCCGACCAGATCGAGGCCTGGGCCGCCCGCTACCTGGAAGCAGCCGTGCGCGGGGTCCGCTCGGCGAGGTCGCAGACAAGATCGCGCTGCATCTCGGCCGGTTCGCCGACTACTTCCGCGCCGTCCACGGCCACGACCGGCTGTCCACGGTCGTGCGCCGCGAGGTCGTCGCCTGGCGCGACCACCTCACCGCCGACCCGGCCGCCGGCGGGCTCGCCCTGGCACCGGCGACCGTCAACGCCCACCTGGCCTCGCTGTCCGGGTTCACCACCTGGGTGATCGCACACACCCCGGCCGTGTTGCCACACGGCAACCCGTGCGCCAAGGTCACCGACCTGCCGCTGCCGCCGCTGGAACCACGAGCGCTGAGCGAGGCGCAGGTCCGCTCGCTGAAGAACGTGCTCGACCGGCTCGAACGGTTCCACCAGCACAAGGGCCGCCACCGCAGGGGCGAGGCCGGCACCCACGGCCACGGCAGGCCGCAGCGCGACCGGGCGCTCGTCTACGTCCTGCTGTCCACCGGGCTGCGCCGCGAGGAACTCGTCCGCCTCGACCTCGACCAGCTCGCCCCCGTCACCCCGGACGAGCTCCGGGCGTCCCGGCGAGCCCGCATCAGCGGGGTGCGCGGCAAGGGCCGCACCAGCCGGCACGTCTTCCTCTCCCTCGACGCCCGCACCGCGCTGGCCGACTACCTCGAACACGAACGGCCCCGCGACGCTGATCAGGCCACCACCGCGCTGTTCTTGTCGGCTGCATCCATCGGTTCCCGCCGGCCAGACGGCCGACTCTCACCCCGGTCGATCAACCTGATCTGCGAGCAGATCGGCCGCTGGCACGACGCCGAACACACCGACCCCACCCGACACCTCGCCCCGCTCAGGCCGCACGACCTGCGACACACCTTCGCGTTCCGGCTCGCCACCGAAACCGGCTCGGACGCCTACGAGCTGCAGCGCCGCCTCGGCCACCAATCCCAGCGCTACATCGACCGGTACACCAACCCACCCGAAGACATCGCCGCCGGTTACGTCGAGCGGCTGTAACAAGCCTGGTGCTCTCAGGCAGGCATGCTCATCCAGGACAGAGGCCGGGTTAGCCCGACGGGCAGTCGGGTGCGCCTATCACCGATAGCGCTGTTCACCTGCTCTTGTGTCAATCCCTCTGCCCCGCTGAGGTCTGCTCCACGCAAGTCGGCTCCTGCCAGATTGGAACCGCGCAACGTTGCACCCATCAAATTCGCGTCGATCAGAAGAGCGCCGATCATATTTGCTCCATCGATATAGGCGCCGATGAGGGTTGCTCTCCGCAGCCGTGCCTCTGTAAGGAGCGTCCCATTCAGGTGGGCGCGAAAGAGATCTGCGTTGCTCAGTCGAGCGCGAGAAAGATCGGCACCGTCCAAATGAACATAGGCTAGGTTAGCGGCAACGAGGTCCAAGTCAGCCAGGCTGGCTGGACCGGTGAGATCGGCACCGTGCAGGTCAGCCCGCATCCGCAAGTACAGATCGGGACGTACGGGCCGCCGCCCAAGGACTTGGACGGCGGCCCGTACGTCTGCCGCCTGCAACGTCGGTTGTGACATACGTAGAGTTGGGTCGGTGCTGCGGCTCCGAACGAACGCGGACAGCACCTCCCCGACTGTGCGTCCGTCGCCAGGGGAATCCGTCGCGATCCGCTCCAGCGCATAGATCCCACCGAGACGGATGATTTCCTCATCCGCACCAAGCTGGTCCACTGCACGGGTATAAAGCTCGCGGACGTGGGTGTCCTCGTTGGCCCGCCGAGTCTCAAAAAGGGCGACCAAGCCGCCTCCGACGGCAACGATCGCAGCGGTCGCAGTGAGCAAGCCGGCCTGTAGCGCAGCTCGTGCTTCCGCCGCCTGCGCCGGATAGATAAGCGGCGGAACCAGCCATACCACCACCGCGGTCAAGAGCGCACCGGCCACTACTGCGATCATGGCCCACAGCCGCCCCGGCTGTGCCCGATCACCCACCATGAGAGCCGTTGTACTCCATCTCGCAGACCGCCCGTTGAAGACTATCGATAGATCACTTTGCCCCTGGTGGCACGGACCCGAGTCCCGCGCCGAGGAGGCGCCGGCGGCTACGTCAAGCAGCTCTAATACTCACGCTCTGCTACATGTCACTTCGTGACGTCAACCCGAGTACCGGGCCGGCGAGGCGGTAATCGACAGCCCGTGCCGCGCCGGATGCGCGGCTGCCCACGGCGGTGTCCCACGCAGCGTCGCGCGTCGGGTCCCGACTTCCGGCCCACCCCACCCATCCGCGATACGTTTCGTTGTTACGTTATGAGTGACGTAACAACGAAACGTATCGGAGGTTGGTGACGCCGTGTAGCCACCACTCCCCTGATTTCTAACGCCCGAGAAGGGAGGCTTCTCGGGCACCAGCCCAGGGTGTCAGTCGGGGTCGTCGGGGTGTTCGGCGCGCAGGCGGGCGCGTTGCTCGTCAGTGATGCCGGTGAGCCATTCCCAGGTGGTGACGCGGCGTAGGACGCCGCGGGCGAGGTCGTGGGCGACGACCAGGGCGCCGGCGCGGGTCTTCTCGTTGTGAGGGTCGGCGTGGTCGCCGATCTCCCACGCCGGGCGGGCCGGCCAGGGGCCGTTTTCGGTGAGGGCGATGGCGGCCTGGCGGGCGGGGTAGCCGTGGGAGCGGGGTCGGGTGCCCATCGSTTCCCAGCAGGAGGCGCAGTGCACGTCGGTCACCGCGTCGAGCACGCCGCCGACGTCGTCGGAGACGGTGACGGCCTGCACGCCGCTGGCCGGGTCGGCGAGGTTGACCAGGGCGGCRACGACCGGCCCGGTGTGGATGACCTGCAGGTAGGTGCTGCGGCAGTGCGGACAGGCCGGGGTSGCGCGCCCCGGCAGCCGGCTCCCGAGCTCGGTGAGCTCGGCGGCGGCCGCGACCTGGGTGGCCTGTTC
The DNA here is from genome assembly GCF_001854695.1 of Parafrankia soli. GTDB lineage: Bacteria > Actinomycetota > Actinomycetes > Frankiales > Frankiaceae > Parafrankia > Parafrankia soli. The sequence continues at coordinate 10,855 of NZ_MAXA01000017.1, forward strand.
TGCCTGGTGGCGTTCCCACACCTCCACCGCCRCGGCTGGCAGCAACGCCGCGGCGGGCCGGCCGTGACGGGTGAGCATCACCGCGGCACCCCCGGCCGCGACCCGGGCACCAGCGCGGCCAGCTCCGCCCGTGCCTGGCGTATCCCGATCTCCCGCACACCGCCCTGTGTACACACCACCGGGCCGGCCTCGCAGACCTGGGCCGGCCCGGGGCCACGGCCGGGACCACCCTTAACGCTACCCGCCATGATCGTCCGGCGGGTTGTGTACACACCTTCGGCGCCGGCTCGTCGACCGGTGGGAGACCCCCTCCGCCCCTGCAGGGAAACGATCAAACCCCGGCGCCGTTACGGGCTCCGATACGGGTTCCGTTACGTCGTCCGTTACGGGGTGTCGGTAAGACTCGTGTCACCAGGTACACGCGATTGAGTACGCCCAGCTCAGCGGCGGTGTCCGGAGAGGGTTGAGGGATCTTCCTCTGATCGTCGGACGCCGCTGATCGTGTGCGGCCAGTATTGATCCGGATTCGTGGGGTTTGCGGCTGCTTGGCTGCCCGCTTCGTGGAAGGTCCGGATGCCTCGTGGCACGTGTGCTGGACGAGGACGAGCTTGTCGGGAACTGGACGCTGGTCGGGGACGAGCTGGAGCAGCTGTCGGGCCGGCGGGGCGCGACGAAGCTCGGGTTCGCGCTGCTGCTGCGGTTCTACGCGGTGCATGGCCGGTTCCCGATGGGCCGCTCCGAGATCCCCGATCAGGCTGTCGCCTATGTCGCCAGGCTGGTGGGTGTGCCCGCCGCTGAGCTGGGGCTGTATGAGTGGGACGGCCGGACGGTCAAGGCGCATCGCGCGGATATTCGCAGGTACTTCGGGTTCCGGGAGTGCTCGGTTCCGGACGCTGACAAGGCCGCGGACTGGCTGGCCGTCGAGGTGTGTGAGAAGGAATGGCAGGTCGATCGGGTCCGCGCCGAGCTGCTGGCGCATCTGCGCGAGGAGAGGATCGAGCCGCCGACCCGGGATCGGATCCGCCGGATCATCGGGAGTGCGTTGCGGCAGGCCGAGCAGACGCAGACCGCCCGGATCGCCAGCCGCGTCCCTCCAGACGCGATCCCGCGGCTGCTTGCTCTGATCGCCAAGAGCGCCGATCCCGGCGACGCCGTCGAGGGCCAGGAGGAGAACGACGGGGCGCTGTTCGGGGCCGCGGAGGCCGCCGGGGTGGACGTGTTCGCGGTGATCCGGGAGGAGCCGGGCAACGTGAGCGTGAAGACGATTGAGCGGGAGGTGTTCAAGCTGACCGCGATCCGCGCGGTGGGCCTGCCGGAGGGCCTGTTCGCGGATGTGGCGCCGAAGGTGCTGGCGTCGTGGCGGGCGCGGGTGGCGGCCGAGGCGCCCTCGCACCTGCGGTCGCATCCGCATGAGGTGAAGGTGACGCTGCTGGCGGCGTATGTGTACTGCCGGGCGCGGGAGATCACCGACACGCTGGTCGATCTGCTGATCTCCACGGTGCATCGGATCAATGCCCGCGCCGACACCAAGGTGACCAGCGATTTCGTGGCGCAGCTGAAGAGGGTGTCGGGTAAGGAGAACATCCTGTTCAAGATGACCGAGGCCGCGCTGTCGCAGCCGCGGGCGGCGGTGGAGGACGTCATCTACCCGGCGGTGCCGGGCGGCCACGGCACGCTGGTGTCGCTCCTTCAGGAGTACAAGACCAAGGGCAGCACCTACCGGCAGCACAAGCAGCGGGTGTTCAAGGCCTCCTACACCAGCCACTACCGGACCGGCCTCATCCAGATCCTGGAGGCGCTGGAGTTCGGGTCGACGAACACCGTGCACGCGCCGATGATGGCGGCCCTGGCGTTGATCAAGCGGTACAAGGCCGAGGAGTCGAGTCGCGGTAGGGACCGCCCTTGCGGGCGGCCCCCCGCACAGATCCCAGCGTGCGGGACTACCGCACTGGGCTCCTGCCTCAGGTTCTGGCTGCGAAGCGTCTCTCCGGGAAGGGATGCATCACTCGGACTGGGG
>NZ_MAXA01000018.1 GCF_001854695.1 Parafrankia soli
CGAGGCCCACTTCGGCCCGCTGCGCGGCTTCGCCCTCGGTAACAGCGATCCACCCAACCACCCGGCGCTCACCCGCGACCTGCACGCCTACCTGCRCTGGCGCAACACCCACCGCCGCGACCCAGCAGTGCTGGAAGCCCAGCGCCGCGAACGCGCCCGTATCCGCTCCGAACACCAGCACCGCTGGGGCCACGTCCGAAACGCCGCCTGATCAACAAGAACCGACCTGCATTCACGGACAACGCACTAGCCGGCTCCTCTTCATCGGTTCCGCCTTCCGGCCTCGGACATTCACCGGGGCACCCTTGGGCTCGTATCGTTACGGTGCGTGACGCCGTTCGACGTGGTGGACGCAGGGGCTGGTCATCTGCTCGGGTGGGCTGGCTCGGCCTCGATGCGGACGGTGGAGGGTTCGCATCCGTCGGCCGTGAGGGTCACGGTGATCGCGCCGGGTGCGGTGGGTCGGATGACGGCGAGCGCCCGGCCGTCGAAGGTGGTACGGACGGTGTCGAAAAAGTTCTCTGTCGGCTTGGGGTCGGCGCTGCCGAAGCCCTGCAGCACCGCGGGTCCCGCCACCTCGACGGCCACCTTGCGGTCGGCCGTGTTGTAGACGTTGCCTGCCTCGTCCACAAGGGTGATGGCGATGTAGGCGAGATCGGTGTCGTCGGCGGTGATCCGGGTGCGGTCGGCGGCGGCATCGAGGTGGACGTCGCCCGTCGCGGACCGCAGCCGGGTGCGGCCGGACTCGCGACCGCCCGTGTAGGCGACGGCGACGATCTCACCGGGCTCGTAGACGGTGTCGAACTCAGCCTTGAAGCGGTTCTTCTCACCCGCCGGGGCCGTTCCGACCTGCCGGCCGTTCACCAGGAGCTCGACCTCGTCCGCAGCCGAGTACACCTCGACCCGTACCGGGCTGGACTCGTGGCCGTTCCAGGACCAGCTGGAGATCGAGTCGCTCCACGACCACCAGGTCGCCAATGCAACCGGATGGCCGTAGCGATCGGGGCGTTGGACCGCTATATAGGGCTCGGTCCGCAGCCCGAATACGATCTCGCGGTAGTAGGAGGCTGGCCATCTGTGGCCAGTGATGTCGATGTCGCCGCACCAGCCCGTCAGCCACGGATAGCCGCCTTGGTGGCCCAGGGCGGCGTTGGCCGCCTCGCCGTCGCCCTCGTACTCGATCCGCCCGATCCCCGGTTCGCCAAGGTAGTCCCAGCCTGTCCAGGTGAAGTCACCGATGACGTGGCTGTTGTCCTGGACTAGCCGCCAGTTCTTGTCGATGTCCACCGGAAAGGTCTCGGTGCCCACGATCACCCGGTTAGGGAACAGCGCCCGGTCCATTTCGTAGCGTGACTCGATATAGTTGTAGCCGGCGACATCCAGGCAGGCAATGGACTCCGCTGTTTTGGAAGCGAGGATCTCGGAGGCCATGATGGTCGGCATAAATTCGCGTGCTCGCGTCATGAAACCGTTGACGTCGACGCTCTCACGGTTTCGCGCCGCGGATTCCTCCGCGAAGGACGCGAGCAGGTCCGGGCCGCCGGCGAGCAGGCCGTTGATGGCGTTCGTGACGAGGCGGGTGCTGTCGAGAGAGCGGATCTTCTCGGCGAGCCGACGGCTGATCGCCGCGCCGGCGGCGGTCCCCGTCTCCGGGATCTCGTTTCCGATCGAGTAAAGGATCACACAGGGGTGGTTGAAGTCCTTGTCGACCATCGCCTGTACATCGGACTCCCACCAGACGGGGAAGTCGAGGGCGTAGTCCTGGTCCACCTTTGACCGGGTCCAGGCATCGAACAACTCATCGATGACGAGCATCCCGAGCTGGTCGCAGGCATCAAGGAGCGCCTTGCTCGTCGGGTTGTGCGAGCTGCGGACAGCGTTGAAACCAGCCTGCTTCAGGATCTCGACCCGACGCTGTTCAGCCCGGTCGATCGTCGCGGCGCCGATCACCCCGTTGTCGTGGTGAATACATGCGCCCCGCAGGTTCACCGCCTCACCGTTGATACGCAGACCCCGATGCGGGTCCACAGTGAGCGAACGGACCCCAAAGCGCGTGGTCTCTTCATCGAGCAGTTCACCGTCTGCTGTCACACGGGTTCGGCAGCTGTAGAGATAGGGATGATCCACGCCCCACAGCTCCGGCCGCAACACAGATAGCCGCTGGCGCAGCGTGGCCGCCTCACCGAGAAATAAGGTGACCGGCGCCTCGTCTCGAGCGACGATCACGCCGTCCGCATCCACGATTTCGGTGACCACCTCGACAGCTTGGGTGACCGGGGACTCGTTACGCACCTCGGTGGCGACCACGACCAGGGCAAGGTCTGTGTCGATCACCGGCGTCGTGATCTTCACCCCGTCCAGGGTGATGTGCACCAGACCACCGACGATGATCTTAGCGTTGCGGTAAAGGCCGCCGCCCGAGTACCAGCGGGTGTCTTCGGAGCTGCGCGCCTCCACCACGACCTCGTTATCCCCGCCGTACTTCAGCAGACCGTCGGCGCGTACATAGAAGTTGGTGTACCCGTAGGCATGCTGCTCCGCGAAGGCGCCGTTGATGAACACTCGGGCGTCGCGGTAAACGCCCTCGAACTCGAGCGTCACACGCCGGTTCCGGTACTCCTCTGGAACGAAGAACGACTTCTTGTACTGGTACGCTCCGCCCGGGTAGAAGCCGCGCCCACTCGCACCTGCATCCGCGCCGTCGCGCTCCCGGCCCACCATCGCGTCATGAGGAAGCTGAACCGCCTCCCACCCGGCGTCGGCCTTGCCGAGTAGCTCCACGAACGCATAGGTCTTCCGGCGAAAGAACCAGCCGTCGTTGAAGGATGAACGGATCATCCGAGTGCTCCCTGACTACGCGAATCATGATCACCGTGCTGCGCATGGTGCTGCGGCGCAGCGACTCGAACCCCTCCGGGATGAACGTCGTGGTGCCCTCCCCGAGCGGACGGAGCTGCGCAAGGCAGAAACCTAGCACTAGAAAGTTTTGCGGGCCACTGTCCGAACTGCGCCGCAGTCCCAGGCGGTCTCCCGGCCCTCCACCGTCGAGTCGTCCGCCCCCGCGGCCCCGGCAGGTGCCATGGGTCCGGCGCCACCGTCATCGGGCCGTTCCCCGGTCGTGGCTGCGGCGTACTGCGGTACGGTCGTGCGGGTGACCAACCAGCGGAAGCCGCGTGGCCCCTACCGCAAGGGCGTCGAACGCCGAGAACAGATCCTTCAGGCAGCCCTGGAGGTGTTCGCCCAGCACGGCGATCGCGGCTCCTCCCTCCAGGAGATCGCCGACCGAGTGGGAGTGACACAGCCGGCGCTCCTGCACTACTTCGGCTCGCGCGAGGAGCTCCTTCTGGCCGTCATCGAACAGCGAGACACCCTGGGCCGCCACGTCAGCGCGGAGACCAAGAAGCCAGGCGACATCGCAGCCCAGGCCGTGCGCCACAGCATGGATCAACCTGGACTGATTCGGCTTTTCGTCGCCCTGTCCGCTGCGGCCACTGATCCAGCACACACCGCGCACAGCTTCTTCGTCGATCGCTACCAGAACCTGACCAACCTGATCTCGTCAGGCCTGGAGGAAGGGCAGCGGGCCGGTCAGGTTCGCACGGACGAGCCGGCCGACCAGATGGCGCGACTGTTGCTGGCCGTCATGGACGGTCTGCAGATCCAGTGGCTGTTGGACCCCTCCATCGACATGCCGGCCATGGTGGCAACGTTCACCAGGATGTACACGGCCTGGCTCCCAGCCAGCGCGTGACCTTCGGGCAGGGCGCCACTTCGCCTCGCGCCCTGCCGGCCCGGTTCGACAGACGTGGACAGGTACCGGCGGATTTGACGATGTCGACCTCGGGGCGCCGCGCACCGGAAGCGCAGCCCGCTCGCGGGGCCGGTCAGTCCGCTGCGGTCATTCGTAGTGCGATGAACTCTCGGCCTGGGAGGTCGACTCGGAACGTTCCGGCGTAGGTGCCGGGTAGCGGCTCGACGGTCATGTTCCAGGTGTCGATGACGTCGATCCGGTAGTCGCGACCAGGTGGCAGCGTCACGTCACGGAAGAGCGGCTGCCCGAAACTGTAGTACTCCAGGTAATACTCGCCCGGGATGCCGGCGATGGGATAGCCGAGCTTCGGCGAGATCGGGTCGAGGGCGCCGCCGGGCGCCTCCTCGATGATCCGGCGGAGGAAGGCGATGCGGGCCGGTGACTCGCCGGTGAGCTCGCCGCCCGTCGCCCACCAGATCTGCTCGTCCTCGCGGTAGTAGGTCTCGCCATGGCCGACGTAGCCGCCGCGCAGCGCGCCCTCCCAGAACCGGCGGGTCATCTCCCGGCCGGTGATGTTCCCCCAGCCGTGCTCGAGGTTGCCCTCGTAGGCGCACTCGTCGACGACGACGGGCTTGCCCCACTGACGGCGCCAGCCGTCGACGTTCTCAGCGGTGCGGTAGGTGTCGATCCGCTGGACGCTCGCGTGCGTCACCCAGTCCCGGGAGTGGTCGAACATGTGCAGGCCGTTGTGGATGCCGAGCAGGTGGCCGGCGGGGTCGTTCGCGGTGACGAGGCGGGCGAGCCGGTCCCAGTCGGCCTCCGACTTCGACCAGACGAAGTCGTACTCGTTGGCCATCGACCACCACACGTTGGGCAGCGCCCACAGCCGCCGGACGAGATACCGCACGTACCGGTCGTCCGCCACGGCCCCCATCTCGGCGAAGCCCCACCGGTCGTACGGGTGGAAGAGGATCAGGTCCGCTTCGATCCCGAGCGCGCCGAGGTCGGTCACCGCCGCCTCCAGATGYCGGAAGAACCTCGGGTCAAAGCGTGTGAAGTCGAATCCGTCGGTGAGGCTGCCGGCGAACGGGAAGAGCTCCGGCTCGTTCGAGTTGTACTGGTAGCTCTTCGGGAACACCGTCATGCGCAGCTTCGTGAACGGCCCGGCGGCCAGCGTGCGCAGCGTGGCCGCCTGGACCTCGGCCGGCTGGTGGATCCAGGCGTAGGCGGTGGTGCCCAGCGGGAGGTGGCGGGTGCCGTCCGCGTGCGCGAAGTGGAAGCCGTCCGCCCGGACCGGCCCGTGGGCTCCCTCGGCCGCCGGGGTGACGTCGAACTGCCCGGTGACGCCGTCCAGGCTGCGGGCGTTCGACGAGGTGACGAACCGCCACCGGCCGGTCTCCGCCGGCAGTAGCCGGATCAGCCAGCGGCCGTCGCCGTCGTAGAAGCCGCCGGAGACGATCTCCACGCCGTCCCGGCTGAACCGCGCGGTGAGCTCCACGTCGGTGAACGGGTTGCCGTGCGAGGGGCCGGCCAGTTCCAGCTCGAACGTCGACCATCGGCTGACGGCGCCCGGGTAGGTGGCCGGCGCGGAGCCCGCGGCGACCTCGCCGCCCTCGTAGTCGTCCCGCGGTGCAGCGACCGGGATCTCGGCGGGGCCGGTCGCGGGCGTCTCCACCGCGGCGAGTCCGGCCCAGAGGTCCGCCGCCTCGGCCTCCGTGAGACTCGGATCGTTGTAGACGATGAGCCCGATGGTCAGGTCGGGGAAGCGTTCGAGAACCTGGGCCGCCGCCAGCCTGGGCAGGGMCCGCTCGAGAAGGGCACGAGCTTGCGGGCTCTCCATCAGGTCACTGAGCCGGGAATTGCGGCCGAACGACATTGTCCCCTCCAGGGCGACATGGTTGGGGGTGACGGACCTGGCCGACCGGGACGGTCCGCTACGCGGGCAGGGCCGCCAGGCCGGCGACGGTCGTCACGACGGCGTCGGCGAGCTCGCGCCCCTTGACCTGGAAGTGCCGGGCGAAGAACTCCTGGTGCTCGGCGTGCTCGTGGAAGGCCTGTGGGGTCAGCACCGCGGAGAACACGGGCACGTCCGTGTCCAGTTGCACGCGCATCAGCGCGTCGACCACAGTGCCGGCGACGAAGTCGTGCCGGTAGATGCCGCCGTCCACCACGAACGCGCAGGTGGCGATGGCGTCGTAGCGTCCGGTGAGCGCAAGCCTGCGCGTGTGCAGCGGGATCTCGAACGCCCCTGGCACCTGGTACTCGTCGACCTCGCCGACGCCCCGCTCGGCGAGAGCCGAGCGGAAGCTGGCGACGGCCTGCCCGACGATGTCGGCGTGCCAGTGCGCCGCGACGATCGCGACGCGGACGGTGTCGGGACGGGCCCCGGTCGGAGTGGACGGCACCGCTTCTCCTCATCGTCGGTCGGACCGAGCGTTCCTGCCGCGGCGTCGGGAGCTTGCCCGTGGCCGGGGCATTCGGCGTGCCACGGTACGCGTCGTCCTCAACCAGGCTGGTCATCGACCCGTTGACACATCGAAATTCTCCTAGCTACGGTTGGTGCATGTCAAGTCGGAGGTGAATAAAAATTCAAGAACCATCGTACGGCGCCGGTCTCTGGCACTTCGCGAGTTACGTGGATCGCTATGCGACGGACGGCTACCGCGATCCGGTCGGGACCCTGGAGTGCCTCCAGATGGCCGGTCGGGTCGGGTCGCTCTCGGCGGTCGACCTGAACTGGCCCTTCTCCCCGAACGACCTGACCACCACCGAGATCAGGACCGCGCTCGAGGCCGCCCGGCTGCGCGCGGTCGCGGTGACACCCGAGATCTACACCAGGACGTTCGCGCGCGGCGGGTTCACCAACCCCGACGTCTCCGTCCGCGCGCAGGCGATCGATCTCGTCGCCCGCGCAGCCGAGCTCGCCCGCGACCTCGGCTGCGACTACGTGAAACTGTGGCCCGGCCAGGACGGTGTCGACTACCCGTTCCAGGCCGACCACCGCGAGCTGTGGAAGTACTCCGTCGACGCAGTCCGGGAGCTGGCCACCGCGTTCCCCGACATGCGGTTCGCCATCGAGTACAAGCCACGGGAGCCGCGCAACCGCATGCTGTTCTCGTCGGCCGCCGTGACGCTGCTGGCGATCGAGGAGATCGGTCGCGACAACGTCGGGATCCTGCTCGACTTCGGTCACTCGCTCTACGGCGGGGAGTCGCCCGCCGAGGCAGCCCGGCTGATCATCTCGCGTGGCCGGCTGTTCGCGATCGACGTGAACGACAACCTGCGCGGCTGGGACGACGACATGGTCGTCGGCTCGGTGCACCCGCTGGAGACGTTCGAGTTCTTCCATGCCCTCGTCGACGCCGGGTGGGAGGGGATCTGGCAGCTCGACCAGTTTCCGTTCCGGGAGGACCCGGTCGAGGCGGCCCGGGTGGGGGTCGAGACCATGCGGGGCTTCCACCGCGCGCTGGAGCGCCTCGACTGGGACGCTCTGCGCGCGGCCCAGTCCGCCCAGGACGCGCTGGCGGCCCAGCGGATCGCCAAGCGCGCCCTGTACGGCGCCCTCGCCGAGACGCAGGACGGGAGCCCGTGACCACGACCCTGCCCGCCGCCGGCCGGCTGACCACGGACGAGCCGGCAGCCCGCCGCTATGTCGCCACCGTGGCTGTGCACCGCGAGCTCCCGCCCGCGAAGCTGGCACCGACCCTGGCCGAGATCGCACGCGGAGTGCGCCGCGACATCGTGACCACGATCGGCCAGGCTGGCATGGGGCACCTCGGCGGCGACCTGTCCGTGACCGACATCCTCGTCGCCGCCTACTGGCGGGCCCTGACGGTCGACCCCTTCGCGCCCGACGCGGCGGACCGGGACCGGTTCGTGCTGAGCAAGGGCCACTGCGCCGTCGCCCTGTACAGCGTGCTCGCGTCCTGCGGCTTCTTTCCCCGGAGCGCGCTGGAGACGTTCGGTGGACCGCTCTCGCCCCTCAACGGGCACCCGAACCGGGTGAAGGTGCCCGGCGTCGAGACGAACACCGGCCCGCTCGGCCATGGGCTCCCGGTCGCCGTGGGGTGCGCGCTCGGCGCCCGCCTGCGGGGCATCGCCAACCGGACGATCGTCGTCCTGGGCGATGGGGAGATCCAGGAAGGCAGCAACTGGGAGGCCGCGATGACGGCCGCTCACCACAGGCTCGCGACGCTGGTCGCGGTCGTCGACCGCAATCGGCTCCAGCAGGGCGCCCGCACCGAGGAGACGAAGGCCCTGGAGCCGCTGGACGCCAAGTGGGCCGCCTTCGGCTGGGAGGTGCGCCGGATCGACGGCCACGACCACCAGGCGCTGGTCGAGGCGCTCGCCCCGTCCAGCACGGGCCGGCCCGTGGCCGTTCTCGCGGACACGGTCAAGGGGAAGGGCGTGTCGTTCGTCGAGGACCGGGTCGAGTGGCACCACAGGGTGCCGTCGGCCGAGCAGCTCCGGGCCGCCCTCGAGGAGCTGTCCGGATGAGTCCCAGCCTGGGGAGGGCGCACCTATGAGCACCGTCGCGCCGCCGGGCGTGGACGCTCCGACGTTCGACTGCCGCGTGGACTTCGCCGCCGAGCTCGCGGCCCTGGCCCGCGTCGATGAACGGATCGTCGCCGTCTGCAACGACTCGATGGGGTCGAGCAACCTCGGCGCGTTCCGCGACGAGTTCCCGGACCGGCTGATCAACGTCGGGATTGCCGAGCAGGACCTCGTCGGCGTCGGGGCCGGGCTCGCGAACGCGGGAATGGTGCCCTTCGTCTGCGCCGCGGCGCCCTTCCTGACAGGACGAGCCACCGAACAGATCAAGGCCGACGTCGCCTACAGCGAACGGCACGTCGTCCTGTGCGGGCACAGCCCCGGCATGGCCTACGGCGAGCTCGGCCCGACGCACCACTCGATCGAGGACCTCGCCTGGATGCGCGCGGTCGCCGGGCTGACGATCGCCGTCCCGGCCGACCCGGCACAGACCAGGGCCGCGGTGCTCTGGGCCGCCGGCTACGGCCGTCCGGTCTACCTGCGCATACCGCGTTTCAAGGTACCCGAGGTGTCGCGACAGGGTGATCCGTTCCTGCCCGGCCGGGCCGTCCTGCTGCGCGAGGGCTCCGACGTGACCCTCGCCGCCGTCGGTTCCATGGTCTCCCGAGCGATCTGGGCCGCGCAGATTCTGGCTGACGACGGTATCTCCGCCCGGGTGCTCAACATGACGTTCGTCGAGCCGATCGACYGGGACGCGCTCATCAGCGCCGCCGAGCAGACCGCCGGCATCGTCACCGTCGAGGAGGCCACCACCAGCGGCGGGCTCGGCGCGGCGGTCGCCGCCGTCGTGGGGCAGACGCGCCCCTGCCCGCTGCGTATCCTCGGCGTTCCTCGCCAGTTCGCCCCCACTGGGAGTACCCAGTTCCTGCTGGACCACTTCGGTCTCAACGCGGACGGCATCGCGGGCGCGGCCCGAGAGGTGGTCGGTGGCACCCGAGCGTGAGGGCCTCCTCCTGGCCATCGACCAGGGAAGCAGCTCGACCAAGGCCATGCTGGTCGACCGGGACGCGACGGTCGTCGCCTCGTCCTCCTGCCCAGTCGGACAGCGCCACCCAGGCCCCGGGCAGGTCGAGCAGAGCGCCGAGGAGATCTGGGCCAGCGTCCAGCGGGCGGTCCGCACCTGCGTCGACCGGGAACTGGCCGCGCGCGTCGCGGGCGTCGCGATCAGCGTCCAGCGCGAGTCCGTCGTCCTGTGGGACACCGTCTCCGGCGCCGCCGTGGGACCGATCCTCAGCTGGCAGGATCGGCGCCTTGCCACCGCCACCGCCGCGGACGCCCTCGAGCGCGGCGGGCACGCGCCCTACATCCGGTCCTCGACCGGCCTGCCCCTCGACCCGATGTTCTCCGCGCTCAAGGCCGGCTGGCTGCTCGACACCTACGACCCCAGCCGCGCCCGCGCCGGCACGGGCGCCTGGAAGGTCGGCACCCTCGACGCCTGGCTGCTGTCCCGCTTCGGCGGCCCCGCCGTCACCGAGATCGGCAACGCCTCCCGCACCCAGCTGCTCGACATCGGCGGCCGACAGTGGGATCCCACCCTCCTCGACCTGTTCGACGTCCCGCGCGCGGCACTCCCCGACGTCGTCGCCTCACTCGGGCCGTTCCCTCCCGCGCGTGGCCTGCCGCCGCTGCCGGACGGGCTGCCCGTGCTGGCGGTGCTCGGGGACTCGCACGCCGCGCTGTTCGCGCAGGCCAGGGGCGCTCCCGGCGTCGTGAAGGCCACCTACGGCACCGGGTCGTCGGTCATGACCCTCGGCCGCGCCGACGCCGGCGACACCAGCCTGTGCTCCACCATCGCCTGGCAGCTCCCCGGCACCGCCGGCGACGCCGCCGACGGCGTGGCGCACGCGACCGAGGCGAACATCCGCTCCACCGGCCGGACGATCAGCTGGCTCGCCGACCTGTTCCAGGTCGACCCCACGGCTCTGCTCGCAGAGGCGGCCACGGCGAGCAGCGACGAGATCATCCTCGTCCCCGCCTTCGGCGGCCTGGCCGCCCCGTGGTGGGACCGCGACGCGACCCCGGTGATCATCGGAGTCTCGCTGGGCACCGGCCGGCCGCAGCTCGCCCGCGCAGCCCTCGAATCCGTCGCCTTCCAGATCGACGACGTGATCACCGTGCTCCAGCGGGCGGCCGGTCCGCTGGCCTTGCTGGCCTGCGACGGCGGACTGACCCGGTCCGAGGTGCTCATGCAGCTCCAGGCGGACGTGAGCGGGCTGCCGGTCCGGATCTCCGCGACGCCGAACCTGTCCGCGCTGGGAGCGGCCCTGCTCGCCGGCGTGGGCGCCGGCTGGTGGACCCTCGGCGGCCTGCCCGAACCGCCCGGGCGAGCGACTGGCGCCGAGGTCCTTCCCCGGATCGACGCGGACACTCGTGCTCGCCTCCGCAACCGCTGGGCCGACGCGGTGGCCCGCGCGCGTTCCCACCAGCGCACGAAGGCAGCGTCATGACCGGCGACGCGGCGTCCGCCGGCCGCGTCGCCGCGGACGGGCAGAACATACTGGTGCATGGCCATGCCCGCGAGCCCTGACCGCGATCGCCTGCGGCTGCTGACGAAGGTGGCGCGCCTGTACCACGAACAGGGCGTCCGGCAACCGGAGATCGCTGAACGGCTCAACCTGTCTCAGGCCCGTGTCTCCCGGCTCCTCAAGGAGGCGTCCGAGCTGGGGATCGTCCGCACGATCATCGTCCCGCCGCCCGGCGTGCACGCCGACATCGAGGACGAACTCATCCGGCGGTACGGGCTCCGGGACGTCATGGTGGTCGACGTCGAGGGCAGCGCGGGCGACATCACGGCGGCTCTCGGTGCCAGCGGCGCGACCTATCTGGACATGACGCTGCAGAACGACGACGTCATCGGCGTCTCGTCGTGGAGCACCACCTTGCTCGCCGCGGTCGACGCCATGCGTCCCCGACATACCCTGAATGCCCGTCAGGTCATCCAGCTGATGGGCGGCGTCGGTAGCCCCGACGCGCAGATGCAGGCGACCCGCCTCACCGGGCGGCTCGCCACACTCACCGGAGCCGCTCCGCTGTTCGTGCCGTCGCCCGGCCTGGTCGGGTCGGCCACACTCCAGCAGGCCCTGCTCACGGACCCGGCGGTCCAGACGGTTCGGGAAGCCTGGTCCGAGCTCACCGTGGCACTGGTCGGCATCGGCACCACGACGCCCTCGCCCCTGCTGCGCCAGAGCGGGAACGGGCTGTCCGACGCCGACCAGCGGACACTGCGCGACGCCGGCGCGGTCGGGGACGTCTGCCTGCGGTACTTCGACGAGGCCGGACAGCCGGTCGTGGCAGACCTCGACCAGCGGATCATCGGCATCGACCGGGAGACGTTGCTCGGCACCGCGCGCCGCATCGCCATCGCCGGCGGGCAGGAAAAAGCGACCGCCATCCGGGCGGCGGTGCTGGGCCGCTGGGTGAACATCCTCATCACGGACCTCGGCGTAGCCGGCCACCTGCTCGGCGCGTCGGCCGACGCGCCGCCATCCGCGCCGTCAGCGGACCGGGAGCCGGTCGACCACCGCTGACGACTCAGGGGCGGCGACCGGTGCCGTCGCGGATGCCCGGCGGGCGCGTTGCCGGCCGAGGCGACGCTGTCGTGTCCGATGGCGGCAAGGGCACTGCCTGTCACCGGGACGTCGAGGAGCTGCTCGCCGAACGTGGCCTCGAGGTTGATCACGTGACCGTGTACCGGTGGGTGCAGCGCTTTACGCCCCTGCTGGTCGAGGCCGCGCGGCCGTGTCGGCACCGTCCTGGGGATAGGTGGTTTGTGGATGAGACGTATGTGAAGGTCGCAGGCCGGTGGACCTATGTGTACAGGGCGGTTGACCAGCACGGACAGGTCATCGACGTCCTGGCCAGCACCCGCCGCGACCAGGCTGCGGCACGCCGCTTCTTCGTCCGTGCGCTGTCCCATGGGCATCGGCCGGTCGAGGTCACCACCGACAAAGCACCCGTCTACCCGCGGGTCCTCGACGAATTCTTGCCTGAGGCGTGCCACGTCGACGCCGCCCGGGAGAACAATCGGATCGAGGCCGAGCACGGCCGGCTCAAAGCACGGCTCCGGCCGATGCGCGGCCTGAAACGGCTGCGCTCCACCCAGACGATCAGCGCAGGGCATGCGTTCGTCCAGAACATCCGCCGCGGCCACTACGACCTCGGGATCGACACCGCCCCCCACGCACGGGTGACGGCCGCGTTCACCGAGCTCACCCTCGCGATCTGATCATCTGGTCGGCAGGGTCATCCATGCCCTGCCTTCCCACAA
>NZ_MAXA01000019.1 GCF_001854695.1 Parafrankia soli
GCTACGGACACGCTGCGCAACCACCCGCCGAGCCCGCGGATGTCTCAACCCCGCTTAACTTCGAAGACCCACTTTGGTCCGGATGCCGGCAACAGTAGCCTGGCGACTGTTTACCGGGGCCTTGAGCGACCGCGAACTCAAGCTCATCGAGCGGACGGGTGATCTCGACCTCGCCGACCATCTGCTCGCCGCCAGATCAATCATCATCTGACGTCAAGCGGCACAGAGGGCGTCAAACGAGGTACACGCCGGTTCCGTCGCGGGGACGTTCCACAGGCGGCTGCCGGCTACCCGGGAACCTCGATACCTGCGCTCTTGCGCCCGGTGCTGAGGCGTGGTCTCGCCTGCCCCCGCCACCGAGGCGTTGGCCCGTGCGCGCACAGCCGGTGGTGGGCGTCGGCGGAACGCCGTCCTGGATGGCCGTTCCCGGCCTCGGTCGCGCGCCGTCCGGGGGACCGCGTGGGTCTCCGGATGCCCTGTGCCCCAGCGTGAAGCGCCGGCCGGTCGCTCTTGTCGAGGCCGGAGCCGACAAAAGATTAGCGAGGACTCACTCACTGGTACGCTGCTCGCGACACAGCCCGTTTGCCCGACTGGGGACGTTTACATGGACGTGTGCGAGGTGCGGTGGAGATGACGGACGCAGCTACCGGTCAGCTGGACGCGGAGTGGGTCGAGCACCATTTCGACCACCTCTCGCCCGAGCTCGCCCGCGATCTGCACCCCACGCTGGCCCTGGCCCGGTCGCGGTGCCTGGTGGCGCACAGCGACCAGTACGACGGCTTCTGGGTGGTGACCGGATACGAGGACGTGCTCCGGGTCGCGCAGGACTGGGAGACGTTCAGCTCCGAGCTGGGCATCACCGTCCCGCACACCCCCACGCCGATGAAGATCCTGCCGGTGACGATCGACCCGCCGCTGCAGCGCACCTTCAAGCGCCTGATAAACACCCACTTCAGGCCGGTCGTCGTCGTCGAGTGGGAGCAGCAGACCCGGGCGCTCGTGAACCGGCTCATCGACGGTTTCGTCGAGGCCGGTGAGTGCGACTTCATGACGGAGTTCGCCCGCCCGCTGCCCGGGCTCGCCTTCTTCGACATGGCGCTGCACGCGCCCGCCGAGGACCTCGAGATGGTCAACCACTGGGCCACCCTGGCGTCGCTGTCGCACCTGGAGGAGTCCCGGGAGAGCCACGGGAAGCTGGCGGCGTGGATCGGGGCGCTCATGGCGAAGCGGCGCGAGGAGGGCCCGCGCGGCGACGTCGTCGACGCCGTCATGAACGCCGACATCGAGGGCCGTCCGATCACACCGGCGGAGGCGGTCGGGACGGTCCAGCTCCTCGTCCTCGGCGGCCTGGAGACGACGGCCGGCGCGCTCGGGATGTCGATGATCCGGTTCTGCCGGCACCCGGAGATCCTCGCGCGGCTGCGCGAGAACCCGGAGCTGATCCCCGACGCGGTGGAGGAGCTGCTGCGCCTCGACGGCTCGTTCATCTGCATCGCCCGGACGGCCCGGCACGACACCGAGCTCGGCGGGCGCCAGATCAAGGCCGGTGAGCGGGTGCTCATCTACTGGGCGTCGGCGAACCGGGACGAGTCCGAGTTCGACAACGCCGACACGTTCGACCTCGACCGCGGACGCAACCGGCACATCGCGTTCGGCGCCGGGCCGCACCGCTGCGCCGGCTCCAACCTCGCCCGGATGAACCTGCGCATCGCCCTCGAGGAGATCGTCACGCGCCTCGTCGACGTCCGCCTGCAGCCCGGCGCGGACATCGACTACCACTCGACGTTCAACCGGGCGCCGCAGTCGGTGCCGATCACCTTCACCCCGGGGCCCCGACTGACCCCKGCGGGCTGACGGCCGGGAGTGCCGGGAGCGCCGGGAGCGCCGGTCAGCCGGGGTGGACGAGCCCGCGGACGAACGCCGCCTGGCCGGCATGCTGGAGGTCGTCCGCGACGACGCTCACCAGCCGCACGCCGAGCGTGACGGGCGGGTCCCACGCCTCGTCCACGATCCGGTCGAAGTCCGCGTCCCGCAGCTGTCCGAGGTAGCGGACGGTCTGCTCGTGGACGGCGTCGTGGTAGCCGAGCAGCAGACCGGGATCGGTGACGCGTACCGCGTCGACGTCGGCTGAGCCGTGGCCGTAGCCGATCGCCCGGTACCCGGCCTGCGGCCCGGTGGGTACGGCCAGCCCGAACCGCTGCTCCCAGCCGCCCGTGGACCAGACCTGCTCCGACCCGGCCGCGGCGGCGACGTGGTCGTCCTGCACCCGGGTGAGGTGCCAGACGAGCCAGGTGATCGAGTTGGCCCGGCCGTCCAGCCGGTGGTTCAGCTCGTCCGGGGTCAGCCCGCTGAGGACGTCGTGCACGATCTCCCGGATCCGCCCGAACGCGTCGGTGAGGAGCGGGACGCCAGAGCCCATCGCAGTACTGTACGAGGCCGCCGGCGGCGGAGGGGAGCACCTGGCGCCGGCCGGTTCGTCGTGTTCGGCGCGGGCGGCCTACCTGCGGGCGACGCCGCTGTAGCCGGGGACCTCGGCGTCGGTCAGGCCGTCCGCCGTGCCGTCGGGCCGCCACCGGTGGATCACCTGCACGCCGGGCTCGAGCAGCGTCAGGCCGTCGAAGAGCCGCGTCACCTCGTCGCGGGTGCGGAACTGGCAGGCGAGCCCCCGCTGCCGGTAGCTGTCCACGATCAGCTGGGCGCCCGGGTCGAGATCGGCGGTGCCGTGGCTGAGGACGAGATGGCTGCCGGGAGCGAGCCGCTCGAGCAGCCGGCGCACGATCGCGTACGGCTCGTCGCCCTCGACGAAGTGAAGGACCGAGACGAGGGAGAGCACGACGGGCTGGGAGAGGTCCAGAGTCGAGTGCAGCTGCTCGGATTCCAGGATGCTGTCGGGGGTCGCGCAGGTCCGCGTCGAGGTAGGCGGTCCGTCCCTGCGGGCTGCTGGTGAGCAGCGCGCGGGCGTGCGCCAGGACGATCGGTACCACCCCTCGGTTGCACACACAGCCCGGCCACTGACTTGCGACCCACCGACCCTCTGAGCGCCTTCATCGAAGGACGCCGCATCAGAGTGAGCGATCCGTCCTTCGGCCGGTCGGCAGCCACCCGGTTGGAAGACCTCACCCGGCAGGTACTGACCAACCCCTATCTGTCCGGATCAAGCGAGCCGCAGCCCGCCATCGCAGGGCAGGACCACGCCGGTGATGAATCCGTTCTCCAGGACCGCGACGATCGCCGCCGCGACCTCGTCGGGCCGGCCGTTGCGCCGGACCGGCGCTCGGCCGGCGAACTCGTCCAGCGCGGCGCGTCGAGCGTCCGCTGGCAGCTCGTCCCACCAGCCGGTCTCGATGACGCCCGGGGACACCGCGTTCACCCGCCGGGGAGCGAGCTCGACGGCGAGCGGCGGCACCGCGGCCTCCAGGGCGCCGTTGACCGCGGCCAACCCCGCGGTCCCCGGCAGCGCGGCCTGGGCCGACCCCGCGGTCACCAGCGTGATCGAGCCGTCCGCGGCAAGCGTCGGCATCGCCAGGGCCACGGCCCGCAGGTGAGCGACGGACTTGCCAAGAAACGCTCCGGTCAGGTCGGCGTCGGCGAGCTCGGCCGCGGGACCGGCCCCGCCTCGCCGGGTGACGGTGACGACCAGGTCACTGATCGGTCCCGCCTCGCTGAAGAAGCGCCGCAGCGCGCTGACGTCCTCGGCGTCCACCTCGATTCCCCTGGCCGATCCGCCCAGTTCCTTGACCGCCGCCTCGAGCCGGTCGCGGTTGCGGCCGCCGATGGTGACGGCCGCGCCCCGGTCGGCGAGGAGCCGGGCCGTGGCGAACCCGATCCCGGCGCTGCCGCCGAGGACGGCGACGTGACGATCTTGAGTGCTGCTGCTCGCGGACATCGCGAACCTCCATTTCCGAACGACCCGTTCGCAAACTCTACCATCAATACCGAACGGACCGTTCGGTTACGATGCGGAGGTGAACGAACAGCCCGCCCGCCGGCCCGGACGACCGCGCAGCGAGCGAGCGCGCGCCGCGGTGCTCGAAGCAACCCTGGCGCTGGCAGGAGAGGTGGGACCGGCTGGTCTCTCCATGGAGGCCATCGCGAGGCGGGCCGGCGTCAGCAAGGAGACGCTCTACCGCTGGTGGTCGTCCAAGACCGAGGTGATTTTGGATGCGATGGTCGAACGCGGGCAGATGAGCATCCCGCTCCCCGACAGCGGCAGCCTGCCGGACGACGTGCACGCCTTCCTGAGGTCCACGATCGACGCGCTCGACGGCACCACCGCCCTTCTCCTGCGCGCGGTCGCCGCGGCGGCAGCCACCGATCAGGCGGTCGCCCATGACGTCCGAGACCGCTTCCTCATCACCAGGCGGGCCGCGCTCGGGACGCTCCTCGACCGGGCCGTCGCCCGCGGCGAGATCCCCGACGAGTACACGACGCCGCTGGCCGACTTCGTCTACGGTTCGCTGTGGTACCGACTGATCTTCGACGTCGGACCGCTCGACCACAGGTGGGCCGACGAAACAGCCGCGGCGATCACGGCGATCACGCGGCGGGCGCCCGGGCGCCCGCCGCGGCCGCCGGACTGATCAACCTCGAGGCCACCGTAGCTTGGCAGCACAGAACGTCGGGATGCCGAGATCGTGAAATGAGGTCGGGTAGGTGCGGATCCTGCTGCCGCCGAGCGAGGGGAAGGCCGAGGGTGGCGACGGGCCGTCGCTGCGGACGGCCGGGTTTGGCGACGGCCCGCTCGCGGGAGCCCGCGCCGAGGTCGCGCGGGCGGTCGCGGCGTTCTGCCGGGCCGACCCGAACGCGGCGGTCATCGCGCTGCGGCTGCCGGCCTCGCGCGCGCAGACCGACCTGGCCGCCAACACCGCGATGCTGGACGCACCGACGATGCCGGCGCTCGACCGATTCGTGGGCGTGCTCTACAAGGCGCTGGCTCCGGCGGCGCTGCCACCTGCCGCGCGAGCTGCGGCCAGCCACACCCTGTTCGTCTCCAACGGGGCGTTCGGCCTCCTCAGCGCGGCCGAGCCGGTGCCCGACCACCGGGTCGGCATGGCGGCGGCGATTCCCGGCCTCGGTGGCCGTACCGCACCGACCGTGCTCGCGGCCTTCTGGCGCGCCCGGCTCGCGCCAGCCCTGCCCGACCTGCTCGCCTGCGCCCCGGACGCCGTCGGCGAGCACCTCGTCGTGGACCTCCGCTCGTCGGACTACGCGACCGTGCCATCCCTTTCCGGACCGATCCGCGCCAGCGCCCTGCCCGTGCGTGCCCTGACCGAGAAACTCGTCGACGGGCGCCGGGTCCGCCGTCCACTCAGCTACCAGGCGAAGCAGACCAAGGGCCTGCTGACCCGCGCACTCCTGCTCGCCGAAGCCACCAGCCGCCTGGTGAAGACCATCGACGACGTGGCCGAGGTGGCAGAGTCCGCCGGCCTCGTCGCCGAGCCACGCGGCACCGCGACCGCGCCCACCCTCGACGTCATCACCCGCTGGAACCCGACCGCCTGAACCTCCGGGGCAGCCAGCAGAAACCATCGCGGCCGGGACCAGTGCCGCGACCTGCGCGCGGTCCCGGGCCTGGAGCGAGATGCCGCGCTGCCGGTATACCGCGGTGTTGCGCCGGGTGGTCTCCGCCAACGCGAAGTCCGCGGTCGCGTGGCTGAGTACCAGGTAGCTGCCGGCTCGGGCTGGCAGCGCGTCGACGAGCTGGCGCACGACCGCCGCCGGGTCGGACGCGTTCGGGAGAAGTGCAGCACCGCGAGCAGGGACAGCGTGACCGGCCGGGAAAAGGTCCAGGGTTTCGGCGAGCTCCCGGCTGGCGAGGATGTCCGCGGGCCGGTGAACGTCCGTCTCCTTGTAGGCGGCGGCCCTCTGGCGAACTCGCGAGCAGAGCACGGGCGTGCGCCAGGACGATCGGGTCGTTGTCGGCGTAGACCACCCGGGACCGCGGGTCGACGCCCTGGACGACCTCGTGCAGATTCGGGCTGGTCGGAATGCCCGTGCCGATGTCGAGGAACTGCCGGATGCCCACCTCGGTGGCCAGGTGCCGCATTGCGCGGACCATGAACGCCCGGTTCTGGCGCGCGGCGTCCCGCAGGCTCGGAAAGACGGCGATGGCCTGCTCGGCGCCCTCCCGGTCGGCCGGGAAGTTGTCCTTTCCGCCGAGATAGTAGTCATACATGCGCGCGGAGTGCGGAACATCCGTCCGTAGCTGGACGGTCGGGATCTCCTCCACCAGCTTGTTCCAGCGGCGGATATCCGCCGGCTTGTCGCCCACTTCCCGTCCCTCCGCTCCGCCCGACCATCCACGGCGTTGCCCCGCCGCCTTCGCGGAACGGCTGACCTGCGACGTCGAAGTCGTGCCGCGAGGATCGGTCCTGTTATCACCGAATTATGGCCGTTCGTCTGCGGAGGGTCTCTGTCGGGCGGCCGCCGCACGGGCGTCGGTTCGGCTGGAGCGAGCCAGGGGGTACCGGATCCCGGAGGGCGCGGGATCCGGTACCCCCTGGGGGCTTGCTGGGAGCGGGAACCTAGACGAGTCATTCCGATGTGTGACTGAGCACGCTGGTGGCTGCTGAGCGCCATAGTTGGCCACTTTGGTGCTCAGCGGCCAAGAGCATCTGTTCAGTCGAGGATCGCGGTGGCTTCGATCTCGACGAGATGGTCGGGGACGTCCAGTGCCGCAACGCCCAGAAGCGTGGTCGGCGGGACTGGGGTGACCCCCAGCTTCGCGGCCGCCCGGGAGATCCCCTCCAGGAGTGTGGGCATCTTGTCGGGGGTCCAGTCGACGACGTAGAAGGTCAGTTTCGCCACGTCGTGGAAGGAGCCGCCGGCCTCGGTGAGGGCGGTGCCGATGTTGAGGTAGCACTGCTCGACCTGCGCGGCGAGGTCGCCCTCACCGACCGTGATCCCCTCGGCATCCCAGGCGACCTGCCCGGCGATGAAGACCAGCTTCGACCCGGATGCGATCGACACCTGCCGGTAGACATCGATTTTGGGCAACTTGCTGGGGTTTACCAGGGTGATGGCCATGCTGCCTGCCTCCTTGTTATGAGGGCCCGAGGGCCCGCGTCCATCCGATCGAGACATTCTTGGTCTCTTGTGGTTACTCAGGAACTGTAGGAGAGTGACTGCTGACATGGAAGAACGCACTTTTCAGTGACTGGGGAACCTGATGGTGACCAAGCAGTTCAAGGGCGGCTCGGCCGACGAAGCGGACCTGAGGCGCGTGGACTCCCTGGCGCGGGAGATCTTCTCGGACGTAGCCAACAAGTGGGCATTCCTGATCATCGAGATGCTCGGTGAACGCACCCTGCGCTTCAGTGAGCTGCGGAACGAGGTCGAGGGCATCAGCCACAAGATGCTCACCCAGAACCTGCGCATGCTGGAGCGCAACGGCCTGGTCGAGAGGACGGTGCACCCTACCGTGCCGCCGCGGGTCGAGTACACCCTCACCGAGCCGGGCCAAGCCCTGCGCGCAACGGTCGATGGAATGTGCGGCTGGACCCACCAGTACCTCGGTCACATCGAGGTCGCCCGCCACCGCTTCGACGCCTGACGGCTGGAGCACGCGCACGCGCAGCGACGGGCTGGACCTCACTCGGGTGGTTCGTTGGGCCGRCCGACTGCGATGCTCACAGTGGCCAACAAGCGTACTCAGTCACACGATGTGATCAGTGGTCATAGGCGGTCAGAGATCGTATGACCGGCTGTCCGGTCTTGTGGTTGTGCCAGATCGCCGCGGCCAGCGCGAGGACGCGCTGTGCGACGCGGACGGCGACACCCTCGAAGGTCCGCCCGCCGTGCTGTTCCAGGTCGAGCTGACCCTTGAGGGTGTCGTTCACCGACTCGATTAGCTGCCGCACCGACTTCAGTAGGGACTCTCCCCTGCGGCGCTTCTCCCGCTTGAACGACGGACGCAGCAGCTCCGCCCCACGCAGGGCTAGATCGGCCTCGAACTCCTTGGAGTCAAAGCCCTTGTCCRCGATCAGTAGCAGGCCGGGCCGGTCGGTGACGGTGTCCGGCTCGCGGTCCAGCATCGCCGTCAGCACCTCGCGCTCGTCCAGCTTCGGGTTCGCCGGGGCCCACAGGATCGGCATGCCCGTCGGAGTGCATACCAGGTACAGTCGCAGCCCCCAGAAGAACCGCGAATGGCTGGCGCAGTACCCGTATCCCGCCCAGCCAGCCAGGTCGGATCGCTTCACCGTGGGCCGCGAGCGGCCGCACTCCACCGGGGTGGAATCGATGATCCAGTGGTTGTCGAACTTCGCGTACAGCGCGGTGAGCAGGGTGTCCAGGTCGCTTGTCACAGAACGATCTTGGGTGCCCTGTCCACGTTTCCGGACGCATCGCCAGCATTCGGAATGACTCGTCTAGACCTGTCTTCCGCACGTGCGTGCGGTGAGACAGTTACTTGATCTCTTGTTCGGATCACGTTGGGATGATCGCGATTCGTAGTGGTGGGTCTGGGACGGTTCGTGGCTGTGTCGGTTGCCATGGACTACGGTCCGCCGAGCGTCGAGAAGCCGCTCGGCGCGCTCCCGGTCATCCGTGACTATCTGGACCGTCTCGGTCTGGCCGCGACGATCGACCGGCTCTGCCCGATGCGTGACAAGGTCGGCCGGGTCAGCCATGGCCAGGTCATCGCCGCGCTGGTCGCCAACCGGCTGACCTCGCCGACCCCGCTGCTGCACGTTGAGACGTGGGCGCGGGAGTGGGCGGTCGAGGAGATGTTCGACATCGCGGCGGACACGCTGAACGATGACCGGGTCGGCCGGGCACTCGACGCGCTCGCCCCGGTCTGCGAGGCGGTCGTCGGCTCGGTCGGCGCCGCGGCGATCGCCGCGTTCGGCATCGACGCCAGCCGCATCCACTGGGACATGACCTCGATCTCGCTCTACGGCGCCTACCCCGGGGTCGATGGCGACTACGCCACGCCGAAGTACGGCCATCCCAAGGACCGCCGGCCCGACCTCAAACAGGTCCAGACCGGCCTGGCCACGGCCGGGGATGGCGGGATCCCGCTGGTCCACCGCGCTTATGACGGCGGCGCCGGAGAGGTCTCCCAGGTCACCGGTGCGATGCGCGCCCTGACCCAGCTCGCTGGCACCCGCGAGTTCCTGCTGGTCGGGGACACCAAGCTCGTTTCCTACACCAACCTGACCGCGCTGACCTCGACGGCCGGGGTGACCTTCCTCGCCCCGGCACCGAAGGCGGTCGTGCCCACCGACGTCCTGGCCAGCCAGGACTGGGCCACCGCCGCAATCATTGAGCATGTCGCGGCCCGGGACCGCGGCAAGCCCGTCCACGAGCGGGCGACCTACCGCGCCCGACAGGGCGTGACCACCCTGCGCGGGTCCCGGAAGAAGGACCCGCCTGTCACCGTGCGCACGGTGTTCATCTGGTCGTCAGCGAACGCCCAGGCCGCACAGGTCGCCCGCGCCCTCAAACTGGGCCGCGCCCGCGAGGCCCTCGACACCCTCGCCCGCGCCGCGGGCAGCCACCACCTCTACCGCACCGAGRCCGCGGTGAAAGCCCGCCTGACAGTGAGGATGTGTGGGGCCCCGCACCGGCTGGCCTGGCCCACCGCCTGACTGACCAGTGTGTCCTTGACGGGATCTGCCGGCTGTGTCGGTGCCGGGCTCGTGTGCACTCACCGGACGGGCGGGTGACCTCATAGGAGCCTGGCCAGAGGCCCCTTCACTGTCTTGTCCGTCGCCCGGCTGGTGCGTGCCGCCCCTGCCAGTCGAGGCGAAGGGACAGCTGTTCCACGATGACACAGCACCAGCAGGCGGTCGAGGTCACCGGTGGCGTCGACACCCACAAAGACAGCCATACCGCTGCGGCGCTCGACAGCGCCGGGCGGCTGCTCGGGTCGGCGTCGTTTCCCGGCGACCGCGGCCGGCTACGGCCAGCTACTCGACTGGCTGCGCGGCTTCGGCACGCCGGTCAAGGTCGGGGTCGAGGGAACCGGCGCCTACGGCGCCGGCCTGGCCCGCCACCTGACCGCGGCCGGCGTCACGGTGGTCGAGATCGACCGGCCCGACCGCAAGGCGCGCCGCTGGCAGGGCAAGTCCGACCCGGTCGACGCGGAGGCGGCCGCCCGCGCGACGCTCGCGGGCCGGCGGACCGGCATCCCGAAGGACCGCGACGGCGAGGTCGAGGCGCTGCGGTCGCTGCGGGTCGCCCGCCGCGGCGGGGTCACCCACCGCGCCGACGTGATCAGGCAGATGAAGGCGTTGCTCGTCACCGCCCCCGAGGCGGTGCGCG
Source organism: Parafrankia soli (assembly GCF_001854695.1). GTDB lineage: Bacteria > Actinomycetota > Actinomycetes > Frankiales > Frankiaceae > Parafrankia > Parafrankia soli. Next base: position 10,264 of record NZ_MAXA01000019.1, read on the forward strand.
CCGAGCTGTCCGCCCTGGCCAACACCCGCCTGGTCGCCGTCTGTGCCGAGGCCGACGTCCCGGCCGCACGGGCCGGCGACCCCGCCGTCGCGGTCCGTCTGGCGCTGCGCAGCCTGGCCCAGCGTCACCAACACCTGTCGACCGAGATCAGAGAACTCGACAAGATCATAGGCCGGCTCGTCCGCGAGCTCGCCCCGAAACTGGCCGCGGTGCACGGCGTCGGCCCCGACGTCGCCGGCCAGCTGCTCGTGTCCGCCGGCGACAACCCCGACCGGCTGCGCTCCGAGGCCGCGTTCGCGATGCTCTGCGGCGTCAGCCCCCTGCCCGCTTCCTCGGGGAAGACGAACCGCCACCGACTCAACCGCGGTGGGGACCGCCAGGCCAACGCCGCGCTCTACCGCGTCGTGCTCTGCCGGCTGCGTTGGGACCCGGCCACCCAGGCCTACGTCGAGCGCCRCACCGCCGAAGGCAAGTCCAAGAAAGAGATCATCCGCTGCCTCAAACGCTACGTGGCCCGGGAGATCTACAAGATCCTCACCGCCCCCAGCACATCACAAGATCTTCCTGTGGCCGCTTGACATCCATAGGAGCATCCCTCCTCACCACGAAACACCGTGTCTCCCGCTACCTCGTCGCCGAGACCAGCATCGACCCAGACACCGGGAAACCAGCCCTGACCTGGCACTTCGACCAGGCCGCCCTCGACACCGAGGCCACCACCGACGGCTGGTACGCCCTGCTGACCAACCTGCCCGACACCACCGGCCCCGCCGAGGTCCTCGCCCGCTACAAGAGCCAGGAAGTCTCCGAACGTCGCTACGGCGCGTTCAAGGGCCCGCTCGCGGTCACGCCGATGTTCCTGCACTCCAACCAGCGCATCCACGCGTTGATCCACGTCATCTGCCTGGCCCTGCTCATCTTCAGCCTGATCGAACGCCAGGCCCGCCGCGGCGCCGGCCCCGACGGGAAGATCCCCGGCCTCTACGCCGGCCGTCCCGCCCGCCCCACCGGAGCACTCGTCCTCGGCGCCCTCAACAAGCTCCGCCTCGTACCCGCCCAAAGCGGCCGACCCGCCTACATCCCCCGCCCACCGGGCCTGCACCAGCACCTCCTCACCATCCTCGGCGTCAACCCGACCCGGCCACCCTGATCGGAAACCGGGCCGGTCAACGCATCGAAACCCCATGTGCGGAAGACAGGTCTAGCGGTAGTTCGTTGGATCAAGGTGGGAGGTAGAGGTGCAGGCCGTGGCCTGCGCCGACTGCGGCGATCAGGGTGTCCAGGTCAGCAGGCGGGGGTGTGGGTGACCAGGCGTGCCAGCAGCGTCGTAGCAGGAGCCAGGGGGTCAGCCAGCTGCGGACCGCGCGTAGCGTCGTCGGCCAGGATGGCCGCGCGGGTGGGCTGGTGGTGTGGGTGCCCCCTCTCTCGCCGGTCGTGCTTACYGTCGGCGGGTTCCTGCCCCGGGGGCATCTCGGCGGTGAGGGTGTTCCAGCAGAACGAGAACGCGCAGAACACCAGGGTCTGGTGGCGACGGATCGCGAGGTCGGAGCGGACCTGGAAATCGGCCCAGCCGAGTTCGTCTTTGACCTGCTTGTAGCCTTGTTCGATCCAGTTCCGGATCCCGTAGATCTGTACGAGTTCGGCCAGGTCAGCGGGCGGGTGTGGACTGTCGGCCTGGCGGGGCCCGCCAGGCCGGGGCAGGTTGGTGGCCAGATACCAGG
>NZ_MAXA01000020.1 GCF_001854695.1 Parafrankia soli
GATCTACGGGATCCGGAACTGGATCGAACAAGGCTACAAGCAGGTCAAAGACGAACTCGGCTGGGCCGATTTCCAGGTCCGCTCCGACCTCGCGATCCGTCGCCACCAGACCCTGGTGTTCTGCGCGTTCTCGTTCTGCTGGAACACCCTCACCGCCGAGATGCCCCCGGGGCAGGAACCCGCCGACGGTAAGCACGACCGGCGAGAGAGGGGGCACCCACACCACCAGCCCACCCGCGCGGCCATCCTGGCCGACGACGCTACGCGCGGTCCGCAGCTGGCTGACCCCCTGGCTCCTGCTACGACGCTGCTGGCACGCCTGGTCACCCACACCCCCGCCTGCTGACCTGGACACCCTGATCGCCGCAGTCGGCGCAGGCCACGGCCTGCACCTCTACCTCCCACCTTGATCCAACGAACTACCGCTAGCGACGGCCGCGGCCCCGACCGCGGCCCGGGACTTCCAGCTCCGCCGGCCCCGGCCGGCGGGCGTCGACGAGCTTGCGGACGTAGAATAGCGCCCCGAGGATCACCGCGAGGTCGTCGACGAGGCCCACCGGCCCCAGCGGGATCTCGGGGACGGCGTCCACCGGGGAGATCACGTAGAGCAGGCTGGCGATCGTCGCGGCGACGCCGTGTAGCGGCAACCGGTAGCGGCGCAGCAGGTAGAAGGTGCCGGCGACCAGCACCAGACCCACCGCGGCGATCACGCCGAGGACGACGACCAGGCCCGTGCCCACACCGTCGCTCATCGCAGTTCCTCCGCGCGGTGGTCACATGCCGCCCGGCCCGTACCGGGCGTGCACGCCCCCGGACGTCGTCCCGGTGACGATCGTGCCCCTGGATGGTCGGCCATCGTGGTCCTCACGGCTCCTTCGTTGGGGTTGGTCCCGGATGGATGATCTGTAGGGAGATGCCCCGGTGCGCAGCGGTCCGAACATGCCCCGACCATGCTCCGTGACCGGTGCTTTTCGGCCCTCCACCCGGTTGCCCGATTGTGTGACGAGCGACGTGGGGCCCGGCGTCGCATGTCGTGGAGCGGGACGGCAAACTGCCAGCATGACCTCCGCTGAGGACGAGAGAATCACGTTCGGCCTGCCCGCCGACGACGCCGAGATCATCCGGTCCGCCGCGGACGCCGAGGGCCTCAGCCTGGAGCTGTTCGCGGTGGAGAGCATGCGGCGCTACGCCCGCGAGGTACTCGCCGACCGCCGGCTGTTCAGGGTCTCCGAGACCGCCTGGGCCGAACTGGACGCGATGCTGCAGGCGCCACCCACCGACAACCCGCGGCTGCGCAAGCTGCTCGACGAGGAGCCAGGCCAGGAGTAGGCGGGACCTGTGTCTCCGTAGACGAGCTCCACCTGCCCTGACGGGGCGGCAGGCCCGCCGCCCCGGCTGCCCCCGTCGATCCCGGTAGATCAACCCCACGACGAGATCGACCATGCCTGGAAGGATTCGGCCCGTGCCGTTCACGAAGCCGTCGGCCCTGGTGGAGGACCACGACACGGTCGCGTTCGGCTGTGGCGATCCCGTCCTCGACAGCTGGCTGCGCCACCACGCCAAGGACCACCAGCACGAACGCATCACCAGCACGTTCGTGCTGCTGGACGGCTCCACCGTGGCCGGCTACTACTGCCTGGCGACCGCGGCGGCCGAGCGCGTCGACACGGCCTCGCGGTGGCGTTCCCGCCGGCCCGTGGACCCGGTCCCGATGATGCTCGTCGGCCGGCTGGCCGTGGACGTCCGCTATCAGGGCCGGGGGGTCGGTGCCCGGCTCGTCCGCGACGCGACGATGCGGGCGCTCACGGTGCGCCGTATGGTCGGAACCCCGCTGCTGGGCGCGCACGCGACCGCACCCGACGGACAGTCGTTCTACCGTCACCTCGGCTTCGTGCCCACCGCGCTGGACCCGCATCTGGTGCTGCTTCCCCTGCAGAACGCCGCCGGCTCCTCGGCCTGACTTCGTGCACCTGGCCCGGGTCGTGTACTGGTCCCTGCGCAGCGCGCGGGACATGACCACCATGCCGGGCCGTCTCGCTGACACTTGACGTCGTCGCACCGGTCCGGTCTGCTTCTGCATCCCGGTTTTCCTCGACATTGCGCCGCGCCGCGCACGAATATGAGGAACACGGGTTTCCTGCTGCGGATCTCAGGAGGCGCCGCCTGTGCGGTCTGCGCCGGATTCTGTGTGACCACTGCTGTCTGGGGACTTGGTCGCCGGCTATGGACTCTCCGCTGTCTGCGAAAAAAGATATCGCCTAATCCAGGTGCTGTCATATGGGCAACCTCCTGCGGTCGTACCGGGAAGATTCGAGTCGCCGGCGGTCTCTTGGTGGCGGTTGCGGGGGTTGAAAACTATTCGTTCGGACGCTGGAACCGGTGCGCCGCACCGAATCAGCCTTATTTTTACGGACGGTCCTCGGGTATCTTCGGTGGCGATTATGGTCGGATGGTCCGGGCTGGAATCCGAATCCTTCGCTCTCGATCCGATTTTTCTGGCCGGGGCGTGCCGTATTGGCTGACGGGTGTCGGAGAGCCGGTTCGAGGAATTCTCGCATTCGCCGAAACGTGTCGGATCGGACGCCGTTAAGTCGCTGGAGACACGCCTGTTTTGTGCTGCCGCTGTAAAGGAGGTCGGGCCGCTAGGTTGACGACCGTAGAACTACTGCAAAAGATCGTTCTGAAAGGTAGAAGATGACAAGCAAAATAGGGCGGCGTACGGCCATTCTAGCCACATCGGGCCTCGTTTCCGTTGCCGTCACCCTGGGTGCGAGCGCCACCTCGGCACAGGCCCTGGTGCCGGGGGGCGGGCCGGAGGTGAAGAAGGAGAAGATCACCATCGGCTACGAGCGGGTCGTCTGGTACGACGGCAAGGACAAGAAGCACCACGAGAAGAAGGAGCGGCCCTACTACGGCGGCGAGTCCTACGGCGACGAGCCCGGCGACCCGGCTGAGCTCGCCGCCCCGGGTGCCCCGGCCGGCTCCGGCGACCCGGCTGAGCTCGTCGACACGCCGCTGGTTCCCGGTGTCTCGGTCGGCGCTGTCGACCCGGTTCAGGTCGCCGACGCGGCGCTGGCTTCCGGTGACCTCCGCGGGAAGCCCTACGAGAAGCACAAGGATGTCTCGAAGCGTAAGGACGCCTTCAGCTACGAGCGGGTCGTCTGGTATGACGGCAAGGACAAGAAGCACCACGAGAAGAAGGAGCGGCCCTACTACGGCGGCGAGTCCTACGGCGACGAGCCCGGCGACCCGGCTGAGCTCGCCGCCCCGGGTGCCCCGGCCGGCTCCGGCGACCCGGCTGAGCTCGTCGACACGCCGCTGGTTCCCGGTGTCTCGGTCGGCGCTGTCGACCCGGTTCAGGTCGCCGACGCGGCGCTGGCTTCCGGTGACCTCCGCGGGAAGCCCTACGAGAAGCACAAGGATGTCTCGAAGCGTAAGGACGCCTTCAGCTACGAGCGGGTCGTCTGGTATGACGGCAAGGACAAGAAGCACCACGAGAAGAAGGAGCGGCCCTACTACGGCGGCGAGTCCTACGGCGACGAGCCCGACAGTTACGTGGATGACGGGGACGATGCGGGAGACGTAGCCGCGGCCTACCAGCCGGTCGGTGGCTACGACCGCCACTACAAGGACCTGGTGAAGAAGAAGATCAAGCTTACTCTCGAGAAGGTGCTCTGGTACAACTCGAAGCACCACGAGCGCAAGTACCCGTGGGCAGGGGTTTAGTAGCCGGATCAGCCCGCCGTGATCACCACCCCGTCGCCGGTGACTCCCGTGCCCCTTCCGGTTGCATAGCGGGTTAGGAAGGCCTGCCGAATTTCGGCGGGATAGAAGCTGTCTGGATTCAGCGGAAAATCGACGAGGCGCCGCTGGCCGGCCGGCGGCGCCTCGTCGCTTGACGCGGTTCCGCGTGCTCGTACCTGTGGGGTGTGGGACATTGCTCGACTGCTGGGCTGTCCGTCGCCCGCGATCTCGTGGGCGACGTTTTCGAGCGTCAGCTCTGGTCGGTGACCTGGGCCGGCCAGGGCCTGATGAGCCCGCTGTCCCGGGGGCACGTCCACCATGGCTTCCGCTCGTGTACCACCGGCCGCATCGGGTGCGGATGGCCAGGGCACGGTGGCACGGGGTCGGAGATGAAGTCGTCGGCCAGGAACGTCTGCAGCCAGTCCGCGAGATCGACTGCCAGCTCGGCTGGGTCGGTCGTCGGGCTCACGGATGTGCCGGCCGCACTGCCCCGGTAACGCGCCGAAACGACCCACTCGCTCGCCCAGCCGATGACCGCGGGTTCGGTGACGGGAACCCCCAGATGCGCGGCGACCTCGGCCGCGGTCGTCCGGTCCCGCACCACCAGTGCCAGCGCGTAGACCAGGTCGTCGTCGTCCGGGTCCTCGACGGTCACCGTGATCCACCGGCCATGGGGCGGCAGCTCGGCCAGGGCCGCGGCAACCGCGGCCTCGATCTGCCGGCGAGGGGCCAGAAGGTGCTCGGGGGCCACGACCGGCGACCTGCCGCCGCCTGCCTCCCACGACTCAACCATGATCGAAGACTAGTCGGAACCGCGTCCCCCCGCGAGGGAGTACCCGGCTCTCCACAGTGCCGGGGCGGGGTTCCTCGCGGGGACGCCTACGTCTCCGGCGAGCCATCGAATCCTTGGACCCTCTGGCGGGCTGTGAACGCCCAACCCTGCCATTTCTCGATCTGGACGAAAACAATTGGCCCGGTCGGGGTGACGGCCTGGTACTGGTCGTACTTTGCCGCCAGGTGGTGGATCGCCACCGCCCGCTTCACTCCTTCATCGCCATCCATGACAACTCGTGCGCGGCCATCCGCCCGAACCCACCACAGGCCGTCCCAGTCTTCTGTGTACTGGTCTACGAGGAGGCTGACTCGCGGGTTGGCGGCGATGTTCGCCAGCCGCCGTAGGGCCGTCGAGCGCTTCGGTTTGTGATCGACGGCGATGGCGACCTGATCGTCGTCCAGGGTGAACGTCACCGGCACCAGATGCGGCTGGCCGTCCACGCCGGCCGTTGCCAGGCGGGCGACCCGCGCCGCCGCGAAGCGAACGCGGCATTCGGCCTCGTCCAGGTTCACGGCACTCACCATAGCCAGCCGTTCCGATGGGCCGGTGCGTCCGGCCTGGCGGCCAGCCGGGATGTTCCTGGTCGGCGGCGCACGTGCGGGTGCACCGCCGCGGCGTCGGTACCAAGCCTACTACTGTCCTTGTCATGGACTTGGCCGTGACGGAGGCTGGCGAGGGCGAGGCGCTCGTGGTGTTCGTGCACGGTGTTCTCGACAGCGGGCGCTCGTTCTCCCGGGTGGTCGACCTGCTCGCCTCCCAGTGCCGCATGCGCTGGTACGACCGCCGCGGTTACGGGACGTCGACGAACGCGACCGGCGCACCGGTGGACGTGAACGGCCACATCGAGGATCTCGTCGCGGTTCTGGACGGCCGCCGCGCGGTCGTCGTCGGCCATTCGTTCGGCGGGRTCATCGCCGCCGGGGCCGCGGTGCGGGCGCCGGAGAGCGTCGCGGCCGTGGTGCTCTACGAGACGGTGATGGCGTGGGTGCCGGGGTGGGACGACCGGCGCATGCGGCAGATGCTGTGGAGCGAGGACCCTGAGGACGCGGGCATGCGCCTGATGCTCGGGGCGAAATACGACGCGATGAGCGCCGAGGCGCGGCTTCGGCTCCGGCCGCAGGCCCGCGCGTTCGTCACGGAGGAACGGTCGGCCCGGGCGCCGACACCGCCGTACGACATCGCCGCGCTGGAGATTCCCGTCGTGTACGGCTTCAGTGAGAGCTTCCCCGTCGTCGTGATGCAGCAGCACCTGAGCGCGGTGGTGCGTGACGTCGAGCTCGTGACTTTTCCTGGCGACCACTTCGCCCATCGCACGGCACCGGCGGAATTCGCCGGGCTTGTCCGATTGGCGGTTCGGCGCGCGTCCGGGAAGGCGTAGTCCCGCGCCCCTCGCGGCGCGCGGGATTCGATCGCGGGCGGGTCAGCTGAGCCAACTGATCGGATGATCGCCGATCAGGACCCGGGCCGTCAGGACGACGGCCGCGCAGGTGAGCAGCGGAACCACCACCAGGCGCTCGACCCGGCCGTCCGTTCTCGGCACCAGGACCGTCTCCATCCGCCAGTTCACCGGCCAGAGCAGGAGGCAGCCCCTGGGGGTCAGGCAGTCCCCGAGCAGGTGGGCGAGACAGCCGAGGGCGACGGCGTAACCGGCGAAGCTCATGTCGAGGCCGTGCATGAGGTAGATGGCGACCCCGGCTGCCGCGCAGTCCTTCAGCCCGGACCAGAAAGGGTGGCCCTCGAAGTCCAGGCCGAGGCCGCGCAGCCCGAAGCCCACGAGGATGTACAGCGCCGCCCACCAGCCGTACTGGAAATGGGTGGCCAGCAGCCCCATGACCGCACCCATGGCGACCGCGAACAGCAGCGAGTGGGTGGCGTGCCGGTGCCCGCCGGAGGCCCGGCCCACCCAGCGGCACAAGGTCCGGGTGACGGGGCCGAGGGTGTTCGCGATCCGACCCGAGGGATGGTCGATGTCGGGCAGCAGCCCGGCGCCCGCGGCCACCACCGCACCGGCGATCACCTGCTGCGGCGACAGCGACACCGCGTACGACCCCAGCCACTCCTCCCGCGACAGGACGGGCACGGCCGCCAGCCAGACCACCGCTCCGCTCAGCACGTGCGTCTGCCCCATCACGGCAGCTCAACCCCAAAGATCAGCACCGGTGGACTCTAGCTGGTCCACCGGGCACAACGCCCGTGACGCGCCAAAGACCCATCCATCACCAGGCCGACAATCAGGACGGCCGAGCCGGGGCGCCATACGGACCATCCGGGTCATCCGCACCACGACAAGGCTCCCGGGCCAGGCGCGCCAGGCCATCGAGGCCCACAGGTTGCCGCGGTAAGCGATCATGGATATGGCTAAGGTTGAGATGGAACGGAGCGCATCGACGTAGGGCGCTGGCCATGGACGAGGCCACGTAGCCCTACCCTGAGCCGCACGAACGGGCAGCACCTCACCCGACGCCAATGCCAGGCGGTGGACCCGGACCGTGACATTTGTAAGAGCCGGTAAACAGTCGCCGGCGGATGGGCCGCAGTCCGCAGGTAAGCGGCGGCCCTGTGCCACGCGGCACAGGGCCGGCAGGCCCTCGACTGTGCGCAGCAGAGGAGAATGTCGTGGAGCCAGAAGAATCTGACGGGCCGTGGTGGGTGTGCTGCTGGTGCGGCGTTCTCAACGGCGAGTACCGGACTGAGGACGAGGCCGATGCGGCCGTTCATGGCCACCCAACCTCGGATCGACGGTGCGACGAGATCTGGAAGAGCCCGGACCCGCCGGGGCTCGGTGAAATGCCCCTGTTCTTGCTGGGTGACGACAGTTGCTCCGGTGCCTCCATCGAACAGGACACCGATGGCGGGTGGCAGGTCACTTGCCACTGCGCCGCGCTGGACAGCCTGCGCTTCTCCACTGATGAGGAGGCGGAGAAAGCGATGGACAAGCACCTCGACGCAGAGGACGAACGCTCCCGGGCGCACTTCGAGCGACTCGCGGCGGAGGACTTCAACGGCCGGCTTCACCGCGGCGGACAGTTTTCACCTTGTCGGCAGCAGCCATGATCGCCCGATGGTAGCCGGGAATCCGGGTCGCCACCCCATGATCGGTCGGCGGCCCAGGTCATGGCTGCTGCCAGGGGAAACGCGAGTTCGTTAGCCCTTGAGCAGGGCGCGGGACATGACGACACGCTGGATCTGGCTGGTGCCCTCGTAGATCTGGGTTCCGCCGCGCGGTCGCACTGTTCCGTGAGGGCCTGGAGACGGGCCAGTTTCACTCAAGCCTCGGGGTAAAGGGCTTTCGTTCTGAGCCGGGTGTGTTCGAACTGCGGTGGGCGAAGGACGGCCGGGCCCTGTAGGAGTACGGCGAGCCCGTTCCGGGCCGCGACGGCCCGCATGTCCGCTGGCTGCGGATCGGCACCCACGACATCTACAAGAGCCGGTAACCGCTGCCTTGAAAGGGCGACACTCGTTCGCCGTACCCCGTCTGACCTGGGCTTTCAGTCCGACATTGTCCGCCAGCTTGGCTGCCATCCGCGACCGGCTGTCCTGCCTGCCGTGGCGTAGTCACGCAACGAGCTTGGGAAATCTGTGATCCGGCCCTCCGTCGCCCTCGCACGGCCGCCGGCCGGCAGAGGTGACCATCGACCGAGCCGCGTCCTATCCGCGTGTCCTCTACGAGCAGCTACCCGAGATCTGCCACGTCGACGCCCGCCGGGAGAACAACCGGATCGAGCCCGACCACAGCCGACTCAAAGCCAGGCTCCGACCGATGCGCGGACTCAAACGCCTCCGCTCCGTCCAGACCGTCGGCGTGGGGCACGCCTTCGTCCAGAACATCCGCCGCGGAGACTATGAACTCGGCACCGACACCGACCCGCTGGTGYGGGTGTCCGCGGCCTTCACCGACCTCGCATACGCGATCTGATCAGCCGAGCAGTAGAGCTTCGGCGTTTCTCCTCCGCACAACGCAACTGTGCGGCCAAGGACGGATCAGGTGCCGGATCTGTCCTCGGTGGACTGATCAACGAACGAACGAGCCGCCTAAAACCCGAGGTCAACGCCAACGGCCCAGTTCTCGCACCCCACAGGGTCGCGAGCTCGTGCTGCCTGCCGCATAGTGGACGTGGATCTTTCGGTCAGAGGTCCGGTCCACACGGTTCCCGGCTGCGGCCCTTGGATGGGTGGTGGTGATCGACCAGCTGGGTCAGTAACCGTACCAACTGGTCGCGCTCGTTCGCCGACAGCGGTGCGAGTAGCTCGTCCTGAATCTGTGCGAGCAGCTTGTCGAGCCGTCGCAGGTGCCGGATCCCCGCCGGGGTGATCGTAATGATGTTACGTCGACGGTCGGCGGGATCGGGGGTGCGCTCGATGAGCTCCCGATCAACAAGCTCGTTGACCATCGCCACGACGTCGCTGCGGTCGAGACCACAGCGACGGCCGAGCGCCGCCTGACTGGCCGGGCCGAACTCATCGAGCGCCGCGAGCAACGAGTAGTGGTAGCGGCGGGCGTCCGCGGCGGCCAGCCGCTCGGTCACCAGCCGACTCGCCGGCGCCGCAGCCTGGCTCATCAGCCAGCTCGGCAGCCTACGCAAGCGGGCGGGAGCCGTCTCCATACCAGCAGCCTACCAATTTTGTTGGTCGCACCTACAAATCCTGCTATCGTTGGCCGTCCCAACGTTGGGCAGGCCAACGTTAACGAGCGCGCTGAGGTGCTGGATGCGGATAGCCGCGCACCCTTCGACCGAGTCGGCCCCGAGCACAGCTGACCCGCTGCGCTGGCGGGCACTGGCCGCGATAGCTGCCGGCCAGCTCATGGTCGCGGTAGACGTCACGATCATGAATATCGCACTGCCGTCCGCCCAACGCTCCTTGCACCTGTCAACGGCGCAGCGACAGTGGGTGATCACCCTCTTCGCTCTCGCCTACGGTGGGTTCCTCCTGCTCGGGGGCAGGCTGTCCGATCTGATCGGTCGCAAGCGCTGCCTGCTGATCGGACTGGCGGGTTTCGCCGCAGCCTCGGCGCTGGGTGGGGCAGCCGTGAACTCAACCATGCTCCTGGTTGCTAGAGCGCTCCAGGGCATATTCGGGGCGCTGTTCACACCCTCCGCCCTCGCGCTGCTCGGTACGACATTCACCGAACCCGCCGAACGCGGCAAAGCCTTCGGTATCTACGGCACCGTGATGGCGGGCAGTTCCGGCATCGGACTGATCCTCGGCGGCGTCCTCACCAGCTACCTCGACTGGCGCTGGTGCATGCTCGTGAGCCTGCCCATCGCGGTCGGCGCCGCCGCCGGAGTCAGCGCGACGGTTCGTGCGACCCCCCGCCGGCTCGGCACCGAGGTGGACATCGTCGGCGCGGTRCTCGCCACAACCGGGCTCATGGCACTGGTCCTTGGATTCACCCGCGCGGAGTCACAAGGCTGGGCCACCCCGATCACGCTGGGCGTTCTTGCCGCCGGAGTCATCCTTCTGGCGCTGTTTGTCCTGGTGGAAAGCCGCACCGGAGCGGCCCTCCTGCCGCTGCGGGTCGTCCGTGAGCGTCGACGAGCCGGTGCGTACCTGGCCGTCCTATGCATGGCGATCGGCATGTTCGCCGGATTCTTCTTCCTCACCTTCTACCTGCAGGACATCCTCGGATACTCACCGATTAAGGCGGGACTCGCGTTCCTCCCCTTCACCGCGGCGATCATGCTAGGAGTACGCGTCATCCGCGGGTTCCTGATGCGCGCACCCCTGCGGCTGCTGCTGTGCCCGGGTCTCCTGGCATGCGCGGCCGGACTCGCACTGCTCGGCCTACTACGCGCCGACGGCGGCTACGTCACCGGGGCGCTTCCCGTCGTCGTGCTGCTCGGACTCGGCGTCGGCTGTGTGCTGCTGCCCGCCAACAACATCGCGACTCTCGGCGCGGGCCCGGACACCGGCGTCGCCGGCGCCATCGTGATGACCTCCCAACAGATCGGCGCCTCGCTCGGCACCGCCCTGCTCGGCAGCATCGCCGCTACCGCCACCACTGCCTACGTCCACTCGCACGCCGCCGCGGCCGACCTCCCCGCACGGGCCGCGGTGCACGGCTACAACGTAGCCGGCCTCTCCGGCGCCGCCTTCCTGTGCCTCGCAACGACCCTGGTGTTCCTCCTTACCGGTCCGAGGAACCCCAACCAATAAAAAAATCCTCCACGGCGTTCACGGCGGCTGGCCAGAACGCATCCCGCTGACCCGCAGGAACATACGCCAGGATGTGTCGGCCCGCCGCGGCGCGGGATCGATACCGGCGCGGTGCAGGATCCGCCACACGGTGGCGATCCCGACCGAGTAGCCCAGCCCGATCAGTCCTCTCTGGACCCGGCGGCGGCCCCAGGCCGGGTTCTCCTGCGCGCGGCGCAGGACCAGATCGCGGATCTCGCGCCGGATCGGTGGGCGTCTGAACGTCCGGTCTTCTTGCGCGGACAGGTAGGTCCAGTGGCCGGCGACCTTGACGTACGTCTCGCGACGAACCACCTCTCCCCAGTACGGGGTCGGCAGGGCCGGGCGGCATCGACCAACAGCGGGGTGAACCGTGCCACGCACCGGTAGACCGTAACGTGATCGACGTCGAGGCCGCGCTCGGTGAGCAGCTCCTCGACAACCGGGCTGGTGTTCACCTCGTCGATCGGTACGCCGTTGGAGCCGCGCAACGTCGACCGGAGGTTCGACGTCCTGCGTCGTCAGGCGGGGCTGCCCTGGCTGCGGCTGCATGACCTGCGCCACGCCTTCGCCTCGATGTTCGCTGAGGGCGTCCCGGCCCGCACGCTCATGGAGCTGCTCGGGCACTCCACGATCCAGCTCACCATGAACACCCACACGCACGTGATGCCGGAGACCCAACGCGAGGCGGTCGGCCGGCTCGACCGGATCTTCGGCGACCAGGCGGACGATGGGAATGACGGAGAGAAACTCGCGGGCTGACCGTGTACCCAAGTGAACCAGGCGCCCCGGGATGGCTGTGTATCTTGCAGCGCCCGCCCTGGGTATCTGCCGTCAGGGCACGGAGGGACTGGATACACCTGTACTCCGCACGTTTGGTTTTCATGCTTTGACCTGCCCGTTTCGTGATCACGGGGGTTTGGTCGGGTCTACTCCGAGGAGGTTGAGTACGCGCTGYTGGAGCGGTGTGGGCCGGGGGATGTAGGCGGGCTGGCCGTCGCGGGCGGGCACGAGACGCAGGCCGGAGAGGGCTTCGAGTAGGAGCCGGCCGGTGGGCTTGGCGGGTCGRCCAGCGTAGAGACCGGCGACCGTTCCGGTCGGACCGGTGGAACGCCGGACCTCTCGTTCGATCAGCGAGAACAGCAGCAACGCGAGGCCGACGACGTGGAGCAGT
>NZ_MAXA01000021.1 GCF_001854695.1 Parafrankia soli
CTCCTCGACATCCCGGTACGACAATGCGAACCGCAGATACCACCGCACCGCCAGCACGATCACCTCAGGAGGGAACCGGAACCCCGCGAACTCCGACGTCGGAGCCGGTGGACGGACACGACGTCGACGCRTCATTCGATCATGACTGATCAGCAGCCTCGATGGCGGACTTCGTCAACGCAACAGTGCCGAATACATCGCGGATACACGGTCCGCGAGCAGGAACGGGGAATGCTCATGGCGCAGAAGACCATCGTTTCGCTGATCGATGATCTCAGTGGAGAGACGGCCGACGAGACCGTCCGGTTCGGGTTGGACGGCGCGCAGTACGAGATCGACTTGTCCGAAGCGAACGCCACAAAGCTGCGTGAGGCGCTGGCTGTGTTCGTCACGGCAGCGCGTCGTTCCGGTGGCCGTGCGGGCAGCGGACGGCGCGGCCCGCGTGCCGCCTCGCCGCGCTCGACGTCTGCCGAGCGCACCGCGGAGATCCGCGAGTGGGCGCGGAGCAACGGCTACACGGTGAGCGACCGGGGTCGTATCGCGTCGACCGTCGTCGAAGCGTTCGACAAAGCTCACTGACGGGCCCGTTGCGAGGCTCGCGGGGGCACCAGCACTGGCGCTCTGCGGGCCCGCCGGACAGACCGCGGGCCTGGGGGCAGGCGGGATCCCGGTCTACGAATGCGGGACTGATCCTGGTGCGGAGCTCGTAGCGTGGCCACGCTGTCGCCGCGTCGAACGGTTAGGCGTGGATGACTGTCGACGAAGCCAGCTGACGCCAGGATCACGCCGGTTTGATTGTCACAGGGTGAGCGGGAAGCCGACCCCCGCCGGCGGAGTCGCTCGTCTGTCGGTGTCCTGATGGCTTCGGGGTTGATCCGCGTCGGGGCGATACGTTTGTTCCCGTGGTTGGGTCCGGCGACGGAAGCGCTCCGGCGCCCGTCGACGGCGGGTGGGTGGATTTCTTCGTCTCCTACGCCGGCCCGGACCGGGAATGGGCGGAGTGGATCGCCTGGCATCTGGAGGAGGCGGGCTACCACACCCGCGTTCAGGCCTGGGATTTCGGCGCCGGCTCGCACTTCGTCCAGGAGATGCACCAGGCCGCGCTGAGGGCACGGCGGACGATCGCGGTGCTGTCCACCTCCTACCTTGCGTCCGCTTACGCGGCGGCGGAGTGGCAGGCGGCGTGGGCTGATGATCCCCGGGGCGAGGCTCGGAAACTGCTTGTCGTCCGGGTGGAGGACTGCGCGCGGCCGGGGCTGCTCAACCAGGTCGTGTCCGTCGACTTGTTCGGGATGAGCCGGGACGCCGCCCGGGTGCGGCTGCTGGCGGCGCTGCGGGAGGGCCGTGGTAAGCCGGCGATTGAACCGATGTTCCCGCGGGCGCGCGCCGTGGACACGCACGATCCGCTCGACCTCGGGGTGCACCGGGCGATCGAGGTCGCGGCTCCCGGCCGGGCGGCGCCGCCGGGGCGGCTGCCCCTGTTCATCGCACGGGATCATGACCGCCGGCTCACTGAGCTGATCGAGGATCCGTCGGAAAGTTTTATGGTCGTTCTGGTCGGCCGTTCCTCGACCGGGAAGACTCGCAGTTGTTACGAGGCGGTCCGGGCGCGGCTCGGTGACTGGCCGCTCGTCCATCCGGTGGACGATGCGGAGCTGCTGCGGCTGCTGGATGCCGGGCGTATCGGCCCGTCGACCGTGCTGTGGCTGAACGAGACGCAGCTCTACCTGCAGGGTCGCGACAGCGCCCGGGTGGCCGGTGCGCTGCGCCGGCTCCTGACGACCGGCGCCGGTCCGGTGGTGGTCGTCGGTAGCATGTGGCCGCGCTATTGGCGGGCGCTCGCCGGCCAGCCGGATCTGGCTTCCGGTCAGGATGACCGGCTCGCCCAGGCCCGTGCGTTGCTGCGGCTCGGCCGAGTGCATCGGATCGACGTACCGGATGGTTTCCAGGAGATCAGCCCGGATGTGCTGGACGCGTTCGCGCGCAAGGATCCCCGGCTGGCCGTCGCCCGCGAGGCGGGCCGGGCCGACGAGGCGATCACCCAGGTGCTGGCCGGTGGGGTGGACCTGCTCGAGCGTTACACGCACACCCTCGATGACCAGAGCCGGGCGCTGCTCACTGCCGCGATGGACATCCGCCGGCTCGGGCGTTCCGGCCCGCTCCCGGGGGCGCTCCTTGAGGAGGCGGCGCCCGGCTATCTCGCTCCTGGGCAGCGGGTCGCTGGTCCCGACTGGTTTACCGCCGCTGTCCGGACCGCGACCGAGGAGCTTCGTGGGGTCCGCGCGCTCACCCCGGTCCGGAGCGGGCCTGGCGTCGGCGAGCCCGACGGGTACCTGCTCCACGATTACCTGGAGCAGCACGCTGACACGGCGGGCCGCGCGGAGCCTGTTCCCGCAGCCGTCTGGGAAGCACTCGCGGCGCACGCAGATGATCCGGACGAGCTGGCGCGGCTCGCGGATGAGGCGGAGTACCGAGGGCTGTACCAGTACGCTCACCGGCTCGCGGTCGCGGCTGGAGACGACGCCCAGGCGCTGGGGATCCTGGCTGACCGGATGAGCGCCGGCGGATACGCCGAGGAGGCGCTCGCCGCCTACGAACAGGCGGCGAGGACCGCTGGTGGGAGCCATCCGCTCGAGTACGGCGCCGAGCGCTTGGAGACGTCGGGACACCTCGACGAGGCCGTCGCCTGCTATCGCAGGGCAGCGGAGATCTTCGGTAGGAGCGAGCCGCTGCGGCGGGCCGCATATCTGCTGGAGCGCGCGGGCCGCCACGACGAGGCGCTCGACTGTCGGATGCGGGCCCTCGAGATGGCCGCGAGCGCGCCGGGCCTGCGTGCCCGAGCGGAAGAGCTGCTCGCCGACGGCCGCACCGACGAGGCGTTGGAGTTGTTCCACCGCGCGGACCAGGCAGATGGTTCGGCGGAGCTGTCCCCAGGCGGTGGCGATCTACGCGATCCGCGGACACTCGTTACCGGCCATCGGTGGCATGCGCAGTTCTTCGACCTGCAGCACTGGCAGGACGTCCGGAACATGGCGGAGCTGCTGGACACGGCTGGGCGGGCCGCCGATGCGGATGACTGGTTGCAGGGGCTGGCCGCCGCCGGCGACCGCGCCGCGGTCGAAGTGGCGTCCGTTCGGCTGGTCGCGGCGGGCCGTCGGGGGGACGCCATCTCGTGGCTGCGGGAGCTGGCAGAGCGTGGCAACCTCCCGGCGCGACGGGAAGCGGCCAACCAACTGGCCGCGGCGGGGCAGATCAATGAAGCGGCCACCTGCTACCGGCAGGCGGCGGAGGCGGGCGACGCCGATGCGCTGTGGTCCGCGGCGTCCCTGCTGCTGGCAGCCGCCCTGGAGGAGGCCGCCCAACGGCTGGACGGCGACCGGGATACGACGCACACGGCCGCCGACTACCGCGCGCGGGCGCGCCACCTGCGTCACGACCCGGAAGGATTTTCGCTCTGGGGGATTCTTGTCAGTCGTGCGCCGCTCGATGACCGCACCACCGGCCTGAGATCTGTCGACGAGGCGGTCGCCTGGTTCCAGGCGCTGGCAAGCCGGGGCAACCCCGACGCGCCGCGGGTGGCCGCCAGGTTCCTCCAGGCGCTCGGCCGTTTGGAGGAAGCCATCGGCTTGTGCCAGCAGCCCGCTGACGCCGGGGACCTTCCTACCCTGCGCACCGTCGCGGACCTGCTGGCCGCCGCCGGCCACACCGAGGCGGCGATCAGCCGCGCCCGCCAGGTCATCGAGGCTGTCGGGCGGGAGGAGTCAGATGACCTRCAACCATGGGCCCTGGGCATGGACTGGCGGGTGCTCGCGGACCTGCTGGCCGCCGCGGGCAACGAGCAGGCGGCCATCGAGGCCTATCAGCGAGCGGCCGAGGCCGGGGACTCGGAAGGGCAGGAGGCCGCCGTCGGCCTGCTGCTGCACGCCGGCCGCGCAGACGAGCTGGCCACTTGGGCAGAGGACCGCATCTGGCCAGGGGGCTCGCGTGTCGCTCAGGACGTCGCGCGGAGCCTGGCCGCGACCGGCCACCGCGAGCAGGCCGCCGGCCTTTACCTGCGGCTGGGGAAGGCCGGAGACAAGGCAGYGCTGCGCACGGCCGCGGCCCTGTTGGCGAAGCTGGGACGCCCGGACGACGCGATCGGCTGCTACCGGCTGCTCGCCGATGACGGCGACGTCGACGCGGTGCGGGAGGCTGTCGCGCTCCTCACCGCCGCGAACCGGCAGGAGGAGGCCGCCGCCTGGCTGGTGCGGCTCCTCACCAGGCTCGGTGCGCGGGGAGGGCACGGGGCGGCCGAGGAGGTGCACGCGCAGCTGGCCGACCTGGGCATGAGCGAGGTCGCGGCCAACTCGCTCTTCCGGGAAGCCGACAGCGGTGACCCCGGCGCACTCGGCGCCGCAGCCCGCCTGCTCGCAGCGACGGGACGCACCGCCGAGTCGATCCAGTACTGCGAGCGGCTGGTCGCTGCCGGTCCCGCGCCCAACGCGATCAGCGCCGCGGCCGATCTACTGGAGGAGACCATCGGCACCGACCGGACCATTGGCTGGCTTCGCGGACTCGCCGCGCGGGGCGAGCGCGGCGCCCTTCTGGAAGCCGCCGACCGGCTCGAGGACGCCGGACACATCAACGACGCCCTCGCGTGTCTCCAGGAGGCTGCTGAGGCGGGCGACCTCGACGTACCGCGGTACCTCGCTCAGCGTCTGACGAGGTCCGGCCGGGACATCGGCGAACTCGCCGTGCTGCGGCGGCTGATCGGGTCCGACATCGCGGGCTGGCTCCTGCGCCGCATGGCCTCCGACACCGACTTCACCCCGGAGCGCGCCGCAGTACTCCTCGAGATGGCGGGCCGCCACGTTGACGCCGGGCGGCTGCGCCAGTTCGGCGTCACCCCCGAGGGCCGGATCGCCGATCCGTGGTGGGTACCCGACCAGGCGCCCCGCGCTGGGCTCGAGGGGCCGACCTGATCCGCGTACCCGATTGACGGACGGACCGACACCGCGGACCGCGACTGAATGCCAGGCTCGGTTTCCTGCCCCGACCAGTGGTCCGGAACAGCCCGGCTGCCGGTGTGGCGGCGGCTCAGAGCCGGCCGGCGGCCCGGAGCTGCCGGCTCATCACCTGGTAGAGCCAGTCGTACCCACGCTGGTTGGGATGCAGCTGCTCCTGCGGGCCCGCGGACAGGACATTGCTGATCGCCGACCCCGGGAACAGCCCGTTCGCGAACGGCTTCGCGGAGCAGACCGACTGGCCGCTGAACGCGAGGCTGACGTCGATGTAGTACGCCCCGACCCCGCTGGCGACCGCCGCGCGCTGCTGCAGCTGGGTGAGCGCCGGAATCCAGCTGTTGTTGAGYCACTGCTGTTCCCACACGCTGAAAGCGCTTGTGGGGTGCCAGAAGTCGGCCTGAGCCTGTGACCTGGGGCGACGCGCCGGCGCGGGGCCGGCCGCATGATGGTCAACTATGTCCGTACGCCTGCTGTACCTGATCTTCGTTCGGGTCTGTAGCTGGCTGGTTCTCCTCGGCCGCTCGTCGGCGTCGAAGAACATCGAGTTGCTGGTGCTRCGGCATGAGGTCGCGGTGCTGCGCCGTACCCAGCCCAAGCCCCGGTGGGACTGGGCGGACCGGGCGGTCCTCGCCGCCCTGATCCGGCTCCTGCCCAGGGCACTGCGAGCGCACCGGCTGRTCACCCCCGGCACCGTCCTACGGTGGCACCGCCGTCTGATCACACGGAAATGGACCCACCCACACCGGACCGGACGACCACCGATCAGCCAGGAGATCGCCACGCTGATCAAGCGGCTCGCGACCGAGAACACGACATGGGGCTACCAGCGGATCCAGGGCGAGGTCCTCAAGCTCGGCCACCGGGTCGGCGCCTCCACGATCCGCCGGGTCCTGAAGACCCTCGGGCTGCCCCCGGCACCGAAACGCCAGACCGACACCACGTGGCGGCAGTTCCTGCGTACGCAGGCCTCGACGATGCTGGCAGCGGACTTCTTCCACGTGGACTGCGCCGTGACACTCCGGCGCCTGTACTGCTTCTTCGCCCTGGACGTCGGCTCCCGCACCGTCCACATCCTCGGGGTCACCGCCCACCCCGACGGACCATGGACCACCCAGCAGATCCGGAACTTCGTGATGGACCTCGGTGACCGGGCTGCCGACTTCCAGGTCCTGATCCGCGACCGCGCGGGACAGTTCACCGCCTCCTTCGACGCGGTCCTCGCCGACGCCGGCATCACCACCGTCACGATCCCACCCCGAACCCCACGGGCGAACGCCTACGCGGAACGGTTCGTCCGCACCGTCCGGACCGAGGTCACCGACCGCATGCTGATCGTCGGCGAACGGCACCTGCGCACCGTCCTGGTCGAGTACGCAGCCCACTACAACGGACGACGACCCCACCGCGGCCGCGACCTTCAACCACCACGACCCGACCACCCCATCGCAGACCTGACCAAGAAGCAGATCAAGCGCCAGCCCGTCCTCGGCGGCCTGATCAACGAATACGAACGAGCAGCCTAAAACACCAGGTCAAGGCCGGTGGCCGAGTTCTGGCACCCCACAGGTGGTCAGGGCCATGGCCTACTGGCCCGGACCGCTGGTGTCATTCCGGGGTCGTGGCCCGCGTCCAGTGTGCGGACGCACGATGGCGTGGCCGCGTGTTTCCGCTGGTAGGCGGCCTGTTTACCCCTTGTCGGTGCCCAGCTCCCCGCTGCAAACCTCACCCAGGCAAAGATGGATGGGTAGCTACCCGGACCGGACTTCCACCGGCAAGCGACGACGAGCTTACGCAACAAGATCAACAGATTGCGCGGCGTCACCTCCTGCTGTCTGCTGGGCGCACGAAAGCCCGAGGTTAGGGCAGCAAACCGTGGCGGCGGGCCAGGACGACCGCCTCGTGGCGGGTATGTGCGCCGAGCTTCCGCATCGCGTTGCGCAAGTAGCTCTTCACCGTCTCGGGACGCAGCGCCAGGCGGCGGGCGGTCTCGGCGTTGGTGCAACCGAGCGCGATCTGCGCGAGCACGTCGGTCTCTCGGACTGACAGGGACACCGCGACGCCGGATGACCCGCCACTGATGGCTCCCAGCCGGTTGGACAGCGAGCGTAGCCGGGCTCTGAGGTCGGGGTCGTTGACGGCGCCTGCGGCGTCGCGTAACTCCGCGTACACCGCACGGAGCTCCTCGCGGTCGGCCGCCGCGCCGCTGGGCTGGCGGACCTGCGCGTTGTCGAGCAGCCGTACCCGCCGGTCGACCTCGTCGCGCACCGTGAGTTCGTTGGTCAGACGCCGGCCGGCCTGGATGACGACATCGACCGCGTGGTTACCCAGCGGATGCTGGTCACGGACCGCGGCGTAAAGCACGGCACGGGCGACGCCTCCGACGATGACCGGTGTGGCGACGATGGAGCGGATGCCCTCGGCGAGGACGGGCTGGTCGAACTGGTGGGTGATGGTCCGGGCCGAGGCGTAGTCAGCGACAAGGTCTGGGCGTCGCTCGGCTACCACCCGCCCGCCGAGCCCGGACCCGGCCGGGACATGCAGATTGCGTAGGCCCGGGGTGCGGGCTCCGAGCAGTTCGGAGATGAGCAGCGTTCCCGCCGTCACCTCGCCGCCGAAGACCAGCGGCACGCCCAGCCTGACGCGGATCTCGCGCAGCTCGCCGCGAATGGCATCCACGTCGCGCGGCCGGACCAGTGGCGACGTCGACATGAGCGCATCACCTTCCCGACTGCTCCCGGGGTTCGACCCGTGACAGGCACGGCGGCCAACCCTTTCCGGGGGTACCACGTGCTCACGGGCTGGACCCATCATGACCACATGACGAATGTGACAAAGGTTACGCAAGCCTACCGGGCGGCCCGCGACACGTTGCTCGATCTGCACGGCAGCCATGACGATGCGGTGCGCCAGTTTCGCTGGCCGGACCTCGGTGGCCGATTCAACTGGGCGGTCGACTGGTTCGACGCCATCGCCGCGGGCAACGACACGCCCGCCTTGGTGATTGTGGAGGAGGACGGCCGCCAGACGCGACGCAGCTTCGCCGAGATGTTCGCCCGGTCGAACCAGGTGGCGCGCTGGCTGGCCGGCCGGGGGGTGCGGCGCGGCGACAGCGTCATCCTCATGCTGGGCAACCGGGTCGAGCTGTGGGAGTCGATGCTCGCCGTGATGAAGCTGGGCGCGGTGATCGTGCCGACCACCACTGCCCTTGGCCCGGTCGACCTCGTCGACCGGTTAAGCCGTAGCGAAGCCCGGCACGTCATCGTCGGGGTGACTGACACCGGCAAGTTCGACGAGGTGCTGGGTGACTACACGCGCATCGCGGTCGGTGGCCCCGTACCCGGCTGGACGGACTACGCGGACTCGCGTGAGGCAGGCGCGGAACCCCTGGAGCATCCAGGCACGGCGCCGTCGGACCGGCTGTTGCTGTACTTCACCTCCGGCACCACGAGCAAGCCGAAGCTCGTCGAGCACACCCAGGTCTCCTATCCGGTAGGCCACCTCAGCACGATGTACTGGCTCGGGATCCGGCCCGGCGACATCCATCTGAACATCAGCTCGCCCGGCTGGGCCAAGCACGCCTGGAGCTGTTTCTTCGCGCCGTGGATCGCCGAAGCGACGATCTTCGTCTACAACTACTCGCGGTTCGACGCGGGCGCGCTGCTGGAGCAGATCCGTGGCGCTGGGGTGACAACGTTCTGCGCACCGCCCACGGTCTGGCGAATGCTGATCAAGGCCGACCTCACCGGCGGCCCGGGCAGCCTGCGCGAGGTCATCGCCGCGGGTGAGCCGCTCAACCCCGAGGTCATCGAGCAGGTCCGGAGTGCCTGGGGGCTGACCCTGCGGGACGGGTTCGGGCAGACCGAGACGACCGCGCAGGTCGGCAACACCCCCGGTTCCCCAGTGAAACCCGGCTCGATGGGGCGGCCGCTGCCCGGCGTTCCGGTGGTGCTGGTCGACCCGGTGACCGGGCAGCCCGCTGACGAGGGCGAGATCTGCCTTGATCTGGTGGAGAGGCCACTGCCGTTGATGACCGGCTACCAGAACGACCCGGAGCGTGCCGCGGCGGCAATGGCGGGCGGCTACTACCGTACTGGTGACATGGCCGCCCGCGACGCCGACGGCTACATCACATACATCGGCCGCGCCGATGACGTGTTCAAGGCCTCGGACTATAAGATCAGCCCATTCGAGCTGGAGAGCGTGCTCATGGAGCACCCAGCCGTGCTGGAGGCCGYCGTTGTGCCTGCGCCGGACCCGGTCCGCCTAGCCGTGCCGAAAGCCTACGTAGCCTTGGCGTCAGGCTACGCACCCGACGAGGACACCGCGCGCGACATCCTCCGCCACGCTCGCGAGAACCTCGCGCCGTATCAGCGGGTCCGGCGGCTGGCGTTCGCCGAGCTACCCAAGACCGTTTCCGGAAAGATCCGGCGGGTCGAGCTGCGCACCCGTGAGCAGCGGAACGCCGGCTCTCCGAGCGACGAATGGCGGGACGATCAGTTCCCCGAGCTGCGTTCGGCTGATGGCGGGCGATGATCGGCGTGGATCTGTCCGAGCTCGACACACTCCGTCCGCAGATCGCGCAGTCTTGGCGCCGTTCGGCGGCCAACGGGCTGAATCCGGCCATGTCGCCCGACCGGCTGACCATCGCCGACATCGACCGGCGCAGCCGCCTGCTGGTCGCGGCCACTCCGGTGCTGAACGAGTTGGCTGACCAGCTGGAAGGCACTGGCTTCTGCGTGCTCCTGGCCGACCGGGATTCCCGGCTGATCGACCGGCGCTACGACGCCCGCGCCATTGAGCTGGCGCTGGACAGCGTCGGTGTGGTGCCGGGCAGCCAGTTCACGGAGGAGACTACCGGCACGAACGCGATCGCGACCCCGTACGAGGTGGGCAAGGGTGTCACGGTCACGGGCAGCGAGCACTACCTCGAGGCGCTCAAGCCGTATGCCTGTTATGGCCGTCCGATCTTCCATCCAGTCACCCGCCGGATCGAGGGCGTGCTGGACATCACCGGGCGCGCGGAGGAGGCCAATCCGCTGTGGGGGCCGTTCATCGGCCGGGCCGCCGCCGACATCGAGCAACAGCTGCTGGACGGCTCCCGGCGGGCCGAGCAGCAGCTGTTCGCCGCGTTCCAAAGCGCGCAGCATCGTAACTGCGCGGTCCTGGCGCTCGGGGAGAACGTCATCATCGCCAATGCCGCCGCGGCCGACGTGGTCACGGCGGCCGACCATCCGATGCTGCGCGAGCTGGCCACCGACTCGCTGAGCATCGGACACTGCGGCCGGAAGATCCAGCTGCCGTCCGGGGCCGCGGTCGAGGTACGGATCGAGCGGGTCGGCGGGACCGCTGGTGCGCTTTTCGAGCTGACCTCCGCCGATGCGGGGCGTCCCAAGGTGCCGCGTGGCAGGCCGCAGCCCGGGCTGCTGTACCGATCGGTCGAGCGGGAGCTGCGCAGGCACGGCAGGCGGCGGGCCCGGGTGATGATCTCCGGCGAACCCGGCGCCGGCCGTAGCAGTGCGGCGGCGGTGCTGGGCAGCGGCGCGAAGATAGTCGCGGCGGACTGCGCCGACCTGCCCGCGATGGGGCCCCGGGCGTGGTGCGCCCGACTCGATGAACTCACCGCGACGCACCAGGGGCTGATCGTCGTTGAGGTCGTGCACCTGTTGCCGGTGGCGGTCTCCGCCTGGCTGTGCCGGCTTCTCGACGCCAGCCCGGCATGGGTCGCGCTGACCGCCGAGTCGACGTTCACGATGGACAGCGCAGCCGCTTCGCTACGAGCCAGATGCGCCGCGACCGTCGTGCTGCCACCACTGCGGGACCGGAGGGACGAGCTACCGCAGCTGGCGCAAGCGATGATTGACAGGCAGCTGCCCGGCCGGAATCTGCGACTCACACCGAGCGCGTTGCAGGCGCTGTACCGGCACCCGTGGCCGGGAAACCTGCGCGAGCTGGAGACGGTGCTGCGACAGGCCGCGGCCGACGRCCGGGTCGGCGACATCACCACGCGTGAGCTCCCGCCCGGCCTGGGTGGCGGCTCGCACCGRCTGACCGCGCTGGAGCAAGCCGAACATGACACGATCATCGAGGCCCTGCGCGCTACCGGCGGGAACAAGTCGCACGCCGCCGCCCATCTCGGGATCAGCCGCTCCACCCTGTACAACCGGCTCCGCGCGCTGCGCATCAGCGTGTAGCCCTGTCCAGATGTTGCACAGTTAGCCACCGCGATCCGGTCGAACATTGAGCTGAACGTGACTTACGTCATAGGAGGCTGGAATGACCGCAGTGGTGGACTTCCCGGTGATCGACCCGGTGCAGAGGTTCATCGCCGAAACCAAGGGGCTGCTGATCGGGGGCGAGTGGCGGCCGGCCCAGTCGGGACGCACGTTCCCGACGCACGACCCCGCCAGCGGGGAGAAGATTACCGATGTCGCGCACGGCACGGCGGCCGACATCGACCTCGCCGTTGCCGCCGCGCGTCGGGCGTACGACGGTCCGTGGAGCCGTTTCACGCCGTCGCAGCGCCAGTCGCTGCTGTGGAAGGTCGGTGACGCTCTGCTGGCCCGCGCCAAGGAGTTCGGGCAGCTGGAGTCGATCGACAACGGTAAGTCGGCCGCGATAGCGGAGGGCGTGGACGTCGTCTGGGCCGCCAACGTCTTCCACTATTACGCCGGGTGGGCCACCAAGAT
>NZ_MAXA01000022.1 GCF_001854695.1 Parafrankia soli
CCTTGCCTTCCTTGGCCTGAGAATAAACTCGCACTCCGACCAGCTCCATACCGCTGTGCTCGATCACTGCACGCATGGCGTACGCACCGATGGTACCGGTTGCCCACTGCACAACTCGGATCGGTCGAGACATCTCCACTGTCATTTCTCTCTCTCCTGGGTGAATTTCCGCCTGCCGCGGATTAGATCTGGGATGGTCGCATCCGACTCGGTCGGCCGTATTCGCATCGTGGCCGAGAGTTCGATACCGGTTGTACGGCTGATGATTCGCTATCAATTCCGACTTGCCGGGTCCGCTCCTGGTCCGGCGAACCGTACGGTCAGGAAATCACGTCGTCGCGGGCCGCGATTATGGCCTGTAGCCGGGTCTGAACGGCATCCTCCGAGTGATCGTCGGTGAAGACATAGGGGCGCCCCCGTTCGATGGCGTCCATGACGTTGCGTGCCACGGTAGCTGGGCCGACGGAGCCGATCGGGTTCATTCCTGTGCGGATGCGGCCGGGAAAAACTACGCTGACGCCGACAGATGATCCTTCGGCGGCGAGGTCGTCGCGCAGCACATCGGACAGACCGAGGACGCCGTGCTTAGCGACCGTGTACGGGCCGAGCCGGGCATGCGGGTGGACGGCGGCCATCGAGGCAACGTTCACTACGTGCCCTTGCTGGCCCGTCGCGAGTATGCGTGGCACGAAAGCCCGAACGCCGTGAATCACGCCCCAGAGGTTGACGTCCAGCACGCGATCCGCCGGGAACCATGGCGGAGCGGCTGCAGAATACACCCGCGATGCTCCTGGACCGGAGCTAGAAAGCGGGGGGAGTTTTGAGCATCGCGCCTGCGTCCAGCCGGATGTTCAGACCGGTCATGTACCGCGACTCGTCGCTGGCAAGATATGCGACCAAAGCTGAGACGTCTTCTACCTCGATGTACGGGATCGGCATTGCTTGCATGTTCGGGAATGAGAGCTCGGCGTCGGCCCGCGTCGGATTTTCGAGATCCGGCCGAAATGCCTTGTAGATATCTTCGTTCTGCAACAGGCGAGTATTGACGTTGGTCGGATGGACCGCGTTGAGCCGGATGAAGTGCGGAGCGAGCTGCAGAGCCAACACCTCGACGTACCGGGCTATCAACTGCTTGGCGATCGCGTAGCCGACGCCCCCCGGCGAACCCATCGCGTCCGTCGTCCCCTTGATCATCCCAGCGGTCGAGCCGGTGACGATGATCGACGAGCCGTCCCTTAGATGCGGCAAGGCCACTGCCACTGTGTTCTGGACACCGACGAAGTCCACATCCACTGCGTCGATGAAGCTGCTACAGGTCGTCTCGTCCTGCAGGGGGCAGATTCCGGCGTTCGCGCACACCACGTCCAACCGCCCGAAGTCGGCGAGGCCGCGGTCCAAGGCGTTCCGCAACTGCACCCGGTCCCGAACGTCGGCCTGCGAGGCCACGATGCGCCGGCCGAGTGCCTCGACCTCCTTGACCGTCGTAGCCAGGTCGTCTGGTGTGGCGAGCGGGTAACGCACGCTGGCTATCTGCTCGCAGATGTCGACCGCGATGATGTCTGCCCCGTCGGCCGCCAGCCGCACAGCATGGCTTCTTCCCTGACCGCGCGCTGCGCCCGTGATGAGAACGACCTTGCCGTCGAGTTTGCCCATGTCCTACTCCTGTTTCACTCAGCTCGCGCACCACGGGCGGGTCTCGACCCTCCGCCGAGGAAGCGAGGGTGCGGACCAATCGACCGAGATGCCGGGTCTTCGCTGCGCGGGAGACTGCCCGACAGCTGGTTTTCGAGGGTCAGTACCGTGGTTGGGCGAGCGACGGGCTGCCAGGCGCCTGGTCACCTATGCCCCGCTAGCGCCATATCGCCGTTACCGCAGGTGATGTTGCGGTGATCGACAGCCCGGAGTCCCGGTCGGCTCTCTCGCTCTGACTGCGTGGCCCAGCACCATGGTCCCTTCCTCGTTTGTCGGCGAGTCCGCGAGCCATGGCCGCGAACTACTCCGGAGATCTCGTACCTGTACAAGCGTACGGCAGATGCTGTACGTGTGTAAAGTCTAGGTCTAGGTTCCGCTGGGCCTTCGGACAGAGGTGCTCKGGGTGCCCGGGTCGGCGCTCGCCCTGCGTCTCGATCGGTGAACGCAGCGTAGATCTGCAACCTTGTCCATAACGCTGAGGCGCCCCGGAGCCCGTGGTGATCCGGTCACGATCCGGCGCACGCAGTATCTCGCCGCTCAGGTCGCGAGAAGTTGCTACGAAAAGCTTTGGCGGAGGCCGACACTCCACGCCATACGGGTGTATAATAGAGGGCCTGACGGTACATGGAAGTCTCGCTCCTCAGGCGACTGATCACGACCCCTCTCCTTCTGCCCCAGGGAAGTGGCTCGTCAATCGAAATGACAGGAGGTGTGGAACCTGGCGACGCGGCATTTTGATTTTTCGCCGGCGCCACCCGGCTATAGAAGTCCGCTCCGTCGCCGTTCGCTGACCGGGTCGAGTCGCATGCATAGAGGTAGCTTGGATAAACCCTCGCTCGGCTGAGGTCGGCCGCCGCACCTGGCTCGAGATTGGGCTCTGCGCCGGACTCTCTTCTCAACCCGTGGAACGGCCACCAGCGGCGCAGACCTGGATGCTCCTGCGGTCGACCGACCGGCCTCAGGCTGTCGATACTCGACGCGGTTTCTTCGTATACCCGAAACGGCGAAATCGATGCATGCCCCTTTCGGTGCATCAGAAAATCGTCGACGGACGGCTGACATCGGCAGTACGCCGCACGATCGTCGTACAGACCGTCATCCAAACAAGGAAGAAGTTCTCCGGCCGGGTGCCGATCGGTCCCGGCTAGATCGTGCTGTGCCGCCTCGAAACCGTCGTGGAGACGGCTCGACGCACGGTCACCGATACGAGATGGGGATACATGCGCTATATCTTGGCTCCGCGACTCCGCTCGGCGCACCATCGGCCGTTACGACGGTCCTCCCTCACGCTCTTAGCAGCGACGTCCGCCCTGCTCGTGTCGGTCGCCGCCTGTGGGTCCGACGACGCCGAGACGCCTGCCGCCGGAGGTGCGACCACCGACGCGAACGTGCTTGGCTCGGTGGACAAGGCGGCGGGGGATCCGGTGAAGATCGGTATCATCTCCGATGGCAGATCGGCCACGGTCGACAACTCGGCGCAGTTCGATGTGGCCGAGGCCACGGCCAAGTGGCTGAACGAACGCAAAGGCGGCATCGGCGGCAGGCCGATCAAGCTGGTGACATGCGAGACGCTGAACGATCCGGCCAAAGGTGCGGATTGTGGCAACCAGATGATCGAGAACGACGTGGTGGCCGTGGCGGTCGCCGAGTCGGGAGTCGTCGAGAGCGTGGCGCAGCCATTGGCTGACGCGAACATCCCGGCGATGTTCTTCGGCTCTGGAAACCAGACGTTGCTGAGCGATCCCGAATCGACCTACCTCCTAGGCGATCCGACCTTCGCGACACTCTCGATGCCTATCGGCGTTGCGAAGGACAAGGGCGCCGACAAGGTCACAGAGGTCGTCATCGATGTACCTGCCGCCTTGGACCAACAGCGGATCGCACCTGCACGGTACGAGGACGCGGGTCTTGACTACGAGGTCGTCGCGGTCGCGCCGGGTACGGCCGACATGACGCCACAGATGCAGAATGTCGTGAACGGTGATCCCGGTGTCGTGTTCGTTGTGGGCAACGACTCGTTCTGTATCAGCGCGTTCAACGGGCTGCGAGCGGTCGGCTACGACGGCACGATCACGGCCATCTCTCAGTGCATCACCCCCGCGACGCGTAAGGCCGTGCCGGCCGATGAACTCAGCGGGATGGTTATCTCGGCCATCACGCCGGGTGGCGGGACCGATCCGTCGAGCGTCTTGTACGGCACAGTCATGGACACCTATGGGAATGACATCGACGTCGAGGACACGAGCCCCAGGACCATTTTCATCTCCCTTTCCGGCCTCCAGGCAGCGCTCGCGGGTATATCTGGCGAAATCACCCCAGAAACGATCAATGCCACCATTAAGGCGATGCCGGAGATCGAACTCCCCGGAGCGGCGGGGCTGAGGTTCCGATGCAACGGCAAGGCTAGTCCGGACTATCCGGCGGTCTGCGTCCGGGGTGGCCTGTCGACGACGTTGAACGACAAGGGTGAGATCGGGGACTTCAGGGTTATCGGATATTCTCCGATCGAGGATTGATCTACTGGTTGGTCTGCCCTCCCGGCGAAGTTCTTCGCCGGGAGGGCAGACCACGTGCTAGTTCCAGGATTTCTTATGCATAAGGGCGACGCTGCGACGAATGCGACGGACCGGATGGCCTGCTCGCAGCCGGTCGACCTCGTCGAGAGGGTCGTGTCCGCTCGCCGGCCGGCCCGTCAACAGGCCAAAACGGTTCAAGGGCGTTCCGATCTAGGGGGATCTAGGGGAGAAGCGCGATACCCGCGACGAGCCGGGCGCTCCCGTGGCCTGCGGGATGCGTGGCTCAGCCGACTTCGACAACAACCTTGACAGCGCCGGACTCGCGGTCGCCGGCCACCCGGAATGCCTCGGCCGCGTCTTCGAGTGGGAATCGGTGAGTGATGAGTGCGTCCGAGATCTCTGGACGCGCCGCGAGCATTTCCGCGGCCTGCCGCATCTCCCGCTGACCGGCGTACCCGCAATACCCCATTGAGATCGCCAAGGTTACTTCCTTTGTCAGCAGCGCCGCGTACGGTACGTCGAGGCCGTTGTAGTGCACGCCCAAGAGGGAGACTTTGCCGCCCGGCTTGACCAGTTCGACACTTCGTTGGAGGGCGCTGGTTGTTCCGGCGGCCTCGATCACTACATCGTAGAGCTCCCCAGTCTGAGGCTCCCCGACCACGAGGCGTTCGCGGATGTTGTGTTGGTGGGGGTAGCGGGCCTCGAGCACTACCTCATCGGCCCCTTGATTCTGTGCCGCGGCCGCTGCGAGTTGTCCGATCGAACCACCGCCGACGACGGCCACGGTGCGCCCCGGCGCGGCCCCGCCGAGACGTACCCCGTGCCAGGCGACGGAGGCCGGTTCTGCCAGCGACGCGTTAGAGACATCCAGGCCGGCCGGCAGCTCGAGAACTTTGTGCTTGGGTACCCGGAACTGTTGCACCATGCCGCCATTCTGCATGATGCCGAGCGCGTTCTTGGCCGATTGTGAGCAGAGGTTGTTCCGGCCCTCGCTACAGAAAATGCACGCGCCGCAACCGAAAASACCCTCGACCAACACAGGCGTCCCGTCTAACTTCCTACCAGCGAGCTCGTGACCGAGGATGAACTCGGTTCCCAGTCGCAGATAGTTCAGATCCGTGGCGCATATACCTGCCACGGCCATGTTCAGAGTCTCGCCTTGTTCCCACCCGGGCACGGTATCGACCTCGACGACCACCGGCCGTCCCTCATGTCCCCGAACTGCTTTCATCGCCGTCCCCTCGTTCGTTCTCTCTCGTGACGTGAATCTCCGGTGACACCTATCTGTCCGAGGCTGATCCTGCCGCCCGCGACCGCCACCTCCCCCCGTGGAAGGGGGCGGCCGGGGCCCGGCACAGATGATGGTCGCGTGGTGAACTCCGGACGACTGCGAGCGCGATGTGACGTCGTGTTCCTGCCGTCGGAGCGACAGCAGGACCGCGGGCTCAGCGACCKGCACTCTCGGAGTCGCGCTGGTCGGCTATCCGGCTAGCCGTTCTGCTGGGCAGACTTGCTGAGGGCAGAGATGGAAAGTCATGCTCCTCGGCGCGCGGTCGCGTGCCCTGGCACATGGCTACGAATCGGRCTCGAGGGGCATCGATCCACGCCCGTTCAGACCCCGCCGTTCGGCTCAAACGCCTGCGGGGCCGGGGCCGCCGTGTACATAGAGCGTCTGTCCGGAGCAGAAACTCGCCGCGTCGGAAGCGAAGAAGAGGACCGCGTTGCCGATCTCCTCCGGCTCGCCCAGGCGACCGGAGGCGTTCATCAGGCCGATCGCTTCCGGGTCGAGCCCGTACCGTTCGGCGTCGTCGGTCAGGCTGGCCGCCCGGACAGCTCCGACCGCGATGGCATTGACCCGGATACCTTTGCGGGTCCAGGCGCCAGCCATAGACCGGGTGAGACTGTTGACGCCGGCCTTCGCGGCGGCGTACGGAGCCGCCTGGGGCATCGCCAGCAAGCTGGCACCGGAGGAAATATTCACGATTGTGCCCTTGTCCTGATCGAGCATGGGCACCGAGGCGGCACGCGAGAGGAACCACACGCTGCCGAGGTTGAGCGCCAGGACCTTGTGCCATTCCTCCTCCGTTCACCGCCGCAGTGACTTCGTCTCGGCGCCGCCGGCGCAGTTGACAAGAATGTCGAGCCGCCCGAACTCCCGCAGCGCCGCGTCGACGAGCTGCTGACATTGCTCGGGGCTCGTCACGTCCGTGACTACGGGGAGCGCCCTGCGGCCTAATGCTTCTATCTCCTCGGCGGTGGATTCCAGCGGTTCCGGCCGGCGGGCTGCGAGCAGGACGTCGGCGCCGTACTCGGCGAGCGCCAGCGCGGAGCCGATGCCGATGCCGCCTCCCGTGACGACGGCCACCCTGCCTTCGAGACTGAACCGTCCCGTCATGTGACCGCTCCACCATTTACTCCGACGACCTGCCCGGTCACGTACCCGGCCTCGTCCGTACACAAGAATGCACACACTGCACCGATGTCGTCGCCGGTGCCGAGGCGGCCTGCGGGAACCATCCGCTCGAGCACCTCGATCTTGGGCAGATACTTCGACTGCTGCATGGAACGAAGCATCGGCGTGTCGGCAGTGAACGGCGGGATCGTGTTCACTGTGATCCCAGCGGCGGCGTACTCGAGCGCCAATGCCTTGGTGAGAGCGATGACGCCTCCCCTGGACGCGGAGTAGTGCACCTGTCGCGCCACCCCCGTCTGGCCAGCGGCCGACGAGATGGTGACAATCCGGCCCCAGCCCGCCGCCACCATGTCGCCGATCACCGACTGCGCGCAGTTGATGGTCCCCGTCAGGTTGACGTCGATCGACCGCGACCAGTCGTCGACTGTCAACTGCTCGAATCGCACAAACCCGGAGACGCCGGCGCTCGTGACGAGGATGCCGATCGACTCGAGTTCCGATCGCACGGCGGCGATCGCCTTATCGACCGACGCCCGATCGGACACGTCCACTCCGACGGCGAACGCCTCCCCCCACCGCTTCGAAGATCGACTGCCGCACGCTCGGCTGCGGCCGCGTCCAGGTCGAGCACCGCTATGCGCTGCCCCTGTCGAGCGAGGTGCTCACAGATCGACAGACCTAATACTGCAACGGCACTTGATGGTCGTGGTGGATGATCTGTGTTGTGGTGGTGGAGGCGTGGGCTGGCGAGTTGGAGGGGCTGTGCGGGCGGATCGGTGGCCGGTTCGGTCGGGCGGAGCCGCGCCGGCGGGTCGCGGAGTATGTGTCCGGGCTGGTCGCGGGGCTGGATCGTAAGAACGGGTGGACGCTGGCGGAGCAGGCTGGTGAGGTGAGCCCGGACGGGATGCAGCGGTTGCTGCGCCGGGCGGACTGGGATGTGGACGGGGTCCGCGACGACGTTCGGGATTACGTGGTCGACCGGCTCGGGGACCCGGGTGCGGTGCTGATCGTGGATGACACCGGGTTTCTGAAGAAGGGCACCCGCTCCGCCGGGGTGCAGCGGCAGTACTCGGGGACCGCGGGGCGCACGGAGAACTGCCAGGTCGGAACGTTTCTGGCCTATCGGTCCCGGTTCGGGCATGCGCTGATCGACCGGGAGCTCTACCTGCCCCAGACCTGGACTGAGGATCGGGACCGGTGCGCCGCGGCCGGGATACCCGGCGAGGTCGGGTTCACCACGAAACCCCGCCAGGGCATCGCGATGATCGAACGGGCGCTGACCGGGGAGGTGCCGTTCTCCTGGCTCACCGCGGACGAGGCCTACGGGCAGGTGAAGTACCTGCGGGTCTGGCTCGAGCAGCGCGACGAGGCCCATGTGCTGGCGACCAAACGCAACGACGACCTGGTCACCACCGATGGGCCCGGGTCGCACGGGCTGCGGGACTACGACTGGGCCCGGGTCGAGATCCGGGTCCGGATGTGGTGGACGCCGGGCCGGGGCCACTGGCTGCTCGCCCGGCGCAACCGCACCAGCGGTGAGCTGGCCTACTACGTCTGCTACGGCCCCCGCCGTACCAGCCTGGCCCAGCTCGCCGCGGTCGCCGGGGCTCGGTGGGCGATCGAGGAATGCTTCCAGCAGGCGAAACAGACCTGCGGCCTGGACGACTACCAGGTCCGGGACTGGCGGGCCTGGAACGCCACACATCACCCTGTCCATGCTCGCCTACGCCGCCCTCGCCGCCGTCCGCGCCGAGCAGGTAAAAGGGGCAGCACTCGCACCTGTCAGGACATGATCGGACTGACAGTACCGGAGATCCGTAGATTGATCGCCACCCTCCTCCACCGGCCCCACCCGGCCGCCTTCGTCTGAGCCTGGTCGACCTGGTGTAGACGCCGTCAACACCAGGCCAGACGCTGCCACTACCGCCGACGCGGACACCCACAAGTGCCGTTGCAGTACTAACCCTGACGCGCCGCCAGTCACAACCGCGACATGACTCAACCTGCTGCTCCTCACTCCTGCCCCGCCTCGGGCTGTCGCCTCGGCTCACGGGGTGAAATACCTGTACCAACGTAAGGTACGATGTTATACGCTTGTATAAGGATGTCCAGGGGGGAGTGGCGAACCATGCGAGGAGTGCCGGCGATCTCCACTGTGGGCCGGTACGGCGTTGACATCGATGCCGACCCATGGTCTGTCTACCGTCGGCCGCGGGGCGAGTCCATCTCCCTTCGAACGATCATGCGCGGCGAGGTACTTCACGCCGGGCGATGTGGATCGCGAGCCTCATCCCGAATCCGTACAGCCGAGGAGGAACATGAACATCGACGACATGGTGCTGGTGAGCATCGACGACCACGTGGTCGAGCCACCCGACATGTTCAAGAACCACGTGCCTGCGAAGCTCGTCGACCAGGCCCCACACGTCCAGCGGGACGAGCGCGGCGTCGAGCAATGGATCTACCAGGGTCGGGTCACTGGCGTGAGCGGGCTCAACGCCGTCGTGTCCTGGCCACCGGAAGAATGGGCCTTAGACCCGGCGGGCTTCGCGGAGATGCGGCCCGGGGTGTATGACATCCACGACCGAGTCCGCGACATGGACCGCAACGGCATCCTCGCCTCGATGTGCTTCCCCACCTTCGCCGGCTTCAGCGCCGGCCACTTGAACCACTACAAGACCGACACCACCGTCGTCATGATCCAGGCCTACAACGACTGGCACATCGAGGACTGGGCCGGCACCTACCCCGGCCGCTTCATCCCGCTCGCGCTGCTGCCCACCTGGGACCCGCAGCTCATGATCAACGAAATCCGCCGGGTCGCGGCCAAAGGCTGCCGCGCCGTCACCATRCCCGAACTCCCCCACCTCGAAGGCCTCCCCAGCTACCACGACATCGACTACTGGGGCCCCGTCTTCCAGACGCTGTCCGACACCGGCCTGGTCATGTGCCTCCACATCGGCACCGGCTTCGCCGCGCTGAAGCTCGCCCCCGACGGCCCGATCGACAATCTCATCATCATCTCGAATCAGATCTCGATGATCACCGCGCAGGACCTGCTGTGGGGCCCGGCGATGCGCAACTACCCGGACCTGAAATTCGCCTTCTCCGAGGGCGGGATCGGCTGGATCCCGTTCTACCTCGACCGCTGCGACCGCCACTACACCAACCAGCGCTGGCTGCGCCGCGACTTCGGTGGGCGCCTGCCCAGCGAAGTCTTCCGCGAGCACACCCTCGCCTGTTACGTCACCGACCCCACATCGCTGAAGCTCCGCCGCGAGATCGGGATCGACAACATCGCCTGGGAATGCGACTACCCGCACTCCGACTCGATCTGGCCTGATGCCCCCGAGTTCGTCCTGAACGAGTTGGACAGCGCCGGCGCCACCGACGAGGAGATCGACAAGATCACCTGGCAGAACGCCTGCCGCTTCTTCAACTGGGACCCCTTCCAGGAAATCCCCAAGGAAAAGGCCACCGTCGGCGCCCGCCGCGCCCTCGCCACCGACGTCGACACCACGATCCGCTCCCGGACGGAATGGGCCCGCCTCTACGCCGAGAAGCAAGGCGTCTGACAGCAACGACGAGGCCGGGTTCGATCGGTACTGGCGGTACTCGGCCAACGCCCTGCGTGAGGTTCGGCGCCTCGCTCGTCGTCGGCGGCAAGCGGGGAGCCCGTCGGTCATACCGCCAGGTGATCGTTGGTCGGCGGCAGAGGCTCGATGCGGTCGAGGAAGCGCTCGATGATCTGGACGGTATCGGCGTGGCCGGTGCGAATCCCGAAGCTTTCTTCGAGCCGCATCATCCGCGGGATCGCGTTCATCATGAACAGGAGTGCCGATGGCGTGAGGTCCTCGCGGTCGAGCCCATACCGGTCCCAGGTGGCCGTGACGGCGTCCAGTTGGGCGACACGAAGGCGCTCGATCCAGCGACCGATCTCGTCCTGGATGGATTTTCGATGGTTGGCCAGGGCCATGAATTCCAGCAGCAGGGCGGCTCTGGTTGCGCTTCCTGCCTGCCGCCAAATTTCGCGCAGCGGGTGATCGGCCTCCGCAATCTTTTCGAGCTGCTCGAGGCGCTGGCCAGTGTTGCGCCACAGGAGCGCAAGAATCATATTGTCGAGCGACGGGAAGTAGTATTGCGCGAGGCTCGGGCGACACCGGCCCTCGCCGCGAGTGTGCGGTAGCTGAGGGACGCGTAGCCCTGCTCGAGCATCATTCGCTGGGCTCGGTCGAGCAAGACGAACCGGGTCGCGGAATCGACGGAGCCGACGCGTCGGGCTGAAGCCACTGGCCGACCTTTCATCACTCGATATCTTTCCCCGGTCGCGACTTCGACCGCGTCAACCCTGGCCTGGATTCCGTTAGTACTGCAACGGCACTTGTTAGCGRCCGCGTCGTTTGTAGTGGCAGCGTCTGGCTTGGTGTTGGCGGCGTCTGCGCCAGGTCGACCAGGCCCAGACGAACGCGGGCGGGTGGAGCCGGTGCAGGAGGGTGGCGATCAGTCTGCGGATCTCCGGTACAGTCAGTCCGATCATGTCCTGGTACTACATTCCTAGATCTTGGTTGGTTGGTTGGTTCGGGTTCAGGTGCGTAGAGCGAGGGGGATCGGGTCGCCGCGGCGCCGGTAGTGGCTGGGGAGCGCTCGGGTCTGGTGGGCC
>NZ_MAXA01000023.1 GCF_001854695.1 Parafrankia soli
ATCGACCGGGCGGCGGAGGGGTACCGGTTCTGGTCGGACGAGCGGACGCAGGACCCGCGGGAGTGGAAGCGCCTCGGGCGGCGGATCCGGGAGCTGACCGGTGGGGAGGATCCGGACATCGTGTTCGAGCATCCGGGGCGGGAGACGTTCGGGGCGTCGGTGTTCGTGGCACGTCGCGGCGGGACGGTGGTGACGTGCGCGTCGACGAGCGGGTTCATGCACGAATACGACAACCGGTACCTGTGGATGAACCTCAAGAGCATCATCGGGTCGCATTTCGCGAACTACCGGGAGGCGTGGGAGGCGAACCGGTTGGTGGCGCGGGGGATGGTGCATCCGACGTTGTCGAAGGTGTATCCGTTGGAGCGGACGGGGCAGGCGGCGCTCGATGTGCACCGCAACGCCCATCAGGGGAAGGTCGGGGTGCTGTGCCTGGCGCCGGAGGAGGGGCTGGGGGTTCGTGACGAGGAGACCCGGGCTCGTCACCTCACCGCCATCAACCGCTTCCGCGGCGTGTAGGAGCGGCGCCGCGCCCCCGCGGCGGGTAAGGCCGGCGCGGCGGGTGGCGCCCGCCGGCCGCGGCAGCCGCCCGCCCGCGACCGAGTGCGCGTCGCGGGCGGGCGGGGCTGGTAGCCTGCGAGTTGGGAGGAGTGTTCCGGTGCCAGCAGAAATCGTCCGGTCCGCCCCGGGCGAGCGGCCCGCCTCCGGCCCGGCCAAGAGCCGCCAGCCGCCAGCCGCTGCCCGGAACGCCAACTCCGGAGCCCATCCCGACTCGGGCCGGGGCGCCGGCAAGAGCAGTGAATCCGGCCGGAACAGCGATGCCGGTGGGTCCGCTGTCACGAGCCCGGCCGAACCGCGCGTCAGGGCGCGCACCCCGGCCCGGGCAACCCGGCGCGACGAACTGCTGCGGGCGGCCGCCCGGCTGTTCGCCGAACGCGGTTTCCGCGGCGTGGGCATCGAGCAGATCGGCGCCGCCGTCGGCATCCGCGGCCCGGGAATCTACCGGCACTTCCCCAGCAAGGACGCGGTGCTCGTCGAGCTGCTCGTCGGCATCAGCCAGCACCTGCTCGACGCGGCCCGCGAGGCCCGCCGGGTCGGCGCCTCCGCCCTGGAGACCCTCGACCTGCTCGTCCGCGGGCACGTCGAGTTCGCGCTCGACAACCCCGACCTGATCGTCATCCACGACCGCGACCTGTGGAGCCTGCCGGAGCCGGCCGAGCGCGAGGTCCGCAGGCTGCAGCGGGCCTATGTCGAGCAGTGGGTGGACGTCCTGCGGCAGGTGCGGCCCGAGCTCGACGCGCCGACCGCGCGGGCGCGTACCCATGCGCTGTTCGGTCTGATCAACTCCACCCCGCACAGCGCGACCGATCTGCACCGGGCCGAGATGGCCGTGATGCTGCACACGATGGCGCTGGGCGCCGCCCGCGGCTGAGCAGCCTGCGCGCCGGGCCGGCTTCTACCGTGCGGGGCAAATCCGTCGCAATCGGAAATGCGGTGACGGTGATGGAGGGAATGATACGGGCGGGTGGCGGACCGCGGGCCGCCGGCCGCATTCCGTCATCGCAGTTCTTGCGCCCGGAAGCGCGCTTCTCTACGTTGCGTTGAGGTGGCCGGTACGGCGCGGTCGCGACCTGCATGGGCGACGGCGCCCGAGCCGCACCGGTCAGGGATGCGATCGCGTCGGCGGTCGACGCCCAGGTGACGGGCGGACATCAGCGGGAATTCGGCTGGAGGAGTGTATCGATGCCCCAGGGAGCTGCGGCCGCGCCGTTGACCGTCGCGGTGGTCGGATCCGGTCCGTCGGGCTTCTACGCGGCGGCCTCGCTGCTGGAACAGCACGACGTACCGGTCCGGGTGGACATGTACGAGCGGCTGGCCACGCCGTGGGGCCTGGTGCGTTCCGGAGTCGCCCCCGATCATCCGAAGATAAAGGCGGTGTCCAGCGTGTACGCGGCGATCGCCGCGCACGAGAACTTCCGCTTCTTCGGCAATGTGGACGTCGGCAAGGACGTCACGCGTGAGGAGCTGACCGCGCGCTACGACGCCGTCCTGTACGCCGTCGGCGCGCAGACGGACCGGCGCCTCGGGATTCCCGGTGAGGACCTGCCCGGCAGCGAGTCCGCGGTCGACTTCGTCGGCTGGTACAACGGGCACCCCGACTACGCGCACCTCACCTTCGACCTCAGCGGCGAGCGCGGGGTCGTGATCGGCGCCGGCAACGTCGCCCTCGACGTCGCCCGCATCCTCTGCTCGCCGCACGAGCGGCTGTCCCGCACCGACATCGCCGACCACGCCCTCGACGCACTGCGCGCCTGCGCGCTCAAGGAGGTCATGGTCGTCGGGCGCCGCGGCGCCGCGCAGGCGGCCTTCACGACCGCGGAGCTCAAGGAGCTGCCCGAGTTCACCGAGTCCGGGGTGGACGTCGACCCGGCCGAGGTCGCCGAGCAGGAGGGCGAGGAGGCGCTGTCCCGCCTGGTCAAGCGCAACCTGGCGGTGATGCGCGGGTACGCGCAGAACCCGGTGCCCGCGGGCGCGCGCCGGGTGGCGCTGCGCTTCCAGCGCACCCCGCTGGAGATCCGCGGCGACGGCCGGGTCGAGGAGATCGTGTTCGCCCGCAACGCGCTGAAGGTCGGCGACGACGGCTGGGTCAGCGCCGTCGACACCGGTGAGCGGGAGACCGTCCCGACCAGCCTGGTGCTGCGCGCCGTCGGCTACAAGGGCCGGTCGATCGAGGGGCTGCCGTTCGACGACCGCCGCGKGGTCATCCCGAACGTGAACGGGCGGGTCGAGGGCGTCGAGCGCGAGTACGTGGCCGGCTGGATCAAGCGCGGCCCGACCGGGATCATCGGCACGAACAAGAAGTGCGCCGGCGAGACCGTCGCGCGGCTGCTCGCGGACGTCGCCGACGGCACGCTGCGCCGCCACGACCGGGGCGCCGCGTTCGACCCGGTCGGTGAGATCGACACCTGGCTGCGCGGCCGCCAGCCGCACCTCGTCACCGAGGAGGGCTGGCGGCTGATCGACGCCGTCGAGCGCTCCTCGGGAGAGTCCGCCGGCCGGCCGCGTGTCAAGCGCGTCCTCACCGACGAGCTGCTCGACATCGCGCTGGAGCGCCGGATCGCCTCGTGACGGCGTTCGACGCATGAGGGAGCTCGACCCGGAGGAGCGGGCAGTCGTCGACACCGTCCGGGACTTCGTCGACCGCGAGGTCCGGCCGGTGGTGCGCAAGCTCGAGCACGCCAATGCCTACCCCGAGGCGCTCATCGAGCAGATGAAGCGGCTCGGGGTCTTCGGCCTGGCGATCCCCGAGCCGTACGGCCAGGTGGACGTCTCGACCGTCTGCTACGCCCTGGTGACCGAGGAGCTGGCTCGGGGTTGGATGAGCCTGGCTGGTGCCATGGGCGGGCACACAGTGGTCGCCAAGCTGCTGCTGGCGTTCGGCACGGAGGAGCAGAAGCGGCGTTACCTGCCGCGGATGGCCACCGGGGAGCTGCGCGCGACGATGGCGCTGACCGAGCCCGGCGGCGGCTCCGACCTGCAGGCGATGCGCACCACCGCCCGGCCCGCCGGCGCGGACTACCTGGTCAACGG
Source organism: Parafrankia soli (assembly GCF_001854695.1). Classification (GTDB taxonomy): domain Bacteria; phylum Actinomycetota; class Actinomycetes; order Frankiales; family Frankiaceae; genus Parafrankia; species Parafrankia soli. Next base: position 3,592 of record NZ_MAXA01000023.1, read on the forward strand.
CACCAAGACGTGGATCAGCAACGCGCGCCGCTCCGGCCTGGTGGCGCTGCTGTGCAAAACCGATCCCGCGGCCGAGCCCGCCCACCGGGGCATCAGCATCCTGCTGGTGGAGAAGGTCCCCGGGTTCGTGATCTCCCGGGACCTGCCCAAGCTGGGCTACAAGGGCGTCGAGAGCTGCGAGCTGTCGTTCACCGACTGCCGGGTGCCGCGGGACGCGCTGCTCGGCGGGGCCGAGGGCCGGGGCTTCGGGCAGATGATGCGCGGGCTGGAGATCGGCCGGATCCAGGTCGCGGCCCGGGCGACCGGGGTGGGCCGGGCCGCCTTCGACGACGCCCTGCGCTACTCGCAGGAGCGCGAGTCGTTCGGCCAGCCGATCTGGCGGCACCAGTCGGTCGGCAACCATCTCGCCGACATGGCCACCAAGCTGACCGCGGCCCGCCAGCTCCTCCTGCATGCCGCGCGCCGCTACGACACGGGTGAGCGGGCCGATCTCGAGGCGGGGATGGCGAAGTACTTCTGCTCGGAGGTCGCGATGGAGGTGGCGCTGGCCGCGATCCGGGTCCACGGGGGCTACGGGTACTCCACCGAGTTCGACGTCGAGCGTTACTTCCGGGACGCCCCGCTGATGATCGTCGGTGAGGGCACCAACGAGATCCAGCGCAACGTCATCGCCGCCCAGCTCGTCGCGCGGGGCAGCCTGCCGTGAGGGCCGCGGCCACGGCCCTCACGGCAGACTGAGGATGATCGGCTGAGCGCAGCGGTCGCGCACCAGCCGCAGATGGGGAGAAAATGGCCCGTCCTACGCCGTGCACCGCGATCGCACAGGAGAGCACATGCCCAAGGGATACGTCATCCTGACCGAGGCCATCAATGATCCCGAAGGCATGGCGGCCTACAGCCGCCTGTCAGGTCCTTCGGTCGCCACGGCGGGTGCCAAGGTCCTCGCCGTGGACGAGGACGTCCAGCTGCTCGAGGGGGAGTGGCACGGGAACCGCACGGTCGTCCTCGAGTTCCCGTCGGCGGACGCGGCCCGTGCCTGGTACGAGTCCGACGACTACCAGCGCGCGAAGCCCGTGCGGCAGGCCGCGGCGGACTGCAACGCGGTGCTCCTCTCCGGGTTCGAGATGCCGGCCCGCCGAGCCTGACCGACATGCCGTGCGCCCGGGTGATGACAGCGGACGCGGTCGTCATCGGCGCGGGGGTGAACGGCCTCGTCGCGGCGAACCGGCTCGCCGACGCCGGCTGGGACGTCGTCGTGTGCGAGGCCGCCGACGAGCCGGGCGGGGCCTGCCGCTCCGCCGAGGTCACCGCGCCCGGGTTCGGTACCGACCTGTTCAGCGCCTTCTACCCGTTCGCCGCGCGGTCCCCGGCGCTGCGCGCGCTCGACCTCACCGACCACGGGCTGACCTGGCTGCACGCCCCGCGGGTGCTGGCCCACCCCACCCCGGACGGCCGCTGCGCGGTGCTGTCCACCGACCTCGAGGGGACGGCCGCATCCCTCGCCGCCTACGCCCCGGCCGACGCGGCGGCCTGGCGGGCGCAGGTCGCACTGTGGGAACGGGTCCGCGACCCGCTGCTCGAGGCGCTGCTGGCCGCCCCGTTCCCGCCGGTCCGGGCGGGCGCACGGCTCGCCCGCGCGCTCGGGGCCGCCGACGCGCTGCGCTTCGCCCGGTTCGCGATGCTGCCCGTCCGCCGGTTCGCCGCGGAGGAGTTCGCCGGCGCGGGCGCCGGACTGCTGGTCGCCGGCAGCGCGCTGCACACCGACCTGGCACCGGAGTCGGCGGGATCGGCGCTGATCGGCTGGCTGCTGGCGATGCTCGGCCAGGATGTCGGCTTCCCGGTGCCGCGTGGCGGCGCGGGCCGGCTGACCGCCGCCCTCGTCGACCGGCTGCGCTCCCGCGGCGGGGTGGTGCGCACCCGAGCCGAGGTGGACGCGGTGATCGTCACCGCCGGCCGGGCCCGTGGCGTGCGGCTCGCCGACGGGACGGCCGTGCGCGCCCGGCGCGCGGTGCTCGCCGACGTGGACGCGGTCTCCCTCTATCGGCGCCTGGTCGGCGATGAGCATCTCCCCGCCCGCCTGCTCACCGACCTGGCCCGCTTCCAGTGGGACAGCTCGACCTTCAAGGTCAACTGGGCGCTCGCCGGGCCGATCCCGTGGTCCGACCGCCGGATCGCGGACGCCGGCACCGTCCACCTCGGCGGCACCATGGACGATCTGACGATGATGTCCGCGCAGCTGGCGTGCGGGCTCGTGCCGGCGGACCCGTTCCTCGTCCTCGGCCAGATGACCACTGCCGACCCCGGCCGCTCGCCGGCCGGGACGCAGAGCGCGTGGGCGTACTTCCACCTCCCGCAGTCCCCCCGGGGCGACGCCGGTGGGGCCGGTGTCACCGGCCGCTGGGACGGCGACGACACCGCCCGCCTCCTCGAGCGGGTGGAACGCAAGCTGGAGGCGGCGGCCCCCGGCTTCGGGTCGCTGATTCTCAGCCGCGACACCCAGTCGCCGCGACGGCTGGAGGACCAGGACTCCGTGCTGCGCGGCGGCGCCCTCAACGGCGGGACGGCCGCCCTGCACCAGCAGCTGATCTTCCGCCCGGTGCCCGGCCTGGGCCGCCCGGAGACCCCGATCCCCGGGCTCTATCTGGCGTCGATGTCAGCACATCCCGGCGGCGGTGCGCACGGCGGGCCGGGCGCCATGGCGGCCACGGTGGCGCTGCGCGACGCCGGCCCGGCCGGCCCCGTCCGCCGCCGCGCGTCCGCCGCCGCGCACCGGCTGATCTACGCTGGGCCGGTGGCGTCGCCCGCGGCGCCAGGCCCGGATTCTCCAGGGCCGGCGAGTCCGGGCCCGGCGAACGAGTCCTTGAGCGCCTCCGACACCTCGCGTGCGACCCGTCCGAAAGCGGCGTCGTAACGCAGCGCCGACTCGCGCGGGTAGCCGAACGGGATCTCGATCTCGGCGAGCAGCCGCCCCGAGCGGGCGGACAGCACGGCTACCCGGCTGGCCAGCAGCGCGGCCTCGACCACCGAATGGGTCACGAACAGCCCGGCGAACCCCTCCCGCAGGTGCAGGCGCAGCAGCTCGTCACCGAGCCGCTCGCGGGTGATCTCGTCCAGCGCGCCGAACGGCTCGTCGAACAGGAACAACGACGGGCGGGCCGTCAGCGCGCGGGCGAGCGACACCCGCATCCGCATCCCGCCCGACAGCGCCCGCGGCCGGTACCGCTCGTAACCCCGCAGGCCGGTCATGGTGATCGCGTCCGCCACCAGGCGGTCGCGCCGCGCCCGGGGGACGCCGTCGAGCTCGGCGAACAGCCCGATGTTGCCCTCGACCGTCCGCCAGGGCAGCAGTGTCGGGTCCTGGAAGATGTAGCCGGGGGAACCCGGCCCGGCGAGCACCGAGCCGCTCGTCGGCGCCGCGAGCCCGGCGGCGATGCGCAGCAGCGTCGACTTGCCCGAGCCCGACGCCCCGATCAGCGCCACGATCTCGCCGGCCCCGACGCGCAGCGAGACGTCCTCCAGCACCCGCGTCCCGTCCGGGAACGTCATGCCGACGCCGTCGAACGCCAGCGTCGTCCCCGGTGGGGCGAGACCCACGGCCGGGGCTGCCGCGGGTCGGGTCCTCGACCTCATGAGCACATCATCCACGCTCGCGGTACCTGGCTGCATGCTGACCGTCAAGCCATGGGAAAATCCGAATGGTACTGACATGCCGGATGTCGGTGACCCGCGGTGAGCGCACCACCGCGACGGCGAGGAGGACACCGTGCCCAACGGCGGGCCGATCGCGCACCGCATCATGCTGGGAGCGCGGCTCCGGAGCCTGCGCGAGGCCACCGGCATCAGCCGGGAGGACGCCGGCTACGAGATCCGGGCCTCCGACTCGAAGATCAGCCGCATGGAGCTGGGCCGGGTCGGTTTCAAGGTGCGCGACGTCGCCGACCTGCTCACGCTCTACGGCATCGTCGCCGAGGCCGACCGGGCGCCGATCCTCGACCTGGCCAGGGAGGCCAACCGGCCCGGCTGGTGGCGGCGCTACGCCGAGGTCATGCCCGGCTGGTCCGAGGCCTACCTCGGACTGGAGAGCGCCGCGACCCTGATCCGCAGCTACCATCTGCACCTCGTCCCCGACCTGCTCCAGACCGAGGACTATGCGCGCGCGGCCGTCGCGCAGACCAGCAACCCGGGCACGATGAGCGCCGAGGCCGTCGCGCGCACCGTCGAGATGCGGATCACCCGGCAGCGGCTGCTCACCCGGCCCGACCCGCCGAAACTGTGGGCGGTGATCGACGAGGCCGCGCTGCGGCCGCGGATCGGCTCGGCGGAGGTGCTGCGGGCACAGCTCGCACACCTGCGGGAGCTGGCCGCCACGCCGAACATCGTGATCCAGATCCTGCCGGCCGAGTACGGGGGCCACGTCGCCACCGGGGCCTTCACCATCCTGCGCTTCGCTGAGCCCGAGCTGCCCGACGTCGTCCACCTCGAGCACCTGACCGGCGCGATCGACCTTGACCGGCCGGAGGACGTCGACCGGTACGAGGAGCTGATGAACCGCCTCAGCGTCGACAGCACGACCCCGGACGGCCTCACGGCGCACCTCGACCGCCTCGCCGCGGCGATCGAGCGCTGAGCCGCCCCGGGCCTATCGCCATGGCGACACTCGGTGGCCGGGAGGCGACCGAGAGCCCGAACGCTTCGTAGGGTTGGGCCGTCTACCAGGCCCGGCGCCGTGTCCGGCCTAGATCCTGGCCGCGCACGCGCCCGGGCCGCCGCCGCTGCACGTTCGCCGTCCTGGAGGCTGTCTTGCGACGTCCCCTGTCCCGTACCGTCCTCACCGCCGCGGCGGCCGCCGCCTGCCTGGCCCTGGCGGCCGGGTGCGGCTCCGACGACGGCCCCGCCGCCGCGTCCGCGCCGGAGGTGTCCGGCGATGCCACGTCGGCGCCCGCCACCGGCGCCGCCGGCAGCCTCGAYGTCGTGCTGCACGACGCCACCGGAGCCGAGGTCGGCACCGTCACCCTCACCCCCGTCGACGGGGCGGTGCGGGTCGAGGGCAGCCTGTACGGCCTGCCCGCCGGCGGCTACCACGGGTTCCACATCCACCAGAAGCCGGTGTGCGACCCGAAGGCCGCCGACGGCCCGTTCAGCACCGCCGGCGGTCACTTCAACCCCGGGGCGACCACGCACGGCGACCACGCCGGCGACCTGCCGCCACTGCTGGTCGACAAGGACGGCACGGGGGAACTGCAGGCGCAGACGGACCGCTTCCAGCTCGACGACCTGCGCAGCCAGGGCGCCGCGGTGATCGTGCACGCCCAGCCCGACAACTTCGCCCACATCCCCGACCGCTACACCGCGCAGGGCGCCCCGACGCCGGGCCCGGACGAGCGGACCAACGCGACCGGCGACGCCGGCGACCGGATCGCCTGCGGAGTGATCGAGAAGTCCTGACCGTGCCGTGCGGGCCGCGCCGGGGTGCGGCGCGGCCCGCGGCGGCCGCGGACGGTCCTTCGTCCCCCGCTCCTGCGGACCAAGGCAGGGTGAAATCGCCCCGTCTCGGGTGACACCGTGAGGTACAACACCGAGGGTGGGGAGGATCTCATGAGGGGCCGTCCGATTGTGTCCAACGCCGTGACCATGGACGTCAACGCCACCTACCTGACCGGCGCCGAGGCGGGTAAGCGGGTTCCGGTGCTTGTCACCGTCCGCTTCGACCCGCTCGACCCGGTCGCGATCACCCTGCGCACGCGGGTTCCGGACCAGCGGGTCCTCGCGTGGACCTTCGCGCGGGAGCTCCTCGCCGAGGGCGACGAGCGGCCCGTGGGGGAGGGCACCATCCGGATCGCGCCGGTGCTGCGCGAGCGCCGGCGCCTGCTGACCGTCGATCTTCCGAGCCCCGGGGGGCCGGTCACCGTCGAACTGCCGGCGTCCCGGGTCGCCGACTTCGTCCGGCGGACCTACGAGCGGGTGCCCGCCTCCGCGGAGAGCGCCGTCCTCGACCTCGACCTGGACCTCGACCTGGGTCTCGCGGCCCTCGACCGCGGTTGACGGGCCGGCTGCCGGTGGCTTCGGCGGCGGGCCCCCGACCCGCCGCCCAGGAGCTAGCCGAAGGTCAGGATCTCGCCGATCGGGCGCCGCGGGGTCAGCGCGGAGGCCACCGCGTCCCGGCGGGGATAGCCGACCCGAAGGATCATCTGCACGTGCCCGGCGATGCTCAGCATCCGCTCGATCACCGAACGGTACCCGTCACTGTCGATGGGCTGGCCCATCGGCGACGCGGCCGCGCCAGCCGCGGTCACGGTGAGCAGGACCCGCGCCAGCGCCTGCCCGGCGCGCAGCCTGTCCTCAGCCTGATCGGCGTCCGTGCCGACCACGACGACGGCGGGGCGCTCCACCGACGGCAGCTCCTCCGGGCGCTGTTCGACGGTCGGGGCGAGACCCGTGTCCGCGTCCGCGTCGGCGCCGCCGTCGGCGTCCTCGGAACGCGGCGCCGCGATGCCTGGCGCGCCGCGGGTGTCGAAGTCGCGCAGCGGGAAGTCGCTGGCCCGCTCGGGGTGATGGGTCGAGGCCACGCCGGTCGGCACCCCGTCGGCGGTCGGGCCCTGCCCGCGCCGCCACGACGCCAGCTCGGCCCGGTAGGCGGGGTCGGCCTGCTCCGCCCAGTCCGCCCGGGCCGCGACCACCGCCGCGTCCAGCCGCTGGTCGGAGTGCGACAGCGGCATCAGCCAGGCGCCCTCGGACTCGGCGGCGCGGCGCATCCGGTCGACCAGGTCGCCGGCGAGCGGGCGTGCCTCGAACGGCCGGCGGTCGGTGTGCCGGGCCCCGGCGGCCGAGAACAGCAGCCGGTCGGAATCCGTCGGCGCCGCCCGCCCGCCGATCCCCATCGACGCGAGGACCAGGTCACCGGACAGCACCGGCTCCAGCCCGCCGGAACCGGTCGCCTCCGGCAGCAGCTCCACCACCGGCTCGAAGCCGAGCACCCGGAACGCCAGCCGGGCGTGCAGCAGCGCCGCGCCGCAGCTCACCAGGAGCTGCCGCCCGTCCGGGTCGAGGACTGCGAGGCGCCGCTCGACGTCCGGCCGCAGCGTCAGCCGGCCGTCGGCGAGACGCCACCGCCACGGCTGGGTGTTGTGAATGGACGGTGCGAGCGAAGCCGTCGTCACGACCTCGACTGCCACCTCGCGACCGACTCCCGCCGTCACCGACTCCATGATCGCGAACTCCCCTCGCCGTGCGGTGGCGTGTTGCGGGTGCACCGTGCCCGGCACGGCCCGTCTCCACGGTAGTCGGCGGCGGGCCGACCGCAGGGTGCCCGACGGGACCATCGTGCCGGCGTGCGGGGGGCCGTGGACGCCAGATCCGTCACGTCCGCGCCCGCCACCGGAGACCGCTGCCGGGGCCCGCCCGCGGCGCCGGGCGCGGGCCCGCCAGCACCCCTCGACACCCGTCAAGCCCGGTCGGCTCGCCGCCCGCCCGCCGCCGGGCGCCGCGGCGGGGTGGCCGGCGCGCCGCGGGGCTCCCGCTCAGAGCCGGACGTCCCGGCGGCGGCGGCCGATGCGACATGGGCGAACGGCCTACGGCGCCCGTATGGTCGCTGCCATGGAGAAGATCCGGGTGTTCGTTCTCGATGACCACGAGATCGTGCGTAATGGTCTGCGTCAGACGCTCGCCCGGCATGACGATATCGAGGTCG
>NZ_MAXA01000024.1 GCF_001854695.1 Parafrankia soli
CCGTCACGATCCCACCCCGAACCCCACGGGCGAACGCCTACGCGGAACGGTTCGTCCGCACCGTCCGGACCGAGGTCACCGACCGCATGCTGATCTTCGGCAAGCGGCACCTGCGCGTGGTCCTAGCCGAGTACGCACGACACTACAACGGGCGACGCCCCCACCGTGGCCGCGGTCTTCAGCCACCACGGCCTGATCGTCCCGTCGCCGACCTGACCCAGGAACGGATCAAGCGCCGGCCTATCCTCGGCGGCCTGATCAACGAATACGAACGAGCCGCTTAAAACCCCAGCTCAACACCGGTAGCCGACTTCTGGCACCCCACAGGCACACGCCACGAAGCCGTCGTTCGTGCCCGCAAGGCAATGCTGCTCCCCTGACCTCGCCCGACGGGTGAGAGCCGTTGAGGTGGTACCGAGTCCGGACTGGTCACCCAGCCGGATCGGTACCACCTGCCGCAGCGGAGTCTAATTCGCCGGAGTCAAGCACCCCTCTCCGCGGTACACCGGACAAAACGACGTGCTCTTCCGCACCGGGCTCCATAGAACGGTGCCGAGTCTCGGGCAGAGCGAGACTGCAGACCACGGAGAGGATTCCGAAGCTGGCGAGCATGAAACCCACGGACGTACCACCATACGAAGCGCTGAGGTCCGCGGCGAGGATCGGTGCGGTGCCACCGCCGATCGCACCGGCGAGGTTGTATGCGGTGCCGGCCCCCGTGTAACGGTAACGGGTCTGGAACATCTCAGGCAGCAGGGCTCCGACAGGCCCATACGCGGCACCGAAAATGGCCAGCGTTGTCATCAGCACGATCGCGAAGGCGAAAGCGGAGCCCGTGTTCAGTAACGGGAACATGATCAGGCTCCACGGCACCGACACGACRCAAGCTCCCAGGACGACCCTCTTCCGACCAACGCGGTCGGAGTAGATGCCAGACAGGATGGTGGCCCCGCCGAAGACGACGGTCGAGCAGACTCCGAATGTCAGGACAGTCGAGCGGGACAGTCCCATGGTCTTCGTGCCGTACGAGGTAAGGAATGCGGTTCCAATGTAGAAGAACGCGAACAGCATCGTCAGTGAGCCGGCTGCCAGCATGATCTCGCGCCACTGGTACTTGAAGGCGCCGATGAGCGGACTGTCGCTGTTACGAGCAGTGCCGACCTGGCTGCGTTCAGCCTTCTTGAACATCGGGGTTTCCTCGATCGCCAGCCGGACGTAGAGGCCGACGGCCAGCAGCAACGCGCTCAGAATGAAGGGCACGCGCCAACCCCATTCGACGAAGGCAGGCGAAGCGTCTCCCACGAACAGGTTGACGACAAGGAACGTCGCGCTCGAAAGCGCGAAGGCCAAGGCGGGACCGACTTGCGGAAAGATGCCGTAGAGCCCGCGCTTCTCGGCGGGTGCGTACTCGGCTGCAAGGAGTGTGGCGCCGGCCCATTCCCCCCCGACAGCGAGCCCCTGTGCGATGCGCAGGACCACCAACAAGATAGGCGCGGCCACTCCGATCGCGCCCGCCGTGGGCAGGCATCCGATAAGAATGGTCGCGATTCCCATGAGCAACAGAGTGCTAATCAAGGTCTTCTTGCGTCCTAAGCGGTCACCAAAATGACCGAAGAGGACCGCACCCAGCGGCCGGGTACCGAAGGCCACGGCGAAGGTGGCGAAGGACGCCACAGTGCCTGCGGACTCTCCCAGCGCGGGAAAGAAGATCTTCGGAAATACGAGAGCAGCGGCCGTCCCGTAGACAAAGAAATCATAGAACTCGATGGTGGTGCCGGCGCAACTGGCCAGGGCGACTCGGCGCATCGGAGCTTTTGTCTCGCCATTTGTGGTGCTCATATGACTCCCCTCGATCTGTCAGTGACCCAAGAGTGTGATCGAAGGCACGCGACCGCAACTACCCCCGGAAATGGGTAGTTTCGGTCGACTGGTTCATCGACGGGGAGAGCGGCCATCGCCCTTCGGATCGATTTCCTACGGCACTCGGTCGTTGACACTCAGTCACCACGATGTTGCACGTGGCCGCGATTCCGGCGACTGGGCGGTTCGCTTCGTCGCCAATCATGGGAAAATCTCCGCCCTCACGGCCCGATCCCTCCGAGGTGACCGAGCGCGCCACCGAAGGAAGGCCCGGAAAACCAGAAGCGGTCGGCAGTCTCAACCGGTCGTCGCGTCAGCTCTGGTAGAAGGGCTATCTACTGATCGGGGGGCTGGGTGTGAGGCCGGGAGCTAACGTTCGCGGATCGGGAGGAGATCTTCAGGGAACTGGAGGCGGGTCTGTCGCATCAGGAGATCGCGAGCCGAATGAATCACCACCAGCCTGTGATCAGCCGTGAGGTGAGACGCAATGGCCGTAACCTCTGCTTTTTGATCTTTAATGCGTGAAGTCGCTGGTGATCAGTGGCAGCCATGGGCGGGTCGGGTAGCCGTAGATATGAGGTACCCGACTGGGGGTGGGTTGACCGCCGCCGAGCAGGAGAAACGTGAACAGGGCCGGATGGCCGCGTCTGACCAGTTCGCCAGGGGATGGGCCCAGGTGGAGGTGGCCGAGGAGTTTCGGATGACGCGTAAGACCAGCCGAGACTCGGCACCGTTCTGTGGAGCCCGGTGCGGAAGAGCACGTCGTTTTGTCCGGTGTACCGCGGAGAGGGGTGCTTGACTCCGGCGAATTAGACTCCGCTGCGGCAGGTGGTACCGATCCGGCTGGGTGACCAGTCCGGACTCGGTACCACCTCAACGGCTCTCACCCGTCGGGCGAGGTCAGGGGAGCAGCATTGCCTTGCGGGCACGAACGACGGCTTCGTGGCGTGTGCC
>NZ_MAXA01000025.1 GCF_001854695.1 Parafrankia soli
GTGCCTGCACATCGGCACCGGGTTCGGCGCGCTCAAGCTCGCCCCGGACGCGCCGATCGACAACCTGATCATCCTGGCGTGCCAGATCTCCTCGCTGGCTGTGCAGGACCTGCTGTGGGGCCCGGCGATGCGGACCTACCCGGACCTGAAGTTCGCCTTCTCCGAGGGCGGCATCGGCTGGATCCCGTTCTACCTGGACCGCTGCGACCGGCACTACACCAACCAGCGCTGGCTGCGCCGCGACTTCGGCGGCAAGCTGCCCAGCGAGGTGTTCCGCGACCACTCACTCGCCTGCTACGTCACCGACCCGACGTCGCTGAAGCTGCGCCGTGAGATCGGGATCGACATCATCGCCTGGGAGTGCGACTACCCGCACGCCGACTCGATCTGGCCGGACGCGCCGGAGTTCGTGCTCAACGAGCTGAACAACGCCGGTGCGACCGACGAGGAGATCGACAAGATCACCTGGCGGAACGCCTGCCGGTTCTTCAACTGGGACCCGTTCTCCGAGATCCCCAAGGAGCGCGCGACCGTCGGCGCCCGTCGCGCGATCGCGACCGACGTCGACACCACCATCCGGTCCCGCAAGGAATGGGCCCGCCTCTACGCGCAGCGACAGACCACCTGATCCACCGCCACGCGGCCGGCGAGACGACGAGAAGCCGCGCCACCCGCCCGAGCGGTGCTTCCCGCCGAATCCGGGTCCTACGAAGAAAGGCCCGTCACCCGTGACAGAAGATCTGTACTGGGACCCGTTCGACCGGGAGTTCCACGTCGACCCGCATCCGATCTGGCACCGGATGCGGGACGAGGCACCCGTGTACCGCAACGAGAAAATGGACTTCTACGCCCTGTCCCGGTTCGCGGACGTCGACGCGGCCCATCTGGACAGCGCCACGTACAGCTCGGCGTACGGCACGGTTCTCGAACTCATGGCGCCCGAGCCGCTGAAGACCGGGCAGATAATCTTCATGGACCCGCCGATCCACACGACGATGCGGGTGCTGGTCTCCAGGGCGTTCACGCCGCGTCGGGTCGGTGGGCTCGAAGGCCACATCCGCGAGATCTGCGCGGAGCTGCTGGACCGGCAGGTCGGCGGTGGCGGGTTCGACTACATCCAGGACTTCGCCGCACTGCTCCCGTCGATGGTGATCTCCCAGCTGATCGGGGTGGACCCGGCCGACCGCGAGGAGATCCGCCACACGATCGACCAGACCTTCCACCTTGATCCGGAGAAGGGGATGGTCAACGACATCTCGATGGCGGCGTCCGCCAAGTTCCACGCCTATCTGTCCGAACAGCTGGAGTCGCGGCGGGCCGAGCCCAGGGACGACATGATGACGGCGCTCGTGCAGGCGGAGATCGCCACCGACGAGGGGACCCGTCGCCTCACCACCTCCGAGGCGGCCGACTTCACCGCGCTGCTCGTGGCCGCCGGTACCGAGACCGTGGCCCGGCTGCTCGGCTGGGCGTGCGACGTGCTCGAGACGCACCCCGACCAGCGCGCGGAGCTGGCCGCCGACCCGTCGCTGCTGGGGAACGCGGTCGAGGAGACGCTGCGCTACGAGTCGCCGTCCCCCGTCCAGGGCCGCGTCACCACCCGGGACGTCGAACTGCACGGCACCACCATCCCGGCCCGGTCGAAGATCATCCTGCTGACCGCGTCCGCCGGGCGTGACGAACGCAGGTACGCCGACCCCGACCGCTACGACATCAGGCGGCGGGTCGACAGTCATGTCGCGTTCGGCCGCGGCGCGCACTTCTGCCTGGGTGCGGCGCTCGCCCGGATGGAGGGGCGTATCGCGCTGGAGGAGACCCTGCGCCGCTTCCCGACCTGGGAGGTCGACCGGGACAACGCGGCACGGCTGCACACCAGCACCGTCCGCGGCTACGAGAAGCTCCCGATCGTCGTATAGGCCCGTACAGATTCATCCCCACCGATCATCCGACCTACCGATCATCCGATGCCATGAAGGCGCGGCCGGCACGTGGCCAGCCCGCTGAGGGAGTCCTGTGAGATATCGCAGATTCGGAACAACCGGTGTCGAGGTAAGCACCCAGTGCCTGGGCACGATGAACTTCGGCCGGCTGGGAAGCACCGATCCCGACGACAACGTCCGGATCATCAACCGCGCGCTGGACGGCGGAATCAACTTCATCGACACGGCCGACGTGTACTCGCACGGCGAGAGCGAGGAGATCATCGGCCGGGCGGTGAAATCCCGCCGGGACGACGTGGTGCTGGCGACCAAGTGCTTCTTCCCCATGGGCGACCGCCTCCAGCGGGGATCCTCCCGCCGATGGATCACGCAGGCCGTCGAGGGCAGCCTGCGCCGGCTGGGCACCGACCGCATCGACCTGTACCAGATGCACAAGCTCGACTGGAACACCGACCTGGAGGAGACCCTCGGCGCCCTCACCGACCTCGTCCACCAGGGCAAGGTCCTCTACCTGGGCTCGTCGTCGTTCCCGGCGGACTGGATCGTCGAGGCCCAGTGGGCGGCGGCCCGCCGCGGCGGCGAACGGTTCGTCTGCGAACAGCCGCAGTACTCGATCTTCGCCCGGTCGATCGAACAGGACGTCCTGCCCGCGTGCCAGCGGCACCGGATGGCGGTCATCCCCTGGAGCCCGCTCGCCGGCGGCTGGCTGACCGGCAAGTACCAGCGCGGCCAGGAGCCGCCGGCCGGCTCACGCTACGACCCGACCAGCCCGTTCATGCAGGGAACGGTCAGCTCGGCCGAAGACCGCTCCTCGCCCGCCCGGTTCGACGCCGTGGACGCCCTGCGCGGCGTCGCCGACCAGGCGGGCATCACCCTGACCGAGCTGGCCATGGCGTTCGTCTCCAGCCATCCCGCCATCACCTCGACGATCATCGGGCCGCGCACCATGAAGCACCTTGAGGACGCGCTGAACGCCGCCGACGTCGACCTCGACGCGGACGCGCTCGACGCCATCGACAAGATCGTGCCGCCCGGCACCGACATGCCCGGGATCGACCACTTCACCCARCACCCGGCCCTCCTGCCCGCCGCCCGCCGACGTCTGTGAAGGCCGCACGCCCCAAAGCGGGCGAGATCACCGTCGTCGACCTCGACGAGCCACCGGGAGTCGGGGACGAGGTCATCCGGATCGCGGCAGCGAGCATCTGCAGCTCGGACCTGATGTACATGCGGTTCGGGCTGGAACGGGTCATCGGACATGAGCTGGCCGGCGTCCGCGCGGACGGAACCGGGGCCGTCGTGGAGGCGCTCTACGGGTGCATGGAATGCGACCTGTGTCTGGACGGCCGGTACAACCTGTGCCCCACCCACATCCATCGGGCACTGGGCTCCAGCGCGGACGGCGGGATGGCCGAGCAGTTCCACGTCCCCTCGCAGCGGCTCGTCGCGCTGCCGCCCGGTCTCGACATCCGCGACGCCTCGCTCGTCGAGCCCGCGTCGGTCTCCTGGCACGCCCTCCGGCTGGCCGGCACCGGTCCGGACACCCGGCTGGCTGTCGTGGGAGCAGGTGCGCTCGGCCTGCTCGCCGCCGCCGGCGCGCGCCGCCAGGGTGCTCCCGAGGTGGACCTCGAGGCACGCCATCCGCACCAGGTCGAAGCCGGCGAGCGCCTCGGGGCCAAGGTCGGGACCACGGGCCTGTACGACGTGGTCGTGGAGGCCGCGGGAACGTCGGCCAGCCTCGCCCGCGCCGTCGACCTCGTGGCGCCGGGCGGGACGGTGGTCGTCGTCGGCTTCCACATGGGCACGGTGGAGGTCAACTGGTCCCCGCTGTTCCACCGTGAGGCCCGGCTCATCCCCTCGATGAGCTACTGCCGGCACGCGAACGGGCGCGAGATGGAGGACGCGGCGGCCATGCTCGCCGACAGTCCCGAGATCGCCCGCGCGCTGATCACCCATCGGTTCCCGCTTGAGGACGCTGTCGAGGCGTTCCGGGTCGCCGCCGACCGCAAGGCCGGAGCGCTGCGGGTGGTGGTCGAACCGTGACCTCCGTGGGCATCGTGACGGGCGCCGGCCGCCACCCGTACAGGGGCGTGACCGCACCGCCGGCGACGAAGCCGCCAAGGGATATGGCCGTCTCACCCTGAGCGCCAACCCCTCACGGGAGGTCAACACCGGCCCGTCGACTGCTTGATCGAAGACCGTGGGCCTTGATGTTCGTCTATGCAAAGCCTTGACGCACGTCTAGGCTAAGCCGCGCTCAGGCTGGAAGTGTCACGTCGGCGTCCGATCCCGGCGCGCCGACCTGGTGATCAAAACTGTCGGCTCTTCCTGGTGGTGACGGCCGCGCCAGGCCGTGAGCCGCCCGGCCCACGAGGATCAATCGATGTTCGGACGGCCCCGCTCCGGGGGAACCCGGATGCCTCCCAGGTCTGAAGGCCGGAGCGTCCTCCGGAGGTTCCGGTGACGCCTGCCTTAGGAGGCGCGCGTCTACTCGACAGGCTCGGGCGGATCTCGACCGATCTGCGTGTCTCGCTGACCGACCGATGTCGGCGATCGGTGGCTGAGCTGGTGAACCGGTGCCAGGACCAGGAGGGTGACGATGACGGAGATATCGGTTACCGACACGAGGACGGTCCGCAGCTTCTGCCGGATCTGCACGTCCGTGTGCGGCATCCTCGTCGAGACGGCTGGCGACAAGGTAGTTTTCGGGTACGGGGCGACCGTGACCACCCACTGTCGCGGGGATACACCTGTCCGAAGGGCCGGTCACTCCCCCAGATGCACCATCATCCGGATCGCATCGAGCGTCCGCTGATGAAGGTCGACGGGGAGCTGCGGCCGACGACGTGGGAGGAGTGCCTGGACGATCTCGGCGCCCGGCTGCGAAACATCATCGAGCGGTACGGGCCCGAGTCGGTCGGTGTCTTTTTCGGGAGCGGCATCGGCATGGACGCCGCCGGTTACCGGATGGCGCAGGCCCTGCATGCCGCGATCGGCACGCCGGCGAAGTTCAGTCCCATGACCATCGACGGAACGGCCAAGGTGCTGACCGCGGATCTGGTGGGCGGTTCACCGGCTCTCAGCGGCCGGCCCGACTACGACAACGCCTCGTTCGTCCTCAACCAGCTGGAGGCCTTCAAGCTGCCGATCTCGCCGCCCGAAGGCTCGTTCGGGCCGGGCCCGCGCAGCCGCCCGGAGACACAGTCCTTTCTCGGCGAGTGGCCCTGTGCAGTTCTGGCCGACGAGATCCGCGCGGGCAACATCCGGGCGGTCCTCAATCTCGGCGGCCATCTCGTCGCGGCCTTCCCCGACACCGAGACGCTGGTTCCCGCGCTGCGGGACCTGGAGCTGTTCGCCACCATCGAGATCATCGGCAACGAGACGACGGCCCTGTCCACCCACGTCCTGCCGACCAAGGACCAGCTGGAGCGGGCCGACGTGAGCCTGTGGGACTTCCTGATACAGCGCGTCGCCGTCCAGCACACCCCTGCCGTCGTCGAACCGGTCGGGGACCGGCGTTCCGTGGTGGGTGCTCGCGGAACTCGGACAGCGCCTCGGTTACCAGCTCGCCGACAGCAGATCCGGGCAGGTCACCGACGACACCCTGCTCGCCGAGATCACCGCCCACGCCCGGCGCCCGTTCGGTGAGGTCGTCTCCGAAGGCTGGGTCGAGGTACCCCGCGAGATTCCCGCGCCGTGGGTGGACGGGCACGTCGAGCGGATGGGGGGATGGCGCCTCGCCCCCCGGCTGCTCGTCGACCAGCTGGCCGCGCTCCAGCCGCCCGCCCCGCTCGTCCTCACACCACGACGCCAGAAGCGCCATCTGAACTCCCAGTTCGACTACCTCGGAGAACAGCCCGAGATCATCCTGCATCCCGACGACGCGACAGCGGCCGGCGTGGTCGACAGCCAGCCGGTGACCGTCCACTCGACCAGCGGCGAGATCACCGGGATCGCGAAGGTCGACGGCACCATCCGCCGTGGAGCGGTCTCGATACCCCATGGCCACCAGTCGGCGAACGTCAACCGGCTGACGGACAGGAGCCAGGTCGACATCGTCACCGGCATGGTCCGCTACTGCGGCATCCCGGTGAGTGTCCACCCGGCATAGGAGGTCCGGGTGCGGCCTCGCGCTCGGGTGATGGAATTCGGACAGCGGCCGCACGAGTCCGGCCGCTGTCCGCCATGGGCGAGATGATCCCGCCAGGGGAAAGGTGGTGTTTTTCGCGCCGGCAAAGGCTGCCCACGCTCGGCGCGGCCATGCGAACCGCGGACGCCGATGTGCCCTCAGATGTGCCATCAGACCTCCGCTGACCATCACAGTGGTCACGAGCGCCTCGACATCCGGGTCCGGGCCGGCCAGGATCCGGTCCAGCCTGGCCACGAGATCCCGCAGAATCGGGTCCTCCCGGGTCAGGCGGCTCACGGCGGGATCAGCCCACACGACCGCGTTCAGCCGGCTGTTATTGATGATCATATCCACCATGCCCGTCAGCGCGGTGGACAACTGATCAGCCGGCCGGCGGCGGGCCTCGGCTGCCTCGGTCACCCTCCGCATCTCCTCGAGAGCCGGAGCGACCACCGCCCGGAGCAACTCCTCCTTGGCGTTGAACTGGAAGTAGACGGCCGCCTTGGTCACACCCAGCTCATCGGCGATCATCTGAATCGACGTACCGCTGACTCCGTTCCGGGCGAACAGTTCCAACGCAACGGCCAGCACTCGCTCCCGCGCCGCCCCCGCCCGCCGTTGAACTGTCACGAAACCGCCACGCCCCGCCAATCAGGTATCACGAGGCTGATGATCAGCCCAACCAGTGAAAGCCTATCCTCCACCCGCCAAAGCCACACCGGCTCAGCGCCCTCGCGTGAACCGGAATACCGCTCAGAACATGCCATCCGCGCCCGCCCGGATCCGCTTCTCTGCCAGCGAGGCAATCAGGGCCTCGTCAGGCTGCCCATGGTGGGCGCGACCGGTGCGCGACGATTGCGCCACGTCCTCTGGACGGCTGTACCGAGGATCGTGAGGGCCGGCATGCTCACGGAATACCAGTGGACGCGGCCGTCCACCAGCAGTATTACGACACCGGCGAGGGTGCTGCCAACGAGCGAGAACCAGAGAGCACTGATCATCTCTCTGGCGATGCTGCGGTCCCGCTGTCGCTGCACCGATCGATGCAAAACACCCGTTTCCGCGTAGTTCGCCGTCCGTTCCGCTCTTCTCCGACGGCTGCGGTGAGTAGCGGCCGTCCCGACCCAACTCGCGTACAGCTGGCGCGTCTCGTCCGATTGCAGGGCCCACTGCTCCCGGGCTTCGGCGGTGGCGTCGAGCGCGTGGGCCAGCTCGGCCGGTAGGGCGACAGCCTGGCACGGGGTGGTCACGTCACCATTTTCACCCATTCACTCTCACGTGACCTTGCGAGAGACGGATTCGGCCGCGCGGAACGTCGACCGAACTGACGGCGTGCTCCGACGATGACTACTCAGAGCGCGCCCTCGCTCAGGACATCCGCCGGGACCAGATTTCTGGGCAGCATTCGAAGAGATACCATGGATTTTCCCCCTGACTGCGCGCCTCTCCGAGACGCGCCCCCCGCAGGCCCTTTGGCCCGGCCGGCGGGTTATAGCCACCGGTGTCCCTCAAGGCCAGATCCGGTGGGTGTGCCCGTTGTCGGGTCCGACCGGGGGTCCGTGTCGCGGCTCAGGAGCCGGGCGGGCTTGTCCGTTCGAAGCGCGCGAAGATCCCGGCGCTGATGGAACCGCCCTCGGGGACGTCGAAGGTGGAGACTCGCCTTCTCCGTGACCCCTGGCCCAGCAGGAAACCGGTGATCGTCACCCGGTACTCGACGTCGTCGACGTACACCAGGTCGTTCTCGTGGACCTTCGGGAGCTGGACCACGTCGTTCGGGTGCGCGCCCTGGTTCGGTGTCTCCTCGTGGCGGAAACGCAGGGTGAAGTCGTGCTCCATCTCCTCGTCCTCGAAGTACACGTTGACCGTGAGGTACACCCAGAACTGCCAGTGGGTCGGTAGCTGGATTGTCTGGTTGTGGTGGGTGAGCCTGCCCAGCAGGAAGTCCGTGCCATCGAGGAGCGCATCGGTGGTGTAACCCTCGAAGTCATAGCCGCTCTTGCTGCCGCCGTCGAGGGGTTCGCCCCAGCGGACCTCGCTCTTGCTGTCACTCTCCTGGCTGAACGTCAGGCCCGGCAGATCGTCCACGCTGACGCGCGTCCAGGTGCCATTGGTCATGACTGTGCCCACAGTAGAACTACTCCGTTCCCCCGGCTGCACCGAACGAGTGCCCTGTCGTGCGGGGAGTCGAATTCGGGAGCGCATCCCTCCGCGCGACCACAAGAGCATTGCACAGAGGAAGAGGTCGGGTGCGAAGAATATCAATAGTGCCAGGTGAACGGCATGGCTGGTGCGTTAAGTAGCGGCTGACCTGCTATTCGGTGTTGATCTGGCGGTCGAGGTCGTGGCCGGGTTCATGGCGATGTGGCGCGTGCTGCTGGAACGGTCATGCTTCGGCGCAGGCTGCTCGGTGCTGGCGGTGACGGTGTCCGCCGACTGACCGTCCCGACCCCTGCAACCGAGGGGTTGTTCCCCCACGCCGGCCAAGGTGACACTCGACGTCCGGGCCGTATACGCCGGAGCCGTATCGAGAACGTCGGGTCCGGCCACTGCGAGTCCTACTGGGAACGTGAGCGCCGGGTGGAGGACCTGCCGCTGTTCCGGGACGTCGCCCGGTCGGAGGCGGGCGCGGCCACGTTGTACGCGGTCACCGACGACCAGCCCGCGCGCAGCACCCGGTGGCGCGAGTTCATCGCCCCGCAGGGCTACGGCGACGAGCTGCGGGCCGCCTTCCGCCTCGGCGGAACGACCTGGGGTGTCGTCGACCTGATGCGCGATCGCAGCCGGGCGCCGTTCACGCCCGCGGAGGTCAAGCTCGTCCGCGCGATCGCACCGGCCGTCGGAGCCGCGTTGCGGGCGCTCGCCACCCGCGAGGCGGCCATGAGCTCCAGTCGCCTCGCGGACGGCGGCCCGGGAACCGCGCTGTACGACGACGCGGGCATGCTGCTCTCCCTCGACGGGCAGGCGGAACTGCTGTTCGCCGAGCACTACGGCCCCGTCATCCACGCTCCCGATGCCCCGGTCGCCCACGTCGAGTACTGACCTGGTCACGCAGGCGCACCATCTTTCGTATAGCTGCCATGCCGGATTCTGCCGCGAGGAGGGATTCGCGCGGCTGAAATGCTGCGGCGGGCCTCTTCGAGATCATCCGCGCAGACGATCCCCGATCGCACCGGCGCTTCGTCGCTCGCGGCCGGGGTCGATCAATCATCAGACGTTATCGTGGCTAGGACGGTAATCCCGGCGTCCGTTCGCCTCACCGGCGCGTCGACCGCATCCGTGGACATGACCCCATCTGCATCTTTGGAATAGTGCTGATCATCAAGGCTGGAACCGCCGTGAAATAGTCTAACTTTTCACACTGCTTGATCGTGGGCGCTGCTGGCGCGAAACGCCGACGGTGATCGGTCGTCGGCAGGTGCCGGGAGGAAAGCCACGTCACAAGTCCACTGTCGGATGATCGGAGAACCTGAACCCCCAACGCATATAACGTGTGCTGGCTACTTCGAGAAGGCGGGTGTCAGTGCAGGTCGATGTCCAGAGTCAGGGCGGTTCGCCGGGGCCTGTTCCCGACCGGTTCCTCACGTCGAGCGAACAGATCCTGGCCGCCTCCGATCGGCCAGATGCGCCGCTGACCTGCGGTTTTCTCGTGCAGTTCGAAGGCAAGCTGGATGCGGCGCGGCTTCGGTGCGCCGTGCGTGAGGCGAGTCGCCGGCATCCCATGATGCGGGCGGCCCTCTACGGCGCGCGCCAGTACGCGTGGCGGTTCGGCACCGAACCGCCGGCAGGCTCCGTCGGGCTGGTCGAAGACGGAAGTAGCGGCTGGGACGTCCACGAGATGATGGTGTCGGGCCGCTTCGACCTGCATGCCCATCCACCGCTGCGGATCGCGTTGGTCCGTGGACCGGACGGCGACCAGCTTTCCCTCGTCGCGCACCACCTCGCGGTCGACGGCATGGGTCTTACCGCGATTTTGTCCGACATCATTGCCGAGTACCGGCTGGTGGAAGCGGCCACGGTCACCGCGGGGCCTGTCGACACCCATGTCGGGCTGCCCGCCGGGGTGCCACCGGGCGCGAAGGCGGCCGTGGCCGGCTGGACCGCCTTCACCCGACGCTCCGGCCGGCACATCACGCCCATGGGGACCGGGCGGGACACCGGTTACGGCTATCAGCCGTTGACCCTGCCGGTGCCCGGCCGAGTGCTGCTCGGCTCCGGGCGGCGAATCACCGTGAATGATCTTCTGATGGCCGCGACCCACCTCACCATCGACCGGTGGAATCGTCAACGCGGCGGGGAATCCGGAACGCTGCGCATCAGGATGCCGATCAGTCTGGGAAACGCGGCCGAGGTGGGTGGCAACAACACCGGTCAGGCGTTGGTGGTCACCGAACCGGCGGACCGGGCGGATCTGGCGAGGCTGGCCGCCCGCGTCGTGGACCAGACGGAACGCGCGAAGCAGGCGGCGGCCGCCCCTCCCATCGCGGGTGTGGCGGGCAAGGTCGGTATGGTCGCGACCGAGTTGATTCCCGGCCCATGGCGAGTCCCGTTGCTGCGGTGGGGGGTGCGGGCGGCGCGCCCGCTCATCACGCCCGCTGCCGCCGTCAGTAACATCGGCTCGCTTTCCAGCCTGGCCTCCGACGAGCCGAAGATATCCTCGGTCTATTTCACCGGTACCGTCGGCATGCCCCAGGGGCTGCTTATCTGCGTGGCCGGTTACGGTAACAACATCCACGTTACTTTCGGGTATCACCGGCACCTCTTCGGGCGCGAAGCCGCCTCGGCGTTCGCGAATCTTTTCCGGACGGCCTTCGGTGAGCTGACCCGCATCGGGTCGGCCATGTAAGACGAGAGCTGCACCGACCACGCGGCGGAATCTGCACCCCGCGGTGTGCGTGCGCGCGGGGCAGCTCTGGATCGGGGCGACGGAGGGCGGGTTCTGGCGTTGCGCCGACCTGGACGGGTCGGGGCCGAGCCCACTGGCATGGTGGCCGGCCTGAGGTGCCCAGCTGGTCCGCGTCGGCCTACGCGCGGCGATATGGCGTGGGTGGGGTCCTACCGACTCTGGGCCGGGGGTGTTACCTGACGCGAGGACGTCTCCCCGCGGCTGATCATGGCCTTGCTTTCGGCGATGACCTCCGCGGCGTGCCGCTCGATGGCCTCCGCGTCCAGTCCGAGCGCCTTGCCGATGTGCACCGACCACACCTCGGAGCGGAGGTTGGTCTCGAAGTCGAGATCAGCCCGGATGTCCTCGCGGGCGGCCTGCCGGTTCTGGCTGATCATCACGAACGTTGACAGGAAGATCGCTTCGAGGCTGACGATCATCGTGAGCAGGCCGAACGGGTAGGGGTCGAAGACGGCCGCGTCCCCGAACGCCCCCTTGTTCAGGAGGATCCAGATCGTGAACCACGCGGCGTGCAGGTAGACGAAGGGCATTGACCCGGCGAATGCCGTGATCGCGTCCGAGACCCTGTCCTGGGACGTCCGTGCGCGAGCGGCCAGGGCCCGCTCGTTGCGGACCCGGGGATGTGGGCGCAGCCGAGGATGCGGCGGCTGCGGGAGGGCTGTGGGCCGGGGAGCCGCGGGCTGGTCAGGAAGGGTGCTCACGCCCCAATCCTGCGCCTGCGGTGCCGCTGCCCTCGGCGTCTCATCTCCGAGGACTGTCCGGACAGCACGAACTCATCGGTGTGCGTCCTCGGCCGGGGTGCGCCTGTCCGACCTCGGTTCTCGCCGAGGTACCCGATCCAAGGTCCTATGGCCTGAATTCCGGAAGGCGGCCGCGGCGTCCATACCTGGTGTCTAAGGTGCGAAGTGGAACTTCTACGACTCGTAGTAGATGAGGTCTGGGGCGGAGACGTGGCGCACATCCTCGGGGACGAACTGACGATGCGTCGATGGGCATGGCGGCTGGTGCCGCCGGCGGTTGCGCTGGTGGTCGGCCTGGGAGCGAGCGGGTGCTCGATCGGTGCCGACGCGGCGGACGACGCAGCGGACGACTCGGCGGACGGCCGCTGGGCGGTGCGGTCGGCCGACGATCAGGACCTCACTCCACCAGGTGAGCGCAAGCCGTCGCCCGTGATGACCGGCCAGACGCTCACCGGCGAGAACCTGGAGCTGTCATCGCTGCGTGGCCGGATCGTCGTGGTCAACTTCTGGGCGTCCTGGTGCCCGCCGTGCCAGGCCGAGACACCGGCCCTGGTCATGCTTGCGGGGAGGTATCCGCAGGTCGCCTTCGTCGGCGTGAACGAGAAGGAGTCGGCTACCGTGGCACAGGGCTTCGTGCGCCACAACGAGGTCGCCTACCCCAACATCATCGACCGCGACGGCACGCTGGCCGCGCGCTGGCCGGGGGTGCCCGGCCTGCCCACGACGTTCGTGCTCGACGCCAGGGGACGGATCGCCACCCGTGTCGTCGGCGGAGTGACCGCCGAGTCCCTGGGTGGTCTCCTCGATCGGCTGGCTGTCGAGAGGTAGCCGCGCCCCGGGTGTCCGGCGGTCAGAGCCTGTGCCTGGTGCCGCACCACTGCTGCCTGCCGTCGGGACCGGGAATGACCTCGTAGCCCGTTCCCGTCGCGTTCACCTCGGCGAAGGTCAGGCAGGTGGACGGACTTCCCCGGTTGGTGCTGAGGTCGAGGCCACCGGGCATGAGTCCGGCCGCATCGTAATCTGTGACAGACCGGAGCCTCGAGTGGAACCCGGCCCTGGTCGGGCATGGGCCCGCGACGGCCAGGCCGCGCAGCAGCATGTCTGCCGCCACGTAGGAGTTGAGGACCGTGACCTGGTCCGGATCCGAGGTCTGCGATGCGTATCGCAACATCGTCTCGCGGAAACGCGCCAGGTCGGGAGAGTCCGAATCCCAGGATATGTGGTCGAAGAACGCCGTCGCGCCGGCCAGTTCCACTCCCGCGTCGGCGAGAAGGCTCTTGTCGTACGCAACCGCGGACAGAACCACCTTGTAGGCGACGTGGGCCGCTCGGGACGCGCGCAGGATCTCGCGCAGGCCGTCGATCGGTGTCTGGACGACGAGAACGTCGGCCTGGCTCTCCGCGATCCTGGCGACCACCTGCTCGGGGGAGCTCTGGCCCACGGTGTAGGAGAGGCGCGCCACCGGCGTGACGCCCCGAGTGGTCATGCTCGAGATCACCTGGTCGCTGAGCGCCTCCGAGGACGCCGACAGGGACTGTTCCACCACGGCCACCCAGGTTCCCCCCTGGGCTCGGGCGAACTCGCCCAGGGTGGTCACGAAGCCGCCGGAGGAAAAGAGGTAGTCGGGTGCGAACATGTTGTCGAAGTCGTTCCACACCGCCTCGGCGGCGAGGCCGACGACCGGGACATCCGCACCCGCCAGGTAGCGGGCCGAGCCCGAGGCGGCCGTCGTGAGCTCGGCGACGGCGAAGACGCCGTCACGCTCCACGAGCCTGCGTGCGACGACCTCGTTCGTCGCAGGGTTACCTCCGTCGTCGACCCAGACGATCTTGATCATGCGGCCGTGCACGCCGCCGGCAGCGTTCGCCAGAGCGAGGCGAGCCTCGAATCCACTGCGGGCGGCCATGAACACCGAGCTCAGCGGGCCGGTGTCGGGATAGATCAGACCGATTCGCACCTGACTGTCGGTGACTCCCGGCGTCGCACAGGGCACGGAGGCGGCGTCCGGGGCGCGACCGGAATCGCATCCGGCACCCGCCAGCAGCAGGACCGCCGCCGCTGTCGCCGCGGCGGCGCGACGGTGCCGTCGGCGGACGGCAGACGGCCGGCTCACGTGCCTAAGATCTCTAACCGCACCGAGCACGGCCGCCTGGAGACCTGGAACCCAGGCCTACCGCCAGGATGATCATTACCTGCGGGACGCTGATCACAACCGAAAACGGTCGTGCCCGAAATTGTTCTACACCGCATAGTGCCAGTTCCTTTCTGAATCAACGGACTTGACTCAGACCAGGCCCGGCATCTGGCCCCCGCGGCGGACGAGCTATGTGTCGCTGTCGGTCCGCTCCGGCCCCTGCTCGACCAGGTCTTCGATCTGTCGTCTGATGAAATCGTCGACAACTTCGCCGTCAGACTCGACGCCCAGCTCCGCGTCGATCGCCATGATCTGGGTGATGCCGATCATGACCAGTCGGGCCACCAGCGGCGGGCAACGTTCCGGCGGGACGCCGAGGTCCGCCAGGGCGGCCGTGAATGCCGCGAGCTGCACCTCGCGGTAGCTCCGGTAGTACTCGGTGAGGACTACCCGGATCGCCTTGCGGTGGTTGGCCAGCGCCATGAACTCGAGATTGAACCTGGGCGTCGTCATGCCCGTGTCGCGTAGGTCCCACAGCTGCCGCAGCGTGGGCCGGCTCTGGAGCGCCGCTCGGAAGAGCTCCAGGCCGACGTCCGCGCGGCGGCGGAAGACCTCCAGAAAAAGATCGTCCATTGTGCGGAAGTAATAGTGCACCAGCTGGGGTGTGAGCCCGGCCCGGGCGCCGACGCGACGTGAGGTGACCGCGGCGTAGCCCTCCTCCAGCATCAGTTGCTCCGCCGCGTCGAGCAGCTGGTCGCGGGTGCTCGACGTAGCTGAACCAGCTTGGCGTTGGCTGACCATCTCCCTGTCATATCCCACCCGGGGCCGCTGGTCGCGAACCCGGCCTGTGGACATTTTGGATCAAATATACACTCCACCGTTCACGCCGATGACCTGACCGGTGATGTAGTCGGCCCCCTCGGAGCACAGGAACGAACAGGCCGCCGCGATGTCCTGGGGGGTGCCGGCACGGCCGAGCGGCACCATGGTCGCGACCACGTCGATGCCGGGGATGTCGCCGTTGGCTTCCCCCTGCCGGGCCATCGGAGTGTCGACGAGGGTCGGCGGGATGGTGTTGGCGGTGATGCCGTGGCCGGCGAGCTCGACAGCCAGGGATTTCGTGAGGGCGATGACGCCACCCTTGGACGCGGTGTAGTGCGCCAGGTTCGGCGCGCCGGACTGGGCGCTCGACGAGGAGATCGTGACGATACGGCCCCAGCCCGCGGCGATCATGTCGGGTACGGCGGCCTGCACGCAGCTGAACGTCCCGGTGAGATTGACGGCGATGATGCGGTTCCAGACGTCCGCGGTGATGCTGAGCAGCGGATTGAAGGACTCGATGCCGGCGCTCGTGACCAGGATCTCCACGGGCCCGAGCTGGGCGCGGACCTGCTCGAAGGCGGCATCGACGGATTCGCGGTCGGCGACGTCGGCCTCGACGGCCAACACTTTTCCGATGGCGGCGAGCTCGGTGGCCGCCGCCCGGGCCGCCCGGCCGTCGCGGTCCAGGACGGCGACGCGGTGGCCGTCGGCGAGGAACAGTCGGGCCACACCGAGACCGAACCGGACGCCCCGCCGGTGACGACGGCGACGCGGGTCATCGGGCCGACTCGACGGGGGTGAACTCCAGGTGCAGGTTGGTCAGGCCGCGCAGGATCCAGGTCGGTTCGTAGTCGAAGCGCCGTGCGTCCGGCGGGCCGTGGTGCTCCTCGGAGATCCGGATGTCCCTGGTCCGGTCGAGGATCCGCTCCAGGCTGATGCGACCCTCGACGCGGGCGAGGGGGCCGCCGGGGCAGGAGTGGATTCCGCGTCCGAAGGCGATGTGCTGGCGGACGTTGCGGCGGGAGATGCGGAACTCCGCCGGGCATTCGAACTGGCGCGGATCCCGATTGGCCGCGCCGTTGAGGAGCATGACCGGGGTGCCCGCCGGCACCTCGACGTCACCGATGGTCGTCGTTCGCCTGGCCAGGCGGAAGTCGGCTTTCACCGGGCTTTCGACCCGCAGCGTCTCCTCGATGAGGTCCGGGATGCGCTCGCGGTGCTCCCGGATCTCCTCCTGGAGGCCCGGGTTCTCCGCGATGAACTTCAGCGCGGCGCCGAGCAGGCGCGCCGTCGTCTCCTGCCCGGCGGCGAACAGGAAGGTGGCCGCCCGCACCACGGAGATCACCTCGGGCGTCGTCCCGTCCGGGTAGGTTGCCGCCGCCATCTGGGTCAGCACGTCGTTGCGCGGCTCGTGCCGCCTGCTCTCGATGTAGCGGGCGAACCAGGCGTCGAGCCAGCCGAGCGCGTTCAGCTCGCCGTCGGTCTGTTCGCCGGCGCCGATCTGGCCGGGGCTGACGGTCAGCCCGAATCCCTCGCGGAACCGCTGGTGGTCGGATTCCGGAACGCCCAGGACGTCGGCCACCGCCAGCATGGAGAAGGGCTGTGCGTACGCCCGGATGAACTCGCACCGGCCGTCCGCGATGAACTCGTCGAGCTGCTGGTCGGYCAGACGCCAGATGAACGCCTCGTTCTCCTGGAGACGTTTCGGGGTGAGCATGCGCATGACCAGTGCCCGCTCGCGGGTGTGCATGGGGGGGTCCATCGTGACCATGTGCTCGTTCATCGGCAGCTGGTCGCGGTGGCGGTCGATGATGGCCCCGACCTCGTCGCCCTCCAACGGGACCGGGAATGTCGCGAACGGGCCCACGACCGAGTTGCACGACGAGAACGTGTCGACGTCGCGGTAAACTTCGTGCGCCTCGTCGTAACCGGTGACAGCCACCACTCCGAGATGCGGTAAAGGCAGCACCGGGCACACCGAACGCAGCTCGTCGAAATAGGGGTACGGATTCTCGGCGAGTGACTCGTCATTGAAGAAGTCGGTCGTCGTCCAGTCGGTCAACCTGCGTCCCTTCCAAAGGGCGGGAGCGGACGGCACACGGCGTATTTGGCAGTCGCTCAAACGTCTTGGGCAGATGTCTAACACACGCCGGTCGGCGGCGGCAAGTGTGTATCCGTGGAAGGCTCGGCCCAGCGCTGAAGTCGCAGGTCCGGCGGAATGCCGGATCGGGCGTTCACCTGGGGCGAGTCGGTGCCGAGGAGAGCGCCGCGGCGGCCCGCGATCAGCGGGGGCGGACGTCCAGGGGCAGGCTGTTGACGCTGACCATCGCCCACGGGTCGCGGTGCTTGACGGGGACGTCGGCGGCGACCGCGATGTCGGGGTACCGGCCGAGCAGGATGCCCAGCACCGTCCTCGCCTCCAGTCTCGCCAGCGGGGCGCCGAGACAGAAGTGGATGCCCTGCCCGAAGGCGATGTGCGGGTTCGGCGCGCGGCGCGGGTCGAACCGGTCGGGCTCGGCGAAGACCCGCTCGTCGCGGTTCGCCGCCGTGAGCCAGACCGTCACCACCGCGCCGGCCGGGATGACCTCATCACCCACCCGGGTGTCGGCGACGGCCCGCCGCACCAGCCGCGGGAACGGGGTCCGCAGCCGCAGGACCTCCTCGATCGTCGCCGGCAGCAGCTCCGGCTCGGCACGCAGCTCGGCCGCCGCGCCGGGATGCTCGTCCAGGGCCAGGACGGCGTTGCCGAGAGTCGCCGTGGTCGTGATGTGCCCGGCCAGCAGCAGCAGGCCCACGAAACCGACGATCTCCTCGTCGGCCAGCCGCTGGCCGTCGACCTCGACCTGGACCAGGCGGCCGGTGAGATCGTCGCCCGGGTGGGCGCGGCAGGCCCGGATACGGTCCAGCAGGTAGGCGTTCATCTCGCGCAGCACGGGCACGGCGGCTCGGGTGCTCGCCGCGGCGAGCTCGGTCAGCGGCTGGTCCGGGTCCGCGACCTCCCGGTCGAACAGGGCGTCGGCCCAGCGCCGGAACATCGGGCGGTCGGCGGCGGGGAGGCCGAGCAGTTCGGCGATCACGATGACCGGCAGCGGGTAGGCGAGATCGTCGATCAGTTCGAGGCGGGTCCGCCCGCCGGTCGCGTCGAGCAGCTCGGTGGTCACCTCGGCGATGCGCGGGGCCAGCCCGGCGACCGTTCTCGGGGTGAACGCCCGGCTGGCCAGGCCGCGCAGCCGGTGATGCTCGGGCGGGTCGAGCCGGACGAAGTTGCCTCGCTGGAACAGCTCCACGTCCTCCTGAAAGCTGCCCTCCCGCAGGTCGTACTCCGGCATGTCCTCCTGCCGCGGCAGCAGGCCGCGCAGGTCCGAGGAGAACGAGCGGTGGTCCGCGAGGACGGCGCCCGCCTCGGGATGGCCGAGCACGTGCCAGCACCGCTGCCGGTCGTCGCGGTGGACCTGGCCGCGCCGGCGCAGCTCGTCGAGCCAGCGCAGCAGATCGGGCAGCGAGCGGCGCGCCGCGTTCGGCCGTGTCGTCAGCTGGGACACGCCTTTGCAGTTCCCGGGCGGCCCGCTCCGCACACCTCGGACGGCCGGCTGGTGGCCAGCGACCTGTGGGCTCCGCTCCGGGCCGCCGGTCCCGCCATCGGCGCGATCATCGCCGCGGTGCTGCACGGCGTGCCGCGCCCGCCTCACCCGGCCCGGTCGTCCGCGGCCGGGCCGGTGGGGACGTCCAGCGGTGCGGTGATCGGGTTGGTCACGGCGGTCGGGTTGGGTGCGGCCGGCAGCGACAGCACCATGGTGAGCCCGCCGCCGGGTGTCTCGTCGGGGGTGAGGGCGCCGCCCATGGCCTCGGCCAGGCCGCGGGAGAGCGCGAGGCCGAGGCCGACCCCGGTGGTGTTGTCCCGGTCGCCGAGGCGCTGGAACGGCTGGAAGACGTTGTCGCGCTGGCGCACCGGGATGCCGGGCCCGCTGTCGACGACGCGCAGCTCGACGCGGTCCCCGAGCGCGCTGGCGGTGATCACCGGCGGGGTGTCGGCGGGGGCGTACCGCAGTGCGTTGGTGACGAGGTTGACGATGACCCGCTCGAGCAGCACCGGGTCGGCCCGGACGTCCGGCAGGTCGTCGGGGACCCGCACGCCGATCCGGTTCGCGGCCGGGCCGATCTCGTCGAGCGCCGGGGGGACGATGTCGTCGAGTCCGACGGCGCGGGGGAAGACGCTCAGGGCACCGGCCTGCAGGCGGGACATGTCGAGCAGGTTCTCGACCAGGCGGGTCAGCTTGTCGAGGGACTCGTCGGCGGTGGCGAGCAGCTCGGCCTCCTCGTCGTCGGTGAGGGTGATGTCATACCCGCGCAGGCAGCTGACCGCGGCCTTCGCCGCGGCCAGCGGGGTCCGCAGGTCGTGGCTGACGGCGGTGAGCAGCGCGGTGCGGACCTTGTCCGCCGCCGCGATCGGTGCGGCCTCGGCCGCCGCCTCGCGCAGCCGGTGCTGGTCGAGGGCGACGGCGGCCTGGGCGGCGAAGGCGGTGAGGATCCGCCGGTCGGCGGCGGGCAGCGACCGCCCGGTCAGCACCAGCCGCAGGTCGTCCCGTACCGGTATGTCGACGATCTCACTGCCGTCGCCGTCGCCCGCCTGGGAGGCTCCCGGCCCGGCGCCGCTCGCGCTGTCGGAACCTGTGCCGGCGATGGTCGCGACCGGGCTCCATCCCCCGCCGACCTGGTCGTCGTCGGTGCGCTCGAGCAACGTCACCGAGGTCATCCCGAACGTCTCCCGGGCCCGGGCGAGCAGGGCGGGCAGCGCGTCCTCGCCGCGCAGGACACTGCCGGCCAGCACGGAGAGGGTCGCGGCCTCGGCGGAGGCACGCACGGCCTGCTCGTAGCGGCGGGCGGAGGTGGACACCACCCGGCTGACCAGGCTGGCGACGAGCACGAACCCGAGCAGCGCCAGCACGTTGTCGCCGTCGGCGATGGTCCATTCGGTCACCGGCGCGGTGAAGTAGTAGTTGAGCAGCAGCGAGCTCGCGACGGCGCAGAGCAGCGCGGGCCCGAACCCGCCGACCAGCGCCACCGTGACCACGATCAGCAGGTAGGCGAGCATCTCCGTGGTCAGGTTGAACGTGCCGCGGCTCGCGGCGAGCCCGGCGGTGAGCGCCGGGACGAGCGCCAGCGTGAGCCCCGCGGCGATGATCCGCCGGCGGGGTTCCAGGGCCGTCCGACCGCGGGGGAGCCGCCAGCCGGGCCAGCCAGTCCGGGCGGGCCGGTGCGCCGCCGCGTCCGCACCGCCCGCCGGGGCCGGCCGGTGCCCCCACGCCTCGGGGTGGGTGACCATGTGGACGTCGATGGAGCCGGACCTGGTCGTCGTGGTCGCGCCGATACCCGGGCTGAGGATGCGGGCGAGGCGGCCGCGGCGGCTGGCGCCGAGCACCAGTTGGGTGGCGTTCTCGGCCCGGGCGAACTCGAGCAGCGCGGTGGGGACGTCGTCGCCGATCACCTGGTGGTAACTGCCGCCGAGGCTCTCCACCAGCGCCCGCTGGCGGGCCAGCGCGGACGGGTCGGCGCCGGTGAGGCCGTCGGAGCGGGCGACGTGCACCGCGAGCAGGTCGGCGCCCTTGCCCCGGGCGGCGATCCGGCAGGCCCGGCGGATCAGCGTGTCGCCCTCCGGGCCGCCGGTGAGGGCGACCACGACGCGCTCGCGGGTCTCCCACGTCCCGCCGATGCCGTGGTCGGCGCGGTAGCGGTCGAGCTGGTCGTCGACCTTGCCGGCCAGCCAGAGCAGGGCGAGCTCGCGCAGCGCGGTGAGGTTGCCGACGCGGAAGTAGTTGGCCAGCGCCGCGTCCACCTTCTCGGGCCCGTAGACGTTGCCGTGCGCCATCCGGCGGCGCAGCGCCTCCGGGGCCATGTCGACGAGCTCGACCTGGTCGGCGCGGCGGACGACGTCGTCGGGCACGGTCTCGCGCTGCGGGACGCCGGTGATGGTCCCGACGACGTCGTTGAGCGACTCCAGGTGCTGGACGTTGACGGTGGAGATGACGTCGATGCCGGCGGCGAGCAGCTCCTGGACGTCGTGCCACCGCTTGGCATGGCGGCTGCCCGGGACGTTGGTGTGTGCCAGCTCGTCGACGAAGGCGACCTTGGGGCGTCGGGCGAGGACGGCGTCGAGGTCCATCTCGGTGAACGAGCCGCCCCGGTAGGTCAGCGTCCGGCGGGGGACGATCTCCAGGTCGTGGAGCATCGCGGCCGTGCGCGGGCGGCCGTGCGTCTCGACGAAGCCGATGACGACGTCGGTGCCCCGTTCGGAGCGGCGGTGGGCCTCGTCGAGCGCGGCATAGGTCTTGCCGACGCCCGGCGCGGCGCCCAGGTAGATCCGCAGGGTTCCTCGTGGCACCCACCCATGGTGCGGCCGGCGCGGGGGTCGGCGAAAGGCTCCGGCGCGGCCCCGCCCGGCGTTTCTCATGATCGCCGTTACTGTCCTGTTAGAAAGCGCCGCGTCGCCGTTAGAAACCTGTGAGAGATCGTCAATCTGACCATTGGTCACGCTTTACTGACGTCGCTCGCCCCGCGCCACGAGTTCTGGACGCCAGTGACAGGAGGGACGGCGGGGCCGTCGATGCTCTGAGGAGGAACCGTGCTCGACGTCGTGTACGTCGCGCTGACAGTCGCCTGTTTCGCGCTGTTGGCGCTTGTTCTGCGGGGGGTTGAGCGGCTGTGACCGCGGAGAACGTCGCCGGTTTGGTGCTGGCGATCGTCCTGGGAGTTCTCATGGTCGCGGCCCTGCTGTTCCCGGAGCGCTTCTAGTGTCCATGACGGTGGCCGGAATACTGGTGGCGCTGCTGCTGGTCGGCGCCCTCGCCACGACGTATCGGCCGTTCGGCGACTACATGTTCCGGGTGTACACCAGCGAGAAGCATCTGCCGGTGGAGCGGGCAATATACCGGCTGACCGGTGTGAATCCGAACGCGGGCCAGCGGTGGACGGTGTACGCCCGCAGCGTTCTTGCGTTCTCCGCCGTGTCCGTGCTGTTCCTGTACCTGTTGCAGCGGGTCCAGGACCATCTTCCGTGGGACCTGGGCTTTTCCGGGGTGTCGCCGGCGCTGGCCTGGAACACGGCCGTGAGTTTCACGACGAATACGAACTGGCAGGCGTACTCGGGTGAGTCGACGATGTCGCACTTCACCCAGATGGCCGGCCTGGCGGTGCAGAACTTCGCCTCGGCCGCGGTCGGCATCTCGGTGGCGATCGCCGTCGTGCGGGGCTTCGCCCGCCGGCGCGCGCCGGTCGCGGCGGGTCCGGGCAGCATGGATGGTGTCGTGGGAACCGGCGACGAGATCGGCAACTTCTGGGTCGATCTGACGCGGACGATCGTGCGGATCCTGCTGCCGATCTGCGTCCTCGGCGCGATCGTGCTGATCGCCGGTGGGGCGGTCCAGAACCTGCACGGCAACCACGTGGTGACGACCGTGGCCGGCGGCCGGCAGGCGATCACCGGGGGGCCGGTGGCCAGCCAGGAGGTCATCAAGGAGCTCGGTACCAACGGCGGGGGCTTCTACAACGTCAACTCCGCGCATCCGTTCGAGAACCCGGTGGCGTGGACGAACCTGTTCGAGATCTACCTCCTGCTGATGATCGCCTTCTCGCTGCCGCGCACCTTCGGCCGGCTGGTCGGGGACAAGCGTCAGGGCCTGGCGATCGTCGCGGTGATGGCGCTGATCGCGCTGGGCAGCCTCACGGTGAACATGGCCTTCCAGGTCRCACACCACGGAACCGTCCCCGAGGCCGTCGGCGCGGCCACCGAGGGGACGGACGCCCGGTTCGGCGTCGCGAACTCGGCGCTGTTCGCCACCGCCACGACCCTGACATCGTCCGGCGCGGTGAACTCGTTCCACGATTCCTACACGAGTCTCGGTGGCGCGACCCTGCTGTTCAACATGATGCTGGGCGAGGTGGCGCCGGGCGGTGTCGGATCGGGCCTGTACGGAATGCTGGTCCTGGCCGTCGTGACGGTTTTCGTCGCCGGGCTGATGATCGGGCGGACCCCGGAGTACGTCGGGAAGAAGATTGGCGCACGGGAGATGAAGTTCGCGTCGCTGTACTTCCTGACCACGCCGATCATCGTGCTGCTCGGCACCGGGGCCGCGATGGCGCTGCCCGGCCAGCGGGCGGGCATGCTCAACTCCGGCGCGCACGGCCTGTCCGAGGTTCTCTACTCGTTCACCTCCGCGGGGAACAACAACGGGTCGGCCTTCGCCGGAATCACGGTGAACACCACCTGGTACAACACCGCGCTCGGGCTGGCGATGATGTTCGGCCGGTTCCTCCCGATGATTTTCGTGCTCGGCCTGGCGGGCTCGCTGGCCCGGCAGACGCCGGTACCCGTCACCGCCGGAACGCTGCCGACGCACCGGCCCCAGTTCGTCGGGATGCTCACCGGCGTCACGTTGATCATCGTGGCGCTCACCTTCTTTCCCGCGCTGGCTCTCGGGCCCTTCGCGGAAGGGATTCACTGACCGATGAGTACCACCACCATCGCCGCGCACCAGGACAGCGCCAGCGCCGCCGGCCGGCGGGAAACGCCGCCGGCCCGACCGCGGCGGGTCGGGGGCGGTCTGCTCGACCCGAAGCAGCTCTGGACGTCCCTGCCCAGCGCGGTGCGCAAGCTCGACCCGCGCACCCTGTGGCACAACCCGGTCATGCTGATCGTCGAGGTCGGCGCGGCGTACACCACCGTCCTCGCGATCACCGACCCGTCGGCGTTCGGCTGGCTGATCACCGTGTGGCTGTGGCTCACCGTGATCTTCGCCAACCTCGCCGAGGCCGTCGCGGAGGGGCGCGGCAAGGCGCAGGCCGCCGCCCTGCGCCGGGCCAGGACCGAGACCGTCGCCCGCCGGCTCGTCGGCTGGCGCGCGGGCCAGCCCGTCGAGAGCGCCGCGGTCGAGAGCGTGCCGGCGCCGCGCCTCGCCCAGCACGACCTGGTCGTGGTCGAGGCGGGGGAGCTCATCCCCGGGGATGGTGACATCGTCGAGGGCATCGCCAGCGTCGACGAGTCGGCGATCACGGGCGAGTCGGCGCCGGTGATCCGGGAGTCCGGTGGTGACCGGTCCTCGGTCACCGGCGGGACGAGGGTGCTCTCCGACCGGATCGTCGTCCGGATCACCCAGAAGCCCGGGGAGAGCTTCATCGACCGGATGATCGCCCTGGTCGAGGGCGCGAACCGGCGCAGGACGCCGAACGAGATCGCGCTCAACATCCTGCTGGCCGCACTCACCGTCATCTTCCTGCTGGCCGTCGCGACGCTCCAGCCGCTGGCGATCTACTCGAAGGCGCAGCAGCCCGCGCTGCCGGACACCTCGACACTGACCGGTGACGGGATCACCGGGATCGTGCTCGCGTCCCTGCTGGTCTGCCTGATCCCGACCACGATCGGGGCGTTGCTCTCCGCGATCGGCATCGCCGGGATGGACCGGCTCGTCCAGCGCAACGTGCTCGCGATGAGCGGCCGGGCGGTGGAGGCCGCCGGCGACGTCAACACCCTGCTGCTCGACAAGACCGGCACCATCACCCTGGGGAACCGGCAGGCCAGCGCGTTCCTCGCCGTCGGCGGCGTGAGTGAGGCGGAGCTGGCGGACGCCGCGCAGCTGTCCTCGCTCGCCGACGAGACCCCCGAGGGCCGCTCGGTCGTCGTGTTCGCCAAGGAGCACCACGGCCTGCGCGAACGCACCCCGGGCGAGCTGGCGCACGCGACGTTCGTGCACTTCACCGCCCAGACCAGGATGTCCGGCGTCGACCTGGCGCCCGAGCCCACGGACGGCGCAGTGCCCGCCGCCACGGCGGGCGCCCGGCAGGTCCGCAAGGGTGCCGCCAGCGCGGTCACCCGGTGGGTGCGGGAGAACGGCGGGCAGGTCCCCGCCCAGGTCGGAGAGATCGTCGACGGTATCTCCGCCTCGGGCGGCACCCCGCTCGTCGTCGGTGAGGTCGTCGACGGCCCGTCCGGCCCGGCCGCGCGGGTGCTCGGTGTCATCCAGCTCAAGGACGTCGTGAAATCCGGCATGCGGGAGCGCTTCGACGCCATGCGCCGGATGGGTATCCGCACCGTGATGATCACCGGGGACAACCCGCTCACCGCGAAGGCGATCGCCGACGAGGCGGGTGTCGACGACTTCCTCGCCGAGGCCACCCCGGAGGACAAACTCGCGCTGATCCGCAGGGAGCAGGCCGGCGGCAAGCTCGTCGCGATGACCGGCGACGGCACCAACGACGCGCCCGCGCTCGCGCAGGCCGACGTCGGGGTGGCCATGAACACCGGCACGTCGGCCGCGAAGGAGGCCGGCAACATGGTCGACCTCGACAGCAACCCGACGAAGCTCATCGAGATCGTCGAGATCGGCACGCAGCTGCTCATCACCCGCGGGGCGCTGACGACCTTCTCCATCGCCAACGACGTCGCCAAGTACTTCGCGATCATCCCGGCGATGTTCGCCGGCGTCTACACCGGCCTGGACAGGCTCAACGTCATGCGGCTGGCCAGCCCCGAGTCGGCGATCCTCTCCGCGGTCATCTTCAACGCCCTCGTCATCGTCGCGCTGATCCCGCTCGCGCTGCGCGGTGTGCGCTACACCCCCGCCAGCGCGTCGAAGCTGCTCAGCCGCAACCTCTACGTCTACGGCCTCGGCGGGATCGTCGTCCCGTTCGCCGGCATCAAGGTC
Organism: Parafrankia soli; assembly: GCF_001854695.1. Taxonomy (GTDB): domain Bacteria; phylum Actinomycetota; class Actinomycetes; order Frankiales; family Frankiaceae; genus Parafrankia; species Parafrankia soli. The sequence continues at coordinate 25,363 of NZ_MAXA01000025.1, forward strand.
ATCGATCTTCTCGTCCAGTTCATCCCGGGAGTGGGCTGAACCATGTCGACTCGGCTTCCGTCCTGGCTGCGCCAGCACCTCGCGGCGCTGCGCGCCCTGCTCGTCCTCACCGTCCTGCTCGGGCTGGCCTACCCGCTGGCGATCCTGGCGCTGGCCCAGCTCCCCGGCCTGAAAGACAGGGCGGACGGGTCCTTCGTCACCAACGCCGCCGGCCAGCGGGTCGGCTCCTCCCTGATCGGCCAGTCGTTCACCGACAGCGACGGCAACGCGCTGCCCGCGTACTTCCAGAGCCGGCCCTCCGCCGCGGGCGACGGCTACGACCCGACCGCCACGTCGGCGTCCAACCTCGGGCCCGAGGATGTCGTCGACACCCCCGACGACCTGGCCACCTCCGAGGACGAGAGCCGGCAGAGCCTGCTCACCCAGGTCTGTGAACGCAGCCTGGCGATCGGCGAGCGGGAGGGGGTCGACGGCGGCCGGAAGTACTGCACCGCCTCCGGCGTCGGGGCCGTCCTCGCCGTCTACCACGCCGGCCCCGGTCCCGCCGGCCCGATCATCCGGGTGGTGAGCGCCAACGAGGCCTGCCCCGCCACCCCGTTCCTCGCCACCTACCAGGGAGTCGCGGTCGCCTGCCGCGCCCCCGGCGACGACATCGCCGCGGGTAAGCGGGTCCTCGTCCGCGGCAACGCTCCCGAGACCCCGGCCGTGCCCGCCGACGCGGTGACCGCAAGCGGCAGCGGCCTCGACCCCGGCATCAGCCCCGCCTACGCCGACCTGCAGATCCCGCGGGTCGCCCGCGAACGTGGCCTGCCCGCCGGCAAGGTCCGTGACCTCGTCAACGAGAACACCACCGGCCGGGCCCTGGGCTTCATCGGCGAGCGCAGCGTCGACGTCCTCGAGCTGAACCTCGATCTCGACGCGCTCGCGCCGGCCGCCGCCGCCGCCCGCAGCTGACCGGGACACGTAGCACGCAAGCCCTGTCCTTCAGGGCAGGGTTAGCGCATCAACGACAGAGCGACAGGGAAGTGGGCTATTCTGCCAGGTATTGGTTCTCGGGTGGTGAAGCGGGCATATCGTTATCGCTTCTACCCGAATCCCGAGTAGGTCGCGCAGCTGGCCCGTACCTTCGGCTGTGTCCGCTACGTCTACAACCGGGCGCTGRCCGAACGGTCCCGCGCCTGGACCSRGGAGCGGCGCAGGGTCACGCACGCGGAGACCGACAGRATGCTCACCGYGTGGAARCGGGACACGGAGACGGCGTGGCTGGCCGAACCGTCGAAAGGGCCGCTGCAGGCCRYGCTGCGCCATCTGCAGACGGCGTTCGTGAACTTCTGRGARAARCGGGCCGGATATCCGTCCTTCRAGAAGAAGGGCAGGAGCCTCGATTCGGCGACCTACTTCCGGAACTGCTTCACCTACCGGAACGGGAACATCACACTGGCCAAGCAGGACCGGCCSTKGGACATCGTCTGGTCGCGTCCRCTGCCCGASGGYGCRRCGCCSTCGCRGGTGACGGTGTCGCGGAACGCCCGCGGCCAGTACCACGTCTCGATCCTGGTCGAGGACACCGTCACCAGCCTCCCGCCGGC
>NZ_MAXA01000026.1 GCF_001854695.1 Parafrankia soli
CGGATCGATTTCCTACGGCACTCGGTCGTTGACACTCAGTCACCACGATGTTGCACGTGGCCGCGATTCCGGCGACTGGGCGGTTCGCTTCGTCGCCAATCATGGGAAAATCTCCGCCCTCACGGCCCGATCCCTCCGAGGTGACCGAGCGCGCCACCGAAGGAAGGCCCGGAAAACCAGAAGCGGTCGGCAGTCTCAACCGGTCGTCGCGTCAGCTCTGGTAGAAGGGCTATCTACTGATCGGGGGGCTGGGTGTGAGGCCGGGAGCTAACGTTCGCGGATCGGGAGGAGATCTTCAGGGAACTGGAGGCGGGTCTGTCGCATCAGGAGATCGCGAGCCGAATGAATCACCACCAGCCTGTGATCAGCCGTGAGGTGAGACGCAATGGCCGTAACCTCTGCTTTTTGATCTTTAATGCGTGAAGTCGCTGGTGATCAGTGGCAGCCATGGGCGGGTCGGGTAGCCGTAGATATGAGGTACCCGACTGGGGGTGGGTTGACCGCCGCCGAGCAGGAGAAACGTGAACAGGGCCGGATGGCCGCGTCTGACCAGTTCGCCAGGGGATGGGCCCAGGTGGAGGTGGCCGAGGAGTTTCGGATGACGCGTAAGACCAGCCGAGACTCGGCACCGTTCTGTGGAGCCCGGTGCGGAAGAGCACGTCGTTTTGTCCGGTGTACCGCGGAGAGGGGTGCTTGACTCCGGCGAATTAGACTCCGCTGCGGCAGGTGGTACCGATCCGGCTGGGTGACCAGTCCGGACTCGGTACCACCTCAACGGCTCTCACCCGTCGGGCGAGGTCAGGGGAGCAGCATTGCCTTGCGGGCACGAACGACGGCTTCGTGGCGTGTGCCCGCGTCCAGTTTCCGCATGGCGGATCGCAGGTATGCCTTAACCGTTTCATGGGAAAGCGAAAGCCGGTCTGCGACCTCGGCATTGGTGCAGCCGAGGGCGACCTGGGCGAGGACATCGGTCTCGCGTATGGACAAGCGTACTTTAGGATCGTTCTTCGGTCCGCTCTCGCCGACGTCGGCGAGACGTTGTGCGGCCGCGTAAATCCTGCGCTGGAGCACCGAATCGGACATGGCTCCGGCGATGGCCCTCAGTTCGGAGTGCACCGAACGGAGTTCCTCGAGCGTGGCGGCGTCCGCGGGCTCCAGCTGTCTGACGGCCGCGAGCGACTCGGCCATCGCCAACCGCTGATCGACTTCGTCCCGGATGGTGAGCTCGTGGGCGAGCCGCCGGCCCGCAGCAACGATTTCGTCCCGTATCTGGTCGCCGAACGCGGAGGGCTGGCGCACCGCGCCGTAGAGGACAGCACGGCAACGGCCACCAGCGTGGACGGGAACCGCGAGTAACGAGGCGAGACCTTCGTGGAGCACGGGCCGGTCGTAGTCATGCGTGATGCTCCGCGCGCTGGCGTAGTCGGTCACCCCGACCGGGCGGCCCTGGACTATCACCCGGCCGCCCAGCCCCGTACCGGGACGGATCTCCAAGTTGTGCAGGCCGGTGGTGCGAGTGCCCAGGAACTCCGTCAAGCGCAACCGGTTGCCACCTACCTCCCCGGCGAACGCCACCGAGACTCCGCCCTGCCGGGTGATCGTGCGCAGTTCGGCTCGCAAGGCCGCGCGGTCGTCTGGACGAAGTAATCGGATGTCACTCATCACGTCCATCCTCATTGCGCACACCGTCATGTCGGGCGCATCACAGTAACCCGGCCGAGGCGGGCCGTCGACTGGCTACCCCGCCTGCTAGAGGGTGTTTGAAAAGGATCAGGGTCGCCTCCCGACGAGGCGGTGCAGCAGGATCATGCTCATCGCCAGGTAGATCGMGTTCTCGGAGGTGGCGGCCAGGTATTCGTAATCTCTGGACAGGCGGCGGTATTTGACCAGCCAGGCGAACGTCCGCTCGATCACCCACCGGCGGGGTACCACCGCGAACATCGGCACCTGCCGTGGGGGGTCCCCGGCCCAGGCCCAGGTGGACCGGAATCCACCGTCGCGGCGGGACACTATCTCGACGCCGATATCGACCGCGCTCTGGGCCCAGTCGCGGAACTGCTGTCCGCGGTAGCCCTGGTCGGCCCACACATGCCCGAGCCGGGTGCAGGTGTCGCAGGCCCGGGACAGCAGAACCATGGCTGCCTGACGGTCGTCCACGCTGGCCGGGCTGACGCAGGCCACCAGCACGGTCCCGGTGGTGTCGACGAGCAGATGTCGCTTGATACCACTGACTTTCTTGGCCCCGTCGTAGCCGTGCAGCCCACCTCCATCGGTGGCCCGGACGCTCTGGCTGTCCACGATCCCCGCCCCCGGGGTCGGGTCCCGGCCACCACCGGTGCGGTCACGTTCACGCAGCCGGGCCAGGATCTGCTCCCAGCGGCCCTCGATCCGCCACCGTCGCCAGTAGTAGTAGACCGTCTGCCAGGGCGGCAGATCATGGGGCAGCAGCCTCCAGGAACATCCGGCCCGTATCCAGTACGCCAGGGCGTTCACGATTTCCCGGCGTTCATGCGCCACCGGCCGGCCACCGGGTTTGGGATCGGGAATCAACGGAGCGATCAGCTCCCACTCGGCATCGGACAGATCAGTCGGATACCAGCGCCGCTCAGCCATCACCAGCCTCCCCCACGCGAGGCTTCAGACACCCCCCAGTTTCCCCATCCTGATCCTTTTCAAACACCCTCTACCAACTTCCGGGGGTAGCAGCCGGGGGTGGCTCGGCGCCACCCTGTGCGGGGTTGGAAGGAGTTCGCCGAAGACGTCAACTGCCGCGACCGAGACCTACCGCGCTGCCCGCCACCTGCTGGTCAGCTCGCGCACGGACTACGGAAAGGCGCTGGAGGAGTTCCAAGATCTTGGAGTCAGCGCGGGCGCGGGAAGTGTAGGCGATCGACGGGTCGTTCCTGCAGATCCGTGACGTGGACGCGTTCCACGTGTCTCGAAGAAGTCCGCCGCGCTCGGCTATGACGACAGGCAGGACCTTCAGGTTCAACGCCTGTTCCGCCCGCCGGCGCCGCCGGCGCGGATGGGCGAGTGTCACAGCTCGGGTCCGTTCCGGTCGATGAGCTCTCCGGCCGGCCACTCGTCCACGGAGCGCTCAAGCGGAATGACTAGGACGAGAAGATCTTCGACACACGTCTTGCACTTGTCCCACAGATTTGTAGACCTCACCAGGACTCCGGACACGACTGTCAGCGCAGCGCTGGCCTTCTCGACATGCTCGCGCAACTCGTGGCGTACGGTTCCGAAACCGAACGGCACTTTCAGGTTCAACAACGTCGGAATCATCACGTTGATCCCGGATTGATAACCGATTCCAGATCGCTGTAGATCCGAGCGTACAGCGTACAGTCCGACCTCGGCGACGAGCTGATCGATTGTGTCGATCCTGATAAAACGACGCAGCACCCCGAAGTGCGCTGCCACTCCGCGCTCGTCATACCCGATTATCCTGAGCTCGGGTCGCGCTCCGGCCCAGCTACGGCTGCCCTCGAAATGTTTCGCGTTCCAGGCACCCACAGCCCCGTAGGTGTTTCGAAAGAACTCGGCAAGTTCCGCGTGGTCACCCGGTTCGAGCTGATTCTCCCAGTACGTTTTCCACTGAATTTGCGTTTTCATAGGAAACTCTTCCAGTTTTTACAGGGCCCCTGTTGGGGTCGCGGGTATTCCATTTCATTCGATGGCTCGGCTGTGGCTGGCATTGATTCTGGCCCGTAGGATCTCATGCGGGCGGCGCGGATCGGTTGTCAGTCGCCGCGGCTCCGCCGGCCCGTGCCCTTACCAGCCATATCCCATCGGTGTACCGGCAGCCGGCCGCCGGGGCAGCGCCTCCAGCAGCGGAGGACCGGGGGCGAGGCTCTGGTGACGTAACTCGCGGATGAGGAGCGGCACCGCCGCCAGCGTCTGGTCTTGGTGGCAGGCGCTGCAGCCACGTTTCTTTTCGGGCAGGCATCCGTCATGTAGCAGGACGATCCCACCCGGATGGAGCTGCCTCCGGAGTGCGTCCATGATTTCTGTCACCCCCGGTGCCGACCAGTCACGCGGGTCTATCGTCCAGCCAAGAGGCTGCAGGCCGAGTTCGGCGGCCACACGCCGCGCCCCGTCGTTCCACCGGCCGTACGGTGTGCGTAGATACTGCACCCGCGCGGTGGGGGCGACAGCCCGCAGCGTCCGGCTCGCCGCCATTATTTCCCACCGTGTCTGTTGCTCGCCAGAGCGCGACAGATCGGCGTGTGTCATCGAGTGGCAGGCCAATAGATGGCCCTCCGCGACTATCCTGGAGATGATATCGGGATACGCGGCCGCGTAGGTTCCGAGCACGCAGAATGTCGCGGCCACCTCCTGCTCGGCGAGYAGGTCGAGAATTCGGGGCGTGTAATAAGGATCCGGTCCGTCGTCGAACGTGAGGGCGATGCGGCGAGTCCCTGACTGGCCACCGACAAGGGTGCTGTCCGGGCAACGTCCGGTCACAGTTCGGGCTCCTTCCGACACGCAGTCTCCCGTTCCGCCGGCTCCGTCTGATCAGTCGACGTAAGCTGGGCCTCCCAACATATCCGCCACCGGATTTCGATATTAATAGCACATCTCCCCGGTCTTGATTGTTCCAGATGGAAAATTAGGGTACCTTTGTCGATTATCGCTCACGATATGCCCGTTGGGGTCTTCGTTTGGAAGGCTTCTGCCACCTTCTCGAAGGCGGTGATGTACTGCTGCATGTGCCGCTCGATATAGACCGGGTGGGTGTACAGCGTGAGTGTGCGTGCCGAGAGCCAGTGCGCCGTGGCGCAACTCGTCCTTGAATAGTCGATCGGGGTGGCGTTGGGGTCGTCGAACGGGTAGTTCAGCTTCCCGAAGCCCTTGCGCTCGACGAAGACGCGCTCTCGGTACATCTCTCCCAGTTGTACCGCCGTGAAGGGCATGCCCTCCGCGGTCATGGCCGCGGCGAAATCTGCCAGAGGGACCGAAAGCTGCTCCACGTCAAGCACGAAGGGCGCCCACCAGAAAGCGTTCTCCCGTTCTGTGGTATCCACCGGGGTGTGCATCACCAGTGGGTGATCCTTGAGGGCCTCGATCAGCTGGCGGCCGTTAGCGCGACGCAGCGGGAGATTCCAYGAGTCGAGGCGGGCGAGTTCGGAAATTCCGATGGCTGACTGCATCTCGGTTAGCCGGTAATTGAAGCCCACCCGCCGATGGATGTACTCCGGCCCGAGTTCCATAAGCCCCATCCTCCTGGCCACGTCAAAGCCGTGGTCCCGGAGAGAACGACATTCCCAGCTCAGGTCCTCGTCATCGGTGACGATCGCGCCACCTTCACCACCGGTGGTGAAGTGCTTGCTCTGGCAGAAGCTGAAACAGCCGACATCGCCGACCGTTCCGACCTTCCTCCCCTTGTAGGTCGCGCCGATGCTCTGCGCGCAGTCCTCAACGACAAACAAACCATGCTTCCTGCCCAGATCGATGATCGGATCAAGATCCGCGACGACGCCGTAGAGGTGAACCACAATGATCGCCCGAGAACGCGGAGTGATTTTCTTTTCGACGTCGGCCACACTGAGCGTATGCGACTCGTCGACGTCGGCGAAGACCGGCAGTGCACCAGCTTGCAGCACACAGGACGCCGAGGCAACGAAGGAGTACGGAGTGCAGATGACCTCGTCTCCAGGCCCGATACCCAGCGCAGCAAGCGCGGTGTGCAAGGCGGAGGTTCCGCTATTCGTAGTGATGGCGTGCTCGGCACCGAGATACGCGGCCAACTCCGCCTCGAATTGCCGGCCGAGTTCACCGGTCCAGTAGTTCACCCGGCCGCTGCGGAGAGGCTCCATGGCCCGGTCGATACTCTCCGGCGCGAAGCTGGGCCAGGCCGGGAACGGTTCATCCGTAACCGGAGTACCACCAGATATGGCGAGTTTGGACATCATCGACCTCCTTTAACAGGTGGGCAGTCGGGGCGGAAATAGATATCGTGTGCCACCGGGTAACGTGAATCTCAACCGGCGAGCAAGTCGCCGAGCCAACGCGACATGGAGATGATGGTGAGTGCCGGGTTGGCCGCGCCGGTCCGGGAAAAATTCCCCGGACCGGCTAGGTAGACGCCGGGAAGCGCCTCGGCCTCGAGGTCGACGGTGACCTTCAGTGCACCGCCGAGCGGGTGGGAACAGGCTTCATGCTCGAACGACCCGTACGGTAGCTCGAACTGGGCAACCCGCCCGGCCAGAGGTTCGGCGAGCAACGCTTGAAAGGCCTCGGCCTCGCCGAACTTCCGCGACTCCTCGCCCTGGTTTCCGCCGTCGGCCGGGCCGACCAGACAGTCGCCGTCGGGACGCGGTGCGGTGATGTCGAGGAGCGAACCCTGGGCGATCTCGTCTGCCAGGCGCAGGAGCTCCTGTCGAACTTTGCCTATGCGATCGAGATCGGCGGACGAAATCGCCGTCGTTATGTGGGCAGCGGCAATGCCGTCGATCGACGACGGCTGGACCGCGAGCGTGCTGAAGTCGGCCGGACCGCTGCCCTGTTCGATCACGGCTGCAAGCGAGATGAGCCGGTCACCGTTCGGAAGAGCCGGCCGCTCCTGCACGAAGATGTTGGCGGACAGTGACGGCACCGGATGGTATCCGGTCCATAGCATCGGGTGTCGAAAGCTGCCCAGGGGCTCACCGGGTTCGATTCGCGCGAGGGCGCCGACGCAAAAATGGTCCGTGATGGAAGTCGTGATCGACTCCCCTGTCGTCTGGGCCAGGATCTGGATGTTCCCGATAGCGGACGACGCGAGGACACATGCGTCGAACCCCTGCCTCGTCGCAGCGCTGCCAGAAGGGGTAGCCACCTCTACGTCCCATCCGAGCTTACCGCGCCTCAGGGACCGCACACGGCCACGGACGACGCGGAAGCGGTCGCTTGCCGCGGCGAGTCGAAGGACCGCTGATAGCGGCGAATAGGCTTCGAACCGGCCGGTCAGACTGTCATAGCGTGCTGCTTGTGGAGCGTGCTGGAGGCCGACTCTGCTCGCAGCGGACAACTGTGCTGAGGCCACCAGCCCCGGAAACCTCGGGCTGAGTTCTGCGTAAACCTGTGCATAGCAGCCGGCCGGACCGACTAACCGCTCCTGCCAGCAGGGATGCCAGTCGACCAACTCCTTGGAAGTGAGCCCAAGAAGAACACCGTGATAACACAGCGAACGCCCGCCGAGTCGTTCCGAAAGACCGGCACCAAATCCCCAGCCGTCGCTGGTCCACCGCCGGACCTTCTCATCGCCCGGATGGATCGAGGTATCCCCGTCGACATGACGGCGACGGGTCGCCGGCCCGGCTTCGATGACTTCGACTTCCATCCCAGGCTGGGCCGCCATTCGGACCGCGGCCTCCAGCCCGGCCATTCCACCGCCGAGAACGGCAACCTTGCGGTTCATGGGCACCAGACCTTGTCGTCGTATTCCACATCGCACTCCATCGGTTCGCCGGCCTTGACGTGTCGGTGAGAGCCGCGACCGCGGGTCATCGGGTAGGTGTTGTGTTGTCCCGCGTCTGACGGCCTCCTCCAGGCCCACCAGACGCGAGACAAGTACCGGTCGAACTCTAACGGAATGTCCCAGCCTGACAAGGCCTGTTCGCCGCAGCTCCGATTTCAACGCAAACTCAGGCAAAGACCCGCGACCCACCAGCCGATCGTCGCCATAACGCTACGCCTAGTAGCGATGACCAAGAGTGATGACCAAGAGACTTTAATGAGGCGGCTACCCATCACGAAAGCGGCAGACCGATACGACGTGGCGGCAATTCCTGCACACCCAGGTATCGACGATGCTGGCCGTGGACTTCTTCCACGTTGACTCCGCCGTGACGCTCCGGCGTCTGCACTGCTTGTTCGTCATGGAAGTCGGCTCCCGCTCCGTCCACATCCTCGGGGTCACCGCACACCCAGACGAGTTGTGGACCACCCAGGTGAGTAGCCGGGGGAATCGCGCCCCCCGGCTCTCGCAGAACCGGGCGTAAACCTCTCGGTTTACCCGGCTCCCATCATCCAGCCTTCGGATACACCCCCAGCCGCCAGTGAGCGAACAGGGCGACGCCCCCACCGCGGCCGCGGCCTTCAGGCACCACGGCCCGACCACCCCGTCGCCGATCTGACCCGGGAACGGATCAAGCGCCAGCCTGTCCTCGGTGGCCTGATCAACGGATACGAACAAGCCGCCTAAAACCCCGGGTCAACACCGACAGCCCAGTTCTGGCTCCCTACAGCCAACTGAACCGTCACTGGAACGAGCCGGAGGAGACCCCACTATCTTCATCGCCGTGGACCGCTGGGCACGCGGCTGCCACTGCGCTGCGCGTTGCCCCGGCGGGATCACGCTCACGAAAAGAAAGCCTGGTACGGGGTGCCCTGGAAGTGGCCGCGCAGCTCGTCGTAGTTCAGCACCGCCTCGCTGAGCGGGCGCGTCTCCTGCCGCTGCAGGAGATGACAGTCCGACAGCGGATGCGGGGAAACACGGAGAAAGTCCCAGATCTCCGCCAGGCATTCCCCTGGGCTATCCCGCAGGTCCTCATAGTAAACTTCGTGGATTTTCTCCGGGGAAAAGCTGGCGAAGATGCGGCCATAGAACTCCTCGGCGCTTCTGAAGTAACTTTCGCAGTCTGCGGGTGACAGCTTCACGCGTGGCGGCACCGGCGTCGGGCCGTGCGCGCTGGGGGCCAGCCAGCGGCCGCTCTCACGCGCCTGGATGAGGGACCGGAATGACTCGAGCAGGTTCCGCCGTTTGAGCGCGATTACTTTCAGACTCGGCCAAGCCTCCAGCTCACGAAAAAAGGTGGGACGTTCCTGGAACTGAGGCTCATTGAGCTTGCAGCCGACGCATCTGACCTCATATTTTGCGTCCCGCCGCGGAAAGCGCACGAAGGCCAACTCGAGCAGTTCGGGGTCAGACATG
>NZ_MAXA01000027.1 GCF_001854695.1 Parafrankia soli
TGCGCTATCTCGGCGAAGGCGTACCCCAGCCCGACGGTACTGCCGCTACCTTACGCAACAGCCCGCTACGCTACGCGATCTCGCCGAGGCCCTGGTCCGCCACCGCGGCTGTCTGCCGGACAATGATCGATGATGTCGTCGCCGTAGCCGCGGCGGTCAGCTCCTGATAGCAAATCCTGCCGCCGGTCGGCGCTGGCGCCGCTCCCGACCTCCAAAGAAGCGGCGACGTTTGGTTCACAGCGGACGCAACCGTACAGATTGGGCGGTCGACCACACGTACTCCGCGACTGACTGCCAGCCCGTCTGCTCGGGTGATACATGCGGCGCGGCCCGGTGCCGCGCCTTGACTCACACCGGTGGACTTCCTGCGCGGCACGGTCCGAGTGGGTCTGTCGGGCGTTGTTGCGGTATGAGGAAGCAGCGCATGCTCGCATCCCGGCGACCGGCGGTCAGACGGTGGCGGCGAGTTCGCGGACGATATCCCCCTGGCAGGCACACCCTGAGGGCTGGGATCAGCGGGAGAGCAGCGCCTCCGGCCTTCCTGACTGACCGGCCCAGGGCGGAGGCCCGTGGCCCCTGTTTCGGGCGGCGGTCTGCGAGCCGCCGCCGTCCTCGTTCGACTCACAAGCGCCATCCGAGGCCGCCCCGTCGGTTCCGGACGCGGCGCAGTCCGACGCCGGGGCGGCGGCCACTGGCTGACCTGTCACGGCCGGGGCACCTTGCGCGCTGGTCGCGGCGCTCCCGGTGGTGTGCGTGGACGCACCCCCGCCGGAGGAGCCGGCATCCTGCCCAACCGTGGACTCGGCGTCGGGCGGGGCGGTTGTGGCGGCCGATGGGCGGGAGGTCGGCGGCGAGGAGTGCATGGCCTTTGGAGTGGTGCCGTGGGCGGCCGCGGGGGGCTGGACCGCCGTTTCAGGGTCGGATGCCGCCAGCAGGCTGGCCGCAGCGGCGAGGGCGACGAGCATCCCGGCGACGGGTACCAGCGCACGGCGACGCCTACGGCCGCTCGCATCCGCAGCGGTGTGCGCGGTGGCCGGCTCGGCTGGTGGGGAGGCGGTGAGTCCGTCGGGAACGGTGTCCAGGTCCACGATCGAGAACCGTGCGGACGGCAGGGGCGAGGATGCTGCCGAGGAACCAGCGGGGGAGGACCGCCGGGGCGGCGGAGCCTGGGCCAGACGCTCTGCGGGTGGCTCTGCGGGCTCTGCGATCGGCGCTGTCGGGGGTCCGCCTGCGGGCGAGACGGTGGACAATTCGCCGAGGAGGCGGCTCGCGCTCGGACGGCGGTCGGGCTGCTTGCGCACTGTCGCGGCGACCACCGTTCGCAGGTGTCGCGGGAGAGCCGTCAGGTCGGGCTCGGCATGGACCGTCCGGTAGAGGAGGGAACTAAGCGGACCGTCGCCGAACGGAGCCCTCCCGGCGGCCGCGTAGGCGAGGGTGAGCCCCAGGGCGAAGACGTCCGCGGCGGGCCCGGGGCGGTCGGCTGTGTCGAGAAGCTCCGGGGCCATGTATCCAACGCTGCCGAGAACCACCCCGGTCGCGGTGACGGTGCCGGGGAGCCCGGCGGCAATGCCGAAGTCGATGACCTTCGCGCCGTCGGGGGCCAGCATGACGTTGCCCGGTTTCAGGTCGCGGTGCACCACTCCGGCCTGATGGATGGCGACCAGCGCCGAGGCCAGCTCGATCGCCAGTCTCCGCAGACGGTCCGCCGGCAGTGGGCCGTGCCTGGCGACCGCCGTCAGCAGGTCGGATCCCGGGACGTACTCCGCGGCCAGCCATGGCTGCTCCGCTTGGGGGTCGGCATCGAGTAGCCGCGCCACCCGCGGGCTGTCGATCGCCGCTGCCGCGGCCACCTCCCTGCTGAAGCGTCGGACGAAGTCCGGATCGTCGGCGTACTCGTCCCGCAGGACCTTCACGGCGGCCTGCCGGCCCGCGGCGTCCACTCCCAGGTAGACCACACCCATCCCGCCGCGGCCCAGCCGCGCGGCGAGCTGGAACGGACCGACGGATGCAGGATCTCCGTGGCGCAGCGCCTTCACCGATGCCCCAGCCTCTCGACGTCGCCGCACCCGCCCCGAGGGCGTCCGCCGTACATGCCCGCAAGTTCACGCCGTATCCCCGCGAGGTCCCGCTTCCGGTGAGTGTCGACTTCCGGGTCGACGCCACAGAGGGCCTGGTCCGTACGCTGTCCGGCCCTTGCGGCACGAGGGATCCACGTCAGTGCCGCCTGCCCCGGCCTCGTCGACACCCCGCGGGCTTCGGCGAGTGTCACGGGCCGGACCGACCCGTCTTGTCCGCCGCGGCAAGCAGGGCATCGCGTTCGTCGTCTGTCAGCAGCCGGGCGGCGCCGTCTACCTGCACGAACTGGCCGAACCAGGCCATGTAGCCCGGGGTGCGCGCGAGCACCTCGGGCGGACCCTGAGGGCTGGTCGGTCACGAGGAGCGGTCGCACGGACAGCCTCCAGGCTCCGTCCACCACCCGCCGGCCCGGGTCGAACCACCGGTCACTCGCTCGGTGACGAGCGCGCGGTCTGCTGGCCGGTGAGGAGCTGCGCACGGCGGTGGACGTCGCGGGGGGAGCAGCGGCGCTCGAGTCGGTTCTGCAGAAGTGACCGGGCGATGTTGGGTCGGTTGGCCTGGATGGCGCAGTAGATCGTGGTGTCCTCGACGATCTCGCGCTGGGCGGCGCTGCCCCCGAGCCGCTCGACGCCGGGCAGGGCGATCAGCGCGTCGGTGGCCCGGTCGGGATCACCGTGCAGGAGGTGCATCAGGGCGTCGGCCAGTGGCGCGACGGTGTCGGTGAACACCGGGCTGGTCCGGGCGGCCGCGGACCGGCGCAGTTGCGCGAGTCGGCGGCAGTCGCCCGCGGCGGCGAGGGCGACCGCCGAGTGCAGCCCGACGAAGGGCATCGGCGGATCGACGAGCAACGTGCCGGGGACGGTCTCCAGCACCGGTCCGAGTTCCACCGACGTCCAGGCGCCGGCCGCGAAGCCGCGCCACAGCAGCGACGCCGAGTCGATCAGTGCCCGGACCCCGGAGACGGCCGGCGGTGAGAGCTGGGTCGAGAAGCGGGTGCGGGCCGCGCTGTCGTCACCGAGCGCGAGTTCGTGCAGGGCCGCGTGCCAGGCGAAGTGCGCCCGGTGCGACGAGTCCGACCCGCAGGTCGAGATCCAGCCGTCCAACCAGGCCAGCCCGGCCTCGTGGTCGCCGGTCTCGTAGTGGACGTGGGTCTTCGCGTGGACGGCGTGGCCGGCGGTCGGTTCGACGGCCAGCGTCTCGGCTCCGGACCGCACCCGCAGGATCCGGCCGAGCCCGGCGACATAGCGGTCGGCCGCCTCCGGGCTGGCGGTGAGGGGCAGGCCATAGGGGTCGCGCACCCGCCGGACGACCCGTGGCCCGGGCAGGGCGGCCACGACGGCGCGGGCGAGCGCGGCCGCCTGGCCGCGGATCTCGGGGATCGCCGTGCTCTCCCACAACTCCCCCCCGCCGCAACGGCCCGATGGCCCAGATCGCCGGCCGGGGTCCGTCGGCCGCGACCAGCCGCCCGGACCCCTCGGTGGCGAAGCCCAGGTCCAGGCTGTCCGGGGTAGCCAGGCCGGAGGCGAGCAGGTTCATGACCAGGGGATCATGACTGGTCCGCACGCCGGCGCCCGCACCGGTGCAGTTGACCACGGCCGCGGCGAGCACCCGGGAGCCGTCACTCAGCGAGACCTCGACGCCGGCCGCGGTCTCCCGGGCGTCGACGACCCGCGCGGCGTGCACGACCAGCGATCCCTCGGCGCGGCGCTGCTCCAGCCAGGCGTGGACCGCGGGGTCGACGCGGTGCCGGACCTGGTCCCAACGCCGCATCGTCGTGGCGACGAAGCTCGACCGGGCAGCCGCGTCCAGCCGTGACCACAGCTCGGCCGTCACCGGGCGCAGCCCGTCCACGGCTCGCCGCCAGTCGCCACCGGCCGCGCGGATGTGATCGAAGACAAGGTGGCGGGCCCGGGCGAGGCTCACCGGACCGTCGGGCAGCTCCGGGGCGGCGAGCGGCGGCGCCGGGTCCAGCGCGTGGGGGAGCGGAAGCAGCCCATGACGCGAGGTCACGTGCAGGCGCACGCCGGCCCAGCTCCAGCGCTGGGCCATGTCGGCCATGGTCAGGCCCGAGCCGACAAGGAGCACGTCGCTGCCGGCCGGGACGCGAGGCTGGGAATCGGCCCGCCACGGATCACTGACGAACCGCGGCGACCGGGCCAGCGCCGGCGGAGCCCACGACGTCGTCGGAGCACCGTGCCCGAGCGCGAGGACGACGGCGTCGACCGGGTGGCTGGTCCCGTCGTCGAGCGTCAGCCGCAGCCGGCGGCCGTGCCGGCGGACGTCCGTCGCGCGGGCGCACACCTGCTCGCAGCGCACCCCGGTCGCGGCGCGCAGCGTCTCCTCCAGCGTGTGGCGGAGGTAGTCGGCGTAGAACTGGGGGGGTGCGAAGCCACCGGAAGGAAAGTCGACCGCGACGTGCCGGCGAAGCCAGCGCAGGAAGTGCTGCGGGTCATCGTCGAACGCGCTCATCTTCGCGGCCGGGACATTGAGCCGGTGCCGCGGATCTCGCGTCCGATAAGCCAGGCCCTCACCGACGTCGTCCGGCTCGACGAGCAATATCGTGAACCTACGGCCGGTAACCGCCACGGACCTTGCCAGTTGGGTGGTCGCGAGGCAACCGCTCGCCCCGCCACCCACCACCGCGACGACCACCGGCGCACTCATCGGGACCGTCGACAGTATGCGTGCGGACACCTGGTCATAGAGAGATCTCCTTCCCCGTTTATTCCGGTCGATACCAGGTTAAGCCCAGGTGTGGCAGGCCGTGACCCAGACCGACAGACCGTCCCGAACGATCAACGTGCGGAGAGTCGGGTACCGGAGCCCGTGCTGGAATGATGTGAATATGCGTCCCGGCTCTGGTTCACGGTGGTCGATCGGGTCGATGTCCGACCGCTGACAGGCATGTCCGCCCGTTCGCCGTGTCCGCCCACCCGGTCTCGAGATCCGCGAGGGCGTCCAGATGTCGGTCCAGATGCCGGCGAGCCCCACGGGTCGAGAGCATCGAGACCGAGATGAAGCTCCCGCGCGATTTACGCAAGGCAGCGGGATGTGTGCCTTACGAAATTCTCCCGTGACGGCACGTTTACGTCGTCATGCGCCCGGGAATGGCGGAGCCACCTACGGTCGGCCGACCGTAGGATGCACGGCCCGGGGACGACGTGGTGCGACTGTCAGCGCGGTAGCCGCCGGACACCCTCCGGCTTTGAGTATCTGCTGTCCGCGCGCCGCTTCCGGTGGCGCGATGTGGGGTGGTGAGCACGGCCTATGGGAATCCGACAAGCCCGTCGACCCCGTGAACCTCACGGAGCCGGCCGGCATCTCGGCCACGATCCGGAAACGCCCGGATCCGCCCGCGGTACGCCGAGCCGCGGCACCCCGAGCCGCGGCATGCCGAGTCGCGGCACTCCGAGAGGCCGGGGCGGCCGGTCCACGGCGGCCGCCGTGGGAGCGCTGGTACTGGCCGCGGTGCTGGCCCTGGGCGCCTGCGGCGGTTCCGGCGACGGAGCTGGCCGCGGCCCGGTGCGGCTGACCTGGTACGTCTACAACGAGTCGTCCGGTTCGTTCGCGAAGGCGGCCGCGGACTGCTCGGCCGCGTCGAACGGCCGGTACACGATCGGCGTCAACATGCTGCCGAACGATTCGGACGGGCAGCGCCAGCAGCTGGTGCGGCGGCTCGCCGCCGAGGACTCCTCGATGGACATCCTCGCGCTGGACGTGACCTGGACCGCCGAGTTCGCCGAAGCCGGCTGGATCGTGCCGTTCCCGGCGGCGGAGGCCAGGCGGCTCACCGACGGGATGCTGCCGGCCGCGGTGCGGACCGGCACCTGGGAGAACCAGCTCCACGCCGTGCCGCTGAACACCAACGTCCAGCTCCTGTGGTACCGCAAGGATCTGGTGCCGCGGCCGCCGCGGACCTGGGACGAGATGCTGGCCGACGCCCGGCGGCTGGCCGAGCAGGGCAGGCCGCACTACGTCGAGGTCCAGGGCGCCCAGTACGAGGGCTACACCGTGCTGTTCAACTCGCTGGTGGCCTCGGCCGGCGGCCGGATCCTCAACGAGGACGGCACCCAGGTGGTGCTCGGCACGCCGGCGCAGCGGGCCGTCGAGGCGATCCGGGCGCTGGCGCACTCACCGGCCGCCGACCCGTCCTGGTCGAACCAGCGGGAGGACGACAACAGGCTGGCGTTCGAGACGGGTTCGGCCGCCTTCCAGCTGAACTACCCGTTCATCTATCCGTCGGCCCGGCAGAACAACCCGCGGCTGGCCGAGCAGATCGGCTGGGCGCAGTGGCCGACGCTGGTGCCCGGTCAGCCGTCGCACAGCACGATCGGCGGGTACAACCTCGCGATCGGCGCCTACAGCCCGCACCGGGCCGAGGCGGCCGCCGCGATCGAGTGCCTGACCGGCCGGGACAACCAGATCCGCGACGCGATCGACGGCGGGCTCCCGCCGACCATCGAGGATCTCTACACCGACCAGGAGTTCATCGACGGCGGCTACCCGTTCGCGTCGGCCATCTACACGGCGCTACAGAACGCCAGCGTGCGGCCGCGGACGCCGGCCTACCAGAGCGTGTCGCTGCAGATCGCGCACACCCTCTCACCGCCGTCCTCGGCGAGTCTCGGCAGGCTCGGGCAGCTGCGCGGGGCGATCGCCGACGCCCTCGAGTCGAAGGGACTGGTGCCGTGACCGCGAACGGAGCGGAGCCTGGCGCGCGGCGCCTGTCCGAGCGGCGAGGGCAGGAGCGCGGCGACGTGCGCAGTCCGAGCGAGCCGGGGACGCGGCGGAAAGCTCCGCTTTCGGCGCGGGCACGAGCCGAACGCCGGCTCGGCTGGGCGCTGTGCGCGCCGGCGGTCGTCGTCATCCTGGCCGTGACCGGCTATCCCGTCGGGTACGCGGTCTATCTGTCGCTGCACCGCTATGACCTGCGGTTCCCCGCGGACTCCGAGTTCGTCGGGCTGACGAACTACGCGACCGTGCTGACCTCGCCGCTGTGGTGGCAGGCACTCGCGGTGACCGTGATCATCGCGGTCATCTCGGTGGCGATTCAGTTCGTGCTCGGGCTGACGCTCGCGCTGGCGATGCACCGGGCACTGATCGGCCGCGGGCTGATCCGGACGGTGATCCTCATTCCGTACGGGATCGTGACCGTGGTGGCCGCGTTCGGCTGGCGGTACGCGTGGACACCGGACACCGGCTATCTGTCCGGCCTGTTCGGTGACGCCGCCCCGCTGACCTCGCAGGTCCACGGCATCGCCGTGATCGTCCTGGCCGAGGTGTGGAAGACGACGCCGTTCATGGCGCTGCTGCTGCTCGCCGGGCTGGCGCTGGTTCCGGAGGACCTGCTGCGGGCGGCGAAGGTCGACGGGGCGACCGCCTGGCAGCGGCTGACCCGGGTGATCCTGCCGTTGATGAAGCCGGCGATCCTGGTCGCGCTGCTGTTCCGGGTGCTGGACGCGTTCCGCATCTTCGACAGCATCTACGTGCTGACCGCCGGGGCGTACGACACCCGGTCGGTGTCGATCCTGGGTTACGACAACCTGTTCACGGCGCTGAACCTGGGTGTCGGCTCCTCGTTGTCGGTGCTCATCTTCCTCGTCGTGGCGCTCGTGGCGTTCGTTTTCGTCAAGGGGTTCGGCGTCGCCGCGCCCGGTGGGGAGGGCCACCGCTGATGACCACCGTCACCTCCGCTCCCGCCGCCGGCCCTGCCGCGGCGCGCGCCCGTCGCCCGTCGCGGGACCGCACCGCGCTGCTCGGTTGGTCGGCCGCGAACCTCGTCATCGTCGGGATGTCGCTGGTGCCGTTGCTGTGGCTGGTGTCGCTGTCGTTCAAGACCCCGGCCAGCATCACCGACGGCAGCTTCATCCCGCAGGAGTGGACCTTCGAGAACTACCGGGAGATCTTCGGCGAGTCCCTGTTCACCCGGGCACTGCTGAACAGCCTCGGGATCGCGCTCATCTCCACCGCGCTCGCGGTGGTTCTCGGCTCGATGGCCGCCTACGCGATAGCCCGGCTCGAATTCCCCGGCAAGCGGCTGCTCGTCGGCCTGGCCCTGCTGATCGCCATGTTCCCGCAGATCTCCCTGGTCAGCCCACTGTTCAACCTGTGGCGCCAGATCGGCATCTTCGACACCTGGCTCGGGCTGATCATCCCGTACTTGACGTTCTCCCTGCCGCTGGCCATCTACACGTTGTCGGCGTTCTTCCGGGAGATTCCCTGGGACCTGGAGAAGGCCGCGCAGGTCGACGGAGCCACCCCGCGGCAGGCGTTCCTGCGGGTCATCGCCCCGCTGGCCGCGCCGGGTATGGTGACCACCGCGATCCTGGTCTTCATCTTCTGCTGGAACGACTTCCTGTTCGCCATCTCGCTGACGTCGACGGAGCAGTCGCGGACTGTTCCGGCCGCCATCGCGTTCTTCACCGGCGCGTCGCAGTTCGCCCAGCCGATCGGGTCGATCGCGGCGGCGGCCGTCGTCATCACCATCCCGATCATCGTTTTCGTGCTGCTGTTCCAACGTCGGATCGTCGCCGGGCTGACCTCCGGCGCGGTGAAGGGATAGGCCCGCCCATGGCCGACATCGTTCTCGACCACGTCACCAAGCGGTTCCCGGACGGCCGGCTCGCCGTGGACGACGCCAACCTCTCCATCGCGGACGGCGAGTTCGTCATCCTGGTCGGCCCGTCCGGGTGCGGGAAGTCGACCACCCTGAACATGATCGCCGGCCTGGAGGACATTTCCTCCGGCGAGCTGCGGATCGGCGGCAAGGTGGTCAACGACCTGGCGCCGAAGGACCGCGACATCGCCATGGTGTTCCAGAGTTATGCCCTGTACCCGCACATGTCGGTTCGGAAGAACATGGGCTTCGCTCTGTCGCTGGCGAAACGGCCGAAGGAGGAGATCGACCGGTTGGTCGAGGAGGCCGCCCGGGTCCTCGACCTCACCGAGCACCTGGACCGCAGGCCGGCCCAGCTCTCCGGTGGGCAGCGGCAACGGGTCGCGATGGGCCGCGCGATCGTCCGCTCGCCGAAGGCGTTCCTGATGGACGAGCCGCTGTCCAACCTGGACGCCAAGCTGCGGGTGCAGATGCGCACCGAGGTGTCCCGCATCCAGAACCGATTCGGCACGACCATGGTGTACGTCACCCACGACCAGACCGAGGCGATGACGCTGGGTGACCGGGTCGCGGTGCTGCGGTCCGGGCGGATCCAGCAGGTCGGCACGCCGACCGAGCTGTACGGCCGGCCGGCGACGGTGTTCGTGGCCGGTTTCATCGGCTCACCCGCGATGAACTTCGTGCCGGCGACCGTCGAGGAGGGCGAGCTGCGCACCCCTCTCGGGGCGATCGTCCCGGACGAGCGCCAGCGGCGGCTGCTGGATGGCTGGACCGGGGCGGCGGCCGACCGCCGGTCGCTGATCGTCGGGGCGCGGCCCGAGCACTTCGAGGACGCGGCGCTGGAGCAGGCGAAGGACTGTCCGGGACTGCGGTTCACGGTCACGGTGGACGTGCTGGAGCGGCTCGGCTCGGACAGCTTCGCCTACTTCACCCTGGCGGGTGGGCAGGCCCGGACCGCCGACCTGGAGGAGCTGGCCCACGACGCGGGCACGGTCGAGCTGTCCGGCAAGGCGGAACAGGTGGTCGCCCGGCTCGACGCGGCCAGCCGGATCCGGGAGGGCGAGAAGGCCGAGCTGTGGCTGGACGTCCACCAGCTGCACCTGTTCGACCCCGACACCGGCCGCAACCTGGACGCCCCGGCCACGGCCTGACGCGGCCACGGCATGGCGTGGCAGTGCGGTGTCCGGCCTTCGGTAGATCGGCCTGAACGCTGGAGGTCGTCTGGCGTGATGTCAACGCATGGCGCGAACGACGTCCAGGGCGAAGTCGACGTACTGGCTGGCGATCAGCTCGGGGGAGTAGCGGCCGGCGGGCGACCACCACTGCGGCAGCGCCGTACACATGGTGACGACGGCACGCGCCGCCTCCCGGGGCAGCGGGGTCGCCATCAGCCCGCGCCGACACCCCTCGACCACCTCGTCGTCGACCATGTGCTGTACGTCCTGGTGGGCGGCGGCGGCGATGCGGGTGCGGTCCGGCTCCGCGAGGCTGCGCATCTCGCTTGAGCCGATGAAGCCCAGCTGGCGACGGTGGGTGTGGTAGAGGCTCAGGCACTCGACGAGCATGGTGAGCCGCTCGACCGGCCCGTCGCCCTCGGCCCTGGCGGCGCGGCTGCGCTCCAGCAGGTCGTCCATGGTCAGGTCGAGCAGGGCGACGAGGAGATGCTGCTTCGTCGGCCAGTGGTGGTAGACCCCGGGGGCCGAGAGCCCGGCGCGTTGGGCGATATCCCGGATGCTCGCGCCGTGGTAGCCGAGCTCGACGAAGGCGTCGAGCGCGCCGGCCAGTGGCGGGGCGAGCTCCAGTGGCGGGAAGTCCCGCCAGCTTCGGGCCGGGGCCTGCGTCGGGACGACGGTGTGCGGCGCGCGCAGCTGCTTCGGATCCGCGCCGAAGAGGCGGGCCGCCGCACTGAGCCGGTCGTCGCCGATTCTCGTGTGACCGTTCTCGACGGCGCTCCAGGTGCCGATGCTGACGCCGAGCGCCTGCGCGGTCTCGCGCAGGGTGAGGCTGGCGGCGCGCCGAGCCGTCCGCCGAGCGCCTCTCGTTCGAGCCGGTCCTCATTGGATGTTTGATTTAACTTAATTGTGGTTCCTCTTCTATTGAGGGTCTCGCCAGGTTGGTGTGGCTTCGCCTGTTACGCGCCTGGCCGTGTTG
>NZ_MAXA01000028.1 GCF_001854695.1 Parafrankia soli
CCCGATCCACCGGAAACTCCGACACCGCGTCGTGCCCGCCGGAGACGACGTCCCACAGCTGCTCCGGGGACGACACCCCGCCGGGCAGGCGACATCCCATGCCGACGATCACGATCGGGTCGTCCCCGGCCGCGCCGTGCGGGCCGGGTGCCGGCGTCACGTGATTCCCGGCGAAGGCCGGTTCCGCCGCCCCGGCCGGTGCCGGGTCGCCGTCGGGGCCGCCGGGGAGCTCGGTGGCCAGGTACTCGGCGAGGGCGGTCGACGTCGGATGGTCGAAGACCACGGTGGTGGGCAGCCGCAGCCCGGTGCCCTCAGCCAGCCGCGCCCGCAGTTGGACGGCGGTCAGCGAGGTGGACCCGAGATCGACGAAGGCCCGGTCGGCGGGGATCTGGTCGGCGGCGTCGTACCCGAGGACGGCGGCGGTCTCGGCCCGCACCAGGTCGAGCAGGAACCGTCGCCACTCGGCCGTGCGCATCGTGGCCCGGCGCCCGAGCAGCGCCGCCGGCCCGTCGACGCCGCGGTCACCGGCCTCCCCGCCGGCGACCGGTCCACCGGCGGGTCCCGTGGACGGGTCGG
This sequence comes from Parafrankia soli, assembly GCF_001854695.1. Taxonomy (GTDB): domain Bacteria; phylum Actinomycetota; class Actinomycetes; order Frankiales; family Frankiaceae; genus Parafrankia; species Parafrankia soli. The sequence continues at coordinate 577 of NZ_MAXA01000028.1, forward strand.
GAGGGTTCAGGACGGCGCGGACCTCCGGCAGGTCGCCGAGCAGCGGGCTGGGGCGGGCGGCGGTGAAGGCCGGGGCGAACCGGGCCCAGTCGACGTCGGCGACGGTCAGGCACCGCTCGTCACCCATTGCCTCCGCCAGCACGGCGACCGCCTCGTCCGGCGGCATGGGAACCAGCCCGCGGTCTTGGAGGTGGCCCGCGATCGCGGGATCGACGGCCATCCCGCCCTCCGCCCACGGCCCCCACGCGAGCGCCGTGCCGGCCAGCCCGCGCGCGCCGCGGTACTCGGCCATCGCGTCGAGGTAGGCGTTGCCCGCGCTGTACCCGCACTGGCCGCCGCTGCCCCAGGTACCGGCGATGGAGGAGAACAGCACGAAGGCGTCCAGCGGCCGGTCGCCGACCAGTTCGTCGAGGACCCGGGCGCCCGCGGCCTTGCCCGCGAGCACCTCGGCGAGCTCGGCGACGTCCACGTCCTGCAGCGGTGTGAACCCGCCGGCGACGCCCGCGGCGTGGACTACGGCGGTCAGCGGGCAGTCCGCCGGTATGGCCGCCAGCACCTCCGCCAGCGCGTCGCCGTCCGCCGCGTCGCACGCGGCCACGGTCGCCGCCGCGCCGCGCCGGGCCAGGTCGGCGACGAGTTCGGGCACGCCTGGGGCCGCCGCGCCCCGACGGCTGGTCAGAACCAGCTGGGCCGCCCCGGCATCCGCGCACCACCGTGCGACGGCCGCGCCGAGCGCCCCCGTCCCACCGGTGATCAGCACCGTTCCGCGCGGACGCCACCCGCCACCGGCGCTGTCGCTGTCGGTGCGGGCCGTTCGGGCCGGTGCGAGCCGGCGGCCGAACACGCCCGACGGGCGGATCGCCACCTGGTCCTCGCCCGGCCCGCCCTCGAGCACGGCCGCGAGCCGGTCGGCCGCCGTCCCGTCGACGGCCGGGGGAAGGTCGACCAGGCCGCCCCACCGGCGTGGCAGCTCCAGCGCGGCCACCCGCCCCGCGCCCCACACCTGCGCCTGCGGTGGGCTCGTCACCGCGTCGGCTCCGCCGATCGACACCGCCCCCTGCGTCACGCACCACAGCGGCGCCGCGACCCCGGCGTCACCGAGGGCCTGCACCAGGGCCAGCGTGCCCGCCAGGCCCCGGGTGACCGGCTGACGGCCGGGCAGCTCCCGGACATCCAGCGCGAGCAGGGACAGCACCCCCGCCAGCGGGACATCCAGCGAGGTGAGCCGGGTGGCCAGCGCGCTCCGGTCGACACCGGCGGCGGGGTCCACCTCGAACCGGACGACCTCGGCGTCCCTGCCCTCAAGACCCCGGACGCAGCTCTCGACGCAGGCGCCGACACCGTCCTCCACGGTCAGATCGGCGGGGATCACCACCAGCCACCGGCCGGGCCCCGCGGCCTTCGCCGTGGGCACCGGCGTCCAGGTGACCCGGTACCGGCGGTCGGCGGGCCGCCGGCCCGGCGTCGCGCCGCCCGCGGTGGCAGGCTCGCCCGCGGTGCCCGCGGTGGGCGCGTTCGCGGTGGCGAGGTGGTCGCCAAGCCAGAAGCGGCGGTGCTGGAACGGGTAGGTCGGCAGATCAACCCGGCGCGCGCCGGCGAAGAACGCCGCCCAGTCGACGTCGGCGCCAGCCATCCACAGCCTGCCCACGGCCCGGGCCAGCGCGGGCTGCTCCGCCTGGTCACGGCGCAGGCTCGGGACGAACACGGCGTCGGAGCCGGCCGGGAGGCAGTCCTGCCCCATGCCGCAGAGCACCGCGTCCGGGCCGATCTCCAGGAAGGTCCGCGCGCCCCGCTCGTGCAGCCGGTCGACGCCGTCGCGGAACCGCACCGCGGCCCGGACCTGGCGCACCCAGTACTCTGCCGAGCACAGCTCGTCGGGAGCGACGATCGCGCCGGTGACGTTGGAGACGACCGGGACGGCCGGCGCCCGGAAGGTCACACCGTGGGCGACCCTGCGGAACTCCTCGAGCATGCCGTCCATGTGCGCGGAGTGGAACGCGTGCGAGACCCGCAGGCGGGTCGCCGTTCCGCCGCGGGCGCGCCACCGCTGTGCGATCTCCTCGACCGGGCGCAGGTCTCCGGAGACGACCACCGACTCCGGTCCGTTGACCGCCGCGACGTCCACCGCTCCCGACGCGGAACCGGATGCGGCCGCCGCGCGCGCACCCAGCTCGGCGATCAGCTCACGGGCCTGCTCCTCCGACGCCCGCAGCGAGACCATCGCGCCGCCGGTCGGCATCGCCTGCATCAGCCGGCCGCGCGCGGCGACCAGCGCGCAGGCGTCGTCCAGGTCGAACACGCCGGCCACGTGCGCGGCCACCAGCTCGCCGACAGAGTGCCCGAGCAGCGCGTCCGGCCGCACGCCCCAGGACTCCAGCAGGCGGAACAGCGCCACCTCGAGCGCGAACAGCGCCGGCTGGGTGAACTCGGTGCGCTCCAGCGCCGCGTCCGGGAGCGGGCCGGCGAACACGACGTCCCGCAGCGGCCGGGGAAGATGCCGGTCGAGGCGGGCGGTGACCGCGCCGAACGCCTCGGTGAACACCGGGAACCGGCCGTGCAGCGACCGGCCCATCCCCGGGCGCTGGGAGCCCTGGCCGCTGAAGAGGAACGCGAGCCGGTCGGTCTGGCGGTCCGGGCGTGCGGAGCCGCGGATCAGTGCCGCCGACGGTTCGCCCCGCGCCAGCGCGCCGAGGCCGCGCAGCATGCCCTCCCGGTCGCCGGCGACGACGGCCGCGCGGTGCGCCAGCGCCGCGCGCCCCACCGCCAGCGACCAGCCGACATCGGCCAGGCCCGGCCGAGGCTCGCTCTCGACCCGGGCCGCCAGGCGGGCGGCCTGCTCGCGCAGCGCCGGCTCCGACCCGGCCGACAGCAGCCACGGAAGCTCCTCGCCCGCCGGGGGATCGCCCCCGGGCGGGTCACCCGCAGCCTGGTCACCGCCGCCGGCATTCGGTCCGGCCTGGTCGAGCCCGGCCTGGTCGAGCCAGGATGGAACCGGCTCGGCGCGGGGGGCGTCCTCGATGATGACGTGGGCGTTCGTGCCGCTGACTCCGAAGGCGGAGACACCGGCCCGGCGGACGCCGTTTCCGCGCGGCCAGGCCACCGGCTCGGTCAGCAGGCGCACGTGCCCGGCCGACCAGTCCACCCGGGCCGAAGGCTCGTCCACGTGCAGGGTGCGCGGGAGCACGCCGTGCCGCAGCGCCAGGACCATCTTGATCACGCCGCCGACCCCCGCCGCCCCGACGGTGTGCCCGACGTTCGACTTCAACGAGCCCAGCCACAGCGGCCGGTCGGCCGGCCGGTCCTGCCCGTAGGCGGCGATGACCGCCTGGGCCTCGATCGGGTCGCCCAGCCTGGTCCCGGTGCCGTGCGCCTCCACGACGTCCACGTCGGACGGCGAGACGCCCGCGCTCGCCAGCGCCGCCCGGATGACCCGCCGCTGCGCCAGCCCGTTGGGCGCGGTCAGCCCGTTGGACGCGCCGTCGGAGTTGACCGCGCTGCCGCGCAGCACCGCCAGCGCCGCGCGCCCGTGACGGCGCGCGGCGGAGAGCCGTTCCAGCAGCACCACGGCCGCACCCTCGGCCCAGCCGGTGCCGTCGGCGGCGTCCGAGAACGACTTGCAGCGGCCGTCCGGCGCCAGGCCCTGTTGACGGCTGAACTCCACCAGGACGTCCGGGGTGGCCATCACCGTGGCCCCGCCGGCCAGTGCCAGGGTGCACTCGCCGGCGCGCAGGGCCTGCGCCGCCAGGTGCATGGCCGTCAGCGACGACGAGCACGCCGTGTCGATCGTCATCGCGGGGCCCTCGAGCCCCAGGGTGTAGGCGACCCGGCCCGAGGCGACACTGGGCAGGGTCCCGCTCATCAGGTGGCCCTCGACGACGGGCGGGGCCGTCCGCCAGGGCGGGCTGTAGTCCGCGACGGGGAGGCCGGTGTAGACGCCGGTCCGGCTGCCGCGCAGGGAGAGCGGGTCGATGCCGGCCCGCTCGAACGCCTCCCAGGAGACCTCGAGCAGCAGCCGCTGCTGCGGGTCCATCGCCAGCGCCTCCCGCGGCGAGATCCCGAAGAAGGCCGCGTCGAAGCCCGCGACGTCGTCCAGGAAGCCGCCCTGGGTCGTGTAGAAGGTGCCGGAGCGGCGCGGATCGGGATCGAAGTGGGTGGCCAGGTCCCAGCCGCGGTCCGCGGGGATGTCGACGACGGCGTCGCGGCCCTCGGCGACCAACCGCCAGAGATCCTCCGGGCTACGCACCCCTCCGGGGAACCGGCAGGCCATGGCCACGATCACGATCGGGTCGTCCGGCGGCGCGGCCGAGGCCGACGGCGCCCGCGAAGCCGGCAGGTCCGGGGGGTCCGGCGTGATCGTCAGGTCCGGCAGGTCCGAAGGGTCCGGCCCGACCGGAGGCGGAACCGGGTGGTCCGGTACGTCGAGGACCCGTGTCCTGAGATGGTCGGCGAGACGCGCCGGGGACGGATGGTCGAACAGAAGCGTGGCGGGCAGTGCCAGGCCGAGCTCGCCGCCCAGGGCGTCCCGGAAACCGGCCGTGCTTCCTCCACCGAGCCCCAGCCGGACGAACGGCGTCCGCGGGTCGAACGGGCCGTGCCCGTCGCCCACGGCCCGGCGCACCTGCCGGAGTACCAGGTCGAGCAGAAGCCGGTGCTGTTCGGCCTCGGGCAGCCCGGTGAGGGCCTCCCGCCAGGTGGGGTGTTCGTGTCCCGCCAACGCTTCTCCCGTGCAGGTCGGGGCCCCGCGAGGACATCACCGTGCGCTGGAATCCACCCGCGGATCCATGGCGCGCCACTCGATGAATCACCCGCGGCTACCGAAGGAAAGGACCGGCGCGAACACCCTTCCCCCAGTCGGGACCGGAAGGGTTTCGCCGCGCGTTTTACGCGGGTAAAAGCCCAGGTAGTCGCCCTGAAGCGCCTGCCGCGCGGTGCGGCGGAACACCGCGGGTAGCGTGCCTTCCGGCTATTCCTCGACCGGCGGACTCATACCCGCGCCCGGTCCCCCGCTTCGTGCCTGGCCCGACAGTCTGGACGGACATCCCAGCCCAATCATGTTCGGAAGAACGATCACGTCGTGTTCGAACCGGCCCGCGCGGAACCGCGGGCCACGAGCAAGGAGGGCATCACTTCGAGGGAGAATAGGCACGCTACGGCGGATACCGCAAGCAAGTTCGCGCACTGTTACGCCCGCAGTCATGGGGAGCGCCCGCGAACCGGTGTTCACCGTGTCCGGATCGCCCGACCTGCCTCCCGGGTCCGGAGCCGGCCGGCTCAGGTCCGGTCGGGCGAGAACTCGAGGACCTGCGTGAGCCGGATGTTGTTGCCGGACGGGTCACGGAAGGACGTGTCGATGCCGTAGGGCTGCCTGGTCGGCGGGTCGTTGAACTCCACCCCTCGGGCGCGCAGCTCGTCGTGGGAGGCCTGGCAGTCGTCGGTCTCGAGGAACAGCGTCCCGCCGGCGCCCTTGGCCACCAGCTCGGCGAGCTGGCCGCTGGTCGACACGTCGAACATCGGCGGCTTCGGGATCGACATGAGCACCAGCCCCACGTCCTGCTGGCCGGACGGGCCGACCACCAGCCAGCGGAATCCCCATTCACTCATGGTGACGTCCGACCGGACCTCCCAGCCGAGCGTCCTCGTGTAGAAGGCGAGCGCCTCCTCCTGGTCGTGCACCCAGAACTGCGCGTTGGCGATCCTGATCACCGCTGTCTCCTCGGCTCGGTCGGCTGCGCGGAAGAACGCGCCGGCGACGCTACGCGCGGGCGGTGACCTCGGCTTCTCCGAACGTGCGGTTGTGTGGGCGGCCGTAGGCACGGGCGACGCAGTCCGGGATCCGGATGTGGCGGCGCGCGGGCGGGAACACCGCCCGGTAGGCACCTGGCGACATTCCGAACACACACCGGAATCGGGTGGTGAAGGATCCGACACTCGTCAGGCCGACCGCGAAGCAGATCTCGGTCACGCTTCGGTCGGTGTTGCGCAGCAGCACCGCGGCGCGCTCGAGCCGGCGGGTCAGCAGGTACTGGTGCGGCGGCTCACCGAAGGCCCGCCGGAACTCCCGGCTGAAGTGGGCCGGCGACAGACTGGCGGCGCGCGCCAGGTCCGCCACCGTGAGCGGCTCGCAGTAGCGGGCGTCGGCGAGATCCTTCGCCCGCAGCAGGTGGCGGGCCGGCGGCACCATGCACCGCAGTATCGCCGACGCCGGGACGCAGCCGGCCGGCGGAGCCCAGGCCGCGTCGCGCGGCCCACGGAGCGCAGGCACCGGGACGCGGGGCGGTGGTCATCTGAGGAAGGGCAGCACCTTGTCGGTGAACAGGGTCAGGCAACGCCAGCCCTCGGCGATCGGCATGCCGCCGCAGAGCGCGTGGATGGCGAACCCGGAGTGCTGGCCGTGGGCGAGCGCCTGCTCCGGGGTCAGGATCTGGTAGGTCCCCTCCGCCCTCAGCTCCGCCACAGTGGTCGCGCTCGACCGGTGGGCAGAGCGGACGTCCGGCGTCTGCCAGGCCGAATAGGTCACCGCCTCGTGGAGCAGGTGGTGCCCGAGGGTCGCCCACGCCTCGTCCGGATCCTCGTGGATGAACATCATCGTCACCCCCGGCCCCGGCATGCGGCAGCGTGCCTCGACGCCGCTGGCCGCGCACTGCTCGTGGTAGTAGGACGCGATGTCGGGAAGGTGCCCCGCCGGCGCGAACGGCAGGTCGAACCGGATCGCCCGGCGCGCGGACACCTTCGAGCTGCCACCGATCATCACCGGCGGGTGCGGCTGGGTGAACGGCCTCGGCGTGACCCGCACCGTGGTCCCCCGGTGGTCGAAGGGCTCGCCGGTCCATGCCTTGAGGAGCGTGTCGACGCACTCGTCCATCAGCGCCCCGCGACGCGCCCAGTCCTTGCCGTGGGCGGCGTACTCGGACGGGCGGTAGCCCACACCGAGGACGACGCTCAGCCGCCCGCCGGACGCCAGGTCGAGGACGGCGATGTCCTCGGCGACCCGGATGGGATCGTGCAACGGCAGCAGGAGGGCGGCGATCGAGACCGGGAGGCGGGAGCACCGGCCGAGGACAAGTCCCGCCAGGGCAAGCGGCGCGGGGCTCCAGCCGTTGTCGACGCCGTGATGCTCCTCGAGATTGACCAGGTCGAAGCCGTGTTCCTCCACGTGCGCGCACATCTCGAGAGCGGCCTGGTGTCGGGCCGACATCTCGCTGGGGTCCAGACCGGGCTGGGTCAGGTTCAGCCGTAGCGCCAACATGTCCGTCTCCTCGTCGGTGAGGTATGCGGTGGTCATCCCACCGGTCGACTTTTGCCCTGTAACGCGCGGCACGTCAACTCCCAGCCGTGGCCGGCCGCGGCGGGCTCCGGTCGCTCCGCCGCCGGGACGTGATCATCGATTGACACCAGAACAGAAGTGAGCGCATACTTTGTGATTCGACGCCCGGGCGAGAATCGCGACGGCGGGAACTGCACACGTACCCGTCCAGTGGTCATCGGCATTTTGACCGGACAGATAGCCCCTGCCTGCGACGCGATAAGGTCTTTCACTATGGGCTGTCGTCCTTTTGCTTTGAGTAATCGCGGAATCGTCGGTCTGTCGAGCCGRCTCGGCGCGATGGTCGTTGCCGTCATCATGTTCGCGGGCTGCTCCAGCGATTCGGGCGGTAGTGCCTCACCCGAATCGACGTCGCTGACTTCGAGCCCATCCCCCGTGGTCGGGACGAGCCGGCCGCCGTCGCCGTCGCCTTCGCCAGCGCCGGTGCCGACGCCGCTGCCGACCTCCGCGTACCCGCCACTTGCCGGCTTCGGTGAGGTGCACGACATCGGCAAGGTGGTCGGCATTTCCGACGGCCCCGATGGCACCGTGCTGAGCCTCGACCGGTCGAAGTACGTCCTCTGTACCCCGCAGTCCGGCGACGCGGAAACCTGCCTCGACGGATACCGCATCGACGACGTCGAGGGCGGGACACTGGACTACGTGGTGACGCCGACGGTCAGGGTCGTTCTTTCGGTGCGGCCCGAGGAGTACGAGACCGGTGACCTCGCGGACCTGCGGGAGTTCGTCGCCGCCCGTCCGTCCAGCCTGATGATCCTGCGGCTCGACGCGGGAGGGCGCGTGATGGCCGTCGGCCAGCCCTGGCTTCCGTGACCTCGCCGGACCGGCTGTTCCAGCCCGTCCGGTCTCGACCGAACTCCGGCGCCGGGGCCCCATGGCCCCGAAGCCACCTAAGCCGTATCGGGCGGGCGGGTCCGGTTGGCGCTCGCGGGCAGTGGCAGCGGACCGGGTGGGGCGAGGTAGTGGCCCTGCGCCTGGTGCACGCCCGTGCCGATCAGGACACCGAGCTCCCGCGCGGTCTCGACCCCCTCGGCGAGGACCAGGCTGCCTGTCTCCTGGGCGAAGTGCACCAGCGCGGCGGCGAGCGCGCGCCGCGCCGGATCAGCGTCGATCCGCCGGGTGAGACACTGATCCATCTTGATGAAGTCGGGCTGGAGCTGCACAAGATGATGCAGGCTGGCGTAGCCGGCACCGACGTCGTCCACGGCGATCCGGACTCCTTCACGGCGCAGGACGCCCAGCGCGCAGCGGACCGACGGATAATCCTCGACCCTGTCACCCTCGGTGACCTCGACAACGAGTCGGTCGGCCGGGATATCGGCGATCGCATCCGCCAGCCGCCCCGAGAGGATCGTGGCCGGTGAGGCGTTGACCCCGAGCCCGAACTCGGGGGGCAGGCAGGTGAACGCGCGCAGCGCCGACCGGATCGCGGACAGTTCGAGTGCGGGGCCGAGGCCCACGGCGGCGGCGTCGGCGAACCAGCGCTCGGCACCACCCGAACCGGGCGGGAACCGGGCAAGCGCCTCAGCCCCCACGCAGTCGAGCGACGGCAGGTCGAAGACCGGCTGGAAGACCATCGTCGGGCCACCGCTGTCGATCAGCCGCCAGATCCGCCACCACGCCGCCTCCCGGTACTCCCCTCCGGACCGCCGATCGGAGATCGAGGCGGAGAGCACCTCTGCCAACAAGGCCAGCGAACGCGTCTTGCGAGCGGGCATCGCCACGTCGGCGTCGCGGCTCAGGCAGCACAGCATCCCGTACGGACGGCCGTCCGCCAGGGTCACCGGAACTCCGATGTACGAGCCGACCTCGGGCCGGCCGGCCAGCGGCCCCCCGGTCGCCTCCACCCCGGTCGCCGCCGTCCCCGTCGCCTCCGTCGCCGTCCCGGACGTCACCGCCTCCGGGCGGATCCTGCCGACGACCGGAAGCGGGCGTTCGGCGAGAGCATGCGAGCGGTGCGGGCCGGGATGGTGCACCGTCGAGCCGGGGTGGACACCGAAGGCCGCGGCGTCGCCGTCGCACGCCTCGATCACCTGGGCTCCCCCGATCAGCCTGGAAAACCAACAGAGATCCATGCCCAGGCGGCGACGGGCGGTGGCGAGCAGCCCGGCCACCGGGTCCGGTTCAGCCGGATCCCACCGGGACGGCGGCGTGGCGCCGCCGCGACCACAGGCATCGGTCACGTGCACCTCCCCACGCGGCACTCGCCAGCATGTTTCCCACGCGTCCACCAGGAACACGTCGCCCGGGCCACAGTTCCGATCGCCGAGTGGAGTCCACGCCCGCGGTGCACGAATAGCGATCGTCTAGTGACCCGTCGGAGTGACGGTCCGTGACGCAAAGCGACCACCACGTGATCCTTTTCGAGAACAGCGAAGAACTCGACGAGGAGATACGCGATGGCCGCGCGCCCGGCTGTGACCGACGCGGAGTCCCCTGTCTGCGGAGGCGCGGGGCTCTTCTCGCGGGGTTCCAAAGCCGTATCCGACCAGCGGAGCCGTACCGGCCAGCCGGCGGAGAGCCGCCCGGATCATTGGCCGGGAAATGGTCCGGAAATACAGGTGGGGGCTGCTCCCGGCCACAGCCAGAAACAGCCCCCACCAAAAGAAGTCCGGCGGCGTCCTACTCTCCCACGCGGTCACCCACGCAGTACCATCGGCGCTGAAGGGCTTAGCTACCGGGTTCGGAATGGAACCGGGCGTTTCCCCTTCGCCAAAGCCACCGAAACACTATCAGACCCAACCGAAACCGGTCGCAGCCCAAGAACCGCACAGTGGACGCAGAACAGCAGAATCTTTGTGGTCAAGCCCTCGGCCTATTAGTACCGGTCAGCTCCATGCGTTGCCGCACTTCCACCTCCGGCCTATCAACCCGATCATCTAGTCGGGGGCCTTACCAGGCTACCCTGTGGGAGAC
>NZ_MAXA01000029.1 GCF_001854695.1 Parafrankia soli
GCCAGCTGCGCGGCCTGCTCGGGATTCGGGTAGAAGCGATAACGATATGCCCGCTTCACCACCCGAGAACCCATAGCCGACAGAATAACGAAMTTCCCTGTCGCTCTGTCGTTGATGCGCTAACCCTGCCCTGAAGGACAGGGCCCGCGCGCCACGTGTCCCGGTCATGCCGATCAGCGTCGGGGCTGAAGTCGGGTTCAGGTCAAGGCCCGCCGGCTACGGCTCGGCGCGCTCGTCGACGGCTCGCCCGGCCGGCCCACCGACCTCCGCGGGTGCCGCGGGTGTGAAGCCCATGACAGCGGCGACGTCCGCCGGTCGGAACGTCGGGCCCTTGACCGCCTTGCCGCCGGCGGGATGCGCCTCCTTCGTCAGGTTCGCGCGGTGGATCTCGGCGAGGACCGCGTCCAGCGGGATCCCGTACCGGGCGGCCGTGCCGTAGGCGACGTACACGACGTCGGCCAGCTCCTGGGCGAGGCCGACGAGGTCGCCGTTCTCGTCGGCGGCGACGGCCTCCGCGGCCTCCTCGGCCAGGAACTCGCGCCGCAGCCGGCGGGTCGCCGCGTCCTGGAGACGCGGCAAGCCCGGCAGGTCGTCGCCCAGCGCGCCGTGGAACTCCCGCACCATCGCCATGACGGACGGCGCGGTGGGGATGCCGCGTCCGCGGCCAGCCGGCCGGACGGGATCACCACCGGGGTCGACACCGGGATCACCACCGGGGTCGACACCCGGCGCCACGGCCGGCGCCGCCGGTGGCACCGCGCCCGGTGCCGGTGACGCCGCCGCCAGCCCTCCTGGTACCACCGCGACCAGCCGCGACGTCTTGGTCAGCACCTGGTCGCCGAACCGCTCGGCCCAGGAGCCGGTCAGGGACGCCGCCGTGACCAGGGCGCTGAGCGCGACGTCGAGAAGCTCGTCCACCAGATCCTGTTCGGAGGAGCGCGGCTTGCGCGGGTTCTGGCCGCGCAGGCCGATCAGGGCGGCGCTCGCCTCCCCGCACTCCTCGACCAGCTTCAGGACCCGCAGCGCCAGGCCCTCCTGGGGCCCGATCCCGTTGCGCGCGTCGTTCACGTCGAGCGCGCGCACGGCGGCGTCGATCGCCGCGACGGGAAGCGCGGGGTCAGGCACCGCCGGCCGGTCCGGGAGGGAAATCACCACGTCGACGCTACCGCCGGAACCCGCACGCCTGATCGCTGGCCGAAGCCGGCCGCGCCTACGATGCGCCCACGATGCGCAGGGCGAACTGGCTGAACTGCCAGACCACGGCGTCCTCGGTCAGCTCGCCGTCATCGCGGAACCACACCGCGACGCCCATCCCCAGGTCGAGGATCGCGTACGAGGCCAGCCTCGCGGACTCCACCTGGAACCGCCCCGCCCGCAGGCCGGCCTCGATGAGGTCCCGGAAGCACCGCTCGTACTCCGCGCGCAGGCCCAGCACACGCTCGCGGTTGGGCTGGGTGAGGCTGCGGATCTCGCGGTTCCCGACGAACGCCTCCAGCCGGTGCCGCGCGTGGTACCGGACATGCGCCTCCGTGGCGCGCCGCAGCCGTTCCACCGGGTCCGCCGTGGTCGCGACGGCCGCCCGGTGCGCGGCCAGGAGCGCCTCCATCGTGCCGGTCATGATCTGCTCGAGGACGTCCTGCTTGGACGCGACGTGCTTGTACAGGCTGGGCCCACGCATGCCGACGGCGGCACCGAGGTCGGCCATCGTGGTGGCCTCGTAGCCGGAGCGCGTGAACAGGTCGAGCGCGGCGGCGCGGATCTGCGCGGACCGCACCGAACTGGGCCGGACCACGTCCTTTCCAGCCACGCCCCTCCCCGATCGCTAACAGGTGATAGCCAAACCTGGCCACCGTCACCTCGCATCATAGTCAGGATCACTTGCAGCCAGCACAAAGCCGTGTCTAGCATCCGGCTAATAGTCATTAGCCCCTGCGGCAGCCAGGAGATCCGATGGTGGTTGACCTCGCGCCCGAGCCGGCGGTCGCCGACCTCGCCGAGCGCACCGCGCGGTTCGTCCGTGACGTGGTGCTCCCGGTCGAGGAGCGGCACCGGGACCCGGTCCCCTCCGAGGCGGTGCGGCGCGAGCTGCAGGACGCCGCGCGGAAGGCGGGCGTGTTCGCCCCGCACGTCAGCACCGGGTACGGCGGCCACGGGCTGGACATGCGCGGTCGGGCCGCGGTGTTCGAGGAGGCCGGGTACGCGCTGCTCGGGCCGCTCGCGCTGAACATCGCCGCCCCCGACGAAGGCAACATGCACCTGCTGGAGGCCGTCGCCTCCGGCCCGCAGAAGGAGCGCTACCTGCGCCCCCTCGCGGCCGGCGAGATCCGGTCCTGCTTCGCGATGACAGAGCCCGCCCCCGGCGCCGGGTCGGACCCCAGCGCGCTGGCCACCCGTGCCGAGCGGGTCGACGGGGGCTGGCGGATCAACGGGCGCAAGTGGTTCATCACGGGCGGCGACGGGGCGGCGGTCACGATCTGCATGGCCCGCACCTCGGGCAGCCCCGGGGACGCGGGCGGCGCGACGATGTTCCTGGTCGACGCGGACAACCCCGGCATGAAAACGGTGCGGCACATCGAGACGCTCGACCAGAGCCTGTTCGGTGGCCACGTCGAGCTGCTCTTCGAGGACTGCGAGGTGCCCGACGACGCCGTGCTCGGCCAGGTCGACGCGGGCTTCCGCAACGCGCAGGTCCGGCTCGGCCCGGCCCGGATGACGCACTGCATGCGCTGGCTGGGCATCGCCCGGCACGCCAACGACATCGCGATCCGGCGTGCCAACGAGCGTGAGCTGTTCGGCTCGCGGCTGGGCGAGCTGGGCATGGTCCAGCAGATGATCGCCGACAACGAGATCGACATCGCCGCCTCCCGGGGCCTCATCCTGCGGGCCTGCTGGGAGCTCGACCAGGGCCGTTCGGCCGCGCAGGCCACGTCGATCGGCAAGACGTTCTGCGCCGAGGCGGTGTGGCGGGTGGTGGACCGGTCCCTGCAGATCTGCGGTGCGCTCGGGGTGTCCGGGGACGTCCCGCTGAGCCGGTTCCTGCGCGAGGTGCGCCCGTTCCGGATCTACGACGGCCCGTCCGAGACCCATCGCTGGGCGATCGCGCGCCGGGCGATCAGGCAGCACGCCGCGGCCGCCCGGTGAGAACCGCCGTCGAGGGGCTGGACCTGCCGGCGCTGGACCGCTTCTTCGCCGAGCGGATCCCCGGTTTCCGCGGCGAGCTGACGGCCGAGCGGCTGTCGGGCGGCCGCTCGAACCTCACGTACCTGCTCACCGACGGGACGACCCGCTGGGTGCTGCGGCGGCCGCCGCTGGGTGGGCTCACCCCGTCGGCCCACGACGTGCTCCGCGAGCACCGCGTGGTGTCAGCCCTGTCCGACAGCGTGGTCCCCGTCCCCCGCGCGGTCGCCCACAGCGAGGGCGATCCGCTGGGCGTGCCGTTCTCCGTGGTCGAGTACGTTCCCGGCCCGGTCATCCGCACCGAGGAGGAGCTGCACACGCTCCCCCAGATCGACATCGACCGCTGCGCCCACGCCCTGATCGACGTGCTGGCGCGGCTGCACTCCGTCGACCCGGACGGGGTCGGGCTGGGCGCCTTCGGCCGCGCGCAGGGCTATCTCGGCCGCCAGGTACGGCGGTGGAACGACCAGTGGCAGCGGATCCGCACCCGCGCCCTGCCCGACGTCGACGCCCTGTACGCCAGGCTCGCCGAGGCACACCCGGTGGAGAGCGGCGCGTCGATCGTGCACGGCGACTTCCGGATCGACAACGTCATCCTGACTCCGGGCGAACCGGCGGCGGTGCGGGCGGTCGTCGACTGGGAGATGGCCACCCTGGGCGACCCGATCGCCGACCTGGGGGTGCACATCGCCTACTCCGATCCGGCGTTCGCGCCGGTGCTGGGCGGCTCGGCGGCGTCCACCAGCCCGCGCCTGCCGGCCGCGAGCGAGCTGACCAACCGCTACGCCGAGACCACCGGCCGGGACCTGAGCAACTTCCCGTTCTACCTCGCACTCGGTTACTTCAAGGTGGCGGTGATCGCGGAGGGCATCCACTACCGGTTCGAGCAGGGCGTGACCCGCGGCGCCGGGTTCGACTCCGTCGGCGAGGCGACGGCACCACTCGCCGCGGCCGGGCTGCGCGCCCTGAGCGGAAACCTGGAGACACCTTGACCTGGGAGAGACCGTGACCCTGGAGACACCATGACCAACGTGCTGGACCTGTTCCGGCTGGACGGCAGGGTCGCCGTCGTCACCGGCGCCAGCTCGGGGCTCGGCGTCGGCTTCGCCCGCGCGCTCGGCCAGGCCGGCGCGGACGTCGTGCTCGCCGCCCGCCGCGCCGACCGCCTCGAGGAGGTCGTGCGGGACGTGCGCGGGACGGGACGGCGGGCGCTCACGGTCACCACCGACGTCAGCGACCCGGAGCAGTGCACCGCCCTCGCCGAGGCGGCGGTCGCCGAGTTCGGCCGGATCGACATCCTGGTCAACAACGCCGGAGTCGGCACCGCGGTACCCGCCCTCCACGAGCGGCCGGAGGAGTTCCGGCGGGTCATCGACGTCAATCTCAACGGCGCCTACTGGGCGGCGCAGGCGTGCGCCCGGGTGATGGAGCCGGGCTCGAGCATCATCAACATCGCCAGTGTTCTCGGGCTCATCAAGTCCTACGCACCGCAGGCCGCCTACGCCGCCAGCAAGGCCGGGCTGATCGGGCTGACCCGGGACCTGGCGCAGCAGTGGTCGGGCCGGCGGGGGATCCGGGTGAACGCCATCGCCCCGGGATACTTCGCCTCCGAGATGACGGCACAGATCCCACCAGACAAGCTGATGACGTTCATCGGCAACACCAGCCCGCTGCGCCGGCTCGGCGAGCAGCACGAGCTGGACGCGGCGGTGGTCTTCCTGGCCGGTCCGGGAGCCTCCTACATCACGGGATCAACGCTCGCGGTGGACGGCGGCATGTCCGGCCACTGAACCCCCACCCCCAGCCAGCTGGCCGGGACCAGACCGGCGCCGGCGAAGTGTGGCGGGTGGGCGTGTCCATAGACTCATCAGACCGCCACACATCATGACGATCAAGGCCGGGGGTCGGGCAAAATGGGTTAAAGGGTGCGGTGTCGGGGTTGGTTTTTTGGGGGGGCTGGTGGGTCTGGCCTGATGGGGGGTGGTTGGTGATGGCGGACGTGCCCGCCGATCCGACCGTGGTGCACCCGGTCCCCGGGCAGCCGCGGGTGGTGCTGCTCAAGCCGCTGTGCACCTCGCCGCTGATCGAGGTCGGGGAGTTCTCCTACTACGACGACCCCGACGACCCGACCGCCTTCGAGACCCGCAACGTGCTGTACCACTACGGGCCGGAGAAACTGGTCATCGGCCGGTTCTGCGCGCTGGGCGCGGGCGTGCGCTTCATCATGAACGGCGCGAACCACCGCATGGACGGCCCGTCGACCTTCCCCTTCCCGATCATGGGCGGTTCCTGGGCCGAGCACTTCGACCTCATCACCGGCCTGCCCGGCCGCGGTGACACCGTGGTCGGCAACGACGTCTGGTTCGGCTACCGCGCCATGGTGATGCCCGGCGTCCGCATCGGCCACGGCGCGATCATCGGGTCCGGCTCGGTCGTCGTGGACGACGTCCCCGACTACGGCGTGGTCGGGGGCGACCCGGCGCGGCTCCTCCGCCTGCGCCACAGCGAGGCGGACGTCGCCCGCCTGCTGGCGCTGGCCTGGTGGGACTGGCCGATCGAGCACATCACCCGGCACATCCGCACCATCATGGCCGGCAGCGTCGACGACCTCGAGGCCGCGGCCCCCAGGTAGCCGGGTGCGGGGTCACGCCTCCCGGATGATGAGCGCCGCGCGGTGGTGGCCCGGTGTCCCGATCTCGTCGAGCAGCGCGATCGCGAAGTCGGCGTAGGTGATCCGGCTCGCCCAGTCCGCGTGCCCGGCGACGCGGTAGCGGCCGGTGCGCGTGCCGTCGTGATCGAAGTCGCCGGCGGGTGCGACGTACACCCAGTCGAGATCGCGGCCCCGGAGCTCGTCGAGACCCGCCGCATGGCCGAGGGCGAAGGGACGGTACTCCGTCGGGAAGGCGGGCTCGTCCATCAACGGGACACCGGCCGCCCCGGCCATGATCGAGGCGAGGCCGACCATCACCAGGCGGCGCACCCCGGCCGTCGGCAGCCCGGTGCTCAGCGCACGGGCCGACGCGGTGAAGAAATCGTGGGACGGCACCGCCAGGTCGACGGCGGCGCTGATGGCGGCGTCGTGCCCGGCCGCCACCTCCTCGACACTCGCCACATCGACGACGTCGCCCCGCACCACCCGCACGTCGGACGGCATCTGGTGACGTGCCGGGTCGCGCACCACGGCGGTGACCTGGTGACCGCGCCGGCACGCCTCGGCGACGGCCTCCCGGCCGGCCCGACCCCCGGCGCCGAAGATCACGATGTTCATGCGGGACCGCCTCTCACCGGAGCCGGAACCCTCACGCCCGGCCAGTGCCCGGACGCTATGGGGGACAGCGGTTACCTCCCGGATAGCGGCTACCATGCCGGCATGAGGGAACCGCTGCCCTCCGACATGTTCGACGAGCTGTGCCCGTCCTCGCTCAACCCGATCCGGTTCGGCGACAAGTGGGCGGCTCTCGTCATCCGGTGCCTCGAGCACGGCCCGCGCCGTTTCTCCGAGCTGCGGGTTCCGCTGCGCCGGGTCTCTCCCAAGGTGCTCACCGCGTCGCTGCGCTCCCTCGAGCGGGACGGTCTGGTCAGGCGCACCGTGTACGCCGGGCCGAGCCCGCGGGTGGAGTACGAGCTGACCCCCCTGGGCCGCAGCATCCTGGAGCCGATGGCCGCCGCCTGCGCCTGGGCGGAGGAGCACTGGGCCGAGCTGCTCGAAGCCCGGGAGGCGCACGACGGCGCGGGCCGCCTGGACCCCACCGGCTCGTGACGAGCCCGCCCGGCGGCCCTGACCGAGGCGTCCCGGAACACTGACCGCTGCTGCTCAGGTCACGGACTGTTTCTCTCGCCGGCGGAGCCGCGGGCGACCAGCGTCGGCTCGAAGACGATGCTGACCGCTTCACCGGGACGTTCGACGACGAGCTCGGCTGCCCGCCGGCCCATCTCGTACGAGGGCTGGGTGATCACGGTGATCCCGAGCGCGGTGGCCCAGGGAAAGTCGTCCATCGTCACGAACGCGATGTCGTCGGGAATGGCGAGGCCGCGAGCCGTGAGCGCCGAGTACGCGGCGACGGTCAGGCGGCCCGTGGCGCAGGCGACCGCGTCCAACGGCGTTCCGCGAGCATGCGCGCGCGCGAGGAGCGCGCCGACAGCATGGTCGGCCTCTTCCGCCGTCTCGGCGACGGCCACCGCGTCCGCGGGCAGCGGACGTCCGAGCTCGATGAGCGCCTGCCGCAGCCCCGCCGTGCGCTCGAGCTGGGACGGGCGGCTCCCGGAGGTGACGATCCCGACGGACGACCGCCCGCACCCGACCAGATGCCTGGCCATCAGACGACCGGCCCCGACGTTGTCGAGGCTGACGGCGTGCAGGTCGGGCGGAGGGTTCCGCACGGTACGCGCGACGATCACGCACGGCGTGCCGGTCTCGGCCATGCGGCGGGTGCGGCTGTCGGTCTGCTCGCCGGCGGTCACGATCAGGCCGCGCACCCGGTGCTCGTCCATCATCCTGACGAGCGCGATTTCATGGTCGGCCTGGCGGAACGTGTTGGCGAGCATGACGAGGCTGTCGTTGGCGGCGGCCACGTCGTCGATGCCACGGATCAGGTCGAGGTAGAAGGGGYTGCTCAGGTCACGGATGACAACCCCGATCGTGCTGGAGCGACCGGCGAAGATACTTCTGGTGAGCGCGTTGGGGCTGTACTCCAGCGCGGTGACCGCCTCCCGCACCCGGGTCGCGGTCGCCTCGGTGACGGCGCCCCCGTTGAGCACGCGGGAGACCGTCGCCGTGGAGACGCCGGCGTGCGCGGCGACGTCACCGATGGTGACTCGCTTCGCCATGGTCGCTGCGCGTCCCTCCGAACGGTTCCGGCGGTGCCCGGTCAGGCCGCCTGGTCGGCCGACGCTCCGGTCGGGTGCCCTGCGGGCTGACGTCCCGGCGGCTGTCCAGTCGGTAGGCGGCCGTCGGATGCCCGGTCAGGAGGGCGGCCCGTCAGCGGGCGACGCACCGGCCGTCGCGAACGGCGAACCTGCCGCCGACCATGACAGTACCCACGCCGCGGAGCTCCGCCGGGTCGGTCACCACCAGGTCGGCGATGGCCCCGGGGACGACGCGGCCACGGCGTGGCGCCAGGCCGGGGATGGCGTCCGCGGCGTTGGCGGTCGCCATCGCGACCGCGGCCGGCAGGGTCACCACGCCCGCCCGGACGGCCCGGTCGATCGCGAGCAGGACCGGGTCGTGGTGGCCGCCCGCGTAGTCGGTCGAGATCGTGTCGACCAGCCCCGCGGAGAACATCGCGTAGAGCAGCTCGGGGCCGGTCGTCAGCCGCCGCGCGCCGAACGTGTCGAGGGTGGAGACGTCCAGGACAGCGCCGAGCTCCTTGAGCCGCTCGGCGTGGTCGAGGGCCTCGCGCAGCCCGAAGCTCGAGTGGTTCGAGTGCCCCGCGACCAGTGGGACGTCGGTCCTCGCGATGGCGGCGACCTGGGTCATCGACGCGGCCGCGTTGTGCACCACCACCGGGACGCCCATCTCACGGGCCTGGTCGGCCGCCTCCGTGAGCCCGCGCAGCGCGACGTCGAAGGCCGGCAGCACGACGGCCGAGACGATCTCACGCGCCTCCTCGACCGACAGTCGGCCCGCCAGCCCCGCGTCCGCGAGCGCCCGATCGACGCCGTCCCGGTCGAACGCGGACGCCGAGATGTGCCGGCCCAGCACCGCGTCCCGCAGCCCGCTGGCCTGCCGCGGCGTGATCGTCACGCCGCTGCGCCGCTCGATCTCAACCGGGATGTACCGGTAACACGCCCCTCCCCCGCCGAGGGTGTGCCCGGCCCCGATCTCGCCGAGGGCCACCGCGCCGGCGTCGACTGCCTGCCGCGCGGTGAACCTCCGGTTCGCCTCGGTGAGACCGCCGCCGTCCACGATGGTCGCCGCCGCCAGGCAGGCCGGGGTGTTGCAGGAGGCGAGCCGGACGTTGACCGGATGTGCCTCGTCCGTGCCGGCGAGATCCGCCGCGGTGACGAAGCCGTCCACGCAGAGCACCGTCGTCGTCCCCTCCAGCAGATGCCGGTCGAGGTTGGCCAGCACCTGCTCGCGCGGCAGGCCCACCTGCCCGCTGGGGAACAGCGGCCCGAACGCGGTGCCGTGGGTGTGGTTGTTGACGAGGCCCGGAAGCACCAGCCTTCCGGCGCAGTCGACGATCTCGTCAACGGCGACGTACGCCTCGGCGGACCGGGTGGGGGTGATCTCGCGGACGGTGTCGCCCACGACGATGATGTCGACGTCGCGCCGCGGTTCCCCTCCCCGGCCGTCGACGAGGTCACCTCCGTTCAGGACGACCGTGCGCGTCATCCGCCCCTCACCGGGCCCCCGCCGGGTGGAACCGCTCGAACCGGAAGGCGGCGAGCTCGTCGCCGCGGTCCTCCCCCGTCACCTCCGCTGCGACCAGGTCACCGGCGTGCACGCTCAGGGTCACGCCGCTGTGCGAGACGGCGAAATGGAAGTTGGGCAGCTCGGCCGCCCGCCCCAGCACGGGCAGGCCGTCCCCGGGAATGGGCCGTTCACCGATCCGGACCTTCTCCACCGTCGCCGCCCGGATTCCCGGGTAGAGCACCCGGCTCGCCTCGAGGATCGTCTCGACCGCCGATCCGTCCGCGCTCATTTCACCGTTGCCGGAAATACGCACCGCGCCGTCGATCGCCTGGGTGTGCAGCAGCAGCCGTCCGCCCCCGTCCGGCCGCAGGTGGACGTCCGGCGCGTGGATGACGCGGGATACCGAGACGGTGACCGGGGAGGTGTGGACGAGCACGCCGTGGGTGTTGCGCATCGGCAGATCCAGGCCGGCGAGCCCGGCGATCGCGCCGGCGCGCGGCCCCGCGCAGTTCACGACCGCGCCCGCGGAGATCGAGCGACCCGAGGCGAGGCCCACGGCACGTACCAGTCCAGCGGCGATCCGCAGGCTGACGACCGGGTCGTCGGTCACCAGCTCGGCGCCCCGGGACACCGCCCTCGAGAGCAGGTGGCCGACCAGGCGGGCCGGCTCGACCCACCCCTCCCGCGGGAAGTAGGCGATCTCGTCCGCCGGAAGCGCGGCGGGATCCACGTCCGGTTCGAGCTTCAGCGCCTCGGCCCGGCTGAGCCAGCGCACCTCGTACCCGTAGGCGACGACGGTGGCGACCTTCCGGCGCAGCACCTCGTGCTCGTCGTCGGCGGTCTCCCACTGCAGGTTGCCGGACTCGTGGTACCAGTCGCCGGCGGGCGTCTCGGCCGCCAGCCTGCGGTGGGCGTCCATCGCCGCGACCCCGAAAGCGTGGTACGGGTGTGACTGCTTGCTGGAAGCGTTGATCCAGGCGAACGTCGCACCGGAGGTGCCGCCCGCGGGGGCGCCGGCCTCCACGATGACGACCCGGGCACCGCGGCGCGCCAGCGAGGCGGCGACCGCCGCGCCGTAGGCACCGGCACCGATGACGACCACGTTCTCAGCCATGCCGATCCTTTCCCTCCGGGCCGTCGGCTCTCGCCGCGTCACGCACTCTTGAAACTAGTTTCAGTAACTAGTGCGGCGTAAACAAATGCCCGTTCCAGTGCCACTGTTAGGCTGGAAAAAGTGTGGGTAAATTGGACACATGATCC
>NZ_MAXA01000030.1 GCF_001854695.1 Parafrankia soli
CCGCCTGCTGACCTGGACACCCTGATCGCCGCAGTCGGCGCAGGCCACGGCCTGCACCTCTACCTCCCACCTTGATCCAACGAACTACCGCTAGCTCCGGACGAGCGCCGCCGAGCCCCGGGCCGACGGCGGGGTCAGGCCGGGATGTCGGCGAGGATGTCCTTGGTCGCGGAAAGGCCCAGGCGGGTGGCGCCGGCGTCGACGAAGGCCAGGGCCTGGTCGGCGGTGCGGATGCCGCCGGAGGCCTTGACGCCCAGCCGGCCGCCGACCGCGGCGACCATCGCCCGCACCGCGCGCAGCGAGGCGCCGCCGGCCAGGCTGAAGCCGGTCGAGGTCTTCACGAACTCGGCGCCGCCGTCCTCCGCGGCCCGGCAGGCCGCCGCGATGCTCTCGTCCGGGAGCAGGGCCGTCTCGAGGATCACCTTGAGGATCACGTGCGGCGGGACGGACAGTCGCACCTCGGTGATCTCGGTCTCGATGGCGCGCCAGTTCTCGTCCATGATGTTCGCGATGTCGACGACCATGTCGATCTCGGTCGCGCCGTCGGCCACCGCGCGCCGGGCCTCCTCGGCCTTGATCACCGTGAGGTGTGTCCCGTGCGGGAAGCCGACGACCGAGGCGATCGCGAACGACGGATCGGCGTCCTTGCCGGCCTGGCGGGCGCTGGCGGCGGCGAGGAAGACGTGGGTCGGGGCGACGCAGACGGTGCCGACGCCGAGTTTCGCCGCGTCCGCGCAGAGGTTGACGATCTCCTCGCCGGTCGCCTCGGGGCGCAGCAGGGTGTGGTCGATCATGCGCGCGAGCTCGGCGCGGCGGGGCGCGACCCGACGCCCGGCGGCGTCGAAGTCGGCGCCCGGCGCGGGACGGTCGGGTCCGGCGGGAGCCGTTGTCATACCTTGCATCATCGCCCATGCGCAGTGTGGGTTCTCGAGTGTCCCGGTAGGAGCCAACCGTGCAGGTTCAGGTCGTCGATCATCCGCTGGCAGCGACCGCGCTCACCGTCCTGCGGGACGAGCGCACGGCACGCGCCGCCTTCCGCGCCGCCCTGCACGACCTGTCGACGATGCTCGTCTACGAGGCGACCCGCGAGCTGCCGACGATGCCCGTCTCGGTGACGACGCCGCTGGCGACCACCGCCGGGGTGGCGCTCGCGGCCGAGCCGGTGGTCGTGCCCGTGCTACGGGCCGGTCTCGGCATGCTGCCGGCCGCGCTCACCCTGATGCCGGACGCGCGGTCGGCGTTCATCGGCCTCTCCCGCGACGAGACGACCTTCGAGCCCCGGGTCTACCTCGAGTCGGTGCCGGCGGACCTGGCGGGGCGGCCGGTGTTCCTGCTCGACCCGATGCTGGCGACCGGCGGCTCCGCGCTGCACGCGCTGCGGCTGCTCAACTCCCGGGGCGCCACCGGCATCGTCGTGGTCTCCGTCGTCGCCGCGCCCGAGGGGGTCGCCGCGCTGGAGGGCAGCGGCCTGGACGTCAGCGTGGTCACCGCCGTGGTGGACGAGAAGCTGAACGACACCGCCTACATCGTTCCGGGGCTCGGCGACGCCGGCGACCGGATCTACGGCGCCGTCTAGCCCGGAGCCGGGCCCGGGCCCATGCATGCCAGGTCCCACCACCCGGTGATGTGTGGCGGCTCAGAGAGTCCTGGCTGTCACTCAACCGCCGCAGTTACTCGGGCAGAGCGCATAAGGCCTGGCCTGCGTGAATATCCATCGTTTCCGACCGTCTCCGGGGACGCCGGTGCTTCCGCGCACGCCGCGCGCTCGACGACGCGGCCACCACGGGTCACGGGCCGCCCGCAGGCCCTGGGACTCCCATCAGGGCGGCGGCGCCGTCGCGCAGCGCGTCCAGCTCGGTCCGGGCGTGGCGGCGCGCGGCGGCCGGGCCGATCGCCGCCACGGTTTCGCGGTCCGTGACGGCCTGCAGATAGATCTTGAGCTTGGGCTCGGTGCCGCTGGGGCGGGCGACGACCCGGGCTCCGCCGTCCAGTTCGAGGAGCAGGACGTCCGCGGGCGGCAGGCCGGCGAGCCCGTCAGGACCGTCCACCGCGCCGGTGAGCAGGTCCCGGACGGCGGTCACGGGACGGCCGGCGACGCGGTCGGGCGGGGACGTCCGCAGCCGGCGCATCGCCGCGCCGACGGCCGCGAGATCGTCGAGGCGGACGGACACCTGGCCGGTGGCGAACACGCCGATGCGGCGGTGCAGGTCGTCGAGGACGTCCAGCAGGGTGCGCCCGGCGCGTTTCTCGCGCTGCGCGGCCCGCGCGAGGGCCAGCGCGGCGGTGATGCCGTCCTTGTCCCGCACCAGGTCGGGGGCCATGGCGTAGCCGAGGGCCTCCTCGTAGCCGAACACGAGGCCGGGATCGGCACGCATGATCCACTTGAAGCCGGTCAGGGTCCGGGTGCAGGGCACGCCGTGGTCGCGGGCGAGCTCCACCAGGGCCGAGGAGCTGACCACGGTCGTCGCGACCGGTCCGGGCCGCGCCCGCAGCACGTGGTCGGCGAGCAGCAGCCCGATCTCGTCCCCGGTCAGCACCCGGCCGCCGACGGCCGCGGCGCACCGGTCCGCGTCCGGGTCGTTCGCGAGCACCAGGTCGGCGCCGACGCGCTCCCCCAGGGCGAGCACGGCGTCGAGCACTCCGGGCTCCTCCGGATTCGGGAACGGCGCCGTCGGGAAGTCGGGATCGGGCTCCCGCTGGTCGACGACCGTCACCGGCACGGGCAGGCCGGCCCGGGTGAACACCGCCTCCAGGACGTCCGCGCCGACGCCGTGCAGCGGCGTGTAGGCGATCCGGAGCGGCGGCCCGTCCACCGGCGGGACGGTGTCGACCGCGCGCACCGCGCCCTCGACGTACGCGGTGACGATCGAGGCGTCGAGGCGGGTCCAGCCGTCGGCGAGCGGGATCGCAGCGGCCGGGCCGACCGCGGCGATCTCGTCCTCGATCTCGGTGTCGGCCGGGGCGACGAGCTGGGCGCCCCGCCCCGCCTCACCCACGGGACCGCCGAGGTAGACCTTGTAGCCGTTGTCGGACGCCGGATTGTGACTCGCCGTGATCATGATCCCAGCCACCGCGCTCAGGTGACGGACTGCGAACGCCAGCACCGGCGTCGGCGTCGGCCCCGGGAGGAGCAGCGCCCGGGCGCCCTGCCCGGCCAGGACCCGGGCGGCGTCCAGGGCGAAGTGGTCGCTGCGCCGGCGCGCGTCGTAGCCGATCACCACCACCGGCGGACCGGTCACGCGGCGTTGCAGCCAGGATCCGAGACCGGCGGTGGTCCGCCGCACCACGGCGGTGTTCATCCCGGCCGGCCCGGCCCGCAGCGGCCCGCGCAGCCCGGCGGTGCCGAAGGCCAGCGGTCCGGCGAAACGCTCGGTGAGGGCGCGGACGTCACCCGCGGCCACCAGCCCGGCGAGCTCCGCCCGGTCGCCGGGGTCGGGGTCTGCCACCAGCCAGGACGCG
Source organism: Parafrankia soli (assembly GCF_001854695.1). Lineage (GTDB taxonomy): Bacteria > Actinomycetota > Actinomycetes > Frankiales > Frankiaceae > Parafrankia > Parafrankia soli. Next base: position 3,460 of record NZ_MAXA01000030.1, read on the forward strand.
ACCCGCGACGCCAACGGCTCGGGCAGCCGGCCGACCTCCGCCGTCACGGCGCCCTCCCCGGTCGTCACAGAGTCGTCACAGAGCAGTCATCACGAGGCGGCGGTCACAGGGCTCGTCAAAGCGCGGTGATGACCTCGGCGAGCATCGAGCCCATCCGGCCGGCCGCCGCGGCGCCGGCGGCGAGGACCTCGGTGTGGTCCAGTGGCGCGCCGGTCATCCCGGCGGCCAGGTTCGTGACCAGCGAGAGCGCGAGCACGTCGATGCCGAGCGCCCGGGCGGCGATCGTCTCGTGCACCGTCGACATGCCGACGAGGTCGGCACCGAGCCCGCGCAGCATGCGGATCTCGGCCGGTGTCTCGAAGTGCGGGCCGGGCAGCGCCGCGTAGATCCCTTCGACCAGGCTCGGCTCCACGGTGCGGGCGAGCGCGCGCAACCGGGGCGAGTAGGCGTCGGTGAGGTCGGTGAACAGYGGGCCGACCAGCGGCGAGCGGCCGGTCAGGTTGAGGTGGTCGGAGACCAGCACCGGTTGGCCCACGTGCAGGTCGGAACGCAGCCCACCGGCCGCGTTCGTCAGGACGACGGTGCCCGCGCCGGCGGCGTGCGCGGTGCGGACGGTGTGCACGACCCGGGAGAGGTCGTGGCCCTCGTAGGCGTGCACCCGGCCGAGGAAGACCAGCAGCCGCCGCCCGCCGAGCAGGATGGAACGGGCCGTGGGCGCGTGCCCGGGAACATCCGTGGCGGGGAAGCCGCCCAGGTCGGCGAAGTCGACGTCCACGACGTCGGTGCCGAGACCGGCCAGGACGTCCGCCGCGGGCCGCCAGCCGGACCCGAGGACGATCGCGACGTCGTGCCGGTCGGCTCCGGTGCGCTCGGACAGGCAGGCCGCCGACGCCACGGCGTCGGCGGCGCTGATGATGTCGCTGTCCGCCACCAGGCGACTGTACGACTCGTCGGCATACCACTCCCGCGTGGCCCCGGCCCGGCCCCGCCTGGCGTTTCGGGAGCACACTGGTGAGGTGTCCCTCGTCCCCTCCGTCCGGAAGCCCCCGCGGGTGCCGCTTGAGGACGGAGAGCTCATCGAGGTCGTGCTGCGCGGTCGGATGACGGACCCGGCCGGTGGCGGGCGAGTCACCGCGAAGGCCGAGCGCTTCGTCGGGCATCGCCTCGGCACGTCCCGCTGGATCATGCTGACCACGCGGCGGCTGCTGGTGGTCGCGCCCTTCCCGCGGGAGGGCGACTGGTTCGACGTCTCCTACGACCGGCGGGACGTCTCCGCCTCCCGCGGCCTGCGGCACGGCGAGGTGATCGTGGTCGAGCTGAAGACCCCCGGCGGACGACAGATCCTGCGGCTGCCGAACCGCATGCGGTCTGAGGCGGCACGCCTCATCAGGGCCCTGCGCCCGGCCGAGCCCACCCCCCGCCAGACCTGAGCGCCGCCACCACGGCCGCCACCACGGCCCACGCGGCGATCATCGGCAGAGCCGTCCGATAGGGTCGACAGCGACGTGACGCGGCTCCCGATCAGTCGCATCAGTCAAATCAGCTATTGGTGACATCAGCACTAGCGGTGACATCAGCAAGTGGTGACACAGGACGGATGACCATGTCGACAGCCGCCAGCACGCCCGGAACGCACAGCACCGCGATGCGTACCCACCTGTGCGGTGATCTGGGGCTCGGCAACGCCGGCCAGCGGGTGACGGTCTGCGGGTGGGTCGCGCACCGCCGCCAGCACGGCCAGTCGCTGATGTTCGTCGACCTGCGCGACCACTCGGGCCTGCTCCAGTGCGTCGTCGACGGCTCGGTCGACGCTCGTTCCGAGTACGTCCTGCGGATCACCGGCACCGTCACCGCCCGCCCGGAGGGCACCGCGAACCCGGCCCTGGCCACCGGCGAGGTCGAACTGACGGACTGCGCCGTCGAGGTGCTCTCGGTCGCCGCACCGCCGCCGTTCCCGCTCGACGACCGGGCCGACTCCGTCGAGGAGAGCACCCGGCTCACCTACCGGTACCTCGACCTGCGCCGCGATCGGATGCAGCGCAACCTGCGCACCCGCTCGGCGGTCCTCGGCGCGCTGCGCACCGCGTTCGCCGACCGTGGGTTCGTCGAGGTGGAGACGCCGCTGCTGATGCCGTCGACGCCGGAGGGCGCGCGCGAGTTCGTCGTCCCGTCCCGRCAGTTCCCGGGCAGCTTCTACGCGCTGCCGCAGTCGCCGCAGCTTTTCAAGCAGCTGCTGATGGTCGGCGGGATGGACCGCTACTTCCAGCTCGCGCGCTGCCTGCGCGACGAGGACCTGCGCGCCGACCGGCAGTACGAGTTCACCCAGCTCGACCTGGAGATGAGCTTCGTCGGCGTCGACGACATCCTCGATGTGGTCTCCGCGGCGGTGCTCTCGGCCGCCGCCGCGGCCGCGGCGGGCTCCGGGCGCGCCGTGCCCGAGATCGAGCGGCTGACCTGGCATGACGCGATGAACCGGTTCGGGGTCGACAAGCCCGACCTGCGGTTCGGGATGGAGCTCGTCGAGCTCACCGCGATCTTCGCCGACAGCGGCTTCAAGGCGTTCGCCGGCGCCCCGGTGGTCAAGGGCATCCGGGTGCCGGGCGGGTCGGCCACGCACAACCGCAAGGCGCTCGACACCCTCACCGACCGCGCCAAGAAGCTGGGCGCGAAGGGCCTGGTGTGGATGCGCGTCGCCGCCGCCGGGGGGCTGGAGTCACCGGTCGCGAAGTTCCTCTCCCCCGCGGAGCTCACCGGGATCGTCACGGCGACCGCGGCCGAGGAGGGCGACCTGCTGCTGCTCGTCGCGGACGAGTGGGAGACCACCTGCGAGGTGCTCGGCCAGCTGCGCAACGACCTCGGGCGTCCGCCCGCCGGCGCGGGCGAGCTGCGTTTCGCCTGGGTGGTCGACTTCCCCCTGTTCGTCGGCGTGGACGCGGCCACCGGGCGGCCGAAGCCGGGGCACCACCCGTTCACCCGGCCGCATCCCGACGACGTCGAGAAGATGGAGTCCGAGCCGCTGGCGGTGCGCAGCCTGGCCTACGACCTGGTGCTCAACGGGTGGGAGCTGGGCTCGGGGTCGATCCGGATCCACGAGAGCGAGCTGCAGCAGCGCGTCTTCGGGCTGCTGGGCATCTCGCCGGAGGAGGCGAAGGCCCGGTTCGGGTTCTTCCTCACCCCGTTCGGGTACGGCGCCCCGCCGCACGGTGGATTCGCGTTCGGTATCGACCGGCTTGTCGCCATCCTCGCGGGTGAGGACAACATCCGTGAGGTCATCGCCTTCCCGAAGACCCAGTCCGGGCTCGACCCGCTGACCGGCGCTCCCACGACGATCGACGAGCGGCAGCTCCGCGAGCTCGGTATCCGCGTGGTCGCCCCCGCCGTGCCCGGTCCGGCGGCGCCCACGAAGCCCGCCGGTCCGGCGGCGCCCACCGTTCCCGCCGCGCCCGCCCGCCCGGCATCCTGACAGCGGCCGGGTTCCCCTGTCCCCGGCGCGGCGGAGAGATCCCGGTCGGTCACGCGGAACTACTCGCCGCCACGAAAAGTCAAACTAAGATAACTCTCAGTCGGAGCAAATCCGGACACTGAGGCGCGCGTGGCCAACGACCCGTAAGGGGTGTGCCTTCGTCCCTTCGGGGGGTACGGCCGCGCGATCTGGGTAACCAGCCCGGAGAGCTCGCTGCCCGAGTTCCGGGCCCGCCCGCTGGCGGGGCCCGCTCACCCGGAGGAGCCGCGGTGCACATTCCCTTCTCGTCGTCGCCGAGTTCGAGCCTTGGGATCGAGTGGGAGCTGGAACTCGTCGACCTGCAGAGCCGGCACCTGCGTGGCAGCGCGACCGAGATCCTCGAGGACCTGCGGGCCAAGGTCGGCGAGGAGGGCGCCGCCAAGGCCAAGCACGAGCTCTTCGAGTCGACCATCGAAGTGATCACCGGGGTGTGCCAGACCGTGCCCGAGGCCACCGCCGACCTGCTCGGCACGGTCGAGGTGCTGCGGGATCTGGCCGAGCGGCGCGGCATCGGTCTGATGTGCTCCGGCACCCACCCGATCAGCGAGTACTCCACCCAGAAGATCACCGCGGACGACCGCTACGACCGCCTGGTCGGCCGGATGCAGTGGCTGGCCCGGCGGCTGCTCATCTTCGGGGTGCACGTCCACGTGGGCGTGCGCTCGCCGGAGAAGGCGATGCCCATCGTGAACGCGCTGATGTCCTACATCCCGCACTTCCTGGCGCTCTCGGCGTCCTCGCCCTACTGGCTCGGCTCGCACACGGGGCTCGCGTCGTCACGCTCACGGGTGTTCGAGAGCCTGCCGACCGCCGGCCTGCCCTACCCGCTGCACGACTGGGCGGCGTTCGAGGGGTTCATGGAGACCCTGGTGACGGCCGGCACCATCGAGACGATCCGCGAGGTGTGGTGGGACATCCGCCCCCACCCCAACTTCGGCACCGTCGAGCTGCGCATCTGCGACGGCCTGCCGACGCTGCTCGAGGTCGGGGCGGTCGCCGCGCTCGCGCAGTGCATCGTCGACCGGATGAACACCCAGCTCGACCGCGGGTACCGGCTTCCGGCCCCGCAACGCTGGGTGGTGCAGGAGAACAAGTGGCGGGCCGCCCGCTACGGGCTCGACGCGGAGATCATGGTGGACGACCACGGCACCGTGCGCCCGGTCCGCACCGACATCACCGACCTCGTCGAGGATCTCCTCCCCGTCGCCCGCCGGCTCGGCTGTGAAACCGAGCTCACCAACGTCGACCGGATCCTCACCGCCGGGGCGAGCTACACCCGACAGGAACTTGCCGCGCGGCGGGCCGGCGGAGACCTCACCGCTGTGGTCGATACGCTGCTTGCGGAGATGAACGCGGGGCGACCGGTCACCCACGGGTAGCCGGCCTGCCGGAGCGACAGCGGAGGGCCCGGCCCGGTAGATGACAGCGGACATGACACACAGGACCGCCGCGGCGGGCATGCCGATCACGGTGGCCTGGCTCGCGGAGCACGAGGACAATCTGATCGCGCTGCGGCGTGACCTGCACGCCCATCCCGAGCTGGGCCGCCAGGAGCATCGCACGGCGCGCGTCCTGGAGGAACGGCTGCTGGCCGCCGGCCTGAGCCCGCAGCGGCTCCCCGACGTGCCCGGCCTGTGGTGCGACATCGGCGCGGGGGTCGACTCGGGCGGCCCGGTGGTGATGCTGCGCGCCGACATGGACGCGCTGCCACTCGCCGACGTCAAGGACGTCCCGTACCGGTCGACGGTGCCGGGCGTCGCCCACGCCTGCGGGCACGACGTACACACCACCGTGGCCCTCGGCGCCGGTCTGGCGCTCGCCGAGCACGCCCGGACGCACCCGTTGCCGGGTACCGTGCGGCTGCTCTTCCAGCCGGCGGAGGAGACCATGCCCGGCGGCGCGCTCGACGTGATCGACGCCGGCGTACTCAAACCGGTGACCTCGGCGATCACCGTGCACTGCGACCCCGCCCTCGACGTGGGCACCATCGGGCTGCGCTCCGGCCCGATCACCTCGGCCGCCGACGCGGTGGAGATCACCCTGGCCGGGCCGGGCGGGCACACCTCACGGCCGCAGAACACCGTCGACCTGGTGTACGCCCTCGCCCGACTGGCGGTGGACCTGCCGGCCGCGCTGTCCCGGCGGGTCGACCCGCGCTCCGCGCTCTCGCTGGTCTGGGGCCAGATCCAGTCGGGCACCGTCACGAACGCCATCCCGCGCACCGGCAAGCTGCGCGGGACGATCCGCACGCTGTCCCGGGAGACCTGGGAGGCGGCGCCGGAGCTGGTCGAACGCCTCGCCGAACAGCTCGTCGCCCCGTACGGGGCGCAGATCGCCGTCGACTACGTGCGCGGCGTCCCGCCGGTGGTCAACCACGCGGACGTCGTCGACGCGTTCGGCGCGGTGGTCGACGCGGTGTTCGGGCACGGGGCGGCCACCTCGGTCGCCCAGTCGCTGGGCGGCGAGGATTTCGGCTGGTATCTCACCCACGTGCCCGGCGGCCTGGCCCGGCTGGGCACCCGGACACCGGGCGGCCCCACCTACGACCTGCACCAGGGCAGTTTCGACGTCGACGAGCGCGCGGTCGGCGTCGGTGTGAGGTTCCTCTCCGCCGCCGCCTGTGAGCTGCTCGACCGCTCGGCCGACCCGGTGGGCCCGGACGACCTGGCCTAGCGATCTTTGGTCGCTAGGCCAGGTCGTCCGGTGCTGCCCGGCCGGGCAGGCCGGGCAGGCCCGGATCAGGCGATCGGACGTCCACGGAGCTCGGTGACGTACTCGGAGGGGGCGCCGGCCTTCTCGGCCGCGTCCGCGATCATGTCGAGGTAGTTGCGCGACGGCAGCCCGCCCTCGTAGGTGTTCAGCACGTACGTCCAGGCCAGGCTCTCGCCGTCCAGGGTCGACACCCGCACCCGGATGCGGGTGTAGAGGCCGGTGTCGGCGCCCTCCCAGATGTCGAGCCGCTCCAGGTCGTAGCGGTCGAGGTCGTACAGCAGGACGTACACGTGGGCGCCGGGCGCCTCGACGATGGTCGCCAGCGCTCCGTCCCAGCCGACGTTCTCACCGCCGAAGGTCAGGCGCCAGCCCCTGATCCACCCGGTGCCGATCACCGGGGAGTGCGGCGTGCGCTGCTTCATGTGCGCCGGATCGAGGTTGCTCGCGTAGGCGGCGTACTTCGTCATCGTCGGGGTCTCTTCCGATCTCCCCCGCCCGGTGCGAGAGCGCGGGGGTGGCTTCCACGCCGGGTGCGGCCACCGGCGTCACGGGGATGGACCGACGTCACGGGGGGCGTCCGACGTCGGTGGAAGATACTACGGAGGCCGCCGCACCGGGACGAGAGGGACGTCGGAAGAGGGGCAAACTAGGGAGGTACGACGAGCTCTGGAGGATCCCACGTGACGCGCATCGTCATCCTTGGCGGCGGACCCGGCGGCTACGAGGCGGCCCTGGTCGCCGCGTCCCTCGGCGCGACCGTGACCGTGATCGACTCAGACGGCAT
>NZ_MAXA01000031.1 GCF_001854695.1 Parafrankia soli
CTCCTGGACCCCGGCCCGCCAACGCGGCACCGACACCATCGTGATCAAATTTGCGGCGGCGACCTGCACACCGTGTCCCGCCCGCGACCAGTGCACCACCTCGAAGAAACACCGCCGGCAGCTCACCGTGCACCCCCGCGACGCCTACCACGCCCAAGCCGACGCCCGCGCCCGGCAGGACACCACCGACTGGCAGGCGAAATACGCGCTGCGGGCAGGGGTCGAGGGCACCATCCGCCAGGGCGTCGCCGTCACCGACCTACRCCACACCCGCTACCACGGCCTGGCCAAGACCCACCTGCAACACGTGTTCTCCGCGGTCGCGCTCAACCTGATCCGCCTCGACGCATGGTGGAACGGCCACCCCCTCGACCGCACCCGCACCAGCCACCTCGCACGCCTCGAACTCACCCACGCCGCATAAGGCCGAATTAGCCAGCAGGGTCGGTGTGGGGTGCCAGAACTCGGTCACCGGTGTTGACCTGGTCTTTTAGGCGGCTCGTTCGTATTCGTTGATCAGGCCGCCGAGGATGGGTCGGCGCCTGATCCGTTCCTTGGTCAGGTCTGCGATGGGGTGGTCGGGCCGTGGTGGTTGAAGGCCACAACCGCGGTGGGGTCGTCGTCCGTTGTAGTGCCGTGCGTACTCGGCCAGGACGGTGCGCAGGTGCCGTTCACTGACGATCAGCATGCGGTCGGTGACCTCGGCCCGGACGGTGCGGACGAACCGTTCCGCGTAGGCGTTCGCGCGGGGTGTTCGGGGTGGGATCGTGATGGTGGTGATGCCGGCGTCGGCGAGGACCGTGTCGAAGGAGACGGTGAACTGTCCGGCCCGGTCACGGATCAGGAACTGGAAGTCGGCAGCCCGGTCGCCGAGGTCCAGGAGAAGGTTCCGGATCTGTTGGGTGGTCCATGGTCCGTCGGGGTGGGCGGTGACCCCGAGGATGTGGACGGAGCGGGAGCCGACCTCCAGGACGAAGAAGCAGTACAGCCGCCGCAGCGTCACGGCGCAGTCCACATGGAAGAAATCGACCGCCAGCATCGTCGACGCCTGGGTGCGCAGGAACTGCCGCCACGTCGTGTCGGTCTGCCGTTTCGGTGCCGGGGGCAACCCGAATGCCTTCAAGATCCGGCGGATCGTGGATGCGCTGACCCGGTGGCCGAGCTTGAGGAGTTCGCCCTGGATTCGCTGGTAGCCCCATGTCGTGTTCTCGGTCGCGAGCCGCTCGATCAGCGTGGCGATCTCCGGGTTGATCGGTGGCCGTCCTGCCCGGCGCGGATGGGTCCATTTCCGTGTGACCAGACGGCGGTGCCACCGTAGGACGGTGCCGGGGGTGACCAGCCGGTGCGCTCGCAGCGTCCTGGGGAGAACCCTGATCAGCGCGGCGAGTACCGCCCGGTCCGCCCAGTCCCACCGGGGCTTGGGCTGGGTACGGCGCAGCACCGCGACCTCGTGCCGTAACACGAGCAGCTCGATGTCCTTCGACGCCGACGAACGACCGAAGAGGACAAGCCAGCCGCACACTCGAACGAAGATCAGATAGAGCAGTCGCACGGACATAGCTGACCATCATGCCGACGGTCCCGTACTGTCGCATCAGCCCAGGTCACAGGCCCAGGCCGGCTTCTGGCACCCCACAGGATCTGCTCCCAGCGGCCCTCGATCCGCCACAGGCGCCAGTAGTGATAGACCGTCTGCCAGGGCGGCAGGTCATGGGGCAGCAGCCGCCAGGAACATCCCGCCCGTATCCAGTACGCCAACGCGTTCACGATTTCCCGGCGTTCATGCGCCGGCGGCCGGCCACCGGGTTGGGATCGGGAATCAACGGAGCGATCAGCTCCCATTCGGCATCGGACAGATCGGTCGGATACCAGCGCCTCTCGACCATCACCAGCCCCTTCCGCCGAGGCTTCACACACCCCCTGACCTACCCCATCCTGACCCTTTTCAGACACCCTCTAGCAGCTTGATCGACTTAGCGGAAGTGGCATTGGGGCTGGTGGACGATCCGCTTGCACTATGGCTGGGTGAGGTCAATCTTCACAGGGAACGGAGCCACAGCTTCGACGACACCCGTGTAGACATCGCCAACTCGGTAGGTTCCCGCGGCCGGGTCGAGCACGTACGTATAGACGAGAGGGACACCAGCGGCGGACTGCTCGATCCGCCAGTAGAATTGGATGCCGGCTCGGGCGTACTGCTCCGGCTTGAAAACACGGTCCGTGGTTTCAGAGCCCGGTGAGACTACTTCGCCGACGAGGAGGATGTTCTCCGGGCGCATCGGTGTGACGCCGACCGCGCTTGCCCGGTATACGACGATGTCGGGCCGACGGACCGTTAGCGGCACATCCTGGAGCCGGACATCGAAGTCAAGATCGGCGAACCACCCCGGAGCCCCCGCCAGCTCCATCCCGTTGGCGACCTTCCTCGCCAGCCGGTTATGTAGCAGGGAGGCGCTGGGGACCATGACGACCATCCCGTCCACGATCTCGATGTCCTTGCACTGTYCCTCGGACAGCGAGTTGTACAGATCCGCTGTGATCTGGTGGTGCATCCAGGCGGGAGCGACCATCTCCGCGGTCACGGCGCACCTCCCCGAATCGGCGACAGACCTGATGCCTCACGGCAAGCGTAGCGCGCTGGTCGTGTCTGCCGGCACTGTCTGATGATCGGGCACGCGGGTGGGGCGAGCCCACGAACGGCGGCGGCGCGTGTCGCGCATCGGCGCGGTCCCCGGCACGCCCAGGTCCTTGACGCCTGTGGGGCTCCAGAATCCGGGTTTCGGCCTGTGAGCTGGTCTTTTGCGGTTTACGTGATCTTCCGGGGGAGGTGTCAGGCGGCGTTACGGTACTCGTTGATCAGCCCGCCGAGGATGCGGGTGCGCCGGACGGTGGAACCCGAGGTCGGGGCGACTGTAGGTGGCGAGTCGGGTGGGCGCTGGCCGGGCGGTGGACGTACCTGTACAGGGCGGTTGACCAGCACGGGCAGGTCATCGACGTCCTCGCCAGCGAACGACGCGACCAGGCCGCGGCCCGAAAGTTCTTCACCGCGGCACTGACCCACGGCCGCCGGCCGGTCGAGGTCACCACCGACAAGGCACCCGTCTACCCGAGGATCCTTGACGAGCTGCTCCCCGAGACTTGCCATGTTGACGCCACCCGGGAGAACAACCGGATCGAGACAGATCATGGCAGGTTGAAAGCCCGGCTACGGCCGATGCGCGGGCTGAAACGGCTGCGCTCTGTCCAGACCGTCAGCTCAGGACACGCCCTCGTGCAGAACATCCGCCGCGGCCACTACGACCTTGCCACCCACACCGACCCGCATCTGAGGCTGGCCGCCGCATTCACCGAACTCGCCCAGGCCGTCTGACCACTGCTCACCGGGCCCCTGGCATGCCCTGCTTCCTCCGAACGCAACAGCGCCAGGCGCACGTATCGTTCGGCGGGAGGCCGACGGAAAAGGACCCGCTTCAAGCGGGCACCTCGCCGGCGGCCTACCCGACTCTGTGGGAGCCCGGGGGTGAGATCCCCCCGGGCCACCCGACCATGATCACCCTTGGGGTATCGCGGTGCCGGACCGCGCCGGAGAACCGCCTGCGGCCCCCTCGCGTGCCGGTTGACACCCGGCTCCAACCGCACTTGAGAGCGCTTCTAGCCACTTCTGTGATGTTTGCGCTTCCGAGACGGAATCTGCGGAGGAACAGTGGCCGAAACCACCACACGTACAGCGCTCGTGACGGGCGCCACCAGCGGCATCGGCCTGGAGATCGCGAGGCGGCTGGGACAGCGAGGTCACCAGGTCTACCTCTGCGCCCGCACGGCCGACGTTCTGTCCGACACCCTGGCCGCCCTGCGTGCCGAGGGCCTGACAGTGGACGKGCAGACCTGTGACTTCGCGCGAGGACATCCGGTCGCTCGTCCGGGGCGCGGTCGAGCGCTTCGGCCCGGTGGGCATCCTCGTGAACAACGCGGGCCGGCCGGGTGGCGGGGCCACCCGAGAGGTGTCGGACGAACTCTGGTTCGACGTGATCAACACCAATCTGAACAGCGTCTTCCTGCTGACCAAGGACGTCCTGAACCACGGCGGAATGCTGGAGCAGGGCTGGGGCCGGATCGTCAACATCGCCTCTACGGGCGGCAAGCAGGGTGTGTTGCACGGCGCGCCCTACTCGGCGTCGAAGCACGGCGTCGTCGGCTTCACCAAGGCCCTCGGTCTGGAGCTGGCCAAGACGGGCGTCACGGTCAACGCCGTCTGTCCGGGTTTCGTGGAGACGCCGATGGCCGAGCGGGTGCGGGAGGCCTACGCGGGGCTGTGGGACGTCTCCACCGAGGAGGCACTGGCCCGGGTGAGCGCCCGGGTGCCCATCGGCCGCTATGTGACGCCCGTCGAGGTCGCGGAGATGGTCGCCTACCTCTCCGGTCCGCACTCCGACGCGGTCACGGCCCAGGCCCTCAACGTCTGCGGTGGCCTCGGCAACTACTGACGGTTCCGGCCGCACGGCGAGCGGACCACGAACCCCGACGGGAAGGACGCGTCCATGGACGCCAACCATAACGCACACCTCTACCTCGACCTCCTGGAGAAGGTGGTCACCAATCTCGTTTACGGCGACGCCCCCATGCCGAGCGAATGGCTTCCCGAGCGGAATTTCCTGCCGGAGCGCCGCGAGGCCGGAATGGACTGGCCCAGTGTCGCGCACACCATGGTCGGCCTGAAGCRCATTCGCAATGTCCGGAACCTGCTCGACCGGGTGGTCGCCGACGGCGTTTCCGGTGATTTCATCGAGACCGGTGTCTGGCGCGGTGGTGTGTGCATCTTCGCGCGCGGCTATTTCAAGGCACACGGCATCACCGACCGGCGGGTCTGGCTGGCCGATTCCTTCCAGGGAATCCCGGACACCGGTGAGAACGGCCACCCGATGGACCGGGAGATGGCGCTGCACGACTCCAACGACGTCCTCGCCGTGTCCCAGGACATGGTCCGGGCGAACTTCGAGCGGTACGGGTTGCTGGACGACCAGGTCCGGTTCCTGCCGGGYTGGTTCCGCGACACGCTGCCATCCGCCCCCGTCGAGCGGCTGGCCGTGYTGCGGCTGGACGGCGACCTGTACGAATCGACCATGGACGCGCTGGAGAACCTCTACCCCAAGCTGTCCCGAGGCGGTTTCGTCATCATCGACGACTACATGATCCCTGCCTGCCGCAAGGCCGTCGACGAGTTCCGCGACCGCCACGCCATCACGGACGTCGTCGAGCCCATCGACGACTGCAGCGCCTACTGGCACCGCACCGCCTGACCGAGGCGGCCCCACCGGGGCGGCCCGCAGCCCTCGAGGGGGTCGCGGGTTGCCGTCGGGTGCGCGCGCAGGGGCACTGCCTGATTCGGCTGTGACCGACCCGGACGGCGCGCCGCGGTGATAGCCTCCCGACCGTGTCCCGCAGGCGGTGCGCCCGGCCGGGTGCGCGGTGGGCGGGCACAAGATTTCCCAGGGGTTTCCACCTACATGTCAGACGAGAATCAGTTCGAGGAATTTCTGAAGTTCCAGCAGGGGATCATCGACGAATTCCGTGCCAACGCAGGGAAAGTTGGCGGGATGTTCGAGGGTTCCACCCTGTGTCTTCTCACCACGACGGGGGCGCGCACCGGCCGGCCCCGCACCCAGCCGCTCGGCCTGATGCAGATCGACGGGCAGGACCTGGTCGTCGCCTCGGCGGCCGGCGCACCGACCCATCCGGCTTGGTACCACAACATCCGCAAGAATGCGATCGTGACGGTCGAGGCAGGCGATCGCACGTACCGGGCGATCGCCTCGGTCCCCCCGCGCGAGGAGCGCGACCGGCTCTTCTCGGAAATCGCCGCGCAGCAGCCTGTGGGGTGCCAGAACTCGGCCACCGGCGTTGACCTGGTCTTTTAGGCGGCTCGTTCGTATTCGTTGATCAGGCCGCCGAGGACGGGTCGGCGCTTGATCCGTTTCTTCGTCAGGTCGGCGACGGGGTGGTCGGGCCGGGGCGGTTGAAGGTCGCGGCTGCGGTGGGGTCGCCGTCCGTTGTAGTGGGCGGCGTACTCGGCCAGGACGGTGCGCAGATGCCGTTCGCCGAAGATCAGCATCCTGTCGGTGACTTCCGTTCGGACTGTGCGGACGAACCGTTCGGCGTAGGCGTTCGCCCGGGGCGTCCGGGGTGGGATCTTGACCGCGGTGATGCCGGCGTCGGCGAGGACCGCGTCGAAGGACGTGGTGAACTGCCCGGCCCGGTCACGGACCAGGAACTGGAAGTCGCCTGCTCGGTCGCCGAGGTCCATCAGAAGGTTCCGGATCTGCTGGGTGGTCCACAGCCCGTCCGGGTGGGCGGTGACCCCGAGGACATGGACGGAGCGGGAGCCGACTTCCAGGACGAAGAAGCAGTACAGACGCCGCAGCGTCACGGCGCAGTCCACGTGGAAGAAGTCGACCGCCAGCATCGTCGATGCCTGGGTGCGCAGGAACTGCCGCCACGTCGTGTCGGTCTGGCGTGTCGGTGCCGGGGGCAGCCGCAGGGACTTCAGGACCCGGCGGATCGYGGACGCGCCAATGCGGTGGCCGAGCTTGAGTAGCTCGCCCTGGATCCGCTGGTATCCCCACGTCGTGTTCTCGGTCGCGAGCCGCTCGATGAGGGTCGCGATCTCCGTGCTGACCGGCGGTCGTCCTGTCCGGTGCGGGTAGGTCCACTTCTGCGTGACCAGACGGCGGTGCCACCGTAGGACGGTGCCGGGGGTGATCAGCCGGTGCAGCCGCAGCCTTCTCGGCAGGAGTCGGATCAGGGCGGCGAGCACCGCCCGGTCCGCCCAGTCCCACCGGGGCTTGGGCTGGGTACGGCGCAGCACCGCGACCTCATGCCGCAACACCAACAGCTCGATGTCCTTGGACGCCGACGAACGACCGAGGAGAACCAGTCAGCCACACACCCGCACGAAGATCAGATACAGCAGGCGCACGGACACAACTGACCATCATGCCGCCAGCTCTACATCGTCGCATCATCCCAGGTCACAGGCCCAAGCCGACTTCTGGCACCCCACAGGTAGGACAGCGCGTACCGCAGGTACCACCGCACCGCCAGCACGATCACCTCGGGAGGGAACCGGAACCCGGCGAACTCCGACACCGGAGCCAGTGGACGGACACGACGTCGACGCATCAACCGATCATGACCGATCGGACGCCCCGCGATGGCCGACTTCGCCGATGCAACAGTGCCGGTCGACGACGATGCGCGTGGCGTTCGGGTCRAGCGTGGTGACCGGTCGCACCCCGCGCGCTCCGCCTTCAACCGCCCAGGCCTGACCACCCGATCGCCGACGTCACGATGGAACAGATCAAGCACCGGCACGTCCTCGGTGGCTTCGTCAACGAATACGAACGAGCCGCCTAAAAGACCAGGTCAACGCCGGTGGCCGATTTCTGGCACCCCACACGTTCCCCGCACCGGCCGCTCGTAGTCAATCCTCTGTGTCAAGAATCCCAACACCCAACTTGCAACATGGAAGCGCCAGTAGCTCATCTTCGCGCCATTCGCGATAAGTGTCCATACAGTGAACGGATGTCAAAATTCGCCAGACTTGCGGGCAAATAGTACGTATAGCACCTTTTGTCGGATGGCCCGTTGCTTCAAGATGAACAAGGAGCGATGCCAAGATCTACTCCAGCCGGAAAGGAAACGATGAAGAAACTACTCAAAACAGCTGTGGTGGCCATCGCCGTTGCGGCGGCGAGCTTTGCTCTCGCGCAGCCGGCGTCAGCCAACTCATTCGGACCGGTCGCGGTCGGCGACGGCACCGTCAGCTACAACGACGGGGAAGACCAGTTCTGCGCACAGGCGTACAACACTGAGGGTTCACGTTGGGTGGAGGTAACGCTGGTCCCGCTCAGCCGATCCGGCCCGAGCCCTACCTGGAGGGACTACAACAACTCCTATGACCACCCGGGTAGCACGTGCCGGAGCCTGGCTACTGCCTACGAGGACACCTACTATCGCGCCGACATCAAGACCTACTGGGGCGAGAGGGGGACTGTAGTAAATCGCGCGTCCCGCTACTTCTACAGCTAATAGCGCATCTTGATCGTGTCAACTCCCGGTACACCTGGCTGTCCGCTCGGAGGTGTATCCGACCGCGCTCTGGCCTGATTTTCGCGAGCCTCGGCACTCGGCAGACCCGGCGGTGCGCCATGAATGCTCACCGGATCGGCCGGGCATCGCGTTCCTCGTTCTCTCTGACACTCTGCTCAACCACTGAAATGACTCAGTGTAGATGGGGTGCGAGCCTGACTCCGGGTCGCTGCAGGGCGAGGATGCTAACGCCGGGCGTGCGACGGTTTGGGACGCGCGGCCGAGCGCGGGCGTGACACGAGCGTGGTCGATCGATCGACGGATCGGCTCAGCTGGGCTAGCCGGATTGGTAGGCACGGGCGTGTCTCCGGGCCGCTGCTTGGGTGCCGATGGTCGGGGCCAAGGTGCCCGCCCCGACCATCGGAGTACGCACCGCTGGCGATGAGCTCGATCACCCGGGAGAACACACCTGGTCCATATCCCAGGGATCCGGCCTCAACCGTCGGCTGACCACCGTACTGAGCCGGCACGCACCCGCACTGCTCGCTCGTGTCGGCGTCGGACCGGAGACCGGCCGCGGCCCTGCTCGTCGCCGCCGGAGACAAGCCGCAACGGCCTGACCAGCGACCGATCCGGCGCCGCCCTGTGCGGTGTCAGCCCCATCGAGGCATCGTCTGGCAGGACCCAACGGCACCGCCTTGGGTCGCGGCGGGGACCGCCAAGCCAACTCCGCCCTGCACCGCATCGCCATCACTCGGCTACGCTGCGACCCCCGCGCCTACCAGCAACGCCGCGCCGCGGAAGGCAAGACCCCGCGCGAAATCTACAACACTATCCCGCGTACCAGCCCACCGGCCACTTGACAACACAGGGGCGTCAGAGCCAGCCGGCCGGGCTGCGTTCATCGGGTGACCGCGGTTCGATCCACGAGTCAGAAAGAGCGCCAGTCTGGTGTCGGCAGCGGTCCGATCAAGAAGCAGGTGCGGTTGCGGTCGGGCGGGACATCCATTCAAGATCGCTTATCTTGACGTGCAGTGTCGCGGCGATCCGGTCGGAGGGAACTCCGGCGGCCAGGGATGCGCGGATCGCCTCGCCGCGCAGGCGACGCAGGGCGAGGCGGTGGGGGTGGGGTGTCCACATCAGTTCGTCGGCCAGCGACGCTCTATCGAGGGGATCGGGCGTGTTCTCGACCTGCTCGTAGGACATCACGGCCATATGGTTACCGGTTATCGGACTTGAGGCAACAGGATGATGACATCTTTCTGCTCTGATCGGAGAGGTGTGAGCGTGTGAGCGCCGCGCACGCGAGAGGCGGTGAGCGGAGCGCATTGCGCGTCGGTCAGCCGCGAGGGCTCTGGCCCCGTCCCTGATGGTGATCGAGAATGCCTGGGTGCCCTCGAGCCGGGTGGATCATCAGCCTGTTCCTTCGGTGTGGTGCCGCGACCGGACCCCAGGAGGGAGCGGCGCATACGCGTGGTCGTCGCGTAGTCTGCGAGTCACTCCCGTGGGACGGGATCGTCGATATTCGCGGAGGCGACGGCGACGGTGAAGGACCCAGCGACAGGCCGCTGCCCACGTCGTCTCCTGATCGAATTGGCCGCGGTGCAACGCGCCCAGCCGGGCGGCCATGTCCTGTCCCGGATCGTGTTCGACGGGACCGTCGCCGAGCTTCATCTGCGTAGGCCGGACGGGGAACAGCGCGCCCGAGTACCGCTGACCGCGGACCGGACGGCCTGCCATGTCCTTCTCGGTGGATCCCGCTACCTGACCGCACCGCCGGCCCGTCCTTGCAGACCGCCGCCAGTCGAGGAGACAGCGCGCGGACGGTTGTCCTACGCCGATCTTCTCCATGATCTTGGATTGCGTGCCGAGGGTCTGTCTTCCCGCGGTCATCTCCTGCGTTACTTCCAGATCGGTTTCGATGGTGCCGTGGCCGATGTGGTTGTCGTCAACATCGAGAACCCTCATGGCAGGTATCGGTCGATCTTCGATGTCACGCACAGTTCCGGCCCGCCGATCAACGTCCCGTATGCCATCGCCGCGTGGATCTCTGATGGTCACGGCACCCCCGGACCCGATGGCGTCCTCGAACGCGTCGTCTTGGCCCA
>NZ_MAXA01000032.1 GCF_001854695.1 Parafrankia soli
CGGGGCGGGTCACCGCCAGGTGCTTCCCCAGCCACACCAGGGCCGATTTCCTCACGTTCATGGACCAGGTCATCGCGGAATACGGCGGTGCGGAGCTCCATGTAGTGGTCGACAATCTGGCCACCCACTACGGCCCCGACGTCGACACATGGCTGCGCAGGCACAAGAACGTCACGTTCCATTTCACCCCGTCCGGCAGTTCATGGCTCAACCAGGTCGAGAACTGGTTCGGTATTCTCACYCGGCACRCACTCCAGCACGGGGCGTTCGTCTCGGTCCAGGACCTCGTCAACACCATCAACAACTATGTCGAGAACTGGAACTGGGACGCCCATCCGTTCGAGTGGACAGYCACCGCRGAAGAGATCGTAGCCAAGGTGGAGGTACTCCACCGGGAATTCAGGAAGCTGCTCGCCAACAACTTGTGACGACTTTAGTTATGTGTCATCGGAAAGAATTTTGGTTTACAGTCTACTAGGCGCCGACGAGCTGGCTGCCCACGTACTGAAGAACAAGTTTCCCGACGACCCGAAGGTACGGATCGGCGAGTTCGGTGAGGCACTTGTCGGTGCCATCCTTCGTAAGATCCGCCGCTACACCGTCCCCATCCTGAAGCTGAGGTTCAAGCACCGACCGAATGCGCCCGTACAGGGAGCCGATCTTGTCGCGTTCCGCTTGTCGGTGCAGCCGCCGGTCATCGCTGTGCCCGAGGTGAAGACTCGCAGTCGCCGACAGCGGCCCGATTTCGATGTCGGCAAGGAGGCGTACGCCAGTCTGGCGGGAGCGCTCAGCACTCTCGACGCCAGTATCGAGTTCGTCGCCACGCGCCTCCTCGATCAGGGAAACCAGGCTCTGGGCGTCCGGGTGATGGYGCTGCTCGCGGACGAGTCGAAAGTCGTCGAACGCCACGTGTTCGTGGTGCACGAGGACGACCAGTGGGACGCCCGCGTCATCGACCGGCTGGGCGGCATAGTCACGGAGAGCACGGAGGCGACGATCATCCGTATGCGCGAGGTCCGGGAGCGCATCGCAACGACCTATGCGCAGGCCGCCCAGGCAGTCCGCCCACACAGCCGCCAACCCGCCGGAGCCGCACCGGGCGACGAGGCCGCAGGTGCGTGACTACAACGGCCGACTGCAAGGTCTCGCCCGGCAGGCGTTCGCCGGTGGCCGTACGACCTGGCGGCGGCAGCTACGGACCGCGACCCTGCTGGGACGGCTCCGCCTCGACAGCACGCCCGTGCCCGCGTTCACGTTCGATGAACATGGCCTCGCGCGCCTGAATACCCTCGTGCGACGGGCTGAGCTCACTCGGTCGGCTCGGGACCGCCGGAAAGACCCCGGCCAACTGCCCCAGGTCGCCCAGACTTACACCGACCTGGCAGCAGCATCCCCACCGGGCTCCTCGCAGCGCATCGAGCGGCTCGCATTGGCCGCCTCAACGTGGAGTCTGGCCGGCTACCAAGCAAATGCCGCCTCGCTCGCCCAGGCATATCTCGCCGAACTCGGTCACCAGTCGGATTCGAATCCCACCGAGGTCGAGCCGGTGACGGCAGCAGCACCCGCGGCGATCAGCGCCATTGCCGGGATGATCCTCTGCCGCGATGTCAGCGAGGTCGGCCGGCTAGGTGCGGTCGCCGAGCTCGCGATCCGCGAGCTTGAGAACCGGCTGCTAGCGCAGCCCTCGGGGGTCGAGCCCGATCTCTCGGATATCTCCATGTTGGCGGCGTACGGACTCATCGGCCGCGCCGCGCGGGGACTCGCCCGCTTCTGGCGGGTGGGGGACCGGGCTGCGGCCCAGCGCGCGCAGGCCGACATCCGTGCCGCACGAGATGTCCTCGGGGACGCGGGGGTGGTCGACACCTGGCTGCTGGTCGACAACCTGCATTACGTCGTCGAGGACATCATCGCCACTTCACCCTGGCTCTTGCTTCGGCGCGCGCCCAGTTGGAACCGGCTGTGGGAGCGGTACCTGCGTTCACAGGCGCTCGGGGACCATCCGGTCGTCCAGGTATGGCCGTCGCAGCGGCAGGTACTCGATGCGGGTCTGTTGGACCGGGCGAGACCGAACATGACCATCTGCATGCCGACGTCCGCAGGAAAGACACATACGGCTGAGTGGGCTGTGCTCGACGCCCTGACATGGGTCCGCCCACTCCGCGGCCAGCCGCTGGCTGTCTACATGGTCCCCAGTCGGGCACTGGCCGCCGAGGTGGAGCGGCACCTGCGAGCTAGCCTTAGCCCGCTCGGGCTGCGAGTTTCGGGCATCTTCGGTGGCGCCGAGCTGGTCGACTACGAGCTGGGGCTGGTTTCCGGCAGCGACGTTCTCGTGCTCACCAGCGAGAAGTTCGATCTTCTGCTACGTAACGACGACTCCATCAAGGACCGTCTTGCCCTCCTCGTTGCCGACGAAGGTCACCTGCTCGGCAACGAGGGTGCTCGCGGTCTCCGTCTGGAGCTGCTGCTGACCCGGGTGAAGCAGCATGTCCCCGCCGCCCGGCTCCTTCTGCTGTCCGCCGTCCTACCTAACGGCGAAGACATTGCTGGCTGGCTCGACCCGGATGGCTGCCACCTGGCCAGCGTCGAGTGGACGCCCTCCAACCTGCGACTCGGGGTCTTCAGCTGGCGCGGTCAGGACGCCGAAGGGCAACGTGGCTTCGTGCAGTACCAGTCCGAGGACATCGACGAGCGGTTCTTCCTTCCGCATGTGCTGGTCCGCCGCAAGGCGCGTACGAAGCTTCACCCCGCCAGCAAGACCGAGATCACAGCAGAGCTCGCGCTGCATTACCAGAAACTCGGACCCGTACTCATCGTCGCATCCCAGAAACCCTCGGCCGTCAGCGCAGCTAAGGCGGTCCTGAAGGCTGCCACGAAGGCTGACCTCCGGATCGGTGCGACCGACGACGGCGACCTGCCAGCCGGCGTTGTGGAGGAGCGTGAACGGGTCGCGGATACTGTGGTCGAGTTCGCAGGCAGCGACCACCCCCTGATCGAGATGGTCCGCGCAGGTATCGGTTTCCATCACGCCGACGTTCCCGAAGGCATACGTCACGCTCTGGAACATGCCTACCGCGCCGGCGCCTTGGGCATCCTCTGTTCGACCAGCACGCTCGCGCAGGGAGTCAACCTGCCAACGAAGACCGTCCTCATCTCCGGCACCCGCCACAGCCAGCACCACGAGATGTCCGTTCGCGACTTCCGCAACACCGCTGGCCGGGCCGGGCGCGCGTTCAGGGAGACAGAAGGCCACGCCATCCTGGTCGCAGACACTCAACGTGAAGCTGGCCGGCTCCGGCGGAAGTACCTCGACAGGCCGACGCTCGAACCCATCCTTTCCCAGCTCGCCTGGCTCTACGTCCGGCTCCTAAAAGCGAGACTGCCTAATGTCTCGCCGACTGAGATCCCCGATACCGAAAGCTTCGACCTTCTGGATCCCACAGACTCCGACGCTGATCTCACGGAATCCGTGGACCTGCAACTGCTCGCGATCCTTTCCGAGGAGATCGTCGAGACCGACGACGAACCCCTGCTAGCAGCAGCGGTCGAGGGCGCACTCAGCACCACATTGGCCGCACGTCAGCTCGGCGCCAGCGGCATCAGCATCCGGCCGTTCACCCGTTTTGCGACCCGGCGCATCCGCGAGATCCGGCAACGGGTGCCCGAGGCGACACGGCGCGCAGCCTTCCTGCGCACCGGACTCAGCATCGCCGGCTGTGAGACCGCGCAGCGTGGGGCGCAGCGTGTCGCCGCAGCTATCTCCCATGATCCCGACTTGCTTCTCCAACCACAGTGGCCAGAGCTCCGGGAACTGCTCCTCGAAGCAGCGATTGCCGTGGAAGAGGTACAGAAGTCCGCCACGGCAGTCGGCGCACCCTCCGAGGCACTCCCAGCGCTCGTCGCAGGCTGGATGGCCGGACACAGCCACGATGACCTGCGCATGGCCCACGGCGCCGCGCTCGGCACCTCCGATCCGCTGAAATTCGCTAGCCAAGTTGACCGCGTCATCGTCCACGACCTCACCTGGGTACTCTCTGCGGTTGTACAGCTGCTCTCGGTGGAGTTGGGAACCGAGGTATCTCTGCCATTGTCCGTGACCTCCATCGCCGCGATGGCGAAGTACGGCGTCGGTACACCTGCCGCATGCTTCGCTGCCAGCCTCGGTGTGCGAAACCGTCAGGATGCCCACAGGCTCGGCGGGCTGTTTCCCGTTCACGCCGAGGGCAGCTTCGCCCAGTTCGTCGCCTGGGTCGGCACGTTGGACTCATCCACGCTCGCGCTGGTCGTCAGCGGCGAGACCGTCGAGGTACTCCTAGACCGCGCTGCGGCCCTCAACACCCCACGCAGAACGCTCGACCTCATTCTGGCCGAGGAGGGCACAGTGACGGTCCCTCTCCGCGGAGTTCAACCCGCAGGCGCCGAAGACGTGCTGCGTTTCACCGGCATCGGTGAACCCCTCGTCCTCGAACGCGAACACCACAACCCAGCCGACCGCAATGCCATCGCCGTGCTCACGAATGGGGGCTTCAAGCTCGGTTATCTTGCGCGCGAGCACGCGCGAGTCCTAGCGCTGCTACTCGACCTCGAGGACGGCCCAGCCCTCACTGCCACCCTCGCTAGTCATCCGCCGATGGCCGAGCAGCCAGCGAGGTTCGGAGACAATGGAACCGCCCTCGTCGAGGTCTCGGTCACGCCAACGGACTCTCCCGGAGCCAGCAATACATAGTACGCATCACCCAGGCGACCAAGATCCGCACGGGAGGCAGCCGGCTCCGACTGGGGGCGAGCCCAGGTCGCCGCGCTGGGAGTAGGTCGACCTTCACCGACGCCGACCACGTAGCGGCCAAAGCCGCTGCCGGCGTCGTCCCGCGCCGGCATCGACCGGGCTCCATAGCACCGACGCAGCCCGAGAACCTCACTTCGCTGACCCTCGACGACGGGCCCGGCCTGGACATGTAGGGGCAGCAAGAGTCAGTTCCCGGCCGAACCCCTCACCACCGGCGACTACTCTCTGCAACCAAGGGCAGGGGCTCGAAATTTAGTTGCGGTCGCAACGTCACCGGCACGTCATCACCAGCGCCGGTTATCGATCTCCACGGAGGCCCGGCCCCCGCAAAAGGCCAGGTCAAGGGTGGTGGGGCGGGTGGGGCTCGAACCCACGACCGACGGATTATGAGTCCGCTGCTCTAACCGGCTGAGCTACCGCCCCGGAGCTGCGCGCCACCCGACCTCGGCTGGGGCGCACCACGGGCAAGCATATCCGGGTGATCGGGCTGCGGCAGCGCGAGCGCATCCGGCGATCTCAGGCAGATCACACCCGACAGTCCTCACCGCGGCCGACCCGTTGTTCCCATCGGTGAGCCGTCGCCGGCAGCCACCCGAGGACGTCGTGGGGGCACCCGCACCCGGCTCGTCGCCGAACGGGTGCAGTGGCCGGGCGGGGCCGCCTCAAGCGGTGCGCGCCACCACCAGCCCGGATGGTCAAGGGTTCGGGCCGGCCAGAAAGGAGATGACGTCGGGGAACGCTCGGACGTCCTGGGCGAAGAAGGTGTGGCCGCCCTCGTAGGTTCGCAGCGTGGCGGTGGGGATCCGGCTGGCGATCGCCTCGCTGTTCGCGGCGGGCGCGATTCCGTCGTAGCGGCCACAGGCGACCAGGGTCGGGCAGGTGATCGCGCCGAGCCGGTCGTACACGTCGTGGTGTCTGCGGGCCTCGAGCTGCGCGGTTTCCCCGCGTTGCTGCTCATCGGTGCGCGGGATCGACGCTCTCCCGGCCATGCCGTCCGCCGTCATCCTGTCGGCGGGGTGCGACGCCAGCCATTCGGGGGTGAAACGGGAGTCGAGCAGCCGCGGTGCCAGCGCCGCCCGTTCGGCGGGGGCGAGCCTGCCGCGCTCGTCAAGGGGGTACGACGATCCGCCGGCGCCGCCGGCCGACGTGCACAGCAGCGCCAGCCGCTCKATCCGCTCCGGCCAGGTTACGGCCAGTTCCTGGGCGACCATCCCGCCGAAGCTGATGCCGACGACCCGGCATCGCTCCCAGCCGACCTGGTCGAGCAGGCTGGCGGCGTCCGCCGCGTAGTCGGCCATCGAGTAGGGGCCGGGTGGTACCGCGGTCATGCCCAGGCCGCGCTGGTCATGGGCGAGCAGGTCGAAGTGCGCGGCGAACGGGGCGAGCAGCCGTCCTGTCGTCGCCAGCGTGGTGCCGGAACCGTTCAGGTAAAGCAGTGCCGGGCCGGTGCCACGCCGTTCGTAGTAGATCTCGATTCCGTTGGCTGTCACCGTGGGCATCGGCCCCTCCCCCGCTTCGCCGCCCTCGGTGTCTCCGGCGGATTTACCTCCAACGTGGTCCGGTCAGACCGGTCCGGTCAATGCGATCCGGGCTGCGCGAATCTCCGAGCAGGGAACGGGCGAGAGAGCTGAGCGTCGGCCACCTGCGCGCCACGCGGTGATCCCGCGTTGCCGTCGGCGGCGGCCGGTATCATGAGGCGCTGGGCGAGTCAGCCCTGCCGGCGGTGGGGCCCGCCGTCCCCGCGCCTGGGGAGAACCGCGACAGCGTCGCCAACGGTCCCTGCCAGTAGCTGTTTCCGCTGGTAGGAGGCCCGCCATGTCCGAACCCGTTGCCCGTACCGGCCGCTCGGACGTCGATGCTCCGCGGCTTGTCGTCCAGCCCGACGGGGCATCCGAAACCGTGGCCAGGCCCGTCGACCCCGATGTCGATCTGTCCGATCCCGAGGAGCGGGCGGAGCTGCGGCCGAGTCCCTGGCCGGTTCTCGCGGCCATCGCGGCCGGTGGTGTGCTCGGCGCGCTCGCCCGGCATGGCCTGGTTGTGGCCTTCCCACACGAGGCGGCCGATTTCGACCGGGCCACGTTCGCGATCAACACGTCCGGCTGCCTGCTCATCGGCGTCCTCATGGAGCTGGTCGGGAGCGTCTGGGCCGGGCGCCGGCTGGTCCGGCCGTTTCTCGGCGTGGGCGTGCTCGGCGGCTACACCACGTTCTCCACCTACGTCGTGGACGTCGAGCGTGCCGTCGAAGCGGACGCGCCCGGCACCGCCCTTCTGTTCCTCTTCGTGTCCCTCGCCGCCGCGCTCATCGCGGTCGCCGTCGGTTCAGGTCTCACCKCGCGGCTGCTGCGCTCCCGTGACCGCTCCCGTGACCGCACCGGTGGCCGCTCCCCTGACCGCTCCCCTGATCGCCCCCGCGGCGCCGCTCACGGGGCTGGTGAAGTGCGGGGTGGACGGTGACGGTGCTGCTGGTAGCGCTCGGAGCGGCGGTCGGGGCACCGCTGCGCTACCTCACCGACCGGGCGGTCCAGAGCCGTCACAGCTCGGTTTTCCCGTGGGGCACCCTGACCGTCAACACCGCCGGGTCCCTGTTGCTCGGGTTCCTGGTCGGCCTGCCGGCGTCGTCCGAGGTACTGTCCGTCGCCGGTACGGGGCTGTGTGGCGCGCTGACCACCTACTCGACGTTCAGCTACGAGACGCTGCGGCTGGCCAGGGACTGGACCCATCGCCACGCCGTCGCCAACGTCGTCGTGAGCCTGACCGTGGGTCTCGCGGCCGCCTTCGCCGGGGTCGCGCTCGGGCAGGCGGTCGGCGGGTCCGCGGGCTGATCCGGGCCCGGCAGCGACTCTGGACCCGGGAAAGTCACCTGCCTTAGATTGCGGTCGACCGATTGAACGCAGTCCGGAGAAGCAGTCCGGAGGAGCGGAGCCGTCCATGACAACGGAAGGCACCGCGCAGGCGGGGCAAACGGGGCGAACAGGGCACGCGGGGCACGCGGGGCACGCGGGCGATGAGCGGGACCCCGCGCGGGCAGACGACGAGCGGGATGCGGGACGCACCGGCGTGGCCGAGCGCGTGTTCCGGGAGGTCATGGCCACCGAGGCACCACCGGCGCTGACTCCGTTCGAGGCGGCGGCGCGGGACTTCGTCTTCGGTGAGGTGTGGCGCCGGCCCGGGCTGAGCCGGCGGGACCGGCGGTGGGTGACGCTGACCTGCGTCGCGGCGGCCGACGCGCCCGGTCCGATCGACGCGCACGTCTATGCCGCCCTGCGCAGCGGTGACATCGAGATCGCGGAGATGCTCGAGTTCGTCCTGCACTTCGCGGTCTACTGCGGCTGGCCGAAGGCGTCCCACCTCGAAGGGGTCGTCGGCCGGCAGTGGGCGCGGGTCCAACGGGAGCGGGGGGTGGAGCCGACGGGATGGCCCCCGCTGGACGTCCCCTCGTTCGAGACCGGCGACTGGAACGCGCGGCTGGAAGGGGGCGTGGCCGAGTTCGCCGACGTGAATCTGATGCCGGCGCCACCCGCGGACACGCCGTATCGCCAGGCCGGGATCCTGGGTTTCGTGTTCGGCAACGTCTGGCGGCGGCCCGGTCTCACCCGCCGGGAACGCCGGATCATCACCGTCGCCTGTGTGGGGATCGACGACTCCCCGATGCCGCTGCGGACGCACGTCGACGTGGCGTTGCGCTCCGGCGACCTCACCAGCGCGGAGATGGATGAGATCGTGCTGCAGTTCGCCGTCTACTACGGTTTCGCCAAGGGCGAGGCCCTCAGCGACGCCGCGGCCGCAGCTGTCACCACAGCCGCAGCTGTCACCACGGCCGATGCTGTCACCGAAGCAGGCACCGCGGGAAGTCCGCACCTGGAGGAAAAACGATGAAAGATCAGCGTCGAGGCCGCAAGATCGCCATGAGCCCGGYCGAGGTCGATGCGTTCCTCACCGAGGAGCGAACCTGCCGGGTGGCGACGACCAGCGCGGACGGGCCGCATCTGACGCCCCTGTGGTTCGTCTGGGACGGGCAGGCGCTGTGGCTCAACTCGGTCGTCAAGAGCCAGCGCTGGACCGATCTCGAGCGTGACCCGCGGGTGGCGATCGTCGTGGACACCGGTCACGAGTTCACCGAGCTGCGCGGGGTGGAGATCCGCGGCCGGGCCGAGAGCGTCGGCGAGGCCCCCCGCGTTGGCACCCCCGACCCCGGCCTGGCCACGCCGGAGCTGCTCTACGCCCGCAAGTACGCCGGCCGCGACGAGATGCACTACGACGGCCGGCACGCCTGGCTGCGGGTGACCCCGGAGAAGATCACAAGCTGGGACTTCCGGAAGATGTGACCGGCGGCTGGACGTCGGCGTCGGCGTCGGCGCACGGTTGTCGCGGCGTGGGCGTCAGAGCGCGGAGAAGGCCACCTCGGTTGACTTGATCAGTGCGGTCACGGGCAGGCCCGGGGCAAGCTTGAGCTCGTCGGCGGCAGCGCGGGTGATCGCCGCGGTCAGCTCGATGTCCGTGCCGAGGTCGATGCGGACGAGCGCCATCGCGCCGCCTGTGTCGATGCCGACCAGTGTCCCGCCCAGTCGGTTCCGGATGGTCAGGCCCGACGTCTCTCCCGTGGCGAGCGAGACGTCCGTCGACTTGACCAGCACCTCGACCGCCGAGCCGATGCCGATGCCGACGTCCTTGATGGCGTCCATGGTGACGGCCGATGTMAGGGTGTCGCCGTTCGCGAGGGCGATGCGGACAGTACCCATGACAGCACCACTCGTGATGTCAGCGACGGTGCCAGCCAGCCGATTACGGATGCTCAAGGTCATGGCTGGACATTAACGGCGTCCTGTTGCGGGCTGGTTGCGCCAGGCCGTGCGCACCCTCCTCACCTGCCCGTTCGGGCCGTCGGGAGGGTAGGTCACGGTTCACCCAGGCCGGCGCGGCGGGCTCGCAGGATTGCCGCCGTGCGGTCCGGGGCGTGCAGTTTGGCGAGGATGTTGACCCTGCTGGCTAATTCGGCCTTATGCGGCGTGGGTGAGTTCGAGGCGTGCGAGGTGRCTGGTGCGGGTGCGGTCGAGGGGGTGGCCGTTCCACCATGCGTCGAGGCGGATCAGGTTGAGCGCGACCGCGGAGAACACGTGTTGCAGGTGGGTCTTGGCCAGGCCGTGGTAGCGGGTGTGGCGTAGGTCGGTGACGGCGACGCCCTGGCGGATGGTGCCCTCGACCCCTGCCCGCAGCGCGTATTTCGCCTGCCAGTCGGTGGTGTCCTGCCGGGCGCGGGCGTCGGCTTGGGCGTGGTAGGCGTCGCGGGGGTGCACGGTGAGCTGCCGGCGGTGTTTCTTCGAGGTGGTGCACTGGTCGCGGGCGGGACACGGTG
>NZ_MAXA01000033.1 GCF_001854695.1 Parafrankia soli
CACCCGAGGTGATCGTGCTGGCGGTCCGGTGGTACCTGCGGTACACGCTGTCCTACCGGGACGTCGAGGAGCTGCTCGCCGAACGGGGTATCGCTGTCGATCACGTCACCGTGTACCGGTGGGTGGCGCGGTTCACCCCGCTTCTGATTGACACGGCCCGGCCCTGCCGGCACAYGCCTGGGGACCGGTGGTTCGTCGACGAGACGTATGTGAAGGTCGCCGGCCGGTGAACCTACGTGTACCGGGCGGTCGACCAGTACGGCCAGGTCATCGATGTTCTCGCCAGCGAACGGCGCGACCTGGCTGCGGCACGCCGGTTCTTCACCACCGCGCTGGCCCACGGTCGCCGCCCGGTTGAGGTCACCACCGATAAGGCGGCGTCCTACCAGCGTGTTCTCGACGAGCTGCTGCCCGAGGCGTGCCACGTCGATACCCGGCGAGAGAACAACCGGATCGAATCCGATCACAGCCGGCTGAAAGCCCGGCTCCGGCCGATGCGSGGSCTCAAACACCTCCGCTCGGTCCATACCGTCRGTGCCGGGCACGCCTTCGTCCAGAACATCCGCCGCGGCCACTACGAACTCGGAACCGACACCGACCCGTTGCTGCGGCTGTCCGCTGCCTTCACCGAACTTGCCATGGCCGTCTGATCACGACACCAGCCGGGGACCGCCGCGTCCCACCACCCCTCAACGCAACAAAGCCGTCAGGGGTCGCCGGGTGAGATGAAGCCGGTTTCGTAGGCGAGGGTTACGAGTTGCGCGCGGTCGCGGCGGTCGAGTTTTGCGAGGATGTTGCTGACGTGGGTCTTGGCGGTGAGGGGGCTGATGAGGAGCCGGCCGGCGATCTCGGCGTTGGTGAGGCCGCGGGCGACGAGGCGGAGGATGTCGCGTTCCCGGTCGGTGAGGCTCGTCAGCGTCGCGGGGGGTGTGGCGGGGTCGCGGCGGGTGGCGAACTCGGCGATCAGCCGGCGGGTGACTGATGGGGCGATCAGTGCGTCGCCGGCGGCGATGACGCGGATGGCGTGGAGGAGTTCGCGGGGTCCGGCGTCTTTGAGGAGGAAGCCGCTGGCTCCGGCGCGTAGCGCTGTGTAGACGTACTCGTCGAGGTCGAATGTGGTGAGGATGAGGACCCGGGTGCGGGTGAGGGTCGGGTCGGCGCTGATGATCCGGGTTGCTTCCAGGCCGTCGAGGACGGGCATGCGGATGTCCATGAGCACGACGTGGGGGAGCATCCGGCGGGTGAGGTCGACGGCTTCGCGTCCGTTGCTGGCTTCGCCGGCCAGCACCAGTCCGTGTTCGGCGGCGATGAGGGCGGCGAAGCCGCCGCGTACCGCGGCCTGGTCGTCGGCTATCAGGACGCGGGTCACGCGACGGCTGGTGTTGGGCGGTAGGGCAGCTCGGCGGACACCCGGAACCTGTGGGGTATCCGGGTCGCCGTGAGAGTTCCGCCGATCGCTGCTGCCCGTTCCGTCATCCCGATGATGCCGACTCCGCCACTGGCTCCGCTCTGGCTGGCGCTGGCCTCGGTGTCGGGTCTGGCGCTGATTCCCGCGGGCATGGTTGGGTTCTCGATGGTGACGAGTATCTGCGTCGGTGTGAAGGTGAGGCTGACCTGCGCGGGTGCGCCGGGGGCGTGGCGGCGGACGTTGGTCAGCGACTCCTGGACGATCCTGTAGGTCGCGAGACCGACCGCGTCCGGTACCCGTTCGGGCCGTTGACCGTCCACCCGAACGGTGACCTCGAGGCCGACATCACGTAGCCGGGCGGCGAGGTCGTGAACGGTGTCGACGGTGGGAGTCGGTTCGCGCGGCGTCCGGCCGTTGTCGGTGTCGCGGTCACGCAGGACGCCGACGACGGCCCGGATTTCGTCGAGGGCGTCGCGGCTGGCGTCGGCGATCGTCGCCAGAGCCGCGCGGGCGTGCCCGTTCTTGTCGTCGAGTAGGTGCGCCGCGACGCCAGCCTGGACATTGATCGTCGTCAGGGTGTGCGCGACAACGTCGTGTAGGTCCCGGGCGATCCGTAGCCGTTCCTGTTCGACAAGCCGCCGGGCCTCTTGCCCGCGGGACTGTTCGGCGAGCTCCAGCCGCTCCAGCAGCAACGAGACGTAGGAACGGCGGGTACGCAGCGTTTCGGCGGCGAGCAGGGGTATGGCGACGAGCGCGGCATGACCGAGCGTGTGCGGGGCGACGGTGGTCGGACTGGTGAGCAGGAGGTCCGTGGCGAGGATCGCGGCGACGGCCGCGAGCGCCGCGACGATCTGATGGGCCCGGCCGCGTCGGAGCCCTACCGAGTACAGCGCCGCCGCGGGCGCGAACACGGCCGCTGCGCCTGCCGCGGGTTGGATAGCGCACAGGGCGAGAACGAGACCACCGGTGACGGCGAGCGTGGTCACCGGAGCGCGGTGACGCACCGCCAGCGCCGCGGCTGCGGCCAGACCGAGCGGAAGCGCCGCGTGGATGGTTCCGGCCTCCGCGCGGACGACGATCCCGGCGGTGATCACGGCGCCGACGACGATCGGGACGGCGGCGTCCGCGGTGGAGGTCTGCCCGCGTCCCATGAGCCGAATCTAACCGCGCCCTGTCTGGCGCGCGTACGCCTGCGGGAGTAGGCGACCCGCTTCCCACGGCCGATGCCACCGCGCCCCTGCACCGACACGATCAGCGCGGACAGACAACCCGGACATCACCGTGAGGAGTTGCGCATGGACCACCGGACCGGCGATGTGAGGCCCACGGCCTTGGCGTCGACCCGCGACGCGATCGTCAGCGTGCGCTCGCTGAGCAAACGTTACGGAGACGTCATCGTGCTCGACGACCTGACCTTCACCTTGGAGGAGGGAACGGTCACCGGATTCCTCGGTCCGAACGGAGCCGGGAAGACGACCACGCTGCGGCTTCTGCTGGGCCTGGCCGCGCCGAGCTCCGGCCAAGCGCTTGTCTTCGGCCATCGATATCAGGATCTGGACAGTCCGGTCCGGCGGGTCGGCGCGGTGTTGGACGTCCACGACCTGCACCCCGCCCGGTCCGGCCGCGAGCACCTGCGCGTCCTCGCGCTGGCCGCCGGGATCCCGGACTCCCGCGTCGAGGAGGCGCTGGCCATGGTCGAGCTCGAGGCGGCGGCCGACCGGCGGGTGCGCACCTACTCCCTGGGGATGCGTCAGCGGCTCGGGCTCGCCGGCGCGTTGCTCGGTGAACCCCGCCTGCTTGTCCTCGACGAACCCGCGAACGGCCTCGACCCGGCAGGGATGCAGTGGCTGCGCGCGATGCTGCGCGGATTCGCCGAGCGGGGCGGGGCAGTCCTCGTCTCCAGCCATGTCCTCGCCGAGGTTGGTCAGACCGTCGACCAGGTACTGATACTCCACCGGGGTCGGCTGGCAGCGTCGGGTCCCCTCGACCAGCTGACCGCGGACGGGCAGACGCTCGAAGAGGTCTACCTCGCCATCACCTCCAAGGTGGCCGCGTGAACGCCACCCTCGCCGCCGAACTGCGCAAACAACGCTCGACCCGCACCGACCTCACCCTGCTGCTGACCCTGCTGGGCCTGGGCCTGTTCGCGGTGGCTCTGCATGCGTTCAGCCTCAGCCCGGACCGACTGATGACCGTCACAGATCAGATGCGGGTGTTCGGCTGGGGGGTCCTCGCGGCCCTGTTCGCCGGGATCGCCGGCGCGATGGCCATCACCACGGAGTTCCGCCACGGAACGATTAGAACGACATTCCTCGTGACTCCGCAGCGTGGACGGGTCCTGACCGCCAAACTCGGCGCGAGCGCCCTCACCGGGGCCGCGCTCGGATTCGCCATGGAGCTCGTTGCCGTCGTGATCGGCAGTTCTGTCCTTGCCGGTCGTGGCATCGACATCAAGATCACCCACCCGGACTTCGTCCGGCTCCTCCTCGGCGGGGCCCTGGTGGGCGCGCTGTGGGCCGCCTTCGGCCTCGGCCTGGGCGCGATTCTCCGCAGTCAGGTCACCGTGCTTGTCGGCTTGGCAGCCTGGCTGCTGTTCATCGAGAACCTGCTGATCGCCTACGTCCCCGACGTCGGACGCCTCGCCCCCGGCCAGGCCGGCTTTGCCCTGATGGGACAGGACCCCGACACCCTGCTCCCGCCAGCCGCCGGCGCTGTTGTGCTCACCGCCTGGGCGGCGCTCGCGGTCATCAGCGGTCGCGTCCTCACCGCGCGGCGCGACGTGCCCTGACCGTCCCTGGAGACCGTTGACGACGTGCCGGGCCGCCAGCAGCGTCATGACCCGGAACGTGGTGTCCTCCCCACGCCCGTGGGGGTGATCCGCCATCACGCCGTCGCCGCAGTCGACGACTTCCGCCGATCCTCGTAGGCGTTGGCCGCGTGCGGCATCGATCCGGGTTCGATGCCGAACCACCGGACTAGGGGCGTTTACCTTCCTTCGATCAGTAGTATTTCCCGCACCATGACCTCTCAGAAGCCACAGCGCACCCGTCAGAAGCAACTGACCACCCGCGGCAGGGTGTTCTGCTGGGTGATGATCGTGTTCGTCCTGCTGACGACGTGCGCTGCCGGCCTGACGCTGATCATCGAAGGCATTGACGGCCGCCGCGCTCTGGCGCACGGCCCGGTGGGCACGCTCACCCCCACCGACAGAAAATGCGGCGATGAGTCCTGCGCTTGGGTGGGAACGTTCGCCAGCGCTGACGGCACGGTCACCGAGGAGGATGTAGAACTGAAGGACGCCGAAAAGGTCCGGTTCAGCGCCCCAATGCCGGCCACCATCGACGACGTGCGCCTGGACGACGAAGACACCCGCCCGACCGCCTACACCGCCGACTACAACTGGCGCGGGTCTGTGTTCAAGGGAAGCTTTGTCATCCTCTTTGGGCTGGGGATATCGGGTGGTCTGGTGATGATGCTGAAGCGGCACCGACCCGCCGCCGTTTCTTCGTGAGCGCCGCTTCCGACTCTGGGCGCTGACTGCCGTTTCGGGTTGAGCAGTGGGGCTCGATCCCGTAGGGGCTACGTTCTCCGAGACCTCGACCCCGCGCTGGGACGGGTCTCCCGCGAGCGGCGGCGGCTCGACCGCACTGGCCGTCACGCCGGGTTGATGTCCGTGTGGCACAGCATGCACGTCAGCGGAGCTGGAACTCCGGCCGGGACCGCCTCCGCTGCTCCCGTAGCAGGAAGCCGTCACCGCCATGCCGCCTTCCAGGTCCGCACCCTGCTCGTCCGCGGCAAGGGGGGAGTGTCGTTGTTCTTACACTCCCCGTCCATGAGCAACTCGGCGTGCGGCCAGGTCAAGCAGCTCGGCCGTGGGGATCCGCAGGTATGACATGATGGACAAATGCTCCCAAGTCGGAATGGCAACTGGAATCTGGACCGGACTACCCGCGCCATGCGCCTCACCACCGCGGCCGGCGCGCTTGCGGCAATGGCGTCTGTGAGTGCCTGTAGCGGCTCGGTCTCCATCGGAGGGCCAGATGCCGTCGCCGAGCCGGAGCTGGAGCAGCGGGTGGCCACCGCGCTGGCCGAGCAGATGAATCAGCCCGTTCCCAACATCGACTGCCCCGGCAATCTGGCCGCCGAGGTCGACGCCTCAATACAATGCGTTCTCTCCGTTACTGGCGACACGACCCGGTATCCGGTCGATGTGCGGGTGACCTCCGTCAACGGCGACGATGATGTACGGTTCAGCGCCCAGGTGGGAACCACGCCGCTGCCGACAGACGGCTGACGCGGGCGGCACAGCGTCCCGTCGGCCGGCGGCACACAGTCAAGGGCGCCCCTTCGGGGCGCCAACCCCCAGGCTGACCGGGCCAGAACCCCGAGGCCAGGGCGCCGCACACGCCACGCCGAACGGGGCCCCGTCCGGCCCGACCGCGCGCGACGGGGCCCCGCCTCCCTCCGCGGTCGGCACCCAATCGGCGCGTCGGACCGGCCGCCCCTTCTGTCAATGTATGGGCTCAGGACATGCTTGACGTCTTGTCGCCAGGAGATGCTTGACGCTCGGCGGTGTTGGCGCCGGTGGTGTGGAGTCGGGTGATGGGAGCGGTACTTCGGCGGGGGCGGACGGCGATTTCTTCCTCGCCGTGGAGGACGCGGAGGTGGGTGTCCTCGATGACGACGGTGACGATCTTCCCGCGGTGCGCGAGGCCGAGTTTGATGTTCTGGCCGGCGACCATGATTCGTCCGCTGGCGTGGACCTTGCGTTGCGCGCGCAGGGACCCGGCTGGCAGCGGGGGCGGGGGTAGTGGGGTCGCGGGTGTTCTGGCGCCGCGAAGCCGACCGAGAGTGTCGGTGCTGATCGGGCAGGGCCAGGTGCCGATGAGGGTGCCCTCGGCGATGGCGTGCAGGAGGTGGCCGTCCAGGCGCAGGGTGACGCGGCGTCCGGCCCAGGCGAACCCGACGAGGTGGGGGGTTCCGCCGATGGCGACCAGGCCGTCCTTGTTGACGGCCCGGTCGATCTCGACGGCCTGGCCCGACGTGACGACGGCGGTGCCATTGGCGCGGCGCAGTGCGGGCCGTTCGGGTGCCGGCCCGGCGGGTCTCGCGCCGCGCATGGCCAGGTAGCGCAGGTCCTCGGGCAGCAGCCGGGACGCGACGGTGCGGATCACGTGGCCCTCGCAGGTGAGGTGGATACTGCGTAGGTCGGCCCAGACGGTGACGGTGCGACCGGCCATGCTGTGGTGCAGCGAGACGAACTGGCGCCCCGTGCGGATCRTGAGGTTGCCCGCAGGAGGGACCCGGAGCTCGAACTCGACGGCGGCGCCGTCGCTGATCGGACCGGCCGGCGCTTCGATCACCCCGATCACCAGCGAGGACGCTGCGGGCTCGGCCGGCTCTGGGACCGGCGCAGACGGGGCGGCGTCGAGTCGGGTCGGCCCGTTGGGGCGGAACAGGCTCGCCGGGACTGCCATGTCCAATGCCTGGTGGGGTCGCTGCTGGTTGTAGCTGGTGATCCAGGCGTCGATGGCATCCTGGGCGACGGCGATCGAGGCGAACGGGGCGACGTGGTCGAGGAACTCGGCGCGCAGGGTCTTGTGGAACCGCTCGATCTTCCCGGTCGTCGTTGGTGACCGTGGCTTGGTCAGGCGCTGTTTGATGCCGTTGTCGTGGCAGACCTTCTCGAACAGCACCTGGACCGGCAGCGGCTTCAGATGCCGGCCGGTGAACTGCCCGCCGTTGTCGGTCAGCACCTCCGACGGGACGCCGTAGCGGCGCATCGCCGCGGTGAACGCCTCGGCGACCTGTCGCGCGGACGGCGTGGCCAGCACGGTGGCAATCACGACGAACCGGGAATGGTCATCGATCCCGGTCAGCAGCTTGCACTCGCGGCCCTCGGCCAGCGGCACGCCACCGACGATGTCGAGCTGCCACAGATGCATCGGCGTCTCACGCTGCCACCGCTTGTACTTCCGTCGGTGTTCCTGGGCCTGCGGGTCGATCATCCCGTTGCGGGTCAGCACCCGATGCACCGTTGCCCGCGACGGCGCCGTCGCGAGGTCGCGGCCTGCCAGTTCATGGCAGATCCGGCGCGCCCCCCACCGCGGATGCTCGCGGCGCAGCTGGCAGATCAACGCCTCCACCTCGGCGCCCAGCCTCGTCGGGCTCGTGCGCGGCCGACGGGAACGGTCCGTAAGCCCCGCCTTCCCCTCGGCCCTGAACCGCCGCCGCCACGTGTCCAGCGACTGCCGCGACGTGCCATACCGGGCCGCGACCTCACCGATCGGCGAGCCCGCCAACACCTCGCACACCGCCCGGTACCGATACTCGACCGCCGCCTACTGATCCACAAACCACCCATTCCGCCACCAACAACCGACAGAACAAGATCACGGACAGAGGGCTGCCGTCAAGGATGTCCTGAGTCCTCACACCGACACGTTCGGCGCGTCGGAGCGTCGCATGATGGAGACCTGATCACGGCCAGGTCGGCGGCTCCCAGTGCCTGGGCCGACGTGCGCAGGCGAGGAGCAACGGTGCTCGAACGGGAGACCCACCCCAAGCCCGACACGTAGCCCGTCCCACGGGGAGTTACGTCATCGGGGCGGAGAATCACGTGACCGTCAGCCCCTCATGACTGGGCGTGTTCCGTGGCACCACACGTCATCCGGCAGGGAGAGGGCGACCAGTTACTCTGCCGGGTACATCCCGATCCTGTGAGGGAATGGGGTCTGGCCCCGTTCAGCGACCCTCGCGGGCTTCACGCTCCCGGCGCGCCCTGGCTGCCCGACGGCGCAACTCGGCCTGGTCCAGCCAGTTGTAGACCACGTCGTATCCCCCGACACCGATCGCGAGAAGGCCCAGAATACCGGCGATCACCGCGACCGGGATCAGGTCCAGCACCGAGCACAGCACGGCCACGGCCAAGAGCCCGACGCCGATGCCGAGGTTCCACCTCCCGATGCCACTCATGCCGCCACCAACTCGGCAGCGCACGCAGCCCGTTCGCCCCGACTTCCTGAAGTGTGTGTCACCGGTGGCCCTTCGTCACGCTCGGTGCTCCGCAGCACGTGGACGCCATGCGGGCCAGCCTAGATGAGTAAGTCCTATCTGCTCAGTGGTCGTAGGCGATCAGTGAGCGGGTGACGGGGGCGGCGGTCTTGTTGTTGTGCCAGATCGCCGCGGCCATCGCCAGCAGACGCTGGGCGACGCGGACCGCGACGCCGGTGACGGTCCGCGCGGTGATCGTCCAGCCTGCCCGATGCGGACCCCGCCCGGCAGCTCCCCGCCGCATCGGGGTGCTGGAGCCTGCGGGGCTCCAGAATCCAGATTTGGCCTGTGAGCTGGCCTTTTGCGGTTGCTGCGGTTTTCCCCGGTAGCTCCTATTAGGCGGCGTTGCGGTACTCGTTGATCAACCCGCCGAGGATGCGTGTGCGACGGACGGTGGACTCCGACGTCGGGGCGACCACGGGTGGCGGGTCGGGTGGGTGCTGGCGGAGGGAGCGGTGGGGCCGGTGGGTGTTGAAATGCTCGGCGTAGCTGGTGAGGACTGACGTCAGATGCCGTTCGGAGATGATTAGCAGCCTGTCGGTGCATGCGCGGCGGGCGGTGCCGATCCAGCGTTCCGCGATCGCGTTCGCCTGCGGGGCTTGAGGGGGTGTGCGCACCACGTCGATGCCGGCTCCGGTGAAGACGGCGTCGAAGGAAGCCGTGAACTTGGTGTCGCGGTCACGGATGAGGAACCGGAACCGGTGGCGGTGCTCCTCGAGGTCCATCAGCAGGTTCCGTGCCCGCTGGGTGACCCACGCCGCGGTCGGGTGCTTCGTGACCCCGAGGACGTGGACGTGGCGGGTGGCGTGCTCGACGACGAAGAACACGTAGATCCGCTGCAGGAACACGGTGTCCACCGTGAAGAAATCACAGGCCAGCAGGCCGGACGCCTGCGCGCGCAGGAACGTGCGCCAGGAGGCGTCAGGGCTTTGTTGCGTTGAGGGGTGGTGGGACGCGGCGGTCCCCGGCTGGTGTCGTGATCAGACGGCCATGGCAAGTTCGGTGAAGGCAGCGGACAGCCGCAGCAACGGGTCGGTGTCGGTTCCGAGTTCGTAGTGGCCGCGGCGGATGTTCTGGACGAAGGCGTGCCCGGCACYGACGGTATGGACCGAGCGGAGGTGTTTGAGSCCSCGCATCGGCCGGAGCCGGGCTTTCAGCCGGCTGTGATCGGATTCGATCCGGTTGTTCTCTCGCCGGGTATCGACGTGGCACGCCTCGGGCAGCAGCTCGTCGAGAACACGCKGGTAGGACGCCGCCTTATCGGTGGTGACCTCAACCGGGCGGCGACCGTGGGCCAGCGCGGTGGTGAAGAACCGGCGTGCCGCAGCCAGGTCGCGCCGTTCGCTGGCGAGAACATCGATGACCTGGCCGTACTGGTCGACCGCCCGGTACACGTAGGTTCACCGGCCGGCGACCTTCACATACGTCTCGTCGACGAACCACCGGTCCCCAGGCRTGTGCCGGCAGGGCCGGGCCGTGTCAATCAGAAGCGGGGTGAACCGCGCCACCCACCGGTACACGGTGACGTGATCGACAGCGATACCCCGTTCGGCGAGCAGCTCCTCGACGTCCCGGTAGGACAGCGTGTACCGCAGGTACCACCGGACCGCCAGCACGATCACCTCGGGTG
>NZ_MAXA01000034.1 GCF_001854695.1 Parafrankia soli
AGACCGGAACCGGCGGACGGGCAACACGTCGATGCACCATTCGATCATGACTGGCCTGGCGGCAGACCGCCAGACCTCGCCTACGCAACAGACCGCGTAGTGGAGCATATCGGCATCAGGCCGCTTCCGTTGTTGATGTTCAGGTTCGGGTTCAGGTGGGAATCTTGGATCTGTTCATTTGATGGTCGAGGCGCGACTGAAGTCGCTGCCGGTTTTAGAAGACCTCGATGTGTTCCGCGATCGGGGTCCGGGTGGAGCAGCAGGCGGGGAATCTATCCGGTGAATGATTTCGTTCTTTAGAGTGCAGAGGAACGACTCCGTGGCCGCGTTGATGGTGCCCGATAATATTTTCGTGGAAGGGTTGAAGGGGGCCGCTGTCGGCGGGTGGTGTGTTCAGGCGGGTGCGTGTTCGTGGGTGGTATCGAGGGGGTCCGGTCCATCGTCGAGGAGGTGGCGTAGTTTCTCGCCTTCGACGTCGAGGTTGGGCAGGATCCGGTCGAGCCAGCGGGGTAGCCACCAGGCGGCGCGGCCGAGTAGGGCCATCACTGCCGGGATGATGGTCATGCGCACGACCACCGCGTCGAAGAGCACGGCGACGCCGAGGGCGAAGCCGATGGACTTGACGATCGATTCGGGCGACAGGATGAACCCGGAGAAGACACTGATCATGATGAAGGCCGCGGCGGTGACGACCCGGGCCCCGTGACCGAACCCGGTGATCATGGCCTGGCGCGGGGTGCTGCCGTGCGAGTATTCCTCGCGCATCCGCGTGACGAGGAAGACCTGGTAGTCCATGGCGAGACCGAACACGATGCCGACCAGGATGATGGGCAGAAGGCTGATGATCGGCCCGGTCTGCTTGATGCCGAAGACGTCGGYGAGCCAGCCCCATTGGAACACCGTTACGACCGCGCCGAATGTGGCCGCGATGCTGAGCAGGAAGCCGAGGGTGGCTGTCACCGGCACGAGCAGGGACCGGAACACCAGCAGGAGCAGGACGAACGCCAGGCCGACCACGACGATCAGATAGGGCAGGAGCGCGTCGCCGAGCTTCTTGGAGACGTCGATGTTGATGGCGGTCAGACCGGTGACACCGATGCTGGCGCCAGGCACCGTGCCGTCGATCTCCCGGATGGAGTGGACCAGTTCCTCGGTCGCGGCGGCGCTCGGTTCGCTTGTCGGGATGACGGTCAACAGCGCGGTGTCGCCCGCCGGATTGATGACCGCCGGGGTGACCGTGGCGACGTCGCGGAGGCCATGGATCGCCTGTGTCACCTGGTCCGCCGCCGCCTGCGCCGACCCGGCGCCCGCGTCGACGGTGACGGTCAGAGGAGCGTTGAAGCCAGGACCGAACGCGCCGGCCAGCAGGTCGTAGGCCTTGCGTTGGGTGGTGTCGGGTGCGGCGGCGCCGTCATCAGGCATGCCGAGTCGCAGGTCCAAGGCTGGGATCGCGATGACACCAAGGGTGATGACTCCGATGAGCAGCGCCACGACCGGGCGGCGGGCGATCGCCCCGGCCCGCCTCGCGCCAATGTTGGGCCCCGGCGTGGCACGGTCCGCCTCCAGGTCGCGGGCATGCAGCCCACGAGGCTTCCGGGAGATCCGCCGGCCGGCGAAGCCCAGCAGCGCCGGCAGCAGGGTCAGCGCGATGACCACGGCGACGGCCACGGTGAACGCGGCGGCCAACCCCATCTGGGTGATGAACGGAATGCCCGCGACCACCAGCGCCGCGAGCGCGATCACGACGGTCAGGCCGGCGAACACCACCGCGGAACCAGCGGTGCCGACCGCCAGACCGGCTGCCTCTTCCCGGTCGCGGCCGGCGGCGAGCTCGTGCCGGTACCGGGAGACGATGAACAGCGCGTAGTCGATACCCACCGCCAGGCCGATCATCAGGGCGAGTGTCGGCGTGGTCGACGACAGGTTCACGAACCCGCTCATCGTACTGATCGCGCCGATGCCGATCGCGATGCCGAGGATCGCGGTCAGCAGCGGCAGGCCGGCCGCCACCAGCGAGCCGAACGTGATGAACAGGACTACAGCAGCGACAGCGATCCCGACGACTTCGCCCGCGCCCTGCTCCGGCTTGACCCGCACCGCATCGCCGCCGACCTCGACGGTCAGGCCCTGGGCGCGAGCCTCGTCCACGACGGCGGTGAGCGCGTCGCGGGCCTGATCGGTGAGGTCCGCCGACGGCACCTGGTAGGTCGCGCTCGCGAAGGCCACGGTGCCGGCGGCGTTGACCGCGCCGGACTGGAACGGGTCGCTGACCGAGGCGACCTGTGGCACCTCCTTCAACTGCGCGATCGCCTGCTCGACCTCCGCCCGCACAGCACTGAGCTGCTGGCCGTCCGGCGCGGCGAACACGACCCGCGCCGTGGCGCCATCGGCGGAAGCCTGCGGGAACCGCTCGTTGAGGAGGTCGATCGCCTGCTGCGACGGCGTACCCGGGATGCGGAACGTGTCGGAGGTCGACTCGGACAGGGTGGCGGCGCCGGCCAGCGCGGCGGCGAGGACCGCCACCCACACGGCGGTGACCAGCCACCGCCGGCGGAACGCGAACCGGCCAAGCCGATAGAGGAACGAGGCCATGTAGGGGCTCCTGTTCGAAGGTGCATGGGATCGCCCGGCCACAGGCGGCCGACGGCCACGGGCGTGGCGACCGGGTCCCGCTGGTTCCAGCGGTGCCGGATGACACCCGAGACGCTAGCCGTCCAGCAAGTGAAATGCTAGCTGATCGTAAAGTACGTCACTTGTCGAACGGCCAGGATCTTGCTTTACGAACGACTGGTTGATGCCCTAGCATCGACGAGTCGAGCGCTAGCTGGCCGGCAGGTTGCTAGCTTGTCAATCGGCAAGCTAGTCTGTGAGTCCGTAAGGATTCAGCGAGGAGTAACCGTGACCCCCGCCGCACTGAATGCACCCGGCGTGACCGACACCCGAGGGCGCATCATCGACACGGCGGTCCGCCTGTTCACCAGGCACAGCTACGCGGGCACCTCGCTGCAGATGATCGCGGACGAACTGAGCGTCACCAAGGCGGCCCTCTACTATCACTTCCACACCCGCGAGGAGCTACTCACCGCGGTAGTCGAGCCGGTGCTCGGACCATTGCGCACCATCATCGAGGCCGCCGAGGCGCAACGCACCCCCCACGCCCGCGCGGAGCACCTGCTCGCCGGCTACGCCGCCCTCGCCGTGCGCAACCGCGCCGTGATCTCCGTGCTGGCCGCCGACCCCGGCGTAACCGACGTGCTGCTCACCCAGCGCGACCTCGGCGACCTGATCAGCCGCCAGGTCCGTCTTCTCGCCGATGTCGACCGCGGTCCCAGCGGGCAGATCAAGGCCGCTCTCGTGCTGGGCGGAATCGCCGTCGCGGTCGCACCGAGACTGATCGACCTGGACGACGATGTCCTGCTCCAGCACCTCGTCGAGGCGGGCCGCCGCACGCTGGGGCTACGCACGCCACGGCGGGCCACCCACAACGCGGCCCCCAGCCAGACCGGACCTCCCTGAAAGCTCGAGACTGCGAACCCCCACCGAGCCCGCGCTGACGAACACCTGTGGGGTGCCAGAAGTCGGCCTGGGCCTGTGACCTGGGGCGATGCGCCGGCACGGGGCCGGCGGCATGATGGCTGGCTTGTCCTGCTCGGCCGCTCCTCGGCGTCCAAGGACCTGGAACTGCTGGTGTTGCGGCACGAGGTCGCTGTGCTGCGCCGTACCCAGCCCAAGCCCCGGTGGGACTGGGCGGACCGGGCGGTGCTCACCACACTGATTCGACTCCTGCCCAGGGCACTGCGAGCGCACCGGCTGGTCACCCCCGGCACCGTCCTACGGTGGCACCGCCGTCTGATCACACGGAAATGGACCCACCCCCACCGGACCGGACGACCACCTGCGGGGTGCCAGAACTCGGCCAGGCTCTGCCGCACATCCGGTGGTCGCTGATGCGGCCAGTCATGTCACGATCTGTCATGGTTGGCGTGGATTGCCTGGTAGTGGTGGTGTTTGCGGGGTTGGCGCCGCTGGTCGTGGAGGACGTGGCGGACGAGGGTGACCGGATCCGGGTCGCGGCGCGGACCCCGGACCGACCGGCGGCCTGCCCGCGGTGCGGCGCGCTGACGGCGCGGGTGCACGGCTATCACGTGCGGGCGCCGGCGGATGTGGCGCTGGATGCGCGCCGTGTGCTGCTGGCCGTGCGGGTCCGTCGGCTTGTGTGCCCGACGCGGGGCTGTCTGCGGACGTTTCGGGAGCAGGTCCCGGGGGTGCTGGAGCGTTACCAGCGGCGCACCGTCAGGTTGGCGGCCCAGGTCGGTGCGGTGGTCCGGGAACTCGCGGGCCGCGGCGGGGCCCGGCTCCTGGGTGCGTTGTCGGTGCCGCTGTCACGGGCCACCGCGCTGCGCTGCCTCCTGCGCCTTCCGCTACGCCGCCCGAGGTCCCGCGGGTCCTGGGGGTGGACGACTTCGCGCTGCGCCGCCGCCACCGCTACGCCACGATCCTCATCGACGTCGAGACCCGCCGCCGCGTCGACGTCCTGCCCGGCCGAGGCGCCGACGTCCTGGAGGCCTGGCTGCGCGCTCATCCCGGAGTTGAGGTCGTCTGCCGGGACGGCTCCGGTGCCTACGCCGAGGGCGTTCGCCGTGTCCTGCCCGACGCCCAGCAAGTAGGAGACCGGTGGCACTTGTGGCACAACCTCGCCGAGGCCGTCCGCCAGGAGGTCGCCGCGCACAGCACCTGCTGGGCGACCGCCGGCCCGCCGCCCACCGAGGGGCCCCGCGCCCAGACCACCCGACAACGCTGGCAGCAGGTCCACGACCTGCTCGATCAAGGCGTGGGTCTGCTTGACTGCGCGCGAAGGCTCAGCCTCTCCCTGAACACGGTCAAGCGCTACGCCCGCGTCCCCGAACCCGAACGGCTGATCCGCGCGCCGGCGTTCCGCCCGACGCTGGTCGACCCCTACCGCGACTACCTGCGGGGCCGCCGGGCCGAGGAACCGGCCGTCCCGGTCCTGCGCCTGTTCCGCGAGATCCGGGAGCAGGGCTACACGGGCAGCCACAACCTGCTCGTCCGCTACATCAATCAGGGCCGGCTCGACGGCGACCAGCCCGCGATCTCCCCACGCGCCCTGACTCGCCTTCTGCTCACCAGGCCGGATGCTCTCACCGACGCCCAGCGCGACCGGCTCGACCAGCTCACCGCCGCCTGTCCGGAGATGACCCTCCTCGCCGGGCTGGTCCGCGGTTTCGCCGCGCTGCTCGACCCCGCCGACGGCAACGACGACCGTCTTACCGCCTGGATCACCACCGCCCAGGCCGCTGACCTGCCCCATCTGCATGCCTACACCCGCGGCCTCGACCTCGACCGGGACGCCGTGAACAACGCCCTCACCCTGCCTTACAGCAACGGCGGCACCGAAGGCGTCAACACCAAGACCAAGACCAAGAAGATCATGCGTCAGATGCACGGCCGCGCCGGCTTCCCGCTCCTCCGCCACCGCATCCTGCTCGACTAACGCACAGTCACCACCGATGTGCGGCAGAGCCGTTATCTGGACAGACCCCGCCGCGCACGCGGAGCAGCATCAGTCCGAGAGCGTTGCGTGTCAGGGCGTAGAGCAGGGACCACACCATGACCATCCAGCCTGCGTGACATGGGCCCCGTCCGGCAGGCAAACGCGCAGGTCACCGCCCAAATCGGGTTTCTGGAGCCCCAGGTCTGGCGTTTCGGTGCCGGGGGCCGTCTGAGGGTCTTCAGGACTCGGCGGATGGTGGAGGCGCTGACCCGGGGGCCGAGTGTGAGGAGCGCGCCCTGGATCCGCTGGTAGCCCCATGTCGTGTTCTCGGTCGCGAGCCGTTCGATGAGGGTCGCGATCTCCGCTCTGACCGGCGCGGTGGTCGTCCGATCCGGTGGGGGTGGGCCCATTTCCGTGTGATCAGACGGCGGTGCCACCGTAGGACGGTGCCGGGGGTGACCAGCCGGTGCGCTCGCAGTGCCCTGGGCAGGAGTCGAATCAGTGTGGTGAGCACCGCCCGGTCCGCCCAGTCCCACCGGGGCTTGGGCTGGGTACGGCGCAGCACAGCGACCTCGTGCCGCAACACCAGCAGCTCGATGTCCTTCGACGCCGACGAACGACCGAAGAGGACCAGCCAGCCGCACACTCGAACAAAGATCAGATAAAGCAGTCACGCGGACACAGTCGATCCTCATGCCGACAGCCGCGCCGTCGCATCAGCCCAGCTCACAGGCCCAAGACGACTTCTGGCACCCCACAGGCGCATCCGGTGACCGGACGATCTTCACATGGCCTATCGTGGCCATAATGTCGTTCAGGGTAGCGACCATAGGCGGATGGTGCTGTCGCTGCTGGTGCTTGCCAGCACGCGGCCGTTCGGGGAGAAGCGCACCGAGAGAACCCAGCCCTGGT
This sequence comes from Parafrankia soli, assembly GCF_001854695.1. Lineage (GTDB taxonomy): Bacteria > Actinomycetota > Actinomycetes > Frankiales > Frankiaceae > Parafrankia > Parafrankia soli. Next base: position 6,425 of record NZ_MAXA01000034.1, read on the forward strand.
AGCCGGTGAGTGGCGCGCTGATGGGCTCCGGGTTGGACAGGTCGGTCACGTCCCACAGTCTCACGGAGTTGTCGAACCCGCTGCTGGCGAGAGTGCTGCCATCCGGGGAGAATGCGAGCGACCAGACGCGGTTGGTATGCCCGGTGAGCGGTCTCCCGATCGGGTGGGGGTCCTCCGGAACGGCAAGGTCCCAGAGTCGGACCACGCCGTCGGTGCTCCCGGTGGCAAGGAGTCGTCCGTTGGGGGAGAAGGCGGCCACGTACGTGGTGGCGGGTGTTGGCAGGGATTGGGTCAGTCGTTTAGGGGCCCCACGGTCGGCCATGTCCCAGATCGCGATGGTCCTGCTGTAGCCGGCGGCGACCAAGAGGCGGTTGTCCGCGGAGAAAGCGACCGATGTCACGAACTCCATATCGCTGCTCAGTCGCGCGAATTGCCACGGTCTGGCGTGGTTGGTCATGTCCCACAGTCGCACCGTCGTGTCGTCGCTGCCGGATGCGAGCGTGCGGCCATCCGCGGAGAACGCCACCGACCATATCGGTCCCGAGTCGTCGGTCAGCGCACGACCGGCCGGCTGGGGAGCCCCGCTGTCGGCTGTGTCCCACAGCCATATGGATCCGTCCCAGCTGCCACCGGCCAAAATACGCCCATCTGGCGAGAACGCCAGTGATGTCACCCCGTCGCGTGGGCCGGTTAGGGCAGGATCGATCCGGACGGGCGTGGCGGGGTCGGTCATGTCCCACAACCACACTCCGCCTTTCCTGCTACTGCTAGCMATTACTTTCCCGTCGGGGGAGAACGCGGTGGACAACGCCCAGCCGTTCTGATCTGCCAACGGGCGCCCGAGCGGCCGGACGCCGGGTTCACGCCCGAGAATCATGGCGAGAATGAGAACGATACCTACCACGCTGGAGAACAACACCATGATGATAGCTGCGACGGAGATACTCCGGCGGTTCCACTTCCAGCCGGATCTGCGCGCGCCGTGAAACCGGCTGTGTTCATTCTGTGTGGCTGGTCTTGGTGCGGAGTCGTCCGCGGCTGCGAGTGCTGGTCGCACCAGAGAGACCGGATGGGTTGAGTACTCGGCGCCTTCAACAGCATCGGTGTTCTCATTGTCGCCGCCTGCGGTGGGAAGTTCGGTGCCGTCGCTCGTCGAGATCGACGCCGCAGTTTCCCAGAGTCTGAACAGGCGTGCGATTTCGTCCCCGTCGGCGCCGCATACTCGCGCGACGCGTTCGATGGTGCCGAACTGTACTGGCACGGACTGGCCTGTGCAGTAGCGCTGTACTGTGGATCGACCCGCGTTGACCTTTCGGCCGATCCATTCGTAACTCCGACCGCTGCGCTGCTTGAGTGCAGAGAGGAGTTCACCCAGCTCCTCGGAGGATGAGGCCGTCCTGACGGGTTTCCCTAGATCCCCATCCCGTGGTGAAGTCATGGCCAGCATGCTACCGACGGAGGGCGTCCGAGGATCTCCGCGTCCCAGTGCGCTGCGTTTCCGCAGGTCACAGCCGGTCCGATGTCCCGGGACCCCAACCCAGCTTAGCCCGGTTGTCAGATACTGGGCGGCTCTGCGACGCTACTGAAACCGCCAGCGGACGAGGCTCTCMCAGCCATCGTTGAGGCGCGGCATATCAAATGGCCCTGGGGCTTACGATCATATTTCCAGAATCGGAGAACCTCAGATTGGGTCCCGGTGGATCGCTGTCGAAGCAGCTGATTCTCTGAGCTGACAGAAACGGTGCGTGGGAGTTAAGAAATGCAATCTGTAATGACAATCAAACTAGGCTGGAGGGCGGACTGGTGAAAGGATGGCCGCGACTCCCGTCGTCGTGCCTGCGACAGGTCTGGAAGCAGTTCGCGATCGTCGTCGGCGGAATCCTTCTGGCGCTCCTGGCAGCGGCGAATCTTCCTGGTCCATCCGCGCGGCCGGCGGGAGTTGGTGCTTCGGCGGTCACGCCGGGCGCGAGTGCAAATGCGCCGGACCAGATACCGCATCTGTTACGCCGATACGCCCAGACCGCTGTCCCTTCGCTCCCTTCAGATGCCGCCCCGATCAGAGCCACCCGAGCTCCGGTCGTTGTCCCCAACGTGGTCGGCCTGGACCTGCGGACGGCGGAGGGCGTGCTTTTCCCCTCGATATTGCCCAGTGCCATCGATGATCCGGCCTGGCGCGGGCGGCGGACCGTCGGGTCGCGCTGGGTGGTCGTGACGCAGAAGCCGGTCGCCGGCAGCCAGGTGCCAGCGCTGACCACTATCGATCTGTACGTGGTTGAGGCTCGGGAGTCGGATTGAGTCCGCCCCGGCGGGCCTGGGGAAGAGAGCGTCCGGGAGGAATCTGCCCGGTGCAGGATCCGGAAAGGGCATACGTGTCGGGATCGACTCGGTGTCAGTGGGGAACTGGTATGTATTTTTCTGCCAAGCGCGACTTTCAGGTTACTGAAAGGAGAGCGGAGTATCTAATCGCTGGGCGGTGGTTGCGGGTCGCTACCGGGGCCGCGGCGTCGGGGGCTGCGCTTTCGACGATGGGGATCTTCTACCTGCGCGCCTCGATGCATCCGTCTGGCCTCGGCGGAGAAGCGGAGGCTCGGGCGATGGTGGAGTGCGTGTTGCTGATTGCATCGGTCACGCTGGCGACGCTGGCCGGCTACCAGGTCGCCGCGGACGGGACGCGCCGAGCGTACGCGCAGGCATGGACAGCGGGCATCCGGGAAAAGGACAGCAATGCCCGCTTTTGCGCCCGGTATTTCTTCGGCCGCGCGGTTGACCGGCTCGGCAGCGAGAACAACACGACTCGCCTCGGCGGGATCTACGCCCTGGAGCGGATCGCGATGGACTCACCGAGTGACCAGCGCGCGGTCGTCGAGGTCCTCTCCGCCTTCATCCGCACCCGCAGCACGGACCCTACGCTGCGGCCCGCCGCGTCCGGTCCGGTCGTTCCGCTGCGCCCTGCCGTGGACATCCACGCTGCGGTGGCGGTCCTGGGGCGTCTGTCCGTCCTCGACGGTGTCCCCCGCGCGGACTTGAGTGGTGCGAACCTGACAGGTCCCGCCGCCCTGCACTGCATACAGGCCAGCTATGGCAACCTCAGCAACACCGACCTCACCGGAGCGGACCTCAGCCACGCCCATCTGGGTCGGGCGGACCTCACTGCCACCCGGCTGGGCGGCACGAATCTCACGGGCGCCTCGCTGAACGAGGCCAACCTCAGCTATACCTGGTTGGGCGGAGCGAACCTGACCCGCGCCCGGCTAGGCGGCGCGGATCTCACGGGCGCATCGCTAAGCGGAGCGAACCTGACCCGCGCCTGGCTGGACGGCGCGGATCTCACGGGCGCATCGCTAAGCGGAGCGAACCTGACCCGCGCCTGGCTGACCGAGGCGGACCTGACCGGCGCCTGGCTGGGCGGAGCGAACCTCATCACCGCGGTGGGACTGGTCCAGGATCAGATCGACGCGGCATACGGCGACGGGTGGACGCGGCTACCGCCGGAACTAACGAGACCGGCCTCGTGGACCTCGGCCGAGGCTGACGAGTACCGCCCGGCAGATCCACACCAGTTCGTCGGACAGTGGCATCCGGAGGTGCTGGCGGGGCAGGACAACGCCCTGTCCGCC
>NZ_MAXA01000035.1 GCF_001854695.1 Parafrankia soli
CCCGTATCCGCTCCGAACACCAGCACCGCTGGGGCCACGTCCGAAACGCCGCCTGATCAACAAGAACCGACCCGCATTCACGGACAACGCACTAGATGAGCGCCGGGTGCAGGCCGAGGGTCAGCTCGTCGTTCACCAAGCCGATGATGATTGTTCCCGGGTTCGGGCCCTGCTCGATCCTCCACCCGCGTGGCTCGGGGAACGGACGCACCGGCTCGAACCTGTCAGGATCGCCGTCGTAGCCCCTGCCTGGCACCGTGCTTGCGCGGTGGTAGCGACGCACCCGGGGATTACGGCTGCCGGCGGAGGGGCTACCGAAAGAGCACCGTCCTCACGTCACGCCAGGAACGCGCACAAACGGCTGGCATTCGCTGGTCGGGCAACGCGATTTCACGGCCGGGTCGATGCTCGGCCTTCTGGTCGGAAAATCGATAAACGGGGACGCGTCAGACGGGGACGCGCGTCGAGGACGGGGGTGCCGGCCAGGCAGGGCGAGAGACGCTCATCCTTCGGCGTCGGGAACGAGGTGCGCGGACCCGTTGCGGCGGCCATGGCGACAACGCCGGCGCCGCGCCCTCCCAGCAGGCGCCGCCGGGCGTGGTTCACGGACGAGGCCCGCGCGCCCGCGGCATGACGGGCACCGCTCAGAGCCCGGTTGAAACCCTCGGTGCGGAGCCTTCCCGTCCCAGCGTCGTGGATCTTACGGTGCCGTCTCGCGCGCCGCCCTCGGTGGGTGCCTTCCCGGTCGCCCGCCGGAAGCACTGACGGTATTCCCCGGGCGTGATTCCGAAACGCTTGCGGAAAGCGATGTGGAAGCCGACCGCACTTTTGTACCCGACCTTCTGGGGTATCGCGCCGAGCGGGATGTCGCTTTCCGCGAGAAGACGCGCGGACTCACGCATCCGGCGGAGGATGAGATGGCTGGACGGGCTCTCGCCGACGATCTCGCGGAAACTGGCCGCGAAGGCCGATCGAGACATGCCGACCTCCCGGGCCAGGGACTCGATCGTCCAGGGCTCGACGAATCGCGTGTACATGATCAGCAGAGCTTTGCTGATGGCCGGGTCCTTCAGCGCGGTGAGCACCTCCGGGCGATCCATCATGCCGCGCAGCAGTGGGTGGAGACTGAGAATGAAGAAGACCTCGAAGATCCGCAGGGTGATCAGGCGCGCCCCGGGCCCGCCATCCCGGTCCGTGACGAGCTGGTGGATGATGTCCCGCAGCAGTGGTTCCGCCTCCACGGCCTCCCGCTCGAGCGTGAGGATCCACGGCAACGCGTGGTACAGGGAGGACACGGTGTTGGCGTCGTAGTAGAGGCCCGCGCAGAGTATCCGTGTCTGCTCGCCCTCTCCACCGAGAGCCAGCTGGCTCGAGGTCCCCGGCGAGCGGTCGGCGAGCAGGGTCCGCAGCGGCACGCCTCGCCGATCAGGGCGGTCTGAGACCCGGTGCGACCGCCCGGTGGGGAATACCGCCAGGTCCCCCTCTCGCAGTAGGACCGGCCGGGCCCCCTCGGTGCCRATCCAGCACGAGCCCTCGATGACGTAGTGGAGTACGACGCAGTCCGATTCAGAATCACCCTCGATCGACCAGGGAGAATTCAGTAGCCAATGGCTCTGGAACACTCCGGTCAGACGAATCGGACGTAGAAGCTCACCCAGCAGATCGTTTTCCTGGTCCGCTACCTGCACGGGCATGTCCCCGCTCCCTCGGTACTGGCGGCTCGCTCCATTGGACGGTGTCTGCGGAACACCGGGCGTTCGACCGGGTCATCCGCGGTACATCAGTATCCGAGCCTAACCTGTACACAACCGCCAGATTCAGGTCTGCACCTGGTCGCGAAGACGACAATATCATCTTGATCGGGAATCGCGTGGTCTTCGGGGCCGGGGCCCAGGTCAAGCCATGTGACCCCGGGCCCTCGACCGGGTAGGGCGGTGCCGCCGAGGTGACGAGTCTCACGGGCAATGGGGGATTTCCGCTCGGCTCGATCGACATAGCGCCAATGCCACCCGCGCCTGCCCGCGGCCAGTTCGGTGGTGTCCAGGACTGCCGGGTCATCCAGGAAACTCCACTTTTCGTTCGGCGGCCCCCGGGTGGCGCAGGCCCGTTCCGGGGCCCGGACGGGTCCCGTGGAACTCCCGTTCCCGCAGGCGATGCGGCCACATCGAGCCGACCTCCGACTACGCGCCCGCCCAACCAGCTGCGATTGTCCGCCGCCGCAGGACGGGCCATATTTGGTGACAGTAGTGGCCAAATGTGGTATCAGGGTGCGCAGAGTATCGGACACCCGGGGACGCGCGGGCATCGAGCCGTCCCGGACGCATGGACGTTTGTTAAGTAGCCCTGGTCGATACTTTATTGCCTCCCCGGTTCGGGTGGAGAACCGTTGTCGTGGGCCGGTTCTCGACGGGTACGGGGGGAGGAGCCAGGTCGTGGTTGCAGCCGGGCGCACTTCGGGCAGCGCGTCGGTTCGCGCCGCGAAAGTTCTCGTCGCGGGCGCGGGGATAGGTGGGCTCGCGGCAGCACTGAGCCTGCAGGACGCCGGTTTCGACCGTGTCGTCGTGTTGGAAGCCGCACCTGAACTACGCCCGCTGGGCGCCGGGGTGAACCTGCTGCCCAACGCGGTACGTGAATTGGCCGCGCTCGGCCTTTATCACGATGTCGCGAGGCGGGCGGTGCGGACTGCGGAGATTCGATACCACAACCAGCACGGTGACCTGATCATGGCGGAGCCGCGTGGTCGGGCCGACGGCTACGACTGGCCGCAACTGTCGATCCGACGAGGTGAGCTCCAGCAGGTGCTTCTCGACGCGGTCCGCACCCGGCTCGGTGAATGCGCACTCGTCAGTGACTGCCGCGTGACCGGGGTGTCCAGCCGGTCCGGGGTGCACGTCGACGTCCTGCGCGGCGGTCAGCCCACCAGGCTTACCGCCGATCTGCTGGTCGGCGCGGACGGAATCCACTCCGCCGTTCGGCGGTCGCTCCTCGGCAACGACGGCGAACCGGTCTGGAACGGACAGGTCGTCTGGCGCGGCATGGCCTGGGCTCCGCCGGTGAGCCCGGCGAACAGCATGGTCATCATGGGTGACGGAGTCCGCAAGGCGGTGGTGTACGCGGTGACCCCGTCCCGCGGTGACGGGCATGTGCTGCTCAACTGGGCGGTCTCCCGTCGCTTCGACACCGCTGAGGTCGACCGCTCGGACTGGAACCGGCCGGTGCCGGCCGGGAAGTTCGCCCACGAGTTCGTGGGATGGCGTACCGGCGGGCACCTTCTGACCGACCTGTTCCAGGCCGCGAGCGGATGTTTCGAGTACCCGATGATCGATCGCGACCCGCTGCCCACCTGGAGCCGCGGGCAGGCCACACTGCTCGGCGACGCCGCGCACGCGATGCATCCCATGGGCTCCAACGCGACGACCCAGGCTGTGATCGACGCACGTGCCCTCGCCTACTTCATGGCACTGGAGCCGGATGTCGAACGTGCCCTGACAGCCTACGAACGACATCGGCGCCCGGTGGCCACGCAGGTCCAGATCGCCAATCGGGCGATGGGTCCGGAGGCGGTTATCGACCTGGTCGCCCGCCGCGCACCAGAGGGATTCGCGACCGTCGACGACGTGCTGCCCACCGCCGAACTGCGTGCGATATGCGATCGATACGCCGAACTGGCCGCCTTCGACCGCGGCAGCGTCAACACCAGGTCTCCCTACGACACCCGACGGGCCCGTCTCGTGGGCGTAACCGGGTGATCTCCAGGCGGCGGGACAGCCTCCCGGGCCCCGCCGCGCCCCGACGATTCCCTGTCTGCCACGCGGATCACCGCAGAACTGGTCATCGCAGCGAGAGAGGCAACATGACCCGTACCGGAAGCCAGTATCTTGATTCCCTGCGCGACGGCCGTCAGGTGTGGCTTGACGGCGAACTCGTCAGGGACGTCACGAACCACCCGGCCTTCCAGAACACGGCGCGCTCGATCGCCGAACTCTACGATCTGACCCACGATCCGGGACTCGTCGACGTCCTGACCGTGCGCGGCGACGACGGAAGCACCAGAGAACACCGGGCGTACCGGATTCCGGAGAACTACGAGGACCTGGTCGCCCGGCGCAAGGCGTACAAGGTCTGGGCCGAAGCGAGCTTCGGATACCTCGGGCGCTCGCCCGACTACATGGCCGGCGGCATCGCCGGGTTCCTGGCTGTCCCCGAGGTGTTCGCGGGCGAGTCCTTCGACGGCCGGCAGAACCTCGGTGCCTACCACCGCCGGATGGCCGGCGGCGACCTGTACCAGGCGTTCACCATCACGAACCCGCAGATCGACCGGACGAGGTCCGCCTCCGAGCAGGAGGAGGACGACCTCTACGTCCGGGCGGTGAAGGAGCTCGACGGCGGGATCGTGGTCCGTGGCGCCAAGATGATAGGCACCGCGGCGGTCTTCGGAAACGAGATCATCGTCGGCACCATCGAGCCGTTGCCCCCGCAGGACGTGGACTACGCGCTGTCGTTCTCCGTGCCGATCGACACGCCGGGGCTGAAGCTCGTCTCTCGTGCCTCGTACGAGGCTTCGGCGCGAAGCGTGTTCGACAATCCGCTGTCCTCCCGGTTCGACGAGAACGACGCGTTACTGGTGTGCGACGACGTCTTCGTCCCCTGGGACCGCGTGCTGGTGTACCGGGACACCCGTGCCGCGCTGCTGCAGTGGTGGGGCACGGCGGCCTACGCGAACTTCGTGCATCAGGCGGCGACACGGTTCTGGACGAAGCTCGAGTTCCTGTCCGGGCTCGCCATCCTCATCGCGAAGGCGAACAACACCTATGAGCTGCCGCCGGTGCAGAACCAGATCGGGAAGATCCTCGGCTGGCTGACCGTCGCGAGGTCGATGGTCCTCGCCGCCGAGGCGGCCTGGGAACCCGTACCGGGGGGCAGCGGGGTACGGATCAACAACGAGATCGCATCCGCACACCGGGCCATGGCCGGCGAGATCTACCCGAAGATCGTCCAGGAGGTCAAGCTCCTTGCCGGTGGCGGGCTCATCCAGCTCCCCGCGTCCGGCCTCGACCTGCGTCACCCCGAGATGGGCGGCCTGATCGCGAAGTACGTGCGTTCGCCGGGGCATCCTGCCGAACGGCGGATCAAGCTCCTGAAGCTCGCGTGGGATGCGCTCGGCTCGGAGTTCGCCGGCCGGCACGAGCAGTACGAACGCTTTTACCACGGCGCGCTGCACGTCTATTTTCCGATGATTCTGCGCGACAGCCGGCCGGAACTTCTGGAGCAGCTCGTCGAGAGGTGCATGCAGGGCTATGACCTTCCCGCCGAGCCAGCGCTGACGAGCTAGCCGAAACAGGTGATACCTTTTGGAAAAATCTGCCCGTAGCGCCCTGACGCTGCTCGCCGGCACCCAGTTCCTCCTTATTCTGGACACGGCGATCATAAATGTCGCGGCGCCGTCGATCGGGGACGAGTTCGACGTCTCGGCGGCGACTCTGTCCTGGGTGGCCAACGCCTATCTGGTGACGTTCGGCGGGCTGTTGCTGCTCAGTGGTCGTCTGGCGGACCTGTTCGGGCGCAGGCGGCTGTTCCTCACGGGTCTGGCCGTCCTGGTCGCCGCGTCGCTGACCGGCGCGGTGGCGCAGACGGCCTCGTGGCTGATCGCCGCCCGTGCGGTGCAGGGTGCCGGTGCGGCTCTGGCGGCGGCCGCGGCGTTCGCCCTGCTGCTCAGCCTGTTCCCGGACGGCCCCGACCGTCATCGGGCGCTGGGCGTGTTCGCGGCGATGGCCGGCGCGGGCGGCGCCGCGGGAACCGTGCTCGGCGGCGTGCTCACGAGCTGGTTGACCTGGCGGTCCACGTTCGGGTTGAACGTGGTCGCCGGCCTCGTGCTCGTCGGGTCGGCTCTTCGGGCGCTGGTGCCGGACACGCGTCCGTCGGCACGCCTCGGCTTCGACCTCGGTGGCGCGCTGTCCGTCACCTCGGGGCTCGCGCTGCTCGCCTACAGCCTGGTGAACACGGGGGTGGCCGGCTGGACCTCGCCGCGGACCCTCGTACCCGGCGCGACGGCGGTGGTTCTCCTGGCGGTCTTCGTCTGGCTGGAGGGCAGGGTGCGCGTTCCCCTGGTTCCGGCCGCGGTCGTGCGGAGGCCGGTCCTACGCCGGGCGAACCTCCTCTCTGCGCTCGGGCAGGTCGTGCTCTTTCCGATGTTCTTCCTCGTCAGTGCGTATCTGCAGGATGTTCTCGGTTACTCACCGGTCGCGGGCGGCAGCGCGCTGCTCCCGTTGTGCGTCGTGGTCATTCTGGTGGCTTCCAACGCGGACCGGCTGATCGGCGGCCTCGGGCTCCGGCCGGCGATGACCGCGGGCTATGTGCTCGTGGCCGTCGGCATGGCGTGGCTGTCGCTGCTGTCTCCCGATGGCTCGTTCACCGGGGACATCCTCCTGCCCAGCCTGATCCTCGGGGTCGGCCTTCCGCTGGTTGCCATCACCACGAACGTCGCGGCGACCGCGGACGCCGGGCCGGAGGAGATCGGCCTCGCCTCCGGGCTGATCAACACCAGTCAGCAGTTCGGCTCGGTCATCGGTCTGGCCGTGCTGAGCGGTATCGCCAGCGCGCGCGTCTCCGCCGAGGGCGGTCCGGACGATCCCGCGACGCTCACCAGTGGATTCGCCGTCGCGTTCATCGTCGCCTCCGCCATCGCGCTGCTGTCCGCCCTCTACGCGGCGGTGCCACGGACGGCGAGACCACAGCAGGAGCCGACCCGGGAAAKGCCACCGGTGTCGATGGCCGCACCAGGCGACAGGGAGAGCTGAGCCCCCTGGGGGCTGCATCACGACACAGCGACCGGTGCGTCCGCGGCCGCCGCCGGCCCACGACAGCACAGCGACGAAAGGGCGAGAAACCATGTCAGAGGACCGCACATATCTGGTGATCGGAGCGCGTGGCTTCCAGGGAGACGCCGTGGCCCGAGCCCTGCTCGCCGAGGGCCTCGATGTCCGCGGGTTCGCCCGGGGCTCTGGTGCACCGGTCCCCGGCGCACCAGAGCTTCCGACCGTTCTGGGCGACCTCGCCGAGCTCGACGACGTCCGCAAGGCCTTTGTCGGCGTCACGCACGCATCCGTGGTGCTGCCGCTGGTCTACGACGTGGACCTGGTCCAGACCTATGCGCGCAATGTGGCCGCCGCCGCGCGTGAGGCGGGCGTGACCCGACTGGTCTACAACACCAACACCCCGTTGCCGGGGCAGGTCACCCCGTACGCGGCCTATGAGACCCGCCGCGCCGCCGAGGCCGTGCTGGCGGACGGTGATCTGCCGACGGTCGTACTGCGCCCGCCGGTGTACCTGGACAACCTGTTCAGCCCGTGGAACGGGCCCGCGCTGATCAACGACGGCGTGCTGGCCTATCCGCTGCCCGAGGGGCGCAGGGTCTCCTGGCTCTCGCACGCGGACCTGGCCACGGCCACCCTCGCGGCCCTGCACGGTGAGGGGCTCGAGGGAACGGTGCTGTCGTTGGGCGGCCCCGACACGGTGACGGGAGGAGAGCTGGCACAGGTGTTCGCCGCCGTGCTCGGCAGAGACGTCGCCTACGTTCCGCTGGAGGTGAACGACTTCGAGACGGGGCTGCGGACGGTGCTCGCCACGCCTGCCGCGGCAGGCGTGGCGGGAATCTACCGGTGGGCCTGCACCGGCGGTGACGCCGAGCTCTTCGTCGCCGACCACGACGAGGTCGAGCGTGTCCTGGGCATCCGCCTCACCCCGATCAACGAGTGGGTCGCCGCCCAGCCCTGGAAAATATGGGCGGCCGCCAGCTCGAACGGCGCCGGGACGCCGGATCCGGTCAGAGCCGACCATGGCAGTTGAGCGTCCCGGGGAGAGGCGGGAGGGCTCGGTCACCGTCGAAGGACGGGAGAGCGCGGTTGCCGTCATCGGCATGGGCTGTGAGCTGCCGTCCGCCCGTGGTCCGCGGGAGCTGTGGCGTCTGCTGGCCGAGGCGCGCGATGCGGTCGGGCCGGCCCGGTCCGGGACCGGTCTGCGGCGGGCCGGGCACATCGACGGCGCCGGCTGTTCCGACCTGACCCGTTTCGGTATCGATCCCGACGAGGCGGCCCGGATGGATCCCCAGCAGCACGTGCTGCTGCGGGTCGTGCACGACGCCATCGCGGACGCCGGCCTCGACCCGGCCGGCATCGCCGGGAGCCCCACAGCCGTCTGTGTCGGGCAGTCCGCCTCGGACTTCTGGGATCTCCGGTCCCGGTCCGCCGGGCTCGACCTGGGTGACTTCGTGGGCTCCCACCAGCGCGGCCTTCTCTCCGGGCGGGTGAGTCACACGTTCGATCTCCGAGGGCCCTCCGTCACTGTGGACGCGGCGCAGGCGTCCTCCCTGGTGGCGGTCCACCTGGCCTGCCGCAGCCTGCGCGCGGGGGACGCGGAGCTGGCCCTTGCCGGCGGCGTCAGCCTGCTGTCGGGCCGGCAGGCCGGTGTCATGCTCGGTCGCGGCGGGGTGCCGTCCCCCGACGGACGGTGCAAGTTCGGCGACGCGTCCGCCGACGGCTTCGTGCGGGCCGAGGGGGCCGGCGTGGTGCTGCTCAAGCCGCTGGTCCGCGCGCTGTTGGACGGCGACCGTGTGCGCGCCGTCATCGCCGGCAGCGCAGTCACCAATGACGGCCGGGACAAGGAGACGCTGCTGCACCCCTCGGAGAAGGGTCAGGCCGAAGCGATGCGTCGTGCCTACCTGGACGCCGGGATCGCGCCCGCCGAGGTCGACTATGTCGAGGCGCACGGCACCGGCACCCGGATCGACGTGGCGGAGCTGCGCGCGCTCACCGCCGTGCTGGGGCAGGGGCGCCCGGCCGGCCGACCCTGCCTGGTCGGCTCGCTCAAGTCCAACATTGGCCACGCCGAGGCCGCGGGCGGCGTCGCCGGGCTCATCAAGACCGTGCTGTGCCTGGAGCACGGAGCCGTTCCCGCCAGCCTCCACTTCACCACTCCCCACCCGGCGGTCGACTGGGACCGTGTTCCCCTCGCCGTGCCGACCATCCTGACCAGGCTGCYGGACCGGGGAACGCCCGTCGTCGCGGCGGTCAACGGCCAGGGTGTTTCCTCGACCAACGTTCACGTGGTACTCACGACGACCCCGGAAAAAAGGGCGCCCGGCGGGCGACCGTAATCCGGGCGTCGGCAGGCGCGGGACTTTCCATGCCACTTTTCCGGCTCGCCTCGCTGCTGTTCCCCAGAACATCCTGGAGGCAACGATGTTTTTCCGTGGCTCCTTACTTCACGGAAACGACATACAGATCGAGCATGTACGCGCCATTGATCCGCTCGGTGCCGACGAGGTGTGCGGCCGGCTTCCTGAGATGAACCGGCGTGCCGACGTCACGAGCCTGGTCGGATCGCTGCGCGACCTCCTGCCGGACGCACGCGGACTGGCGGACCTCGACATGGACGACTGCCTGGCGGCCATGCGGGACGTCGGTCTCTTCCTCGGATCGATCAAGCGGCACGGCCACGAACCGGTCGGGCTGGTCCCCGAGGTCCTGTACTCCGCACGTTTGGTTTTCATGCTTTGACCTGCCCGTTTCGTGATCACGGGGGTTTGGTCGGGTCTACTCCGAGGAGGTTGAGTACGCGCTGCTGGAGCGGTGTGGGCCGGGGGATGTAGGCGGGCTGGCCGTCGCGGGCGGGCACGAGACGCAGGCCGGAGAGGGCTTCGAGTAGGAGCCGGCCGGTGGGCTTGGCGGGTCGGCCAGCGTAGAGACCGGCGACCGTTCCGGTCGGACCGGTGGAACGCCGGACCTCTCGTTCGATCAGCGAGAACAGCAGCAACGCGAGGCCGACGACGTGGAGCAGTCCGTGGATCCGCTTGTTGTTCTCGAGGTAGATCGGGTCGGCCTCGAGCGGGCCCTTGAACGCGCCGTAGCGCCGTTCGGAGGCTTCCTGGCCCTTGTAG
>NZ_MAXA01000036.1 GCF_001854695.1 Parafrankia soli
CCTGTCCCGCAAGGCGAAGGGCTCGGCGAACCGGGTGAAGGCCCGCGCGAGGGTCGCGGAGATTCACGGCAGGATCGCGGATCGGCGCCGGGATCATCTRCACAAGCTGTCCACGAGGATCATCCGCGAGAACCAAACGGTGGTCGTCGAGGACCTGTCCGTCCGCACCATGGTCCGCAACCACTCGCTGGCCCGYKCTRTCTCCGACGCATCCTGGTCGSAGTTKCGGGCGATGGTGGAGTACAARGCCGACTGGTACGGTCGCACCGTGATAGCGGTCGACCGTTTCTACCCGTCGAGCAAAACGTGCTCGGCCTGCGGATCGGTCGTGGAAGACCTGCCGCTGGACGTCCGGGGGTGGACCTGTCGTTGTGGCGCGGTCCGCGACCGGGACATCAACGCGGCACGGAACATTCTGGCCGCGGGGCTCGCGGTGTCTGCCTGTGGAGATGGAGTGAGACCGCCTCGCTCCTGAAGCGAGGAGGCGTCCGTTGACGAAGCAGGAACCCGGATCGCGAGGTACGGGAACCCCCGGAGTTCACACCGGGGAGGATGCCAAGGAACGGTCCGCCGCCCGGGTCCCGGGTTGCGCCGGGTGCCGGGTTGCGGTGGGTCCTCCCTTGCGCTGAGTCCGCCGTCACATGCTGGTCCGCGTCCTTGAACCGGAAGGATTTCCTCCGCTTGTGTTAGCTTAACCGGAAGAGATCCTTCCGTTAATGACCTAGGTCGTGCGGCCGGTCGCAGCGGCGCAGGGCCAGGCCGACGCGACCCACGAAGGGCCGAACATGACCGATCTGTCCACGCAGGCGGAGCCCCGCTCGGCGCAGGCCCGCGCCCGCGCCCGCACCTCACCGGGGCGGGCGCGGGCCGAGCTCGTCGTCGTCGGATTCGGCGCTCATGGTGTCCATGTCGCAGTCCCTGCTCGTGCCGGTGCTGCCGACGCTGCCCGCCGAGCTGAACGCCTCGGCCAGCGAGGTCGAGTGGCTGCTGACCTCGACGCTGCTCGTCGCCGCCATCGCGGTGCCGGTGTTCGGGCGGCTGGGTGACATGTTCGGCAAGCGCCGGCTGCTGCTGGTCGCCCTCGCCATGCTCGTCGTCGGCTCGCTGCTCGCCGCCCTGACCGACAACATCGCGCTGCTGATCGTCGGCCGTTCGATGCAGGGCGTGTCGACGGCGGTCATCCCGCTCGGGATCAGCCTGCTCAGCGCGTTGCTGCCGCGCGAGCGTGCCGGTTCGGCCATCGCCCTGATCAGCGCGACGCTCGGGGTGGGAGCCGCGGTGAGCCTGCCGATGGCCGGCCTGCTCGCCGACCACTTCGACTTCCACATCCTGTTCTGGATCACCTTCGCCGGCGGCGCCGTCGCGCTCGCCGGCGTGTTCGCGATCGTGCCCGAGGCGCCCAACCGCCGCGGCGGCCGGATCGACTTCGTGGGGGCCGTGCTGCTGAGCGCGGCGCTGGTGGCGCTGCTGCTCCCGCTCGCCGAGTCCGCCAACTGGGGCTGGGGCTCCGCCCGGGCGATCGGCAGCTCGCTGGCCAGCGCCATCGGCGGGAGCATCCTGGTGGCGGAGACGATGACCGTCGGCGCGGCCGAGCTGCCCTCCCTCACCGGCTACCGGGAGCTGTTCGGCCTGTGCGCCGGGGCAGCGGTGGCGGCGGCGGTCGCCGCGCTGGCGATCCCGCGCCACCGGGCGGCCACGCCCGCCAGCTGAGATCCGTCCCGAACGGAAGCGGCTGTCCCGCGGGAGTCGACTCCCGCGGGACAGCCGCCTGCTCGTCGGTCGAGGTCCCGGCCGAACGGCCGACCGTCCAGCCGGGTGGTCGGCTGGTCAGGAACTGGAGCCGTCGGCGCAGAGCCGTCGGTTGGCCACCTCGAACGCGGCGCCGGCCTGGTTGATCCGGACGAACGCGTTGCACTGCAGCGGCTGGGTGGCGTTGGTGCCGAGGTTCACCGGTTCGATCAGGCCACCGGCGTCGTAGTTGGTCACCTTCCGCAGCCCGCTGATGAAGGCCTCGCGGGTGGGGCAGTCACCGGCGATCTCGAGCCCGCGCAGGAACAGGTCGGTGTACAGGTAGGCGTACATCGCGAACTGCTGCTCGGGAACGACGGTCTCGGGCGCGAAGCGGGTCATGGCGTCGCGGTAGCGCTGGATGGGGGCGTCACCCATCTCGAACGGCTTGAAGTTCACCCCGAACGAGACCCCGGCGAGGGACGGCCCGAGCTGGTGCAGGACGTTGCGGTCGTACCCGGTGAGCGAGAGGCTGCTGACGATCCGCACGTTGGCGGCGCGGGCGGCCCCCAGCACGTCGGCGAGGTCCTCGGGAGTCGAGAAGCCGATCAACGCGTCGGCGCCCATGCCGGACAGCTGCTGCGCCACCTGGGCCGGGCTGTCGGTGCTCCGCGCGAAGGAGATGGTGTCGCCCGTCGCGAGCCCGACCCTGCCGAAGGCGGCCTTGTACCGCTCGATCGTCTGCAGCGTGAAGGCCCCCGATCCGGTGATCAGGAAGGCGACCTTCTTCGCGCCGCTGAGCTGGAGGTATCGCCCGGCGGTCTCGGGCGCGACCTCGTACATGAACGAGAAGAGGTTCGGGTAGTTGGCCCAGGCCGGCTGGATGAGGCCCGAGACGGGGATCTTCTGCGCTGCGAGGCTGTCCACCGAGCCGCTGAGGAACGCCGTGGCCGTCACCAGTCCGAAGACCGAGCGGTCGCGGACGAGCTCCGTCGTGGCACGGGCGTCCTCCGTCGCGGACGAGCCGTCGTCGCGCCACTCGTAGGCGATGCGGCGGCCGTGTACCCCGCCCTCCTGGTTGGCCAGCCCGATCCGGGCGTCGAGACCGGCGCGGGCCGAGGAGAGCGCGCTGCTCCCGGTGCCCGAGTCGGAGTACACGAAGCCGATCTTCACCTGGTCGGGCGTCACTCCGGGGCTGTTGCAGGCGGCCGGCGAATCGCCACCGCCGCCCGTGCTCGAGCACCCGGTCACGGCGACAGCGAGGGCCGCGACCGCCGCCACGCTGAGCCGTCTTGTCAATCCGCCTAAGCGCACCAGTAACCCCACAGAAGATAAACAGCGACTTGACGGGGAGGCGCGTGGCGGTCCGCCTCCGGCCCGCGCCCAGGTCGGCGCTCCCCGTCCAAACCTTCATCGTTTATGAATCGTCTGGATGTTAGCAGGGCGGAGATAGCGGCAGTCGCGGCGGGTCCGCCGTGCCGCGCGATGCTCGGGCCGCCTTGCGCCAAATCGCGGAAGGGGCCGGAAGTACCCTCCAGAAACGGATCTGGTAAGGCGCCGGATTCATGATTTCCGTCACTGCAGGACGGCGTTCTCTCGATTCCTTCCGGGGCACCCGGGCCATGGTGGCCGTCGGGGATGAATCGGATCGGGCCGAATGTGATGGATTCAGCCGATGGTGTTGCCGCGGGCGTGCTTCCGGGCGCCCCAGGTCGACTGGACGGCGGCCGGCCGGAGCGTGGATTCGGCGGAATCGGATGGTTTAGCGGGAATCGTTCCGGCGGGCCGTGTCCGTGACGCCTGCCGGTCTGCCTGGACTGCCCGGCGCGGGCCGTGACGTGTGCTCGCGAAACGTACGCGGGCGAATAGGGGTGCCAGGTGCGGCCGACGGAAGGCGGTGGGCCGCCCGTGGGTTCGGCGGCGCGCCTCCCTTGGGCGAATGTCCGGCCTGGGAGCTGGGACGTCACCCCCTGTGGTGATTGGACGGTCGCGGGTGCGCGGCCTGCGTGGAACCGGCTCGGGAGCCGCCGGTCGACGGGCCCCACGGTTGCCCCGGGCCGCGGGCGGCGCGGCTCGTCGTACTTGCGCCAGGTGCTGGGATTTATGTAGTTAAGCGGCCGTAAATGTCCCATATGTGAGCGCGGATGATGTGTGACCCTGCACACTTCGCGGCTGGCGGGTCGGTGCGCATCTCCTGCGGGTCATCAACGCTGCTGGACGGAACGCGTCCGAGCGGTGGCCGGCCCGATCCTGGTGTCGTCGCCGCAAAGGATCGCCTGACGGTGCGCCGAGCCGGTGTCGGTCTTTCTGTTCCTGGTGGGGCTGGAGCGCCTCTTTCGTCGGTGACGGTCGGTTCTGAGTGCCTTCTGTGGGACGGGCGTCGCCAGCGGATTTCGGGGTATCTAGAACCTGGTTTCATGGAAATATGAAAGCTTTAAGGCGACGGACTCCTTTCGTGGATGATGTTTTTTGTGGCGTGTTTGCGGGTCGGCGTTCCCGCTCAAGAGAACGGGGTTTTTAGACTTTGTCCGCCGGAAGTAAATGGCCTGGGAAAGCGATCTGAGGCGGCGTGGCGCCCGTCCGGAGCGGTGCCGCTTGTGATCCCGGCGCCGGGTTTTTACGCGGCGAAAATGATGATTTCTCTCGATTGTGGCTGCGGGCGCGGCAGGCCCGTGGTTGCGGTGCGTCCCGCGGCGGATGACCGGACCGCCGTGCCCGTTCCGGGGCGGGCACGGCGAGGGCGCCCGACACCGGGGCCGGTGGCCGTGGTCCGCGCCGTCGCCCGCGTGCGCGGACGCCAGTGCGCTCATCGGTGAGACATGTCTCGGTTCCCCGCAGGCGTTGACAGGGGGCGGGGTCTTGCCCCACCCGGCCCGGGTCAGCCGGGGTCGGGGATCAGCAGTTGTTCGCCTGGAGCCGGAGGTCCACCGCCGCGGACGTGCCCTGACTGGTCCCGGGCGCCGGCGACTGTGTGACGACCGTGCCGAGGCTCGCCGCGCCCAGGCACTCGTACAGGTACGGGATGTTGGTGAACCCGAGCTGCCGCAGCGTGGTCGCGGCGTCGTCCAGCGACATCCCGCGGACGTCCGGCACGGTCGCGCAGTTCTGCGCCTGCAGGTAGAGGTGCACCGGGGCCGTGGGGGCCAGCCGGGCGCCGGCCGCCGGCTCCTGCCGGACCACGTTGCCCGTGTTCGCCGATCCGTAGCAGTCGTACAGGTACGGGATGTTGGAGAAGCCGGCCGCCTTCAGCGCGGAAGAGGCATCGGCGAGAACCATGTTCAGCACCCCCGGCACGGCCACAAGCCCATCACCGGGTAGCTGCTCGGTGACCGCTGATCCACCGGTCGGCTCGTCGCCCTGCCGGGGCGCCGGCTGCTCGCCGGTCGAGGCGGTCGAGGCGGTCGAGCCACCCGCGGCCGCTGACCCGGCCGCCGGTGATCCGGCGGCCTGGACGGGAGCGGCTGGGGCCGGGCCCGCGGTCGTGCCCGGGCCGGTCGCCGCCGGCGCGGACCCGACCGGGGCGGCCGGGTCCGCCGGCGCGGTGGCCGATGCCGACGAGGCCACGGCCGGCGCGGACGTCCTGATGGCGGCCCGTACCTCGGCGAGTTCCTGGGCCGTGCCGGAACCGCCCCCGCCCCCGACGGCGTCGGCGAGCGCCCACGACCCGGCGGCGAGGACGACGGCGGTGGCGACGGCGGCAGCGGCCCAGGGCAGCCAGCGTGGCCGGGCCCGCCGCCCGGGCCGCCCGGTTTCCGGGGACGATCCGAGCAGGTCGTCGGCGGTCCCGGCGGTCCCGGCCGCGGCAGCCGCGGCAGCCGCGGTGGTCTCGACATGCGCGGTGGTCGTGGCATGCGCGGTGGCCGGGTCGGGGGAGCGTGCCGGCACGGGGGACACGGGGGAGAGGTCGCCCGGCAGGGGAGACAACAGGGTCTCGTGCGCGTGGTCTCCCGCGGCGGGCTCCGCCGCATTCCCGGGCTGGCCTTCCAGGCGGACCCCGACCGGTGACAGGGACATCCCGGGCCGTGGTGAGATGACCGTGTCGCCGGGAGCGCCGGGAGCGCCGGCGGGGTCGGCCTCGTGGGGTCCGGCGGGGGCGGTGTCGGGACGGCGGTCCGCGATCACGGCGCCTGGGCCGCCACCCGGGACGCTGATCATTGTCGCCTCGGGTGCGTCCAGGCCCGCCTCGGCGAGGTTCGCTTCACCGAGGGCCGCGTCGGTGCCCGCCAGCGCCACCGTCAGCTCGGCGCGGGCGTGGCCGGCCGTGGCCGGGCGATCGCCGGGGGACTTCGCGAGCAGGCGGGCTATGACGGCCCACAGCGTTCCGGGCAGGGCCTCGAGGGGAGCGGGCGTCTGTTCCAGATGCGCCCGCAGCATGGCGATCGGATGTTCGGCGTTGAACGGCGGCCGGCCGGCCAGCAGCTCGTAGACGACGATCCCGATGCTGTAGAGGTCGGCGGCCGGCGTGGCCCGGGTCCCCTCGGACAACTCCGGGGCCATGTACCTCGGCGTCCCGATCAGCCCGGTGAGCCGGGTCATCGACGGGCCGTGGGCGATCCGCGCGATCCCGAAGTCGGTCAGCATCGCCCGCGGGTGCTCGGGGTCCGTGGTGTCGATCAGGATGTTGTCCGGCTTGATGTCCCGGTGGACCACACCCGTCCGGTGCACGGCGGCGAGCGCGTCCAGCACCTGGCTGACGAGGAGCACGGCCTCCCGCGGCGCCAGCACCTCTCGCGCGCGCAGGTACTTGCGCAGGTCGACACCGTCGACCAGGTCCATCACGATCGCGAGAGTGCCGCCCTCGACGACGAGGTCCCGGACCTTGACCAGGTGCGGGTGGTCGAAGCCCAGCAGGAGCTCACGTTCCCGCAGGAACCGCTCGACGACGTCGCTGTCGTCCGCGAGCTCGGCGCGAAGGATCTTGGCCGCCACCGGCGTGGCGTCAGCCTCGCGCTCGCCCCGCCACACCTCGCCCATGGCGCCGCGACCGAGTGGTGCATGCAGAACGTACTGCGAACCGAGTCGGCGCATCGCCGGCGTACCCCCCGCCGTAAGCCATGTGGCGGAGAGTGAGTCTAATCCGCCCAGGTCAGCGGATCAGCCGCTCCGGATCAGGTGGCCGGGAAGGTCGAGGCGAGCCAGCGGCGCCAGCCCTGCTCGTCGCGTTCGGCGACGGCGGCTGCCGCGGATGGAGCGCCCGTAGCGCCCGGAGCGGGCGGGGTGGATGAGGGGGACGGGGTGGGCATGGGCACTCCTCGGGTGAGGTGCTCCCGCCTTTGCCGATGGGGGCGCGCCATCCATGGTGCGTTCGCCATGATGTCGCCATGACGGTGGAGACGGTCAGCCTGCGCCTCGGCCGCGGCGGGAACGGGGTCGGGAACGAGAACCGGGGCTGCGCGGACGCCCCTGGCGGCACCGTTCCGGTGAGCGTCGCGGCGCCCGCTTCGGCAGTGTCGCCGCGTGGCGGGGTCATCGTCATCCCCGATGCACGCGGAATCACGAACTATGTGCTCTCGGTGTGCGAGCAGCTGTGCGCCGAAGGCTGGCTCGCGCTGACGCCGCACCTCTACCACCGGGACGGCCTGACCGAGGTGCCGGTGGCCGAGGGTTCGTCGAAGATGCTGACGCTGACCGCGGCCGGCATCGCCGCCGACGTGGACGCCTGCCTGGAACACCTGGCCACGGTGGGGCTCCCGCCGTCCCGGGCCGCGATCATCGGGTTCTGCATGGGCGGCACGGCGGCGTTCCTCACCTCCGTGCGGCACCGCCTCGGCGCCGCGGTCTCCTTCTACGGCGGCGCGGTCAGCACCCCGTACTGGACGGGCGCCCCGCCGCTGCTGGACGTCGCGGACCAGCTGCGCACGCCGTGGCTGGGGCTGTACGGGGAGAACGACACCTGGGTCACGCCGGACGAGATCCGGTCGCTGCGCGCCGCTGCCGCACGGGCGCCGGTGCCGACCGAGCTGATCAGCTATCCAGGCGCCCAGCACGCCTTCCACACACCCGAGCGGCCCTCCACCCACGACCCGGTGGCCGCCCGCGACGCATGGGCCCGGATGCTCCGCTGGCTGGAAACCCACGTAGCCACGACCTGAGCCACGCCGCCGGCGCCCTGCCGGGGGTGCCGGGCGGTGGGGTCAGAGCGGTGGCGTCAGAGTGGTGGGGTCAGGCCGTCGAGGAGCTCGAGGGCGACGAGGTCGTCGTAGGTCTCGCGGCGGCGGATGAGATCCGCCCGGCCACCGCGGACGAGAACCTCGGCCGGCCGGAGCTGGCTGTTGTAGTTACTCGTCATAGTCATTCCGTAGGCACCCGCACTGAAGATCGCGATGAGATCCCCGGAAACCATCGCCGGCAGGGCCCGGCCTTTTGCCAGATAGTCGCTCGACTCGCAGATCGGGCCGACCACGTCGTAGTCGACGAGGTCATCGATCGACTGCTGGTCCCGTGAGCGGGGAACGGTGCCGTTCACCGGAGTCACCGGCCACATGAAGTGGTAGCTGTCGTACATCGCCGCGCGGACTATATGGGTCATCCCGGCGTCGATCACGACGAGCTCGCGGTCGCCCGCGCGCTTGCGGTAACGGACGGTGGCGAGCAGGATGCCGGCGTTGGCCGCGATCGTCCGGCCCGGTTCGAAGACGACCTGCCCGCCGCGGTCGACGAAGCCCTGCAGTCGGGGGCAGATCGCCTCCGCGAAGTCGTCCCAGCCCGGGGCGCTGCCCTCGGTGTACTCGGCGGGGAAGCCGCCGCCCACGTTGAGGGTGGTGACGCTGTGCCCGTCGGCCTCGAGCCCGGCGGTGAGCGCCAGGATGCGGTCGAGCGCCGTCGCGTAGACCCCCGGGTCGAAGATGGGGCTGCCGATGTGCACGTGGAAGCCCTCGGCGCGCAGGAATTCGTCGGTGGAGGCGGCCCGGAACAGCGCCGCGGCCCGTTCGATGTCGACCCCGAACTTGGCGCCGCGGATGGCGGTGGTGGTCCGGGCGGGGGTGCGCATGTCCGGTGCGATGTCGGGGTTCACCCGGATCGCCAGGCGCGGCCGGCGGTCCTCCTCGCGCGCGACGCGCGCCAGCAGCTCGACCTCGGCCTCGGACTCGACGTTGATGCAGCGGATGTCGTGGCGGACCGCGGCGCGCAGCTCGTCGACGGACTTGCCCACCCCGGCCAGCACGATCCGCTCCGGGTCGACCCCGGCGACCAGCGCGCGGTGCAGCTCCCCGCCACTCACCGTGTCGATGCCGGCGCCCTGCCCGGCGAGCAGCCGGAGCAGGTGAACATTGCTCAGCGCTTTCGCGGAGAAACAGATGAGCGGGTTGATCGACTCGAATGCCTTCGCGAACCGCACATAGTGA
The DNA here is from genome assembly GCF_001854695.1 of Parafrankia soli. Lineage (GTDB taxonomy): Bacteria > Actinomycetota > Actinomycetes > Frankiales > Frankiaceae > Parafrankia > Parafrankia soli. Next base: position 9,075 of record NZ_MAXA01000036.1, read on the forward strand.
TCGACGAGGGTCGCCGCAGAGTAGACATAGGTCGGCGTACCGAATTTTTCGGCCACCTCGCGTAGCTCTGTCTGCTCACACCACAACGTGCCGTCGCGATAGGAGAACTCGTCCATCTGCATCCTCACCGTGATGGCCAGCGCCAGCCTGCCCGGCCCTTATCACCGGTCTCGGTGGTAAAGGCTCATTGAAGGCTACGGTACAGACCGCTCGCTTCCCCCTCGTGGATCTGCCGGTAGTGCCTGTGGACCTTCCGGCAGCGCTCCGCGGGCTCCGGTGTGCCGCCATCGATCCGGCGGTGGGCGGGCCGGCGGCTGTCCGCCGCCGGCCCGTCGCCGGGTGTGGGACGCCCGGCGCGGGAGGCCGGGCGTCGGGGTCGGCTGCGCGACCGGCGCGTTCCCAAGGTCGAACTCGTGCTGAACGTGAGTTTTCCGGCGTTCGCCCGCTGTGCGAACAGTTCGTGACGCCGGCCCGGGTGCTTCGCCGGCGGGGGCGAAACGCCCTGGTAGGGCGATATGAAGAGGCGCGTGCAGTCCACGGGCGGCAGGTCCGGGGGACTCCGGACGGCGCAGGGGAGATCTCGTGGGGCAAGTGGGGCGTTCGGAGCGCCGTCGGCGGACTGCTCGGGCGTCGGCCGCGGTCGTGACCGCGGCCCCGGCGGGACCGTCGCCCGCCGCGAAGTAGTCCCGCCGACAAGCGGGCCCGCCGCAAACCGGCAGGCCACCGGCCAGCAGGGATTCATCGGCGGGCCATTGCGGCCACCTGACGTCCGATTCCGGTCGCGTGGGCGGCTGGAACTCCACAACAGAGCAGAAAGGGGTACCGATGTCGGGTACTGGGGGGAAGACCGCGGCGCGCAGAGCGACCCGCGTGTCGGCGGTCGTGGGTTCGGCGGTCATGGGCATCGCGCTGGCGGTGCCGTTCGCGGTCGCCGTCGGACCGGCGGCGTCGGCGGTGGCACCGGCGGTGTCCGCGGGCGGGGACGCGGCCAGGGGGGCCGGGCCGGCCGGATCGGCCGTGCCGACGGTGCTGTCCACCGCGACGCTGCCCGACATCCCGTTGGCCGACTTCTCCAACGGGCTGATCCGAGGATCGGTCGACACCGACCGCGGGGTCGACCTCGGCGGGATCGGCAGCGACCTGTTCCCGGCCGGCCGCCCGAACGAGTTCTGGACGATCACTGACCGGGGCCCGAACGGGCAGATCAAGATCGACGGCAAGAACCGGCGGACCTTCCCGGTGCCCGGCTTCGACCCGGCCATCGTGCGGGTCCGGGCCGACGGCTCGACGATCAAGGTGCTGGACGCGCTGCCGATCACCACCGCGCACGGCAGGCCGGTCACCGGGCTGTCGAACATCAACGGCTTCGACGAGACCCCGTACACCTGGGACGCTCAGACCCCGCTCCCGTTCAACCCGAACGGTCTGGACACCGAGGGCCTGATCCGCACCCGGTCCGGTGAGTTCTGGCTGGTGGACGAGTACAGCCCGTCGCTGCTGCGGGTGAGCGCGCGCGGCCAGGTCCTGGCCCGCTACATCCCCGCCGGCGTCAGTCTGACCGGGGCTGACTACCCGGTCGTCGCCTCGCTGCCGGGCGTCCTCGGCGGGCGCAAGATCAACCGTGGCTTCGAGGGCATCGCGCTGGCTCCGGACGGGCGCACGCTGTACCTCGCAGTACAGAGCCCGCTGCAGCTGCCCGACGCCGACACCGGAAACGCCTCCCGCAACGTGCGGATCTTCCGGTTCGACACCGCCAGCCGCAAGGTGACCGGCGAGTACGTCTACCGCTTCGAGGACGTCGCCACCTTCGACCCGGACGCCGACGGCGACCCGTCCGAGATGAAGATCTCCTCGCTCGCCGCCGTGGACGGTAACACCCTGCTGGTCAACGAGCGGACCGACGCCGTCTCCCGGCTCTACAGCGTCGACCTGCGCCGGGCGACGAACATCCTCGGCAGCCGGTGGGACCGCACGGCGACCGCTCCGTCCCTCGAGTCGCTCGCCGACCCGGCGACGGCCGGCGTCACCGTGTTGCCGAAGCGTCTCGCTGTCGATCTCGAAGGCGTTGCGGGCATGCCGGACAAAATTGAGGGCATTGCGATCGTTGATCGACGGACGATCGCCGTCGCGAACGACAACGACTTCGGGCTCGGATCGTTCAGCGAGGCCGGCCAGCTCGTGGATTCGGGTGTCGAGAGCAAGATTCTCCAGCTGCGGCTGAACCGACCGCTCGGCTGATTCCGGGCCTCGCCCGAGGCTCCGTTTCCGGGCCTGCTCCCAGCTCCGACCCGTTCGCCGCCCGTCGGTAGGTGGTCCTCGGCCGTAACACGCCGGCTACCTTTCATGCCCGACTGGCAGACGCTCCACTCGCTCCCACGGAAGCCTCTACGGTTCCACTATCCCAGTCGGGGGCGGGCGGCGACGAGGTCGGCGGCTCCTGGCGCCCCGCCCGTCGGCACACCTGCCCTGTGTGCCGGCGTGAATGCGGTAGATCCAGTACAGCGCAGGCCATCTAGCGAAACGGAGCGGTCATCGATGGGTGGAGAAGACGGCACCGTCTGCCCCCGGACAGGCGCGGCCACCGTGTCTGCGGCCGGCTCGGCCGAGGTCCTCACATCAACGCGATCCCAATGGGAGATGGCCGGCACTCTCCCGGGCTTCTCCGCTCGCCGCGGGTCCCGCGAATCATGAGCGGCCGGCACAGCGCCCGGCGCCGGGCCACCCGACGTCCCCACGTGCGCCGCGTCGACCGGGCCTACCGCGTCTACCGGGCCCACGTCGCCGACCGGGCATATCTCGCCGAGCGCGCGGACGTCGCCGATCGCAGGTCGGCGTTCCTCGCCACCACCGCGAGCCTGGCCGTGATCGTCGCCGCCTTCGGAATGCTGGGCCTGATGGCCCTCGGTACCGCGGCGTGACCGGCCCCCTGTCCGCGGGCCGGTGCGCCGGCGGCGTCGCGCCGCGGCGGCTGGAACGACCCAGGGAATCCCCCCGCCCGCGCCCGCGAATCCGGGCGAGCGTGCCGCTTACCCGCGGCTGCCTGATGCCGTCGGGGGTTCCCGCCCGACGTCGCGGGGGTGGCGCCCGCGAGATCTGAACCGTACTGCCCACGATCCAGCGGGGTGATGATCGGCGTAGTGCGGATCATCGCCCCGCCGGGTGAGTGGCTCAGGCTTTGGCGGGCAGCTCGACCTCGTCCGGGAGGAGATCCGCGGCGTTCTTCGCCGCGATGCTCCGCACGGCGTCGACGTCCCGCGGGAGCACGTACCCGCCGTCGACCGCGCGGTCGAGCGCTCCCGTTCCTACGAGTAACCAGCCCGGGACCGCCGCACGGACTCTTTCCGGTGCGGGTGCGGGTGCGGGTGCGGGTGTCAGCGGGCGGCGCCGGTGTTCGCGGTGGGGACGGCTTCGTCGCGGGCGGCCACCATCGCGCCGCGGTTGACCTTCGTCGCCTCGCTGCGGGGGATGGCGTCCACCAGCTCGACCGTCTTGGGGACCTTGTAGGGGGCGAGCCGGCTCTTCGCGTAGCTGATGACCTCGCTCGCGGTGGGCGGCGCCGCGGGGTCGGCCGGTTCGATCACGGCGTGCACCCGGCGGCCCCACTCGGGGTCGCGCAGGCCGATGACCACGACGTCGGCGATCTTGGGATGGTCGATGAGCGCGGCCTCGACCTCGGCGGGGAAGACGTTGGCGCCGCCACTGATGATCATATCGACGCGGCGGTCCACCAGGTGGAGGTAGCCGTTGCCGTCGAGGTAGCCGAGGTCGCCGGCGCTCTGGAAACCGTCCGCGGTCCGGTGCAGCTTCGGGGCGGCGCCGAGATAGTGGGAGCTGGTGTCGGAGCCCGGTGTCCGCAGGTAGATCTCGCCGATCTCGCCGGTGGGCAGCTCCTTGTCGTCGGCGTCGAGGATGCGCACCTCGGTTCCCCGGATCCCGCGGCCCACGCTGCCCTGGTGCTCCATCCACTCGTCGCCGCGCAGCGCGGTGAGGCCGAGGCCCTCGGTCATGCCGTAGACCATGTGGATCTTCTCGGCGCCGACCAGGCCGGCCCAGCGGTGCACCAGCGACGGCGGCATCGGCGCCGCGCCCTGCGTGAACCACCGGATGCTCGACAGGTCACGCCCGTCCACGCCGGGCAGGTCGGCGATGCGTTGCAGCATCGTCGGCGTGGCGGTGAAGGTGGTGATCCGGTGGCGCTCGATGACGTCGACGACGCGGGCCGCGTCGAACTTCTCCATCACCACCAGGTGGTCGCCACCGAGCAGGTTGTAGAGCGTGGTCAGGCCGTTGGCGTGGTACATCGGGGCCAGCACGAGCACCGTCTGCGGGCGCGGTACGGGGCCCCAGCTCTCAGCGAGCGGCGTGGCCATCCGCGCGACGTAGACGGACGGCCGGTCACTCACGATGACCTTGGGTGTGCCGGTGGAGCCGCTGCTGCAGATGCCGTGGATCTGCGGCGAGGTCGCGTCGGGCAGGTCGGGCACGTCGAGGCGCTCGGTCGAGTCGATCCACGCGAGGTCCTCGCCGCCGAGATGGACCCGGGGTTCGATGACCTCCTTGAGCCGGCCCAGCTCCCACTCCGGCACGTCCCAGCGCACCGGTATCGGCACCGCGCCGAGCTTCCACGCCGCGAACACGGCCAGGACGAACTGCGGCGAGTTGCGCAGTCCGAGCCCGAGGTGCTCGCCGAAGCCCAGGCCGCGCTCGGCCAGCGCACCGGCGAGCTGGCTGGAGCGCCGGTCGAGCTCGCGCCAGGTGAAGGCGGGCTCCCCGCCGTCGAGCGCGATGTGGCGCAGGGCCAGATCGTCGGGGCGCTCGGCGGCTAACTGCCGGATGCGCCGAGCACTGCTGACCTGTTCTTCCACGGCATGCTCCTCTGACCGGTCCTGGCAGCGGCGTGTCACGGGGGGACGTCGGTGGGACGTCGGATGGGGAGAGCCCCCGGCGCGTTCGCCGGCCCGGGGCATGGCGGCGCGCTGAGAGAGTTCAGCTGGTTCACGGGGGGCGTCGCACGGAGACCGCCGGGGCCGCTCGGGCACCGGGCCATGGCTGTCTCAGGCACGGCATTTGGCGGGTGAATGCATGCTTGCAACCCAGATGTGCGAAGTCAACCTCTAGTTTTTCGACACCGATGGACTTCCCAAAGACGAGAGTGTCGTTCTACAGTGACGCCGGACACGGTGGCGACGGAGCCGACGCGACGGAGATGGGGTGGCCGATGGAGGACAGCGCTTCGGAGGGCGCGTTCAAGGGCGTGCGGGTCGTCGAGCTCGCCCAGTGGGTCTTCGTGCCCGTGGCCGGCGCGCTCCTGGCTGACTGGGGCGCGGACGTCATCAGGGTCGAGCGCCCGGAGGGCGACCCGTACCGGGCGCTGGCGACCCAGGGGATCGGGACCGACGGCGGCGGGGTGAACCTCTCGGTCGCCCTGGCCAACCGGGGCAAGCGCTCGGTCGCGCTCGACCTGCGCGGCGAGCAGGGCAAGGCGATCCTCCACAAGATGCTGGAGACGGCGGACGTCTTCCTCACCAACTTCCGGCCGGGCGCGCTGCGCCGGCTGGGGCTCGACGCCGACGAGCTCACCCGCCGGTACCCCCGGCTGGTCTACGCCCGCGGGCACGGCTTCGGCGCCCGCGGGCCTGACGCCGACCATCCCGGCTACGACTCCTCGGCGTTCTGGGCCCGCGGCGGGATGGGGTACACGCTGACCCCCGAGGAGCGGGAGTACCCGATCAGCCAGCGGGGCGCGATGGGCGACCGCAACGGCGCGATGGCGCTGGCCTTCGGCATCGCCGCCGCCCTGCTGGGGCGCACCCGCACCGGCCGGGGCACCGTCGTCGACGTCTCCCTGCTCGCGACGGCCATGTGGACGCTGTCCTCCGACCTCCTCGTCGCGCTGACCGGGCAGGCCCCGCGCATCTCCAGCGGCCCCGGTGACGGCCCGAACCCGCTCGTGGGCGCCTACCGGACGAAGGACGGCCGGCACATCCAGCTGGTGTTCCTCGAGTCCGACCGCTACTGGGCGCCGTTCTGCGAGCTGATCGGGCGCGGTGACCTCGTCGCCGACCCGCGGTTCGCCGACCTGCGGGCCCGCGGCGAGAACCGGGTCGCCTGCCGGGCCGAGCTCGAGGCGGCGTTCGCGACCCGGACCTTCGAGGAGTGGAAGGGCCTGCTCGCGGGCATCGACGCGCCGTGGGCCCCGGTGCAGTCCGTCCTGGAGCTGGTAGACGACCCGCAGGTGGTGGCGAACGGCTACGTCGGCGAGGTGCAGCTCGACGGCGGCGGCTCCTACCGATTACCAACTGTCCCCGTCCAGTTCGACTCCCAGCCCCCCGTGCCCCGGCGGGCCCCGGAGCACGGCGAGCACACCGAGTCCGTACTGCTCGAGCTCGGCTACACCTGGGAAGAGATAGCCGCCCTCACCGAGGCCGGAGCGATCCCGTGACGGCCGGCCCGGCGGCGGCGTCCGGCTCGTCCGGCCCGGCGGCGGCGCCCGAGCCGACGCGGCCGGTACCGGCGCCGGACGAGCGTTCGGCGCCGTACTGGGCGGCCGCGGCGCGGCACGTCCTCACTGTCGCCCGCTGCGCCCGCTGCTCCACCTACGTCGTGCCGCCGGACCACACCTGCCCGCACTGCGGCAGCACCGATCCCGGGTTCGCCTTCGAGCCGGTGAGCGGCAGGGGCACCGTGCGCTCCTGGACCGTGGTCCGCCAGTCGTTCCTGCCCGGCTTCCGCGGCGAAGTGCCCTTCCTCCTCGTCGACGTCGAGCTCGCGGAACAGCCTGAGCTGCGCGTCATCGGCCGGCTCCTGGACGGCCCCGACACCACCCTGCGCATCGGCGCACCGGTGGCGGTGGCCTTCGAGGACGTCGCCGACGGCGTCTCCGTCCCCGCGTTCGCCCTGGCCGAGCCGAGCGCCACTGGCCCCGGCGAGGTGCGGTCGTGAGCGCGCGGCCGGGCTCCAAGGGCCAGGTGGCAATCGTCGGCTACGCGCACAGCGACGTCACCCGGCACGCGGGACGTCCGCTCGGCGCGCTCGCCGTCGACACGGCACGTGCGGCGATCGCCGACGCCGGTCTCACCGCCGGGCAGGTCGACGGGTTCGTCACCTCGGCGCTGTTCCCGACCGCCGGCGCGCACGCGGCCGAGGACGGGGTCAGCCTGGTCTCCGCCGACTGGCTGGCCCAGCGTCTCGGCGGCTCGCCGCGGTACGTGGCCGGCTTCCAGGGCATCGGCCAGATCCCCGGCTCGGTGGCGCTGGCGGTGAACGCCGTGGCGAGCGGCGCGGCCGACTACGTGGTGATGCACCGCGCGCTGCACAACCCGAAGGGGAGCTACCACGCCAACCCGATGCGGACCGCCGGCGGCGCGCAGCAGTGGACGGTGCCGCAGGGCTTCTTCGGCCCGCTGTCGATGATCGCCCTGCCCTACAACGAGTACCTCCAGCGTTACGGTGCCAGCCGGGAGACGACGGCGGCCGTGGTCGCCGAGGCGCGCAAGAACGGCGCGCGCATCCCGTGGTCGTACTGGCACGACCGGCCGCTGACGACCGAGGAGTACCTGGCCGCGCCGCTGCTGAGCGACCCGATCTGCCGCTACGACTGCGACATCCCGGTCGACGGCGTCGCCGCCTTCGTCTTCACCTCGGCCGAGCGGGCCCGTGACCTGCCGCACCGCCCGGTGTACGTCGCCGGCCAGGCCTCCTCGGCGCCTCCTCGGCGCCGCCTGCCGCTGCACTGGCCGCTCGACGACATCATGGCCGGCGGCACCGCGCTGGCGAAGCGACTGTGGGAACAGTCCGGGGTGAGCCCCGCGGACGTCGACCTGCCGCAGGTCTACGACGGCTTCTCGCCGTTCGTCTACTTCTGGCTCGAGGTCCTCGGCCTGTGCCCGGTCGGTGAGGCGCACCGCTTCGTGCTGGACGGCGGGATCGACAGCGACCGCCCCGGCGCGCTGCCGGCGCTCTCCGGCGGCGGGGCCCTGGGCAACGGGCGGATGCATGGCATCCCGCAGATGCTCGAGTGCTACCTGCAGCTCGCCGGCCGGGCCGGGGAGCGCCAGCGCGAACGGGCGACCGTGGGCGTCGCCTGCGCGTCCTCGCCGCACTTCGGTGGCGCGGTCGTCTACAGCACCGCGCCCCGCTGACCCTGGCCTGCTGGCCCGGCCTGCTGACCCCGACCTGCCGCACCTGAACCAGTCACCCGACGCCCCGTGTGGGCATGTGCACCGAGAAGGGAACGAGCCCGTGGCAGCGATCATCGCGGAGCGCCGCTCGTACGTGGCCGGCACCTGGGTCGAGGGCGACGAGGTCTTCGCCGTCGAGAACCCGGCCGACGAGACCTCGGTGGCCGACGTGGCGGCCACCCCCCTGCCCGAGATCGAGCGCGCGATCACCGAGGCCCGCCGCTCCTTCGACGAGGGCGTGTGGGCGGACCGCCCGCCGGCCGAGCGGGCGAAGGTGCTGGGCGCGTTCCTCGACTACTTCCAGTCCGCGCGGGCCGAGCTCGTCGCCACCATGGTCGCCGAGGCGGGCCAGCCCACCGGGTTCGCCGAGCGGGCGCAGTTCGGCGCCGGCCTCGGCCTGGCCCGCGGCACCATCGACCTCTACCTGTCGATGTCGCACGAGGAAGCCAACCCGGTACCGCTGGACGACCTCGTCCGGGCCGGGGCGAGCCTGAGCTTCCGCCGGCACGAGCCCGTCGGCGTCGTCACCGCGATCACCCCCTACAACGGGGCGATCATCATGGCGATGCAGAAGATCATCCCAGCGCTGATCGCCGGGAACTCGGTGATCCTGCGGCCCAGCCCGCTCACCCCGCTGTCGTCGCTGGTCTTCGGCGCGGCGGCGGAGGCGGCCGGGCTGCCGCCGGGCGTGCTCAGCGTGGTGGTGGAGGCCGGCGCCGCCGGTGCCGAGCTGCTGACCACCCACCGGGCCGTCGACATGGTCTCGTTCACCGGCTCGACCGTGGTCGGCCGGCAGATCCTCGCCCAGGCCGCCCCGACGGTGAAGCGGGTCGCCCTCGAACTGGGCGGCAAGTCGGCCCAGATCTACCTGCCCGACGCCGTCGGGAGGGCCACCGCCGGGGCCGTCGCGGTCGTCGCCGCCACCGCCGGCCAGGCGTGCGTCGCCGCCACCCGGATGCTGGTGCCGCGCGAGCGCAAGGATGAGGTCCTCGACGCGGTGTCGCGCGCCTACGACGCCCTCACCGTCGGCCCGCCCACAGACCCGTCGGCGAAGCTCGGGCCGGTCATCAGCGCCGGCCAGCGCGACCGGTGCGAGCGCTTCGTCCGGCTGGCCGAGGAGAACGGCGGGAAGGTCGTCACCGGCGGCGGGCGGCCCGCCGGGCTGGAGCGCGGCTACTACTTCGAGCCGACCGTGCTCGACCTCCCCGACAACGCCAACCCGGCGGCCCAGGAGGAGATCTTCGGGCCGGTGATCAGTGTCCTGGGCTACCGGGACCTCGACGACGCCGTGCGGATCGCCAACGACAGCGACTACGGGCTGTCCGGCCAGGTCTACGGCGCCGACGTCGCCGCGGCGGTGGGCGTCGCCCGCCGGCTGCGGACCGGGGCGGTCAACGTCAACACCGCCGTGTTCAGCGCCTACGCGCCGGGCGGCGGCTACAAGCACAGCGGCCTCGGCCGCGAGCGCGGGCCGGACGGCATCCGCGCCTTCCAGGAAGTCAAGCACCTCGCCATCGGCGAGCTCCGCTGAGCTCGCTCCCGGACCGGAGGGAACCACTGATGACGTCATCACTGCCGCTGGACTGGCTGATCTCCGTCGACGACCACGTCCTGGAGCCGCCGAACCTGTGGACCGACCGGCTCCCCGCCAAGGACCACGACCGGGCCCCCCACATGGTGATCGACGACAAGGGAATGGACTGCTGGGTCTACGACGGCAAGCGTTTCCCGAGCTCCGGGCTGAGCGCCGTCGCCGGCAAGGAGAAGGAGGAGTTCAGCCCCGAGCCCCTCTCCTACGCCGAGATGCGGCCCGGCTGTTACGACGCGCGGGCCCGCCTGGAGGACATGGACCGGGCCGGCATCCTGGCCTCGCTGTGCTTCCCGACGGTGACCCGGTTCTGCGGGCAGATGTTCTCCGAGGCGAGCGACCGCGAGTTCGGCCTGGTGTGCCTGAAGATCTACAACGACTGGATGATCGAGGAGTGGTGCGGCAGTGCTCCCGGCCGCTACATCCCGCTCACCCTCATCCCGCTCTGGGACCCGCAGCTCGCGGTGAAGGAGCTGGAGCGCTGCGCGGCGAAGGGGTCCACCACCTTCGCCTTCTCGGAGAACCCGGCCCCGCTGGGCCTGCCGACCATCCACGACCGCGACGGGTACTGGGAGCCGGTGATGGCTGCCGCGAACGACCTGGAGATGGTCGCGTCGATGCACGTCGGCTCCTCGTCGCAGGTGCCGAAGATCGCTCCCGACGCGCCGTTCATGGCGAACCTGACCTGGGGCGCGATGCGTACCTCGGGCGCCATGCTCTCCTGGCTGTTCAGCGGGATGTTCCAGCGGTACCCGAAGTTGAAGATCGCGCTCTCCGAGGGCGAGATCGGCTGGATGCCGTACTACCTGGAGCGCGCCGAGCAGGTGATCGACAAGCAGCGCCACTGGGTCAAGCGTGGTGTCCGCTTCAACGAGCACGCCGGGGCGGACGCCCTCGACCTGGACACCCTCGACATCCGCGCCAGCTTCCGTGAGCACGTGTTCGGCTGCTTCATCGACGACGCGCACGGCATCGCCAGCATCGACGAGATCGGCGAGGACAACATCATGTGCGAGACGGACTACCCGCACTCCGACTCGACCTGGCCGAACTGCATCGACGTCGTGAAGAACCGGATCGGCCACCTGTCAGAGGAGGTCCAGTACAAGATCCTGCGCGGCAACGCCGAGCGGCTGTACCGGTTCACGCCGGCCGAGCCGCCTGTGCTCGCGAAGGCCTGACATGGCAGGGCGGACACCGCTCGCGGTCGTCGACCGCGAGCGGTGCATCGGCAGCGGCATGTGCGTGGACTACGCGCCGGGCACCTTCACCCAGGACGAGCAGGCCAAGGCGGTCGTCCTCGCCGAGGCCGACGACCCGRCCGACGTGGTCGGCATCGCCGTCGAGTCGTGCCCGACCGGCGCGCTGCGCCTGGCGCACGACGCGGGCCTGGCGCAGAACACAGGCCTGGCGCAGGACGGAACAGGAGCGTGACGAGCATGATGCTCGACGGCAAGATCGCCGTGGTGATGGGTGCCGGCTCAGGGGTCGGCCGCGCCTCGGCACTGCGGTTCGCCGAGGAGGGCGCCCGGGTGCTGTGCGCCGACATCCGGCCCGAGGGGATCAAGGAGACGGCGGCCGCGATCGAGGCGGCCGGCGGCACCGCGGCGGCAGCCGAGTGCGACGTCTCGAAGGAGGCCGACGTGGCCGCCGCGATCGAGGCGGCCGTGGCGCAGTTCGGCCGGATCGACATCGTCTTCAACAACGTCGGCGTCCCGACCCCGCGGCTGGGCGCGAAGCTGGAGGACCACACCGCCGAGGATTTCCAGCGGCTGGTCGCGGTCAACTTCGGGGGCGTCTTCAACGGCTGCAAGCAGGCCGTCCTGCAGTTCAAGCGGCAGGGCGGGGGCGGGGCGATCCTCAACACCGGGTCGGTCGCCGGCCTCGTCGCCTGGGGCGGCTCCGTCTACGGCGCCACCAAGGGCGCGGTGCACCAGCTGACCCGCGCGGTGGCCATCGAGGGCGCGCCGTTCGGCATCCGGGCGAACGCGATCTGCCCGGCCGGGATGCCGCACACCAACTTCATGGCCGCCGGCGGGCTCACCATCTCGGGGGACGCCCGGGAGAAAATGGTGGAGAACGTCGGGGCCACCCATCCGCTCGGCCGCCCGATCACGGCCGAGGACTGCGCCGAGGCCGCCGTCTACCTGGTCTCCGACCGCGCGCTCAACATCACCGGTGTGCTGCTGCCGGTCGACGGCGGATACGTGGCCAGGTGACCCGATGAGCACGACGGCCACTCTCGACCGCGAGCGGGTCCGGCAGCTGTTCGACCTGCGCAGCAGCTACAACGTGCACATGGGCGGCGGCTACCGGGAGGACCCGTACCCGGTCTGGCACCGGCTGCGCGAGCAGGCCCCGGTGCACCCGGGGATCGTCCACGAGCTGACCGGCTTCGACGGCCCGGCGATGTTCTCCGGTCTGCCGTACCCCGACCGCCCGCACTTCTCCGCCTTCAGCTACGCCGCGTGCGACGCCGCCTACCGCGATCCCGAGGTGTTCGCGTCGGCGGCCGGGCCGGTGGATCCCAACAACGGCCCGTACGGCGCGACGAACAGCATGCTGTCGATGGGCGGGAGGCAGCACCGCCGGTACCGGGGGCTCGTACAGCCCTCGTTCGTGCCGGGCAAGGCGAAATGGTGGATCAGCAACTGGATCGAGGAGACCGTCGACCTGCTCATCGACGGGTTCGTCGACGCGGGGCGGGCCGAGCTGAACGTGGACTTCTGCGCGGCCATCCCGGTGCTCACGATCACCAGCAGCTTCGGCGTGCCCGTCGACCAGGCGCTCGACATCCGTGCCGCGCTGACCAGGCCCGACGAGATCGTGCGGATGCTCGAGCCGATCGTCGCCGCCCGGCGTGCGGACCCGCAGGACGACCTGATCAGCATCCTCGTGCAGGCCGAGATGACCGACGAGAACGGGGTCACGCACCGGCTCACCGACGCCGAGATCTACTCCTTCTCGGTGCTGCTGCTGACCGCCGGCTCCGGCACCACCTGGAAGCAGATGGGCATCACGCTCACCGCGCTGCTGCAGCACCCCGAGGCGCTGGCCGCGGTGCGCGCCGACCGCTCGCTGCTCCGGCTGGCGATCGAGGAGTCGCTGCGGTGGTCACCCACCGACCCGATGTTCTCCCGCTGGGTGACCGAGGACGTCGACTTCTTCGGCGTGCACATGCCGGCCGGGTCGGTGCTGCACCTGTGCATCGGCGCGGCCAACCGCGACCCGGCCCGCTGGGACCGCCCGGACGAGTACGACATCACCCGCGCCCTGCGGCCGTCCTTCGCCTTCGGCGGGGGCGCCCACGTCTGCCTGGGCATGCACGTGGCCCGCGCCGAGATGCGGGTCGGGATCGGGGCGCTGCTCGACCGGCTCCCCGACCTGCGCCTCGACCCCGACCGCGAGGCACCCCGCTTCATCGGCATGTACGAGCGAGGCGCGACCGAGATCCCCGTCGTCTTCGGGTGACCCCGAGACCTCGGGGGTGAGGAGACATCCCATGAGCGAGACYGGCTACACCGCCCCGGACCTGAGTCTGCGCGGGGCCGAGCACATCGCGCGTTACCGGGAGACCGACGGTGAGGTCGGCTACCTCTGGAACGGTGTGCCGACCCTGCTGCTGACCACGGTCGGCCGGCAGTCAGGCGAGAAGCGCACCTCCGCCCTGATCTTCGCGCGGGACGGGGACGACTACCTCGTCGTGGCATCCACCGGCGGAGCGCCGAAACACCCGGCCTGGTACTGGAACCTGACGGCGCATCCCGAGGCCGAGATCCAGGTCCGTGGCCTGCACCTGCCGGTGGTGGGCCGGACGGCGTCCGAGGACGAGAAGCCCCGGCTCTGGAAGATCGTGACCGCGAGCTGGCCCAACTACGACGTGTACCAGACCCGCACGGACCGGGTCATCCCGGTCGTCGTCCTCACCCCGTCCTGAGAAGCCGGCCTGCTGCCGCGATCGCGATGAAAGGAGCAGTACGGATGAGCGTCGCACCGGTCTTCTCCAAGGGCCGCGACCTCGACGCCACGGTCGAGGTCCTGCGCCCGTGGCTCGCGGCCCGATTAGGCGTCGACGACGTCACGCTGGGCGAGCTGACCTATCCGACCGGGGCCGGGGTCTCCAACGAGACGATCCTGCTCGAAGCCCGCTCGGCGGGCCGCGTCGACGACCTGGTCCTGCGGATCGGGCCCAGGCCCGAACACCAGATGTTCCTCGACCCCCGGTTCCGGATGCAGTACGACCTGCTGGCCGCCCTGCGCCGCAACGGCTCGGTGCGCGTCCCGGAGACGCTGTGGTTCGAGGACGACGCCGCGCTGCTCGGGCAGCCGTTCTTCGTGATGCGCCGGATGCGCGGCCGGGTGCCGGTCAGCATGCCGGTCTACAACAAGACGGGGTGGCTGACGGAGGCGACACCCGCCCAGCGGCGGACCCTGTGGGAGAGCGCGATGCACCAGTTCGCCGCCATCCACATGATGCCTGTGGACGAGGTGGGCTTCGTCGACCTCGCCGAGCTGGGCAGCACCGGCCCCGAGCAGCAGCTCACCTACTGGAACCGCTTCGCGGCGTGGGCGCTCGAGGACGAGGCGCCCGATGCCGTGCGCACCCTGTTCGAGTGGCTGGCCGCGAACCGGCCCGCCGAGCCCGTGCCGGGCCTGTCCTGGGGCGACGCCCGGATCGGCAACATGATGTTCGGCGACGACTTCGAGGTCGTCGGCGTCATGGACTGGGAGCAGGCGTCGCTGGCCGGCCCGATGGCCGATCTCGGCTGGTGGCTGCACTTCGACGAGATCCACAGCTCCTTCCAGGGCGTGCCGCGCCTCGACGGTCTCGGCACCCGGCAGGAGACCATCGACCTCTGGGAGGAGCTGACCGGCCGGCGGGTCGAGAACCTGCTCTGGCACGAGGTCTTCGCCTGCGTCAAAACGGCCCTGCTCGGCCTGCACACCCGTCGGTCGATGCGGCTCCCGCTGGCGGGCAGGTCGGAGCGCGGCCCCTACCTGGAACGCGCCTACCGCCTGCTCGACCTCGACCCGGAGGAACTGTCATGAGCATCCCGGGCGGCCCCGCGCCATGGGACGAGGAGGTCGTGCGATCGCCCGAGTGGCTCACCGCGGTACTGGGTGAGTCGTGGCCCGGGGCGGTCGTCACCGGCACGACGGTGACGCAGCGGCTGCAGACCGTCGCGACGAAGGTGCGCTTCCAGGTCGAGTACGCGCAGGCGGTCGACGGCGCGCCGGCGGCGCTGTGCGCCAAGGGGTACTTCAACCCCGCCGTGCGCGGGCGAGGCACCCGCGTCGAGGCCGACTTCTACCGGCAGTGGGCCTCCACCCTGCCGGTGCGGACCCCGCCGTGCGTGCACGCCGCGGTCGACGAGGAGACGAACCACGCGCTCGTCCTGATGGAGGACCTGGTCGAGGCCGGTGCCACCTTCCTCGACCCGCTCGTGGGCTACGACGCCGAACAGGCCACCGGCACGCTCGACCAGCTCGCGGCGCTGCACGCGGCGACCTGGGAGGACAAGGGCGAGCTGACGGCCGCGTTCCCGCCCCGGCTCGCGTCGCTCGCCCGGGTCCTGGCGCCCGAGCAGCTCCAGACTCAGCTCGACGACGGCCGGGTGCCGGCGGTGCCGGATGACGTCCGCCGCGCGGACCGGCTGCTGGCGGCGATGGGCAGACTGGCCGGGATCAGTGACCAGCCGCGCTGTCTCGTCCACGGAGACCTGCACACCGGCAACGTCTACGAGCTGGCCGACGGTTCCCCGGGGCTCATCGACTGGCAGGTCGCCCAGCACGGCGTGTGGGCGTTGGACGTCGGCTACCACCTGGCGGCGGTCCTGGACCCCGATGAGCGGGCCCGCTCGGAGCGTGACCTGCTCGACCACTACCTCGGCCGGCTGGCCGCACACGGCGTCACCCCGCCCGCGCGCGACGACGCCTGGTGGGCGTACCGGGCTCACCTGCCGTACGGCTTCTACCTGTGGGCGATCACCCGGGCGGTGGACCGCCCGATCGTCGAGCACCTGACCGCCCGACTCGGCCTCGCCGTGGCCCAGCACGGGAGCCTGGACCTGCTCGGAGTCTGACAGCCGCCCGTCTCCGGCGCCCACCCGTGGCTGCTGGAGACGGGCGTGCCCGCGTTCGGGGCCGGGCTGTGGGGCTGGTGTCTACCGCGCGGCCTGTGGCAGCGGTCGCTTCCGCGCGGCCGCGGGAGCCTGCTGCGGCAGGACAGTCTGAACGGCGGGAGTCGCCGATTCCGGCGGCGGATGCGTCCGGGCCGGCTCGGCGGGCTGCTCCGCCTCCGGGCTGCCGCCGAGGGCTGCCAGGCAGAAGGACCACAGGTAGTCGCCGATCGACTCGGCCGTCTCGTCCGTTCTGGCGAACGCATAGTGGTGGTAGACGGAGGTCACCAGTCGGGCGACCACCGTGGCGTCGCGCTCGATGTGCCGCGGGGCGAGCAGGCCGGCCTCCTGCGCCGCGGTCAGCTCACGAGCGACCAGGTCGGCGAACGGCCGGGTCGCGTGCGCCAGCTCCTCCGGGTACAGCTGGTGCAGGCGCCAGTGCTCGGCGGGGATGAACCGGGCCCCGGCACCCTCCCAGCCCGGCGCGTTCAGCGACGACACCGCGGACCGCACGTAGTGGCGCAGCCGGGCGACCGGGCCCGGCAGGTGCTGCGCGGACGCCTCGTAGCGCGCGGTCTGGTTGGCGATGATGTCCTCGATGACGGCCAGCAGCAGCTGATCCTTGCCGGTGAAATGCCGGTAGAAGGTCTGCGTCGCGATGCCGGCTTCCTTCACGAGCTCCTGCGTCGTGAAGCGGGCACCGTTGAGCAGGATGAGCCGCTCGGCGGCCTCGACGATGACCTTCGCCTGCCGCATGCTGCGCGATCTCGAACGCTGGACCGACGGCGAGCGGTCGGCGGCGCGTTCGGCCCAGGACACTCTCCGACGTTACCAGTGTCGGCGTTCACACCGTTCGTCCCCGAGGGATCTCCGTGCGCACCGCACCTGTATTCCCGCCCGCCCGGTCCGCCCCTGTCGCGACCGGACCGCAGCCGGAGCGCGACCGACCACGACCGGGCCGGACTCGGGGCCATGGTGGCGCAGGTCACACCGGTATTCGTCGTTTGTGTGGGCTTGGCCGGGCGACTAAGACTGTCTTCTGGAAAGTGCCAGTGGACGCCGTGCCTGTGAACGCGACGAGGAGATCTACGACAGTGGCCGAATTATACTGGGATCCCTTCGACGAGGTGATCGACGTCAATCCGTACCCGCTCTGGAAGCGGATGCGTGACGAGGAGCCCGTCTACCGCAACGACAAGTTCGACTTCTACGCGCTTTCCCGGCACGCCGACATCGACGCCGCCCACGTCAACGCGGACACCTACAGCTCCGCGCACGGCACGATCCTGGAGATCATGACGCCGGAGCCGATGCCGCCCGGCTTCATGATTTTCACGGATGCCCCGGCCCACCACCTGCTGCGGTCGCTGGTGTCCCGCGCCTTCACCCCGCGCCGGATCGCCGCGCTCGAGGAGCACATCCGCGTCCTGTGCGCGGAGATGCTCGACCCGCAGATCGGCGCGGGCGGGTTCGACTACATCAGTGACTTCGCCGCGCAGCTCCCCTCGAAGGTGATCTCCCAGCTGATCGGGGTCGACCCGGCAGACCGGGAGGAGGTCCGCAGGACCATCGACCTGACCTTCCACATCGAGGAGGGCGTCGGGATGGTCAACGAGACCTCCCACGCCGCCACGATCAAGCTGCGCACCTACTTCGCCGGGCTGATCGAGGACCGCCGCAGGTCGCCGCGTGACGACATGATCACCGGTCTCGCCGAGGCCGAGGTCACCGACGGGAACGGCGAGCGCCGCAGGCTGACCACGCCGGAGGCGGCGTCGGTCACGAACGAGATCGTCAGCGCCGGGACGGAGACCGTCGCCCGGCTGCTCGGCTGGGCGTGTGTGCTGCTCGAGGCCCATCCCGACCAGCGGGCCGAGCTGGCCGCCGACCCGTCGCTGTTGTCGAACGCCGTCGAGGAGACGTTGCGCTACGAGGCGCCGTCCCCGGTGCAGGGCCGCATGCTCAAGAACGACGTCGAGCTGCACGGGACGACGATCCCGACGGGCGCGAAGGTTCTGCTGCTCACCGGATCGGCCGGCCGGGACGGGCGCAAGTACACCGACCCGGACCGTTACGACATCCACCGTAAGTTCGACGGCCACGTGGCGTTCGGCCGCGGCGCCCACTTCTGCCTGGGCGCGGCGCTGGCCCGGATGGAGGGCCGGATCGGGATCGAGGAGACCCTGCGCCGCTTCCCGAACTACCAGGTCGACCACGACAGCGCGGTGCGGCTGCACACCAGCACCGTGCGCGGGTACGAGCACCTGCCGCTCGTCGTCTGAGCGTCGTCCCGGTCCGGGAGGCCACGTCAGGGATCCTCCCGGACCGGGGTGGAGCCGGCGGGCTCAGGTGACGGGCTCAGGCGGGTGGTGGCGGCGGCTGGCTGAAGCCGGCGATGAGAGCGGTGATGTCCTCGGTGACGACGTCGGCGAACGACCGCGGCGCGTAAGCGCCGGCCGCCCAGTGGCGGGCGCCCTCGCTGACCAGCGACTGCGCCAGCCGAGCCAGCCGCGCCGCGTCGACGTGACCGGCCCAGTTCCAGCGGCGATGAGAACAGATGAGAACAGTTGACGCATTTCCGCCGGCACGGCTAGCGTTCCCCCGCGTCGCGGGACTGGCCGCTGTTGCGGAGCTCGGTCCCGGTCAACCCAAGCCCGCGGGTCCGGCCGGAGCCGCGTCAGACCCGAGGAGCGGACCGTGACCACCTCGCCCACCACCCCGCCCACCGCCGTCAACCCGGACGTCCTGCCCGGCGTTGCGCGCCAGATCGGCTACATCGTCCGCGACCTCGACGAGGCGATCGCCTCCTGGCTGAGCCTGGGCGTCGGCCCCTGGTACGTGCTGCGGGAGCACCCGCAGGCGGGGCTCTTCCGCGGCAAGGACTGCGAGGTGACCATGTCGGTCGCCTTCTCCAACACCGGCGACATGCAGGTCGAGCTGATCCAGCAGCACGGTGACGCGCCCAGCATCTACACCGAGTTCCTCGAGTCCGGGAAGGAGGGCTTCCACCAGCTCGCCTGGTGGGCCCCGGACTTCGACGCCACCATGAGCTCGATCGAGGCCGCGGGCTGGCCGATCGTCTGGACCGGCGGCGGTGACGGCGCGACCCGTTACGCCTACTTCGAGCCGCCCGCCGGCCCGGCCACCATCATCGAGATCATGGAGCTGAACCCGGCCACGGAGGGCATGGCCAAGTTCGTCCGCGCCGCCACCGAGGGCTGGGACGGCACCGATCCCGTCCGCACCCTCGGCGTCTGAACACATCCCGAGTGGGAGATCATCGTCCCGGTGCGGCGATCTCCCACTGGCCGTGGTGAGGGTGGTGCCCGGGGTCCGAACTGTCCCGAGCGGGAGATCACTTCACCAGGGTGGCGATCTTCCGCTGGGCCGCGGTGAGGGTGGTGCCGGGGTCGGCTCCTGTCATGATTGCGACCACCTCGTCGTTCAGCGCGTCGTGGACCTCGCCGCCGCGCTCACCGCCCCAGGCCGGCGCCTGGACGAGATCCGGAATCAGCGCGTCGAACTGGGTCAGCTCCGGGAACTCCCGGTAGAACGGCGCGAGCTGCCTGCGGGCCTCGGTGTCGACCGGCAGGAAGCTGAACGCCTCGGTGCCGGCGGCGATCACGTCCGGGGCGAGCAGCGCGACGACCAGCTCGGTGGCCATCTCCCGCTGGCAGCGGTCCGTCGACAGTACGGACAGCCCGTTGCCGCCCGCGACGGGGTGCTGAGTGCCCCCGGGCAGGGTCGGGAACGGGGCGACACCCACCTTGAAGCCCTGCGCGCCCTGATCATGGACGTAGCGCAGCCCCGCGGCCAGCGACGGCAGGGTGACCGCGCTGATCGCCGTCTCTTGCCGGATGCCGAAGCGCAGCAGGCCCTGCGTGGTCGGGTCGCTCGACTGTGTTCCGTAGGTGCCCACCTTGGCCAGGAACGCGGCGGCCTCGCGGACGGCCGGGCTGGTCAGGTCGGGCTGGCCGTCCGCCTTCATCGCGGGGGTGTTCTTCGAGCTGGCCAGCGTGGTCAGGTACCACTGGGCGAACCCGCCCGTCGGCAGGTCGATCGGCTGGATCTGCTGACCGGAGTTCCTGATCCGCTCGGCCGCGGCGAGCACCCCCGTGGTCGTGCCCAGCGTCTTCGGGTCGACCCCGGCCTTCGCCAGGACGTCCGCGTTGTAGACGAGTGCGAGCGTGGACACCTGCTGCGGCACCGCGACGAGCCGGCCGCCGTACTCGCCGAGCGGCAGGAACCGCTGGTCGTAGGACGCCCGCAGCAACCGGGGCGACAGCGGCTGCGCGCCGAGCTTGTCGGCGAAGGTCGGCAGCAGGTCGAAGCCGGCGACCGCGACGTCCGCCGGGCGCCCGGCGGCCCGGTCCGCGCTGATCTGCTGGACGAGCTGGGGGTAGCCGGTCGCGTCGGCCGTGAGCTCGACGGTCAGGCCGGGATGGGCCTTTTCCATGTACGCCTTGCCCGACTTCGCCGCGTCGTTGAGCGACCCCAGGGCGAACATCCGCAGCGTCTTCACCGCGGCGGCGCACTCCGGCGACGCCTTCGCGCCGGCGACGTCGTCCACGTTCGCGGTCGCCGGCCGTGCCGTCGGGCGCAGGCTCTCGGCCGGATCGGTGGCCGCGCCGGAGCCGCCGCCGCAGCCCGCGAGCAGGCCGACCGTGACCGTCCCGGCGAGCAGCGCGCCCAGCGGCCCGGCGCGGCGTGGGGACGAGCCGGCCCGGCGGGTGCCCGGGCCCAGGCGGGTGCCCGGACCTCGCGGGTCCAGGTGCCGTGGGCGGGGTTCTGACACGTTCCCGAGCATCGTCGCTCCCTTCGGTGGGCATGCCCTCGGTCCGCTGCGGGTGCCCGGTTTCCGTCGGTGACAGCATCGCCCCGGACCGGGCCGAAAGCCCAGGCCGCCACCCGACAGGGGCGCCCCTACCGGCGCGCTCAGCCGGGGAGGACCCGCAGCCCGCAGGGCGGCTCGGCGAGGTAGACCTGGTCGGGGCCGCCGGCGTCCAGGGTGATTGTCGGGCTGTCCGGGCGGGCGGTGCCGTAGTTGAGCATCCGGCCGTCGGCGGCCGAGTGGAGCTCGAGGGTGCAGTCCTCGCTGCCGCTGAAGTCGAAGACCTCGACGGTGACCGTGCCCTCGGTGCGGAAGGCCTCGGTGTCACCGATGTACGGGACGGTCGCGAACGGCAGCGACGCGTCACCCGCGGTCTCCAGGCCCTGGACCACGCAGCCCGGGTTGTTCACCCCGAAGCGGAACGTCCCAACCTGTGAGACCTGGTAGATCTTCTCCCCGTAGACGCCGGGGATCGAGCGGCTGTCGCCCGTCGCGGTGTCGGTGACGGTGACCGTGCAGCCGGTGTCGTCGGTGCCCTGGATCTCGTCGGAGATCCGCAGCCGCCATGGCGCGTCAGCGGTGAAGTCGGCGGTGAAGGTGGTGGTGTCGGACGTGCCGTCGTCGCCGCCGGAGGTGGTCAGCAGGGCGGCCGCCGTCCCGCCCGCGGCCAGCACGACCACGGCCGCCACGAGCGCGATGACCACCCGGCGCCGCCTGCGCCGTCCCGGCTGTGGTTGCTGCGGCGTCGACCGGTCGGGCCGTACCTGGTCGGACGTCGACTGGCCTGGCTTTGCCTGGTCGGGTGCCGGGTCGTCCTTGTCGTCTGTCGGCGGGATGGTCGCCGACCACGGCGGTGTCGCCGCCGCCACCGGCCGGGTCTGCAGGAACCGGGTGGCCGAGCCGTCGGCGCCGTCGGGCAGCGAACCCACCAGCTCGGTGAACAGGGCCTCGGCGGTGGGCCGGTCCGCCGGCTCGCGGGCCAGCGCGCTGGACACGAGCTGGCGCAGCCCCGGCGCGATCCGCTCGGGGTCTGTGGACGGCTCGGCCGCCAGCACCCGGTGCAGCACCGCCGCGCCGGGCCCGGTGCCGAACGGTGCCTCGCCGGTCGCGGCGAAACACAGCAGCGCGCCCCAGGCGAAGATGTCGGCGGCGGGGGTCGCCTCCGCGCCGGAGACCTGCTCCGGGGCGTGCCAGCCGGGAGTGCCGACGAACTGCCCGCTGAGGGTGATCACCGCGGCGTCGGCCGCCGCGGCGATGCCGAAGTCGATGACCTTCGGCCCGTGCGCCGTCCACAGGACGTTCGACGGCTTGAGGTCCCGGTGGATCATCCCGGCCGTGTGGATCGAGATCAGCGCGTCGGCGAGCCCGGCCGCGAGCACCGTCTGCTCGTCCGGGCCGAGCGGGCCGTGTAACCGGACGTGGGTCGACAGGCTCGGCGCGTCGACGAGCTCGGTCGCCAGCCAGGGCCGGTCGGCGTCCAGCTCGAAGTCGACCAGGCGGACGGTGTGCGTGCCGCCCACCCGGAAGCAGGCCTGGACCTCGCGCTGGAACCGGCGGCGGAAGTCCGGGTCGTCCGCGAGCTCCTCGCGGACGAGCTTCACCGCGACCCGGCCGAACGGGCCCTCGGCCAGGTAGACCACGCCCATGCCACCGGCACCGAGACGGCCGAGCACCCGGTGCCGTCCCAGCGAGACAGGGTCACTCGGTCGCGATGGTTGAACCTCGACGCCGCTCATGCTCACGGTCCGCGTACCCCCCAAAGCCCCAGACCAGGCCACCGTCCGGATTCCCGGCACGATTCGAGCGAATCGTACTGCGACACATATATCCGCAGGTGGGACGGCATTGATTTTCGTAGGACGCGGCCCACACTGCGGATATCGCCCCGTTCCCGCACGTCCGCCCGGAGGCCCTCGTGGAGCGCTCTCTCACCCCCCACCGCCTCAGTCCGCACCGCCTCGGCCCCCGCTGTCGCTCGCGGCGTGTCATCCGTCCCGGGACGGGCGGGGCCGCCGTGCTGGCGGTCCTGCTGGGTGCCGCCCTCACCACGCTCGCCGCGTGCGGCGACGGCACGGGCGGATCGGGGCCGGACGGGGCGCCGGCACCGCGCACCAGCGCGGCGGTCTCGTCCGGCCCGGCCGGCACGTCCCCGTCAGCCGGCCCCGCCGGCACCCCCGGATCGGGCGGTCCGTCCGGATCGGTCGGGGCGGAGGGGCCGGCGGCGGCCCCGTCGACCTGGACGACCCGCGAGGTGCGCGCTGAGCACCAGGTCACGCCGCCGGCGCGGCTGGTCGCGCTGCGCGCCGCGCGCAACGTGCAGGGGGGCGCTGCCTACAACCGGCTCGTGCTCGAGTTCGCCGGCGGCCTGCCCGGCTACACAGCGGGCTATGTCGACCAGGTGTTCCGTCCCGGCTCGGGGGCGCCGCTGCCGCTGCGCGGCCCGGTCACCTTCGAGATCGTCGTCACCCCGGCCGTGGCGCACGGCGACGCGGGGGAGTCCACGCTGACCACCCCCCAGTTCGGGGGTGAGCTGTCCGGCCCGATCAGCTACGCGCTCGCCGGTGACTACGAGGGCTACGTGCACATCGGCGTGGGGCTCGGCTCCCGGGTCGGCTTCCGCGTCGTCGAGCTGCGTGACCCCGCCCGGCTGGCGATCGACTTCGCGGGCTGATCACCCGAGGTCGGTCCCGGGCGGTGTGGTGGTCGGCCGGGGCACGACGGTCGGGGAGGGGAGCGGCGGCGGCGTGCCGTCCGGCGGTGCCGTCCGCGGTGGTCCGGTTGGTGGTGGCCCGGTCGGCGGGGGTGGAGTGGGTGGCGGCACGATGGTCGGCTCGGGCGTGGTCCGTCCGGGCGGGGTGGGCGGCCCGGTGGAGGTGGTCCGCGGCGCGGCCGTCCCCGTCGGCGCGGCTGGTGCGGTCGGCGTGGCCGGCCCCGGATCGCGGGCCGGGCCGGGCGCCGACGGCCGCCTTGCCGTCGGCAGCGGCGGCGCAGGCGGGAGCGGGCGGGCCGCCTCGGTGGCCAGACCGGCGAGATCCGGCGGCTGCTTGGCGATCGCCGTCCGCCCCCGGCCGTCGATGAGGACGGCGTTCGGCCCGGCCAGGTCGTTGATCCACACCAGGTCGCCGTCGACGGCCACCGTGAGCCGCGGTTGGTCGGCGGGCGCGGCGACCGGCACCGGATCGCCGAAGCCGCCGCGGGCGATGTCGTAGTCGAGCACCACGCCGAGCGCGGAGTCCGGCACGTACCCGTGACCGGCATGGACCACCGGTGTGCCGAGCTGGCCCGATCCGGGGATGTCCGGGATGGTCACCGTGGTCACCAAGCCCTGATCGACGTCCACGAGGAACAGGCGGCGGGTGGCCGGGTCGAGGAGGGGCACGGGGCCGCCGTCCGTGCGCGGCGGCGCCAGCAGGCCGGGGAGCGGTCCGCTGGTCGGGCCGGCGGGCGGCAGGGCGATCACGCGGCCCGTGTCGGGGGCGGTGACGGTGGCGGCGGTGGTGTCCACGGCGAGCGGGTGCCCGCCCGCGAGGACCACGTCGACGGCGTTGCCGGGCGGGGCGACCGGGTGCGGCGGCTCGGCGGCGCCGTCCCGCAGGGCGACGACTGTGCCCGCGGACCGGACCGGCACCCACAGGGTTCCGTCGTCGGTCAGCGCCGCGCGCCCCAGCGGCGGCGGGAGCTCCAGGACGGGGCCGGCGCCGGCGAGGTCGTCGCGGGTGAGCCGCCGGACCCGCCCGGACGCCGGGTCGACCGCGTAGGCCGCCGTCGCCGAGGTGACGATCGTCACCCCGGGTCCCAGATCCGCCGAGCGGACGGAGGCCAGCCGGGCAGGGTCGACCAGGTGCACCTGGCCCGAACCGGGGTCGGCCACGAGGACCGCCGCGCCGGTGCGGGCGACAGTCAGGTCACGTCCGACGGCGCCGGGCACGGTGACCGCGGCGTCGGCCCGCCCGGCTGGTCCGCTCAGGTGGGTGAGGGTGCCCGTGCTGGTGGTGGCCAGCCACACGCCGCCGTCGGTGAGCTCGAGCTCGGTGGGTGCGGCCCCGCGACCGGTCGCGACGAGGGCCGCCGCGGCGCAGAGGAACAGCACGCCCAGCCCGGCGCGGGCACGCCCACCGCGTGCCGGCATGAGGAACCGCCACGCGAACTGCCGAGAGGGCCGCCACGGGAGGCGCCGCCAACTGCCGGGAATCGTGGACCTCCAGGGGCGTCGCGGCTCCGCGGGCGGTTCGCCGCGGGCGGATCTTCGCGGGCGGCGAACCGCCCGGGCCGGGCGGTTCGGGCTCGGGGCGTGGCTGGTTGGTGTGTCGGGGCTGCGATCGGGGCTGCCGAGGCCTCCGCCCGGCTGGAGGGTGACCGGGCGGAGGCCGGCGACGGGTCGCCAGGCACGACCAGAAGACACAACCAGACACAACTGATGGTTGTTGTCAGATTGTGTTGCTGTCGTGACATGGATCGGGCGTGCGGTAGCCCCCGGAGGCCCGCGGCCCTCGAGGTGACCCGTCAACAGGTCTGACGCGCTGCAGCCTCGACTGGTTGCGACAGGATTTGGTCGAAGCGTGACATCTGTCGCCGGATGTGGCCGGATCGTTCCTCGGTGACCTGCGGGTGTGCGCCCGCGCGCGCGAGGGCGACGTAACCCTCGTCACGATTCCCACAATAGTTTCCGGACGGAGGACAACGAATCAGGCGACTCGGTCGTCTACTGCATCGGAACGGTTCGGCTCCGTGGCAGCGACGCCGCGGTAAAGGTCGCCAGCGGCACCGCCAGGTGGTGCTGGCCGGTGGTGCCGGTGGGCACTGGCGGCCAATCGCGGGAGGCGCGCCAGGAGCCGAGCCGTTCCCGGGCGGCACCCCCCGCCGCCCGCGGCGGGCCGCGCCGGTCGCTCCCCCTCGACCAGCGCGGCCCGCCACATCACGCAGGCCTCACCAGCAGGAGGTTCGGCATGACGGTCGAGGCGGATCGGGGCATCCCGTTCGCGGTCGCGTTCGACGACGTGGTGGCGAACGTCGAGCGGGTGATCCGCGGCAAGCGCACCGCTGTCGAGCTCGCGGTGATCTGCCTGTTCGCCGAGGGCCACCTGCTGGTCGAGGACGTCCCCGGCCTGGGCAAGACGACGCTCGCCCGCAGCCTCGCCGCCTCGGTGAACGCGGGCTGCCACCGCATCCAGTTCACCCCCGACCTGCTGCCCGCGGACATCACCGGGACCAACGTCTTCAACCAGCGGGCCGCCGAGTTCGCGTTCCGCCCGGGCCCCGTCTTCGCGAACCTCGTCATCGCCGACGAGATCAACCGCGCGTCGCCGAAGACCCAGTCCGCCCTGCTCGAGGTCATGGAGGAGCAGCGCGTCACCGTCGACGGGACCCGCTACCCCGTCCCGCTGCCCTTCATGGTCATCGCCACCCAGAACCCGGTCGACATGGATGGCACCTACGCCCTCCCCGAGGCCCAGCTCGACCGCTTCCTGATGCGGCTGCGCATCGGCTACCCCACCCTGGACGCCGAGCTGGAGATCCTCGAGGGACGTCAGGTCGGCCGCCGTGTCGAGGACCTCCGCCCGGTGATGCGCGCCGAGGACGTCGTCGCCCACGCCGAGCGCACCCTGGCCGTGCACGTGGCCCCGGCGGTGCGCCGCTACGTCGTGCAGGTTGTCGCCGCCACCCGGACCAGGCACGACGTACTGCGGCTGGGCGCGAGCCCGCGCGGCAGCGTGGCGCTGCTGCGCGCGGTCCAGGTCCGCGCCGCCTCGGCTGGGCGTGCCTTCGCCACCCCCGACGATGTCAAGGCGCTCGCCGGTCCGGTGCTCGCCCACCGGCTCGTGCTCAGTCCGGAGGCCGAGCTGCGCCGGGTCACCGCCGAGGACGTCGTCGCCGAGGTCCTGGACGCGGTCCCCTCGCCCCGTCGCCTCGTGGGCGCGTGAGCGAGCCGACCCCCCGGACGCTGCCGGGGTTCACGCCCGCCGCCTGGGGGCTGCTCGCCGTGACGGCCGCCTGCGCCCTCGGGGCGGTGCTCCTGCGCTACGCGGAGCTCGCCGCCTTCGCCGGTGCCGGCGCGGCGGCGCTGTTCACCGCGATGGCAGCGGTGGCCCGTCCGCCGCGGGTCACCGTCACGACACGGGTCACCCCTGCCGCGGTCACCCGCGGGGACGACGCCGCCCTGGTCATCTCGATCGTGAACCACTCCCGCTGGACGTCTCCCCCGTTCGCCCTACGCCTGCCAGCCGAGCCGGCCCAGCCGGGCGAGGTGCCCGCCGAGCCCGCCGAGCCCGGCGGGTCTGTCGGGTCCGGCGGGCCCGAGATCGCCGTGGACATCCGCCCGTTGCGCGGTGGCGCCAGCCGGGAGATCGTCCTGCCGCTCGACACCGCGGCTCGGGGAGTCCGCCAGATCGGGCCCCCGCAGGTGCACCGGTCTGATCCGTTCGGGCTGGCCCACCGCCACCAGTACCTCGGCACGAGCCTCACCCTGCGGGTCCGCCCCCGCGCATACCCGCTGGTCCCACCGCCGGCCGCCCCGGCCCGTGACCCCGACGGGCAGAGCGGACGTGGCGCGTCCGGGGGGCTGATGTTCCACACCCTGCGCGAGTACACCCCCGGGGAGGACCTGCGACTGGTGCACTGGGCCGCCAGCGCGCGCACGGGCACGCTGATGGTCCGAACGCACCTGGACCCCAGTGAGCCCGCCTCCACCGTCGTGCTGGACACCCGCCGGCGGGCCTACCCGCCCGGCCCGGTCGGGGCGGCCGTCTTCGAGGACGCCGTCGACGTCGCCGCTTCCGCGGTGCTCGCCTGCGCCCGCAACTCCTACGGCGTCCGCCTGGTCACCTCGGGCGGGGTGCGGATGACGGGTCGCCGACGCTCCACCGACGCCGAGTCCCTCCTCGACGAGCTGGCCGACGTCCGGCCGGACGAGGGTGTGACCCTGGATGTCCTGCGTACCCTGCGCCGCGGGCCCGTCGGCACCCTCGTTTTGGTGACCGGCGCGCTCGACCGGGACGCGGCGGCGGCGCTCGCCCCGGTGGCCCACGTGTTCGGCCAGGTGATCGTGCTTCGGATGGGCCCGCGCAGCGAGGCCGCCGCGCTGGCCCGGGGCCGGCGCGCCCCCGGTGACCGCCCACGCCTGCGCCCGAGCATGGAAGCGGTGGCACGGGCCCGCGCGGAACGAGGCGGCCCGGTCGCCCCCGCCGAGCCCACCCGCTCGACGGGATCGGCGGGCGCGGCCCGTACGGCAGGTGCGACCCGCATGGCCGGTGTGGCCGGTGCCGCTGGCGTGGCAGGGTCGGTTGGCATGGTCGGCACCGCCGGTTCGGGCCGGGTGCGGATGATCCACCTGGGCTCACCCGCCGACCTGACCGACGTCTGGCCTGCCGCGCCCCTCCCGCCCCGGGCGCCGGCCGCGGACCAGGCGGCCGCGAGTCCAGCGGCAGTGGGCTCGGCGGGATCGGGTTCAGCGGGATGGGGCCAGGCCGAAACCGAGCCGGACCTGGCGGGACCGCTGCTACCGGTGGCCTCCCTGGCATCGGCCGGCCCCGGCCCCGGCCCTAGTCCCAGGACTGGGCGCGGCGCGGGCGGCGGATCGTGACCGGCGCCGCGGGCCCGGCCCGCCGAGCCACCTTCGCCCCGGGCGAGGCCGGTCTACGCCGTATCGCCGCGCTGGCCGTCGTCGCCGCCCTCGCCCTGGTGGCCGGGACGGGATTCACCCGCCTCTTCCCGACCCGGGACCTGTGGGTGCTGCTGCCGGTGGCGGCGGTCCTGCCCGTCGTCCTGGTCGGCGCGCTCTCCCGGCACGGCCGCCCGGTCTCGCCGGCGCTGACCGTGCCCGTATGGCTGGCCGGCTTCGTAGCCTGGACGGCCTACACCGTCGCCGCCGGATCGGGCGATCTCATGGCCCGCCTCGATGTGGTCCGCACAGGCGTCGTCGACGGGTGGGCCCGGGTCCTCGACATGGGTGTCCCCGCCCCGGCCGACCCCGACCTGCTGATCGTCGCGCTCGCCCCCACCTGGCTCGCCGCGGCGCTCGGCGCCGAGCTCGTTGTGCGGACCCGCGCGGCGCTCGCCCCGGCACTGCCCGCCGCCGTAGCCCTTCTCGCCGCGTCCGCGCTGGCCGTCCCCGCCCCCGGGGGCAACCTGGYCCGGGCCGGTGCCCTCGCCGCCCTGACCGCGCTGTTCCTCATGATCAGAGCGCCCCGGGCCGCGAGCCGCGGCCCGCGCCGTGAGCTCGCGCGCCGGGGCGGCGCGACACTGCTCGTGGTCGTGGTCGGCGTGTTCGCCGGCACGGCCGCGACGAGGGCCGGCGGCGGGGACCCCGTCGACCCCCGCACCCACCGCTCGACACCACCGGTGAGCCAGACCGAGCCGAGCCCGCTCAGCGCACTCGGCGGCTGGACCGCCCATCCGGACGAGGTGCTCTTCCGCACCGACGTCAGCGGGCCGGCCCCGGCCGAGCCGGTGACCCTCCGGCTCGCCGTCCTCGACTCCTACGACGGCGCCCAGTGGCGGTCGACCGCCCGTTTCGTTCGGGCCGGCTCGGGGCCACCCTCGTCGCAAGCCGGGATCGCCGACGACCCGGCCGGTGATCCCGCTGCCGGCGACCGGGCCGCTGATCCAGCAGGTGACGGGCCCGGCCCGGCACCGGTGGGCGAGATGCGGCAGGTCATCGAGATCGCCGGACTGGGCGGGCGGATCCTCCCGTCGGACGGGCGTCTGGTGGGCGCCCCCACCGGTGTCCGGGTCGATCCCGGCACCGGAACCCTGCTGAACGACCGTCCGCTGCTTCCCGGCGACCGTTACGAGATCACTTCAGCGCCGGGCCCCCGGCCCGCGCCGGCGGATCTCCCCAGGTTCGACGCCGGCACCGCCCGAACGGGCGGGCCCGATCCCGACCTCGAGGTCCCCGCCGACCCGCCGGCCATCCTCGGCCGTCTGGCGGATATCGCGACGGCCCGGGGGAGCACCCCGTTCCAACGGGCCGCGCTGCTGCGGCAGTACCTGAGCGCGACCTTCACCTTCGACCCGGCCGTCCCACCCGGACACTCGTACGGGCACATCGACCACTTCCTCGCCCACACCCACCGCGGGACGTCCGAGCAGTTCGCGACCGCCTTCGTCCTCGCGGCCCGCATCCTGGGGCTGCCCGCCCGGCTTGCCGTGGGATTCACCGCGCCCCCCGCGGTGGACGGCCAGCCCCGCACCGTGCACGGCGCCGACGCGCTCGCCTGGGCCGAGGTGCGCTTCGACGGCGCCGGCTGGCTGCCGTTCTTCCCCACCCCGCCGGCCGCGGACGCCCGCGGCGCGAGCGTGGCGGGATCGAATCCGGGCGAGACCCCCGAGCAGGCGGAACTGATCGACGTCGCCCTGCGCTCCGCGGTCGAGACCACGGCACCGGCCACCCGGGCCACGGAGGACTCCACCCCGGCGGCCACGCCGCCCGGCCCGGGTGCCTGGTCACGTTGGGCCATCCGGAGCGGCCTGGCGATCGCCGGCGCCGCGGCGCTGTATCTCGCGCTCGCCGTCGCGCTGCCCTCGCTCCGGCGGGGCCGCCTGCGCCGCGCGGGCCACCCACGACGCAGGGTGGTCGACGCCTGGCGGCAGGCCGTCGACGCGCTCGCCGACGTGGGCCTGCCCGTCCCGGCCGCCGCGAGCCCGGGAGAAGTCGCCCGGCTCGCCGCGGCCGAGGTGGGCCCGTCCGGCGAGACGGCGATCCGCGAGCTGGCCGAGATCGTGACCCTCGCCCTGTTCGCCCCCGTGACCGCGGTGGAATGGGAGGGCACCCCCGGCCGCCGCGCCGCGGACGAGGCCTGCCGCCTCCTCGACCGGTTCGAGCGGGCCCTGCGCGAGCGCACGACACGCCGAGCGCGGATCCGCCGGACGCTGGCCCCGAGCACCGTGGCCACCGAGCTCCGCCGGCTGCGGGACGCACGGGATCCGCGGGATCCGGGAGATCCGCCGACCGGGGCCGCGGGGGACCCGGACGGCCCGCGCGACCCCGGCACCGACCAAGGGCGGCCCGATCCGGGCACCTCGCCGGCCGGGTATGTCTCGGACGGGAAGCGCTTTGCCCCGGCGGCGTGATCCTGGCATCCCCGACCTCGACCCCACCCAAGCCGCCGCCCGCCGGGAACGCCCACCGGACGGCCCATCCACCCGCGATCACCGGACTCCCGGGCCGAGGACACCGGGGCTGGTCCGCGAGGTTCGCCTGACGCCGCTCCGGATAACCGTGGACAGGGTCGTGCGTCGCGGTGCCGCCCGGCCACCGGCTCGGGGCACCGCACCGACCTTTCCCGGCGTCGCCGAGCTCGAGGCCGTCGACCGCGACGTCTTCCGGGGCGGCACCAGGGGCGTGCCCGTCCACCTGGGGCAGATCGCCGTCCAGGGGCAGCTCGCGGCCGGCCGGACGGTGGGCTCGGGGCATCCCCTGCATTCGGTGCAGGCCCAGTTCCCGCGCCCTCCGCGCGAGGAGCACTCGGTCGTGTACCTCGTCGACCGGGTCCGGGACGGGGCCACGTCCGTGACCCGGCGGGTGACGGGGGTGCAGGCCGGTGAGGTGGTCTGCGCGATGCACCTGTCGTACCAGCGGAGCTGGCGCGGCGGACACCAGTTGCGCGCTCCCCGCGTGCCACCCCCCGAGGCCCTGGAGCGCTGGCGTACCGACCCCCGGGAGCTGGGCGACCTGCTCGTCGACCTACGGCTGGCAGCCGGCCCGGCCCCCGCCGCCGGACCGGGCTCCGCGGCCGGCCCAGGAACCGCTGCCGGTGGTCCAGCGGGTAGGGGCGCCCGGTCTGGTGGGAAGGGGCCGGGGCGCCCGATCGCCTGGGTGCGCCTCGTCGAGGGGCTACCGGACGACCAGCGCCTGCACGCCGGCGCGCTGACCTACATCGCCGGCCACGCCGCGGCCGCCCTCGCCAACTGGCCGCCGCCAGCTGCCCGCGCGCCGGTCGGCGGGGAACCGTCCCGGGCGGCGGCGCTCGACCATGCCGCCTGGTTCCACCGCCCGTTCCGGGCCGACGAGTGGCTGCTCCTCGTCCAGGACAGCCCGTCCGGCGCGGGCCCGCGGACGTTCACCCGGGCCACCTTCTTCGACCGGGACGGCCTGCTGGTCGCCTCGACCGCCCAGGAGCTGGCCCTCGGCTGATCCCGCCCTGACCCTGGCCTCGGACCACCCGCCTCGGACCACCCACCTCGGACCACCCACCTCGGATCGGGGGCCCCGAACTTGCGGGTGCGGCCAGGATCATAGAGAGTAAACGCTCGCGAACAATCGCTGGCGCGTCTGATCGGCGAGAACTAGGAGCGCATCATGCCGAGGCCGAACTGGCAGCTGCTTCCGGACCCAGAGCCGCAGGAACGCAGCTACTCGATCGTCTCGGTGGACGATCATCTGACCGAGCCTGCCGACATCTTCGTCAAGCGGTTCCCGGCGAACCTTCGGGACAAGGCACCTCAGGTGATCACGACGCCGGACGGTTCGGAGGCCTGGGTCTACCGCGACCGGCTCTACCGTGACAACGGAATGAGTGTCGTCGCCGGGCGCCCGCAGTCCGAGTGGAACCTCGACCCGCTGAACTTCAGCGAGATGCGCCGGTCCGCGTGGGACGTGCATGCCCGTGTGAAGGACATGGACCTCGACGGCATCTGGGCGTCACTGTGCTTCCCCTCCGGGGCGTGGGGCTTCACCGGCCGCGTGCTGTCGATGAACAACGACCAGGAGGTCGGGCTCGCCGCGGTCCGGGCCTGGAACAGCTGGATGATCGAGGAGTGGCACGGGGCGTACCCGGAGCGCTTCATCCCGATGCAGCTGCCCTGGTTCAAGGACCCCGAGGTCGCCGCCGAGGAGATCCGCCGCAACGCCGAGCTCGGCTTCACCTCGGTGTCGTTCCTCGAGTCGCCGCATCTGCTCAAGCTTCCGCCGAT
The DNA here is from genome assembly GCF_001854695.1 of Parafrankia soli. Lineage (GTDB taxonomy): Bacteria > Actinomycetota > Actinomycetes > Frankiales > Frankiaceae > Parafrankia > Parafrankia soli. Next base: position 41,703 of record NZ_MAXA01000036.1, read on the forward strand.
CACCAACCACAGGCACTGGGAGCCGTTCTTCAAGGCGTGCGAGGAGACCGACACGGTCATCTCGCTGCACTGCGGCGCGAGCGGCTTCGTCCTGCAGGGCTCGCCGGGCGGCGGCCTGAACGTGCAGACGTCGCTCTTCCCGGCGGGCGCGTTCTGCGCGGCCGTGGACTGGGTGTGGGCGGGCATCCCGGCGCTCTACCCGAACCTCAGGATCGCGCTGAGCGAGGGTGGCATCGGCTGGGTGCCGATGGCGATCAACCGCCTCGACTACGTGCTCGAGCACTCCGGCAGCGGCGGCACGCCGTGGACGTACGACGTGACGCCGAGCGAGGCGCTGCGCCGGAACTTCTACTTCTGCATGCTGGACGACCCCGGCACGCTCGACCAGCGTCACATGATCGGGATCGACCACATCCTGTTCGAGACGGACTTCCCGCACGCCGACTCGACCTGGCCGGGCTCGCAGGACCTGCTGCGCAAGCGTTTCGCCGACATCCCGCGGCACGAGGCCGTGATGATCGCCGGTGGCAACGCCGCGAGGCTGTTCCGACACCCGCTCCCGCAGGGCGGCGACTGGCCGGCGATCACCCCGTAGGCCAGCGGATCACCCGGTCGACGGGCGTCAGACCGGGACCTCGACGGCCTCGCCCGACACGAGGCCCGCGACCGCGGTCGCGTACAGCCTCGACTTGATGGTCCCCAGCGTCCGTGACGCCTTGCCGGTGAGTGGGCGGGCCATCGCGATCGCCGTCGCCAGGACCTTCTCCTGGTCGGCGACGCCGTCGATGATGCCGGCCGCGAGCGCGTCGTCGCCGCCGTACCTGCGGCCGGTCGTCATCGCCTCGTGCGCCGTGCGCACCGGCATGCGCGCCCGGATCAGCTCGGTGATCCCGATGCTGAAGGGGATGTCGACGTCGACCTCGGGCAGACAGAAGTAGCCCCGGTCGACCCGCATGACCTGTTGGTCGTGGGTCAGCGCGAGAACGGCCCCGGCGCCGAAGGCGTGCCCGCCGACCGCGGCGACGGTCGGCAGCGCCAGCGTCACCATCCGCGCGAACAGCACCCGCACCGACTGGATGAACGGCCCGATCTCACCGGGGTTCGCGGTCATCCACGCGAGGTCGAACCCGTTGCTCCAGAACTTGCCCTCGGCGGTCGTTACCAGCGCTTTCGGCCCGGCCGCGGCGGTCACCTCGTCGAGGCGGGCGTTGATGGCGGCGACCGCGGCCGGGTTCAGCCGGTTCTCCCCGTCGCCCAGGTCCAGGACGAACACGTCACCATCGCGGTCGAGTCCTGCCACGTGCGCGCTCCTCGCGTAGTCGCCCCGGCCGGGTGCCGGGTGCCGGGTGTGCTCGTGCTGACCAGGAAAACGTAGCGCGCAAGCCCCGTCCTTCGGAGTGGGGTTAGCGGGTCGGGGCTGGTCGCCGTTGCTCCTCGATGTACTCGCGTACGAGTGCCAGTGGGGCGTCTTCGGCCGAGACTGCGAGGTAGGACGGTGACCAGAAGTGGCCGCGTATGAGGTGCTGGTTGACCCGGTCGGTGAACTCGGTGCGCAGCCGTCGGGCGGACACGCCTTTGAGGCTGTTCACCAGCGCGGAGACCGCGACCTTGGGTGGGTACTCGACCAGCAGGTGGACGTGATCGTCTTCTCCGTTGAACTCGGTGAGGGCTGCGCCGAAGTCGGAGCACACGCTGYGCATGATCTGTTCGCAGCGGGTCAGCATCGCGTCGTCGAGTACTCCACGCCGATACCTGGTCACGAAGACCAAGTGGGCGTGCAGCGAGGAGACCACATGTCTGCCTCGCCTGTAGTCGTCTGCTTCCGTCATAGACCAAATATGCTGGATGGTGTGGCAGTCGTTCGTTACCGCTACCGTGCCTACCCCGGGCCGGGGCAGGCACGGGCGTTGGCGCGGGCGTTCGGCTGCGCCCGGGTCGTGTTCAACGACGCGATCCGGGCCCGCGACGAGGCGTACAAGGCCGGCGAGAAACTGTCGGACACCGAGGTTCAGCGCCGGGTGGTCACCCTCGCGAAACTCACCGACGAGCGAACCTGGCTGTCCGAGGTGTCGTCGGTGGTACTCGTGCAGGCGTGCCAGGACGCACGCCGGGCGTTCCGGAACTGGTTCGACTCGCTGTCCGGGAAGCGGAAAGGCCGGCAGGTCGGCCATCCGCGGTTCCGGTCACGGAAGGACAACCGGCAGTCGATCCGCCTCACCCGCAACGGCTTCACCGTCACGCCCCGAGGGGTGCGGGTGGCGAAGGTCGGAGATCTGCGGCTGGCCTGGTCGCGTCCGCTGCCCTTGGTTCCGACGTCGGCGACGGTGATCCGGGAGGCGGACGGCAGGTACTACGTGTCGTTCGTCGTCGACGTCGACGACGTCCCCTCCCCGGCGACAGGCGCCGAGATCGGCGTCGACCTCGGGTTGGACCGGCTCGCGACCCTGTCAACCGGACAGATCGTCGCGAACCCGCGTCCTCTGCGGTCGCGTCAGCGCAGGCTCGCCCGCGCACAGCGGGCACTGGCCCGCAAGCGGAAGGGTTCGGTGAACCGGCGCAAGGCGGTCCGCCGGGTCGCGGTCGAGCATCGGAAGGTACGGGACACCCGCCGGGATCATCATCACAAGCTCGCTGCTCGGCTGGTCCGCGACAACCAAGCGGTCTACGTCGAGGATCTGGCGGTAGCCGGGCTGGCCCGTACGCGGCTGGCCCGGTCGGTGYACGACGCGGGCTGGTCGATGCTGGTCGGTCTGCTCGAGGAGAAAGCGGCCCGGTGTGGCCGGGCCGTGGTGAGGGTGGGCCGGTTCTTCCCGTCGTCGCAGGTCTGCTCGGCCTGCGGCCACCGGGACGGCCCGAAGCCTCTCCAGGTCCGGACGTGGACCTGTCCGGGGTGCGGTGTCAGCCACGACCGGGACCTGAATGCCGCGCGGAACATCCTCGTCGAGGGTCAGCGCCTGGTCGCCGCTGGGCGGAAAGGCGTGGCTGCGATGCCACGTCAGGCGGAGACCGTAAACGCCTGCGGAGCCGACGTGAGACCCGGACCCGTCCGGGCAGCTGGCTGTGAAACAGGAACCCACCGAGGTGCCGCGTGAACCCACGCCGCACGGCAGGAACCCCCAGCCTTCAGGCCGGGGAGGACGTCAATATCGTCGATCGGTCGGGTCCGACGCACCCGGCGTCTCTCAGAGTGGTCCCGGGCAGGCCGGGACGCCGCCGACCGGCTCGCCCTGGACGCTGTCACGCACCGCCGTCGCGGGCAGGTAGCCCCAGCTCCCGGTGTACCCGAAGGCGTTCGGGCGGGCGAGGTCCCCTTGGGTGTAGAGCCACCAGGTGTTCGTCCTCCCGTCCAGGACGGGGTTCGGTCGCCCCTCCAGCTGGCAGATCACCCAGACCGTGGTGGACGCGCGCATGAGCCCGGAGTCGTCGAGCGGCTGGCCGTCATCGGTGGCGACGTTCGCGTAGACGGGGGAGTCGACACTGGTCGCGCACATGAACCGTTCCTCGAACCGTCGGTCGCGGTAGTCGGCCGCCGTGGCCGCCTGGTATCCGCAGGAGCCCGCCGGGCCGGCCGGGCCCGGCGAGGTCCCCGCCGGGCCCCCGCCGGGCGACGACGACGGGCCGGAGGGTGGCGTCGGCCCGGTCGTCAGGCCGGCTCCCGGTGACGTGCCCGGCTGCGTGGCCCCGGGATCGACCGACGGCGACGTGCCGTCGGCCTGGTCCGTGCCGCCGCCGGTGAGCACGACGAGCAGCAGCGCCGCCAGGGCCAGCAGCGCCACCGGCCCGGCGAGGAGCACCCACCGTGGCGGGAACCGTCGCCGCGGTGTCGTCTGGCGCGGTGTCGTTCGGCGCGGCGGCCGCGGCTGTCCGGGAACCTGGTTGTCGGGAGGCTGTCCGGGAAGCCGGTCGCTGGCGTCCGGGAACGGCCCGGCGGGCGCGCCCACGGCGTCCACGGCGGCCAGGACGGCGTCGAGCTCGGCGGCGATCTGTTCGGTGCCCGGCCGCCGCGTGGGCTCCGCGGCGAGCATCCGGCGCAGCAGGTCCGTCAGCCGCACGGGGATGTCCTCCCGGGTGGTCGACTCCATGTCGTCGGCCTGGATGCGGGCCACGATCTGCACGACCGTCCGCCCCGGGAACGGGGTGGAGCCGTTCAGCAGGGCGAACAGTGTGGCGCCGAGCGCGAAGACGTCCGAGGCGATCCCCGGCTGTTCGCCCAGCATCACCTCCGGCGCCGCGTATCCGGCGGTGAACGCGGCCGAGACCGTGGCCGCGTCGGCACCCTCGCCGACGCTGGCGATGCCGAAGTCGCTGAGCACCGGATCGCCGGGCCCGCGCAGCAGGATGTTCGCGGGTTTCAGATCGCGGTGCAGAATGCCGTGCCGGTGCGCCGCGCCGAGCGCCCGGGTGATCGGGATCATCAGCGCGACCGCCTCCCGGACGGGCAGCGGCCCTGATTCGCGCAGCCGCTGGCTGAGCGTGCCGCCGGGAAAGTACTCCATGGCGATGTAGGGCCGATGATCGGACGTCGTGCCGGCGTCGAACACCGTGATGATGTGTCGATTCCCGGTGAGCCGCCCGGTCGCCCGGCATTCCCGCACGAAACGCCGCTCCGCGTCCGGATCGCGCAGGTCGGCATGCATGATCTTGACCGCGACCCGCCGGTCGAAGATCTCCTGTTCGGCGAGGTGGACGGTGCTGAACCCACCGTGGCCGATGTCGTGGAGGAACCGATATCCACTGATCATCGCGGATGTCCTCCACCCGGGACGTGAGCCAACATCGAGCACGCTACACCGGGTGATTCGCCGCACATCGTGCCGTGCCGCGGCCGGATATCCCGCTAGCGGGCGCCCGGTTCGTCCCGACACGGGAGCAGGGCCGTTTCCCCGCGGTCCCAGGCGGCGAGGATGTTCTCCGTGCAGTAGCCCTCGACGGCCATGGTCGCCCGGGCACCGAACAGGACGTCGCGGGCGAGCGCCGGCTCGGCGCGGACAAGGCCACCCGCGAGTGACTCCGCCGCGAGATTCTGGTGGTGGGCGTCGGCGACGACGTGGACCTCGAAGAAGTGCCGGGCGCTCCAGGGCAGGCCCAGCCGCCGCAGGGCCGCGGCGTAGGYGCCCATCGGCTCGACCGATGTCATCTCGAAGACCGCCAGGTGCCCCACGAGCGCGCCCCGCCACCGCCGGTGCAGGCCGAAGAAGCTCGGGACGTTGGCGGTGGCCAGGGTGCCTCCGGGCAGGCGGTCGACGTAGGCGCCGTACGAGGGGTCCAGGCCCAGCTCGAGCATGGTCAGGCCGAAGAGGTTCTGGTGCATGTCCCGCTCGGTGCCACCGCCGTACTCGTCCGCCTGGATCTCCACGAGTGCGGCCTTGGCGGCGCCGGTGAGGCGGGGAACGGCCCAGGTGTGCGGGTCGGCCTCCTTCAGCTGGAGGAGCGAGCGGTGCGCCGCGTACTCGCGGAACTGATCGAGGCTGCCCCGCTCGGCGAGGCGGCCGGACAGGGAACGGCCTCCCGGCTGGGAGATCACCCGGCGCAGCTCCGCGGCGATGTCCCCCGCGGGGGACGGGTCCGGGCCGGCCAGGTCGATCAGGCGGCGCTCCAGGTCGCCCTCGAGCTCCGCCCGCAACGCGAGCAGCGAGGGCTCCCACTCGAACCGGTCGTCGACCCCGCGGAAGCCCCGGTAGTGAAGCTCGTACAGGCAGTGCAGCGCGAGGGCCCCGTCCTCGCCGAACAGCGCGTCGTCCGCCGGCTTCGGCCACCCGGCGGCGGGCCGGACGTCGCCGCCGAGCAGTTCGACGAGGTACTCGGAGAGGGGGCCACGGGGAACCGGGAGCGGCGGCGCCTCGAGCACCGCCGGGGTGAACACGGTCCCGTATCCCGCGGAGTGGTCCGGGGGCCGCCCCGTCCTCATCGCCCGACCGGCTGTGCTGTCCCGGCCCGCGCCGCCGTCCCGGCCCGCTTCGCGGCTCCGGCCTGCGCTCCCGCCACAACCCGTTCTGTCCCGGCCGGAGCCCCCACCACGGCCCCGCCCGCCCGGGGTTGCGGGTCGGCGACCTCCGACGCCCGGCCGGCGGCGCGCAGGACGTCCCCCAGCACGGCGCTCTGGTCCCGGGCGCCGGCGTCGCGCACGAAGGTGACCCCGGCGATCAGGTACGAGTGGGGGGCGAAGAACGCCTGCTCGCGGCCGGCGAGATCGCCGATGCGGGCGCGGACCCCGGCGTCCCGGCAGAACCTCCCGAAGCGGATCGGCGTGACCATCCAGTCGGTGACGGAGTAGCCCCGATCACGGGCGAACCGGAGCACTCCCAGCGGGTCGGCGATCGAGGAGACGATCAGCATCGCCAGGTCGAGCCCGCAGTCCAGGACGTCCTGGGTGACCTCGGCGCCGCGGGGGCCGCCCCAGAGGTCCGGCGCGCAGGACGTGCCCGGCTCGGCCGGGAGGTACGGCGGGTTCCCGATCACGCAGCGCTGGGCGGCCGTCGGCACCGCGGTGAAGAAGTCGCCCTCGTCGACGACGTAGTTGCGCAGCGGGGTCAGCCCGATCGCGCGCCGCGCCGTCGCCGCCGCCCCCGGGTCGCGCTCGAATCCGTGCACCCGCGTGTCGGAGCCGGAGCGCAGCAGGGCCCGCACCACCGGCACGGCCGTCCCCGAGCCGATCTCCAGGATCCCGCCGGCCAGGCATCCGCCGTGCTCCGCGGTGGTCAGCAGACGTTCCACACACCAGCCGTAGAACGTCGACTCGACCTTGTCGTAGAAGGACATGGCTCGCCTCTCGTCGCGCGGCCCGTCGCCAGAGCGCGCTCGGGATACGACCTCGTCGCGTCCCGAGGCCGGCGCGGGCTACATGTCCGTCCGGGCCCCGGAAAAACCTCTCGGCGCCGCGGGACAGGCGGGGGTGATGAGGGCGCGGTCCGGGCATGTCGACAGTGGCCGGATCGCGGCCGGCTCGTCGCGGCCACGGTGATCAGCCATCGGAACGGGTGAATGCCGGCAGGGATCAGCCACCGGAACGGGCGAATGCCGGCAGGCCGGTGCCGCCGGACGGATGGTGGGAGGGCGAGCATGGGGCAACAGGCCAGGAACGACACGAAGACCAGGACGGGACAGCCGGTACGGCCCTCGGCCCGCGAGGCCCGGCCGCGTGCCCGTGCCGCCACCCACACCGCGCCGGCCGGCCAGGGGCTCTCCGACGAGGAGATGGCCCGCCAGGTGACGGACCAGACCTCACACGACCGCCTTGCCGAGTCGTTCTTCGAGGGGGAGCGCGGTGGCGCGCGCAGCGACGTCGAGGCGGCGAAGTTCCGCGACGCGAAACAGCCGGAGTGACCGCCCCGGAGTGACCGCCGGAGCCCCGCCGGAGCCCCGGAGTGACCGCCGCCGGAGGTATTGACCGGCAGGTGGCGGCCCGGCAGGCGGCCCCCGGCGGTGTTTTCCGCCGGGGGCCGGGAGTCAGCCGCGGGCGGCCGCGGTGGCCCGCCGGTTCGCCTTCCTGACGGCTTCGATCAGGTCGGCCTTGTTCATCGTCGAGCGGCCCGGTATGTCGAGCTGCCGGGCGATTTCCCGCAGGTGCTTCACGGACGCCTTCTCGTCCACGCCTTCGGCGGTGGGAAGCGGGTCGGAAAGTGCCTTGTCGGTGGGGCGCGCGGCCTGCTCGTCGGAGGGCCCGCGGCGGCCGCCCTCCTTGGGGGCCCAGTTGTCCCCGACCTTCTCGTGCGTGTGCTTGAGCGCTGCGAACGCCGTGCGGTGCGCACGCTCACCCTCGCCGTAGCTCTCGACCGCCGAGTCGTGGGTCTCCTTCCAGGTACGCACGGCCTTGTCGTCGGAACGGGCGACGGTGGAAGGGACGTCCGTGCGCATACGCGCCGTCTTCGCCCGCTTCGCGCTCCCGCCGTTCCTGGAGGACTTCCTGGACTTGGTCCCTCGGGCCATCCCGTTTCCCTCCTTCGCCGGCCGGCCGCCCCGCCGGCCCCTTTGCCCGACCGTCCTCGGGCCCTGTCGCGGCCATGGCTTCCGGCCGCCCGCGGCCCTGGATGCCGCCTTGAGGACACTTCCCCGGTCACGGCGCGTGAACCGCACGGCGGTACGGCGGTACGGCGGTGGCCGCGAGGCACGGGAACCGCCGCCGCGAGGCACCGACGCCCCGGGTGTGAGGCAGTTCTCAGCCTGGTCGACATCGTGTTTCGTGCCTGTTTCGAGATCGCCGGGATCGTTGGCCGCCGGGACCGAGGCCGATTAGCCTGGCCTCAGGACGGCCCGCTCGCCGCGGGCTGACAACTTCACATCGCGCCGCTCACACCCGTGCGGGAGAGCTCCGGGCCGTGGCCCGGAGCGCCGAAGGAGCAAGAACTCCCCGCAAACTCTCAGGCCCAAGACCGCCGGGTCAGGCGACTCTGAAAAGCGGACGCGCAAGCGTCCCGCCGACGGTGCAAGCCGGCCGCCGCGTCTCTCGGGAGGCTCCGGGTGGCATGGCAGGCCGGCGAAGCTCTCAGGCCCATGACAGAGGGGGAGGCCCGCCGCGACGCGGGAGCGCCGCCGTGACCACCGATCGCGGGGGTGCCTCCGGCGTTGCTCGACCTCCGGAGCGCGCGATGACCATCGAGACCACCACACAGACACCGATTTCCGACACCGCGGCACCCGCCGTGGCGACGGACGCGGCCAGGGAGATTGCCGCCGAGGCCGCGTCCGGGAACGGCGGCGACACGCAGGCCCGCCAGGCCCCGCCGCGACCGGAGTCCACCGGGCCCGCGCGACCGGAGTCCACCGGATCCGCGCGACCGGACACCGCCGGGCCGGGGCTGCCGGCCGGGTTCGTCCCGAGGTTCACCGACCGGCACGTCGGCCCGGACCAGGCCGACCGCCGGGCGATGCTCGACCTGCTGGGGCTGGGCTCGCTGACGGGGCTGACCGACGCGGCGGTGCCGGCGGCCATCCGGGACACCGAGCTGGACCTGCCCCCGGCCGTCGACGAGACCGAGGTGCTCGCGGAGCTGCGCGGGCTGGCCGGGTACAACCGGCGGGTCACCTCCATGATCGGTCTGGGCTTCCACCCGGCGGTCATGCCCGGGGTGATCCAGCGCAACGTCCTGGAGAACCCGGCCTGGTACACGGCGTACACGCCGTACCAGCCGGAGATCTCCCAGGGGCGGCTCGAGGCCCTGCTGAACTTCCAGACGGTGATCACGGATCTGACCGGCCTCGCCGTGGCCGGCGCCTCGCTGCTGGACGAGCCGACGGCGGCGGCGGAGGCCATGCAGATCGCCCACCGGGCCGCCCGGGGCCGCCGCTCGACCTTCGTGATCGACGCCGACACGCTGCCGCAGACCATCGCGGTGGTCCGGACCCGGGCGGAGGCGCTCGGCATCACCGTGCTCGTCGTCGACCTCCGCGACGGGCTCACCGGACGTCCGTCGCCGGCCCCGGGCGAGCGCCCGGCCGCCGGACCGGCCGCTCCCGCGCAGTCCGCCGCGCCGTCGGCACCGTCCGAGGTGCCTTCGGTAGTGCCGTCCGACGTGCTCGGGGACGCCTTCGGTGTGCTGCTGTCGTACCCGGGGGCCGGTGGGGAGGTGCGGGACCTGCGCGGGGTGATCGCGCAGGCCCGGGAACGCGACATCGTGGTGACGGTCGCCGCGGACCTGCTCGCGCTCACCCTGGTGCGCTCGCCGGGCGCGCTCGGCGCGGACATCGCGGTCGGGAGCACCCAGCGGTTCGGGCTTCCGCTGTCCTTCGGCGGGCCGCACGCCGGCTATCTCGCCGTCCGGTCGGGTCTGGAGCGGACGCTGCCCGGCCGGCTCGTCGGGGTCTCGGTGGACGCGGCCGGCAACCCCGCCTACCGGCTCACGCTGCAGACCCGTGAGCAGCACATCCGGCGGGAGAAGGCGACGAGCAACATCTGCACGGCGCAGGTGCTCCCGGCGGTGCTGGCGTCGATGTACGCCGTCTACCACGGGCCCGAGGGGCTGGCCGGGATCGCGGCCCGGGTGCACGGGCACGCCGTGAGCCTCGCCGCCGGGCTGCGCGCCGGCGGGGTGGAGATCGTCCACGACGGGTTCTTCGACACGGTGCTCGCCCGGGTGCCGGGGCGTGCGGCCCAGGTGGTCGCCGACGCGCTCGCGCACGGGGTGAACCTGCGTCTCGTCGACGGCGACCATGTCGGCGTCTCCTGCAACGAGACGACCGTGGCGGCCGACCTGCGGGCCGTCTGGTCCGCCTTCGGTGTGGGTGGTGTGGACGGGCCGGCCGCGGCCGTCGGTCCGGCGGCGGGCCCGGCCCTCCCGGCGGCGCTGATCCGCACCGGGGAGGAGCCGTACCTGGCGCATCCGGTGTTCCACGCGCACCGGTCCGAGACGGCGATGCTGCGCTACCTGCGCCGGCTCGCCGACGTCGACTTCGCGCTGGACCGCGGCATGATCCCGCTCGGCTCCTGCACGATGAAGCTCAACGCGACGACCGAGATGGCCGCGGTCACCTGGCCGGACTTCGCCGACATCCACCCGTTCGCCCCACTGGACCAGGCCGCCGGCTACGTGTCGATGATCCGGGATCTGGAGGAGTGGCTGGCCCGGATCACCGGGTACGCCGGCGTCTCGGTGCAGCCGAACGCGGGCAGCCAGGGTGAGCTCGCCGGCCTGCTGGCGATCCGGGCCTACCACCGCGACCACGCCGCGGCCGGGAACCCGGTGCGCGACGTCTGCCTGATCCCGTCGTCGGCGCACGGGACGAACGCGGCGAGCGCGGCGATGGCCGGCATGCGCGTGGTCGTCGTCGCGTGCGACGCGGAGGGCAACGTCGACCTGGACGACCTCACCGCCAAGGCGGCCGCGCACGCCCCGGCGCTCGCGGCGCTGATGGTCACCTACCCGTCCACCCACGGGGTGTACGAGGAGGGCATCGCGCGGGCGTGCGCGGTGGTGCACGACGCCGGCGGGCTGGTCTACGTCGACGGGGCGAACCTGAACGCGCTGGTCGGGCTGTCGAAGCCGGGCCGGTTCGGGGCGGACGTGAGCCACCTGAACCTGCACAAGACCTTCTGCATCCCGCACGGCGGCGGCGGTCCGGGGGTCGGGCCGGTGGCGGTCGGCGTGAAGCTGCTGCCCTACCTGCCCAACCACCCGCTGCGCCCGGAGGCGGGCCCGGAGACCGGGGTCGGGCCGATCTCGGGGTCACCGTGGGGGTCGGCCGGCATCCTGATGATCCCGTGGGCCTACATCCGGCTGATGGGGGCGGAGGGGCTGCGCGAGGCGACCTCGGTGGCGGTGCTCAACGCCAACTACGTCGCCCGCCGGCTCGCGCCGCACTACCCCGTCCTCTACACGGGACGTAACGGCCTGGTCGCGCACGAGTGCATCCTCGACCTGCGGCCGTTGACGAAGGAGACGGGCGTGACCGTTGACGACGTCGCCAAGCGGCTGATCGACTACGGCTTTCACGCGCCGACGATGTCGTTCCCGGTGGCGGGGACGCTCATGGTGGAGCCGACCGAGAGCGAGGACCTCGGCGAGATCGACCGGTTCTGCGACGCGATGATCGCGATCCGGGCCGAGGCGGCGAAGGTCGGCGCGGGGGAGTGGCCCCGCGACGACAACCCGCTGCGCAACGCCCCGCACACCGCGGAGATGGTCACCGGGGACGAGTGGGCGCACCCGTACCCGCGGTCCGTCGCGGCGTACCCGGTGGCGTCGCTGCGCGCGGCGAAGTACTGGCCGCCGGTGCGGCGCATCGACGGCGCCTACGGCGACCGCAACCTGGTCTGCACCTGCCCGCCGGTGGAGGCGTTCGACGTGACGGCCGAGCTGGTGCGGGTGCCCCTACCTGCGGCGACGCCGGCCTGACGCCTGCACCGCCGGATGTGGAGAGCCGCTCCATTACCAGGTTCGTCAGGTAACGGAGCGGCCTTCTGTCGTATCTCGGTTGTGTCTCCCGAGGGGTCGGCGATGGGCGTGTCGTGCGTCCTTGGCACAATCGGCACGACGGCACCAAAGTGCGGCGTTCGTGGTGTTGCACCACGGACGCCGCACTCCTGGACAACCAGCCGGACGGGCGGGGCCCCACGGCCAGCGGAGCTGGCGGTCGGCCGGCACCCGGACCGAAGGCTCGCGAAGGGGACTTTCCGCGATGCAGGAGCAGATGAACAAGCAACTCGGCCAGCTGCGCCAGACCGCGGTCGAGCTGGGCCTGGGTCCGGCGCTGAAGCTGGTCCGCCGCACCGTGCTCCCCAGCGCCCGGCGTAACGCGGTCGATGACCGCCACCTCGCGCTGCTGCTGTCCTTCGTCCTGCAGGAGGACTCGAACTGCATCGACGTCGGCGCCCACCGCGGTGACGTGCTCAAGTCGATCGTGCTGCACGCCCCGCGCGGCGAGCACATCGGCTACGAGCCGCTGCCGCACCTGTTCGAGTACCTGTGCCTGGAGTTCCCGACCGTCACGCTCAAGCAGGCCGCGCTCGCCGAGAAGGCCGGGGTGAGCCCGTTCGCCTACGTCCGCAGCCGGCCCGCGTACAGCGGCCTGCTCCAGCGGACGCCGGACGGCGCCGAGGAGGTCGAGCAGATCGAGGTCGTCGTCGAGGTGCTCGACGAGACGCTCCCCCCCGACCACCGGCTCGACCTGATCAAGATCGACGTCGAGGGCGCGGAGTACGGCGTGCTCAAGGGCGGCGAGAAGCTGCTCTCCGCGAACCGCCCCTATGTGATCTTCGAGTTCGGCGCCGCCGCGCGGAAGTACGGGACCACCGCCGAGGACATGTACCGCCTCGTGGACGGCGACCTCGGCCTGCGCATCTTCGACATGGACGGCACCGGCCCCTACACCCTTGGCACGTTCCGCAAGACGTTCGACAACGGCAACCGCTTCAACTTCGTCGCGCACGCCTGATCGGGCGGTCGCGGGGCGAAGCCGAGCGCGTCGGCGCCCGCTCCGGGATACTCACCGGGTGGCGACGATCGACGGCATCGACGAGCTGAAGCGGGTCCAGGGCCAGGAGCTGGGAACCAGCTCCTGGCTCACGGTGACCCAGGATCAGATCAACACCTTCGCCGCGGCGACGGGCGACTGGCAGTGGATCCACACCGACGTCGAGAAGGCCAAGGACGGGCCGTTCAAGACGACGATCGCGCACGGCTATCTCACCCTGTCGCTGCTGCCGGTGATGGTCGCGGAGATCGCGCAGGTCACCGGCATCACCATGGCGCTGAACTACGGCCTGAACAAGGTTCRCTTCCCACAGCCGGTCCCGGTCGGCTCCCGGGTCCGCGGGACGCTCCGCAACATCTCGGTCGAGGAGATCCCCGGCGGCGCCCAGGCGGTCAACCAGCTCACCATCGAGCTGGAGGGCGCGGCCAAGCCGGCCTGTGTCGCCGAGTTCGTCGCCCGCTACCTGGTCTGACACCCGGACTGACCGGACTGCACCCGGACTGCTGTCTGTTCCGCGGCCGGCTCCCGCCGGGCCCGCCACCGGCCTGACGGCTGCCCGTCAGCGTCGGGCTCAGGCGGACGGGTCGGTCACGACCGCGGTGACGACGCGGATCGTCGGGCGCCAGTGCAGGCCGCCCGCGTCGGTGGACGGGGCGTGCCACCGGGTCAACTCCTCGATCATCGCCGGGCCCTCGGCGTCGGAGACCTTCTCCAGCATGGACCGCAGCGCCGTCCCCCAGGCCCAGCGCCACCAGTGGGCCACATCGCGGAACACGAGGTCGGTGGCGACCAGCTCGTCCCGGGTGAGGGTGAAACCGGTCGCGGTGAGCGCGTCGGCGAGCGCGCCCTCCGCCAGGATGGCGTGCCCCGGCCGGCGCTCGGCCGCACCGACCGAGGTCGCCAGCCGCAGCGGGTAGTCGGGACGGTCCCACAGCGGGTCCGCCGGCCCGAAGACGGTCACGGCCAGCCGCCCGCCGGGCCGCAGGACGCCGCGCCACCGGGCGAGCGCCGCCACCGGGTCGGGCAGCAGGAACAGGCCCATCCCGCAGAGGACGACATCGACCGAGCCCGGCTCGACGGGCGGGTCCATCGCGTCGGCGATCGTGACGTCGACCCACGGCAGCTGACGGGCCGCGACGTCGGCCGCGGTCAGCTCGACCATGGTCGGCGCCAGGTCGAACGCCCGGACGGAGCCGGCCGGCCCGGTCGCCTCGGCGGCCGGGAACAGCACGGCACCGCGCCCGCAGGCAAGGTCGATCACGTTCTCCCCGGGGGAGATGCCGGCCGCGGCCACCAGGGTCTTGCCCAGCGGACGGAAGAACGGCACACCGTGGACGTCGGCGTCGTAGTCGTACGCCGCACGGTCGAACACCGTGGCCGGGTGGGCCTGATCGACCTGCTCGGCCGGGTCGCCCGCCTCGTCCGTCTCGTCCGCCGGTTCGTACTCCGCCACCTCGGGACCCGCCGATCCGTGTTCCACCGGCGCATAGTCCGCCGGTTCGTGCTCCGCCAGCTCGAGCTGTGTCAGCTGGTGCTCTGCCGGCTCGAAACGGGCCGGCTCGTAGTACGCCGTCTCGTATTCTGTCGACTCGCGTGCCGCGGGTACAGCCGGCCGGTCGCGCTCCGTCCGCGGGGCGAAGTAGGTGTTCTCCGCGGAGGGCGGGTAGATCTCGACCCCGCCATCCCTGATCAGGATCTCTATCGGGGCGTTGTCCCGGCCCCGGTGCCCACGCGGCAGGATCCGCTCCACAGTGATTTCCTCGATGGTGAAGCCACCCATCGTGATCGCCGACATCGCGACCCCGTCCACGGTGAGCCCGTCCATGGTGAGCCCGTCCACGCCGCGTGCCCTCTTCCGCCATGCCGCCTGGGCGGCGTTCTGTCTCTGGCGTCTCAGCTAACCAGGACAGAACGACACATTCCGTCACCCAGATGGTCGCCGGTGGGGCGTCCGAAGTCCCGCGGCGGGGCGTTGTCAACCGCTCTGACCTGCAGAAATGTAATTTCACCGCTGAAGTTCGCGGCCCTTCACCCCCGGGTCCACCGGTTCGGACGAGACCTGTGCGGGGATGCCTGAACCGGCCATCGCGCTGCCTGAAGAGCCCTGGAGGTGGTCGGTCGTCCCGGGATCGGTGGGCCCGTCGCCGTCGTCGCCGCCGTCGGTGGCGGTCTCCCGGGCGGTCGCGCGCTCCCGGGCTGGCCCCGCCTTTCGGGACGATTCGGACTTACTGGGCGTAACCGCCGTGCCGAGGGCCGTGGACCCGCCCCCCGCGGCGAGCTTGTCGGACTTCGCGGACCTCCCGGGCCGGCCACCTGGCCCACCCGAGTTCCCCGACCCACCGGACCCGCCCGACCCGTTCGGCCCCGACCTGGACGGCCCAGTCGACCCGGACCCGGACGCGCCGCCGAGGCCGGTGGTCGCGCTCGCGAACCGCTCACCGTGGATGTCCACCCGCGGCAGCAGGACGTCGACCCATCTGGGCAGCCACCAGTTCGCCCGGCCCAGCAGCGCCATCGTGGCCGGGACCAGCACCATCCGGATCACTGTCGCGTCGACCAGGACGGCGACCGCCATCCCGACGCCGACCATCTTCACGGTCACGTCCGGGTCCAGGGCGAAGCCCGAGAAGACGGCGATCATGATGAGGGCGGCGCTGGTGATCACCCGGCCGGTCGAGGCGAGCCCGCGGACGATGCTGCCGTGCGGGTCGCCGGTGGCGACCCAGTCCTCCCGGATCCGGGAGAGCAGGAAGACCTCATAGTCCATGCTCAGGCCGAACAGGACAGTGAACATCAGCACCGGCAGCCAGCTCGACATCGGGACACTGTGCGGCAGGCCGAGCAGGTCCGTTCCCCAACCCCACTGGAACACCGCCGTCACAACGCCGTAGGCGGCCGCGATGGAGAGCAGGTTCATCACCGCCGCCTTGATCGCCACGACCGGCGAGCGGAAGACGACGGTAAGCAGCAGCACCGACATCCCGACGACGAAGCCGACCACCCACCACAGCCGCTCCGAGAGCAGCCTGGAGAGATCGACGAAGATCGCCGTAGTCCCGGTGATGGACACGCCGGGCGGCAGCACGTCCGCGCGAAGTCGGGCGACCAGATCGGACGCGGCCTTGTCGCTCGGGCCGGTCGTCGGGACCACGCTGATCACCGCGGCCTCCCCGGACGGGGCGATCACCGGCGGCTCGACGGCCGTGACGCCCGGGACCGCGGCGACCTTCGCGACCAGGCCCGGCAGCTCCGGCGCCGGCAGCTGCCGCAGGTCGACGGCCAGCAGCAGCGGGCCGTTCTCGCCTGGTCCGTACTCGGCGGAGATCAGGTCGTAGGCGCGCCGCTGGGTGACGTCGGTCGGCGCGCTGCCGGCGTCCTGGGGCCAGGTGCGCATGGTCAGGACGGGTGCGCCGAGGGCCAGCAGGAAGATCAGTGCGGCGAGCGCCCACGGGCGGGGACGAGCGCCGATGCTCGCGGCCCACCGCGCGGTCAGGGTCCGCTTCGGCTTCGCCGGCGTCGCGTCCGAGCCGGTGCCGGAGTCAGCACCGGGGGCCGAGCCGATGCCCGCCGGCCTCGTGGAACGGGCGACGAACAACTCGGCGTGCGCCCGGCGGCGCAGCACCCGCAGGTCCGCGAGACCGCACAATGCCGGAACAAGGGTGACCGCGACTGCGACGACCGCGATGACAACGGACGCCGTCGTGAAGGCTGTCGTTACGTATGTGTTGAGACCGACCAGTCGCAGGCCCGTCAGCGAGACGATCACGGTGAGGCCGGCGAAGACGACCGACATACCGGCCGTCGCGTTCGCCCGCCCCGCCGCCTCCGCCACAGACAGGCCGGACCGCAGCCCCTCGACATGCCGGGTGACCAGGAGCAACGCATAGTCGATGCCGACGCCGATCCCCACCATCGACGCGAGGGTCGGGGCGATCGTGCTGACGGTCGTCGTCGCCGCGATCAGGGTGATGCCGGAGGCCCCGACCCCCAGCCCGATCATCGCCACCGCGATCGGCACCCCGGCGGCGATCACCGAGCCGAAGGCGATCAGGAGAATGAGCAGCGCGACCCCCACGCCGATCGCCTCGGCCCGGCCGTCGACCGACTGGAGGTTCTCCGAGATCTGGCCGCCGATCTCGACCTGCAACCCGGCGTCACTCGCCGGGGCGGCCGCCGCGTAGACGGCGTCCAGGGCATCGCGCCCGCCGAGCTGGGTGACCGGCTTCGAATAGTGCACAGTGAACAGCGCGGTGTCACCGTCACGGGACAGTTCCGGCGGGCTCGCGACAATGGCGGACGGCACCTTGCCGAGCCGGGCACCGACGCTGGCCAGGATGGCCGGGTCGAGCTGGGCCTTGTTCGTGCCGTGCAGCACGACGCGCGCGTCGGCGCCGGCCAGGGTCGGGAAGCTCTGGCGCAGCAGGTCGGTGCCGACCTGCGAGGCGGTACCCGGGGCGTCGTAGTCGTCGCGCGGCTGACCCCCCGAGCCCGCGGCCAGCCCCAGGGCCGCGACCAGCACGGCAAGCCATATCCCGACAACCCGCCACGGCCGGGTGGCCGCGGCCGCGCCGATCCGGTACAGCAACCGGGACATCCGTCCTCCTCGACTCCGCTGGGCCCGTCGTCTCCGCTCGGCCGTCGCCCCTGCTGGGCCGTCGTCTCCGCCGAGTCGCCAGGTCTCCGCCGGCCGGGATACGCGACGGCCGGGGTGGGCGATGGCCGAGATGGTGATAGATGAGGGGGGTGGTGCACGGCGGTCGCGTGCACCAGTGGGAAGATAGGCGGGGTTTCCATGGCACGGTGGGCAGGAACCCTGCGCGAACACTATGTCGCCGAATGCGCCGTAATCGGGCGAATCGCCCACATCGGCTCGCCCGCTGGGAGGCGGGACGCATGCGGGCACGTCGCGCGCTCGCGATGTCATGAACACGACGCCCGCCAGTGCCTCCCGGCCTCTTGCGGTGCGGCGGCTTCTGCCGCCACCCGGTAGGCGCTCTGCGGTTCCGCGGAACCCCAGGATCGACCGTGGCCCGAGTCGGGTCACAGTGCTTCGGAGGCTCCGCTCACCGCCAACTGGTCGTCGCCGCCGGCCGGGGGGAGGGCACGGCCGCTGACGGCCACCCGGTCGCGCCCGGCGCTCTTCGCCGCGTACAGCGCGTCGTCGGCGGCGCCGAACAGGTGGAACGGGTCGGCGGCGTGGGTGGGCACGGCGGCCGCGCCGACCGAGACGGTCACCGCGATCACCTGCTCCCCGCGTACCTCGGACTCGTCCGTGTCCACACCGTCGGCGTTCCCGCCACCGGCCGGCCCGCTCCGGGCCGACCCGGCCAGCCCGCCGCCTTCCAGCCCGCCGCTGCCCGTAGACGCACTGCTCGGCGGACCGCCGTCCGGCGGCGTGGGATGGTCTGTGGTGGTGCGGGTGCTGATTCGGATCGGCTCGCTGCCGACCTGGCGGCGCAGGCGCTCCCCGACGGTGGCGAGGTCGGTCTCGCGCAGGTTCGTGACCAGCACGGCGAACTCCTCGCCGCCGTAGCGACCCAGGACGTCACCGGGCCGGGTCGCCGCCTGTAGCCGGTGGGCGACCTCGACGAGCACGCCGTCCCCGACGAGATGACCGTACCGGTCGTTGATCGCCTTGAAGTGGTCGACGTCGACCAGGAACAGGCCGAGCCGGGTGCCGTCGCGCAGTGCGCGGTCCACCGCCGCGGACAGCTCGCCTTCCAGGTGCCGGCGGGTGTGCAGCCCGGTCAGGACGTCGGTGATCGCGGCTCGATGCTGGTCGGCTACCAGACCCGCCATCCGGAAGATGATCAGAATGAACATCGCCGCGCTGGCCACCGCCACGACGACCAGCCCGCTGGTCTCCCCGCGCACGCACTGCACCGCGAGCACGACCGGGGCCACCAGCGCCGCGGCGGTCAGTGCGAGCAGACGCGGCACGGAGAGCACGGCGCCGGGGCGGGTGCCACCCACCTCGAGGCGGCTCATGCTCGGGTGTAGCGCGGCCGCGCCGAGGAACAGTGCGGTGGCCAACCAGAGGACGTCCAGCTCACCGCCGACCCGGTAGTCGCCGTCGAGCTGGCGCGGCACATAGCGGGCGTCGGTGGCGAGGACCGCGGCGAGGTGGGCGGCGAGCAGGTAGAAGGCCGGTGGGCGTCGGCCGCCGTCGAAGAACAGGCGCAGGCTCGCCGCGAAGAGGGCGAGATCGCCCACCGGGTAGGCCACCGAGGCCAGGCTGACCAGCGGGGACTGATCAAGCGCCAGTCGCGGGGCGACCAGGTAGACCCAGGAGACCAGCGCTCCGGCGACGGCCATCATCAGGCTGTCCAGGACGCCGGCCACGCCGCCCGGCCGTCCCCGCCGCCGGGCGAGGATCATCAGGCCGGCCATCAGCAGGGGATAGCGGGCCAGGTGGCAGGCGTCCCCGATGCCGGGGAAGCCGTCGGCGCCGGGTCCGTCGCGGGAGCCGGCGAGGATCGCGTCGCCGAGCACGGAGATCGCCTGGGCGGCGGCGAACAACCACCAGGGCAGGCTGCCCGCCGGCCCGTGGCGCCGCCTGCCCACGGCGACCGCCACCACCGCCGAGCCGCTGACCAGCAGGTAGAGCGCCACGCGCGGCCCGGACGTCCCGCCGGCGGCCGGGAGCGCGCACGAGGCGGCCACGAGGACCAGCCCGCCGGCCAGGTACCAGACCCAGCCACGGTCGGCCGGCGCACCCGCCGTGGGTCGGGCCGCCGTCACCGAGGACCTGGTGTCGCCGGCCACCGCGCGCCGGACGGGAGTGACCGGGCCATGTTCAGCGTCTCCGATACGAATGCCGGATCTGTGCGGGGCGCCGGTTTCCAGGGGCGCCGAGCCCGCGGGTGCGGGGTCCGTGCGTGGCGGGTGCGCGGGGTGCCGGCCCGGGTCGGGGGCGGGCTTCTCCCGTCGATGGCGATGCGGACGCGCGCCGCGCCGTCGCTCCGCGTGTCGGGTCAGCCGGCAGGGAGGTTCGACTTGGCGGGTCCGGACCCGTGACCCGTTTCGGAACCGTATCGAATGGTAGCTCTTCGTACACGCTCGTTTGACGGGCGGTGTGAGCTTTTGTCTGATTCTTGTTCCTGTGAGTTCGTTTCCGGCCGGGCCTGGTAGGCCCGGCTCCCCTCAGGCGAGCCCGAGGACGGAGATGAACCGCCGGGCCGCGGCACCGCCGGAGTCCAGAGCGATGGCCTGGGCCCGGACGGTGTCGAGATCGTCGAGCAGTGCGGCGTCGACCTCGTCCGTGGCGGAGGCGTCCCGGACGGCACCGGGGCGGCTGGCTGCGGAGTAGAGGAGGTCCAGGCCGGCCTCGGCCTCGTCGAACGCCGCCTCGTCGAAGTCCCAGTCGTCGTCCCGGGGGCGCACCAGGCAGAGCAGCCGCACCGCGGCCGGGCTGTGCCTGGTCAGCAGGTCGTCGACGAAGGTCAGGTTGCCCAGCGACTTGGACATCTTGACCCCGCCCGAACGGACGGTCCCCGGCCGCAGCCAGGCCCGCGCGAACGGTTGCACGCCGGTGGCGCGCTCGGCGAGCAGCGCCTCCACGGCGTGATGGGGGTAGCGCAGGTCGGCGCCGCCGGCGTGCAGGTCCACGCTGGAGCCGAAGGTCGACAGGACCATCGCCGCGCACTCGGCGTGCCAG
The DNA here is from genome assembly GCF_001854695.1 of Parafrankia soli. Classification (GTDB taxonomy): domain Bacteria; phylum Actinomycetota; class Actinomycetes; order Frankiales; family Frankiaceae; genus Parafrankia; species Parafrankia soli. The sequence goes on from NZ_MAXA01000036.1 coordinate 62,266, forward strand.
CCGGGCCGGCCGGGGCCCCACGGGCTGGGCCAGCTCGGGTACCCGCCGTCCGGCCGGGCGGCGCGCCAGACGGCGACGTCGAGTGGGTCGTCCCGTTCGGGGTCGTGCGGGTCGTCGTTGTACTCGGCGGCGAGGGCGATCGCGGCCGCCCGGTCGAGGCCGGCGCGTTCGGCGGCCTCGGCTGTCCGGGCGTAGACGCTGCCGCCGCGCTCGTAGGCGTGGCCGGCGCGCAGCAGCGCCGTCGCCAGCTCGATCACCCGGGTCACGGCCGCGCGCGCGGTCGGCTCGTGGTCGGGTGGGCGGATGCCGAGTGAGGTCATCGTGCGGTCGAAGGCGAACCGCTGCAGCGACGCGATCTGGTCGAAGGGCAGGCCGGTCCGGCGTGCCTCGTCGAACATCGCGTCGTCGACGTCAGTGATGTTGCGGGCCAGCTCGACCGGGACCCCGACGTTGCGCCACACCCGGATCGCCAGGTCCGTCCACAGATAGGTGGCCGCGTGGCCGAGGTGGGTGACGGCGTACGGGGTGATGCCGCACACGTAGACCCGGGCTCGGCCCACCACCGGCAGCGGCGCCCCGCCGAGCCGCAGCACGGGGCGCATCGGGTTCAGTGCGACATCCATCGCCTCAGCATGCCACCGCGGTGCCGGGCGGACACAGGCGTCGTCCGGACCGCCCCCGGGTAGACCTGTCGGTATCCGCCCTGGGCGGACCCGGCCGGCGTTCCGTACCCCCCGTGGATGGCGGGAACACGGGCCAACCCGCAGGAGCGTGACGAGGATGACCAAGGGGACTCGTCCGGGGGAGTGACGATTCGTCGCGCAACATCCATACTTTGGGGCTCGCCGTTCGGTTGGTCTGGGGGCCGGTCGATCCCGCGGTGGGCGGCCGAGGAAAGTCGTAACGACCCAGGGCCTGGAAGGACGCCCTGTTGACCCGGGGACGTCTGCCCGGAAAGCTTCGCCCAGGTGGTTCGTGCTGTATGGGAACCACCATGTGTTCCGCCGCTCACGTCTGCGCGGGCGTGACCGGCCTGGGGGGTTGGTCGTAACCAAGAAAGGCCTCGAGAGAGGGGCGTCCGTGCGAACGCTCGAACCCACCACCCTCGACCTCGACGCGATCGAGGTGGACAAGCTCAACAAAGGCGTCACGCTCAGTCTGCTGATACCCGCTCGCGGGCCTGAGGCGGCGCGGACGCTGGGAACCATCGTCGCGCTCAACCGGCAACGCTGGATGCAGGAACGCAGTGTCCTCGACGAGATCGGGGTCATAGTGGACCCCTCCTCGGACGGAGACGAGCACGATCTCGTCCGGATCGCGACCGAGGCGGGCGCGAGCTGGGTCGTGCGCGGCCAGTCCGTCCTGGAGCTCCACGCGGGGCGGGAGGCGGCCACGACCGGAGGCAAGGCGGGTGCGATGCGCAGTCTCGCCTACCTTGCGTTCGGAAATCGCCTCATATTTCATGACGCGGACCTCGAAAGCTACGATCCCGCCACCGTAGGTGTTCTCGCCGCCGCCGCGACGGCTGGCAACGCCCCGCTTTTCGTGAACGGAAGCTCGCGCAGGGTCACCGGGGACGGTCAACCCGGCGGACGTACGACCGAGATGCTGCGCTCGCTGCTCTCGAAACAACTCGCGCGCTATGTGCCGTCCATCACGCGGGCAATCCAGCCGTTGATCGGGGAGTTCGTCATCGACGCCGACGTCTTTGCGGCGCTCGCGTTCTCCCGCGGCTACGGGGTGGAGACCTCGCTGAAGGTTCTGGCTCTCGACCTTCTCGACTACTCGGACTGTCTCCAGGTTGAGCTGCCGATCAAGTATCAGGTTGGTCAGCACTACCACAACCTGGTCAAGCAGTTCCATGAGATCAGTTTCACAATCGACGTTCTCGAGGCGTACTTCCAACGCCGCCGGGTCGATCCGCACGTCGCCATCTGGCAGATTGCCGACAACTACGACCTCCTATTCCCGGGGCGTACGTACGCCCTGCACCGACCGCCGGGTTACGACGACATCGACTTCGTCCCGCGGCTGGGCTTCTACCAGCCGCTCGCGACGTCGTCGGCCTACCAGGCCCGGCTGCCCGAGATCAAGAGTGCTCGCCGTGTCGCACTGGACACGCTGAGCAGGCGGATGCGGGCCTCCGCCTGACCCCTCCAGCCTGAGCACGCCCGCGTGAACCCGCGGGCCTGAGCGGGCTGGCCTGAGTACGCCGGCCTCGGTGCCGGCCTGGTCGCCTCCCGGCGGTCAGGCCCGCACCGGGGTGGCCGGCCCGGCGGCACCGTCCGCGCGGGCGATCACGGCGTGGTGGTCGATCGGGGCCCGGTGGCCGGCCCGGTCCAGCGCGCCGAGCATCTGCTGGTCGAAGAGCTCCTGGCTGCCGGCCAGCGGTTCCGGCATGTGCCCGAACAGCTCCAGCGCGATCAGCCCGTGCAACTGGGTCCACACCGACATGCAGGCCGCCGTCCCGGCCGGGGAGAGATCGGCGCAGTCCCAGGCCAGCAACTGCTCGCGCAGGCCGGGCGACAGCTCGACCTCCAGCACGGACGGGTCGATGTCGCCGGCCGCGATCGCCTCCGCCATGCACCGGAACATCACCGCGACGGACCGCTCGAGCTCGTTGATGAGCGCCTCGCTGTGGTCGGTGAGGTCGGTCGGCTGCGGGCCGAAGATCAGCGTGTACTCGGTGGGGCTGTCCTTCGCCCACTGGCGGTGGGCCCGGGCGACGAGGAGCCAGCGCACCGCCTGGTCGTCAGTGGGCGCCGTGGCGAAGGCGGCTTCGAGCGCGTCGGCGAGCGAGGCGTACGCGTCCTGGGCGAGCACGGAGATCAGCGCGGCGCGGCTGTCGAAGTACCGGTAGAGCGCCGAGGGTGTCATCCCCATCGCGCGGGCGACGGCTCGCAGTGAGAGGGCGGCGGTGCCGTGCTCGGCGAGCTGGGCGTGGGCGGCCGCCTTGATCTCCTGGATCGTCGCCTGGCGGACTCGTTCGCGGCGGGGGGCTGTGCTCGTCACAGCGCCATGCTGGGCTCAGTGGTGAGCGGTGTCAACTTTCGAGAACAGGGGTCTTGACGGTGACCGGTGTTTGCGAACACTGTTCTCTCAAGCGATCGGTTCTCTCGGGAGGGTTCCGTGTTCACGGCAGTAGCCAAGCTAGTCACCCGCCGGCCACGACTCGTGCTTCTGGTAACCCTTGCCGCGCTCCTGGGCGCCGGGGTGCTGGGAATGGGCGCGTTCGGCAAGCTCGAGTCGGCGGGGTTCGACGACCCCGCCTCCGACTCCAGCCGGGCCGCCGACCTCGTCGACACGAAGTTCGGTGGGGAGCCGAACCTCGTCCTGCTCGTCACGGCCCGCGCCGGGGCCCCGGGTACGGACCCCCCGGCCGTCGACACCCCCGCGGTGGCCGACGCCGGCCGTCGCCTCGCCACCGAGCTGGCCACCCAGCCCGGGGTGACCAACGTGTCGTCCTACTGGACGGGGGCCTCGCCGCTGGTCTCCGACGACGGCCGGGCCGCGCTGGTCCTGGCCAGCGTGGACGACGACCACGAGTCCGACCTCGTCGCGAAGTACGAGGACCTCTTCGAGGCCGGCCGGCCCGGCGGGCCCGACGCCGACTCCCCGGTCACCGTCCGCCCCGGCGGCGCGGCGACCGTCGGAGAGGACATCAACGGCCAGGTGGGCGCGGACCTGGCCGTGGCCGAGTCCATCGCGATACCGATCACGATGGTGCTGCTGGTGATCGCCTTCGGCGGTCTGCTCGCCGCGCTGCTGCCGCTGGGGATCGGGCTGGTCGGCATCCTGGGCGGCTTCGCGTTCCTGTCGGTCGTCGGTGGTCTGACCGACGTGTCGATCTTCGCCGTGAACCTGACCACGGCACTCGGTCTCGGCCTCGGTATCGACTACGCGCTGCTCATGGTCAGCCGGTTCCGGGAGGAGCTCGCCGCGGGCCACGACCGGGCCACGGCGGTGTCGACCACGGTGCGCACGGCCGGCCGCACGATTCTGTTCAGCGGCGCGACGGTGATCGTCGCGCTCGCGGTGATGCTGGTCTTCCCGCCGTACTTCCTGAAGTCGATGGCGTACGCGGGCATCGCCGTCACCGCGGTCGCCGTGATCACCGCCGTGACGGCGCTGCCCGCCGTGCTCATGCTGCTCGGCCCGCGGGTGAACGCGCTGCGCGTCGGCGGCCTGATCGGACGGCTGCGCCGCCGCCGGGGTGAGTCCTCGGCCGTTGCGGGAGTCCCGACCGCCACGAGCGCCGCGGCGGGTGGGGGAGCGCCCGGGGCGGAGCGGGAGGTGCCGCGGGAGGCCGTCGAGTCGCCGTTCTGGCGGCGGGTGGCCACCACCGTCATGCGCCGCCCGCTGCTGACCGGGCTGCCCGTCGTCGCCCTGCTCCTCGCGCTCGGCGCGCCGTTCCTGCACGTCGAGTTCGGCACCCCGGACGACCGGGTCCTGCGCGAGGACGCCTCCAGCCGGGCCGTCGGGGACGTCCTGCGCGACGACTTCTCCTCCAACGACGCCGGGGCGATCGTCGTCGTCCTCACCGGCCCGACCGAGCGGCTCGGTGCGCCGGGCATCGCCGACTACGCCACGGAGCTGTCCGGGCTCGACGGCGTGGCCCGGGTCGACAGCTCCGCGGGCATCGTGCTCGACGGGCGGGTCGTCGTGCCACCGGGCCCGACCACCGAGCGGTACGCGGCCGAGAACGCCGCCTACCTGCGGGTGGTGCCCTCGGTGGAGCCGCACTCCGACGAGGCCCAGGCGCTGGTCGGCGTGATCCGGCACACCGCCACCCCGGCGGGCACCCAGGCGCTGGTCGGCGGTCCGCCGGCGGTGCTCGTCGACGGCAAGGCGACCATCGGCGACCGGCTCCCGCTGGCCATCGGCCTGATCGCGCTGGCCACGTTCGTCCTGCTGTTCCTGTTCACCGGCAGCGTGCTGCTGCCGCTGAAGGCGATCGTGATGAACGGGCTGACGCTGACCGCCGTCTTCGGTGTGGCTGTCTGGATCTTCCAGGACGGTCATCTCTCCGGGGCGCTCGGCTTCACCCCGGGCCCGCTGGACACGTCCATGCCGGTGCTGCTGTTCTGCATCGCGTTCGGCCTGAGCATGGACTACGAGGTCTTCCTGCTCTCCCGGATCAAGGAGGAGCACGACGCGGGCGCGTCGAACACCGAGGCGGTCGCCGCCGGCCTCGCCCGCACCGGTCACCTCGTGACGACCGCCGCGGCGCTGCTCGCGGTCACCTTCCTCGCCTTCGGGACGTCCTCGGTGCGGTTCATGCAGATGTTCGGCCTGGGCACGGCGCTGGCGATCCTGCTGGACGCCTCGCTGATCCGCGGGGTGCTGGTGCCGGCGTTCATGCGGGTCGCCGGGGAGGTCAACTGGTGGGCGCCGAAGCCGCTGCGGGCGCTGCACGCCCGGATCGGCCTCAGTGAGGGCTCCGGCGAGGGCTCCGGCGCTGGGCCCACCGCCGAGGGAGTCAGTAGCGTTCGAAGCCCCGCCGGCGCTCCCAGTCGGTGACCGTCCGCTCGTAGCCGGCCAGCTCGACGTCGGCGGCGTGCGCCAGATGGTCGACGACCCGCTCGCCGAACGCGGCCCGGGCCGTGGCGCTCTCCCGCCACGCCCGGGCCGCGTCGCGTAGCGAGGCGGGCAGCCGCGGCACGTCCGGCGCGGCGAAGACGTTTCCCGCACGCGGCGGCGGCAGCGGCAGCCGGTTCTCGATGCCGTGCAGCCCGGCGGCGAGCATGCCCGCGATCGCCAGGTAGGGGTTGGCGTCGCCGCCGGGCACCCGGTGCTCGATGCGCAGCGACCGGCCGCGCCCGACGACCCGGATCGCGCAGGTGCGGTTGTCCAGGCCCCAGGAGATCCCGGTCGGCGCGAAGCCGCCTGGCGCCAGCCGCTTGTAGGAGTTCACGGTGGGCGCGTAGAGCAGGGTGAGCTCGGCCATGCAGGCGAGCTGCCCGGCCACGAACCACCGCATCAGCTCCGACATCCCGGCGTCCGGGCCGGCGCTGTCAGCGGGCGCGCCGGCGGCGAGGACGAAGCCGCCGTCGGCGGCGCGCAGTGAGAGGTGGACGTGGCAGGAGTTGCCCTCACCCTGGTCGTACTTGGCCATGAAGGTCAGGGCACGCCCGGCCGCGCCCGCGATCTTCTTCGCGGTCGTCTTGTAGAGCGCGTGCCGGTCGCAGGTGCGCAGCGCCTCGTCGTACCGGAAGACGATCTCGTACTGGCCCGGGTGGACCTCGGCCCGCGCCGACTCGACCGGTGCGCCCGCCGCGGCCATCGCCCGGCGGATCGACCGGACGAGATCGTCCATCCGTTCGGTGCCGGCGAGCGCGTAGTCGACGTTGTAGGAGCTGGCCGGGGTGAGCCGGGCGTAGTCGCGCCGGGCGGCCTTGCGGTAGGCCTCCTCGAACACGAGGAACTCCAGCTCGGTGCCGGCCAGCGCGCGCAGCCCCAGTGCCGCCAGCCGGTCCAGCTGCCGGCGCAGGACGGTCCGCGGCGCCACGTCCACCGGCGTCCCGTCGGGCCAGACCGCGTCCGCGATCACGATCGCGGACTCCGGGTGCCACGGCGCGTGCCCCAGCGTCGACAGGTCCGGGACGAGCCGCAGATCCCCGAAGCCGCCCTCCCACGGGTCGTAGGCGTAGCCGGGGCCGGTCTCCATCTCCACGTCGACGGCGTGCAGGTACGCGCACGCCCCCAGGCCGTCGCCGCCCAGCACCTCCTCGCGGAAGTACTCCGGTGACAGCCCGGTCCCCACCAGCCGGCCCTGCAGGTCGGGCACGGCGACGATCACCTCGTCCACGTCACCGAGCAGCGTCGCCAGGCCCGGGTGCTCCGCCGTGTCGTCCGCCGCCGTGTGGTCCGCCCGCGTGCCGTCGGCCCGGGTGTGGTCCGGTTCGGGGGTCACCCGTGGCTCCGCCGCGGTGGGGCGAGCACCAGCGGGTTCGCCACCGTGCCGTGCAGGACGTCGAACTGGGCGTCCCGCCCGGAGCGGTCGTGGAAACCCGCCCCGGCGAACTGCTCCCGGTTGAGGCAGACCCGCTCGAAGGACGGGGCCAGCAGGTCGACCACGGCGAACCGCTCGGCGTACTCCGGGTGGGCCTCCTGGTAGTCCTCCACGGCGCCGCGGACGAGCGACCAGAACTCCTCCTCGGGTACGCCGAGATGGTCGGCGGCGATCACCGAGAAGTAGCGGAAGTGGCCGGCGAACACCGCCGAGAGCACCGAGTGGGCGAGCATCCGGCCCGGCCAGTGGCGGCACAGCGCGCCGGCGCCGCCGTCCGTCGCCGCCCGCTCGGGGAACTCTCCCTCGACGAGGTCGATATCCGCGCCGAAGTCCTTCACCGCGATCCGCCGCGGGATCCCACCGGCGTCGAACACGCAGATCACGTTCTCGCCGTGCGGGGTGAACGCCACCCCGTACACGTACAGGTAGTGCAGCAGCGGCGGGAGCAGCGCGTCCAGCAGCGCGGCGAGCCACCGCGCCGGCTCGAGCCCGGAGCGGCGGACGAGCTCGGCGGCCAGCGACTCGCCGTCCGCGCCGACGGTGAGCAGGCAGGCCATCGTCCGGGCCCGCTCGTCGGGGGCCAGGAAGGACGCGACCGGCTCCCGCCAGAGCACCCCGAGCAGCTCGTGCAGCCGGTAGGGGGCGTCCGGCACCGCGTCGAAGGCGGGATGCGCGACGGTGGCTCCGGCGATCTCGGGCAGCACGACGACGCCGGTGGCCCGCAGCACCGGATCACCGTGGGCGAGCGACACCAGCCACGCCGAGACGGCCGGTCCGGCGGTGGCGTCCGCGGCGGACATCCCGCGCCACACCAGCGTGTTCCGGATCATCAGCGCGAGCTTGACGTCGCGCCGGCCCGGGGTGTCGATGTTCGCCACCGTGCGCACGGACTGCAACGGCAGGTAGCGGTCGGGCGCCTCGCCGAGGTCGACCAGCTGCCCGGTGGCGAGCGGGCCGGCGAACATCGGCGCGACCACGTTCTCCCACTGCCACGGGTGCACCGGCAGCCACACGTACCGCTCGGCCAACGCGGCGGCGTCCGCCCCGGCGGTGGGCTCGAGCGCGGCGCGCAGGACCGCGCCGAACTCGGCTCTGGTGGCGGCGGAGAGCTCGGCCTCACGCAGCCCGGTGGCGCCCAGCCCGGGGCCGGTGACGAGCCGCGCCAGCTCGGCGTGGGCGGCCACCCAGCGCAGCCGGAACGGGCGGCGCGACTCCGGGACGTACCGCGCCGCGTCGGCCGCGTCGAACCCGAGCCGCCCCTTGTTCGCGATCATGCAGGGATGACCGGTCTGGTGCCCCTCCAGCTCAAGGTGGGAGAGGTCGGCGAGCGCGCGGGCCGGCAGGGCCGTCCGCAGGATCTCGGCGTCGGCGCGCTGGGTGGCCGTCACCTCGCGCACGACATCGGTCAGGACGTCCCCGGACCAGCCCAGGCCCTGCCGGGTGTCGAGCAGGAACCGGGCCGGGTCCCAGGCCGGCTCGCCGTCGCGGCGCAGCGTCGCCGGGTCGGGCCACCAGGTGCCGAACGTGCCGCGCCGGGCGGTGAACGTGTACGTGACGGGGCCGCACTCGATCCGGTACGGCGCCGGCGCGCCGCGCCCGACCGGCGGCGGGGTGCGCGGCGGGGACGCCGGCTCGGCCCGCGGGACGAGCAGCTCCTCGTAGGCGAGCTCCGCGATCAGTCGGGTGAGCAGCGCCAGCCCGGCAGCGCGCCACCGCCCCGCGGCGGCTGTGGGAAGCCCGGTGGTCAACGGCCCGCTCCGCCGACCTCGACGGGCCGGGCCGGGGCGGTGCCCGCGGCGGGCCCGCCGGGCGACTGGGGCCGGGCCGGGGCGCCGAAGGTGGTGAACGCGGCCGGGCGGGGCAGGCGGTGCGCCCGGCCACCGGTGAGATCGTCGAGGATGACCGCCGCCCGCCAGGCCCCCAGCCCGAGGTCGGGCGCGCCCACACCGTGCGTGTGCAGCTCGGCGTTCTGGACGTAGATCCGCCCGCTCACCTCCGGCTCGGTCGCGACCCGGTACCGCTCGTCGACCTTGAACCGGCCGCCGGCGTCGAGGTCGAGCAGCCCGGCCACCGGGTCGAGCAGCGCCGGCCGGCGGGCCGCGTAGCCGGTGGCCAGCACGACCGCGTCGGTGTCGACGGCGAACTCCCGGTGCTGGTCCCGGTGCCGGCAGCGCAGGCGGTAGCTGAGCTCTCCGCCGCCGTGGGTCACCCCTTTCACCGACACGTTCGGCAGCAGCAGGGCGTCCGCCTCGGCGCCGCCGATGCTGCGTTCGTAGAGCAGGTCGTAGATCTCGGCGATGGTCTGCGCGTCGACGCCCTTGTACAGCTGCCACTGGCCGGGGACGACGGCGTCCTTCGTCTCCTGGTCGAGTCCGTGAAAGTAGCGGACGTGGTCAGGAGTGAACTGTTCCAGGCCCAGCTTGGAGTACTCCATGGGGGCGAAGGCCCTGGTCCGGGTGATCCAGGCCAGCGAGTGCCCCGTCCCGGGCTGCGAGCGGAGCAGGTCGAGGAACACCTCGGCGCCGGACTGCCCGGAGCCGACGACGGTGACGTGCCGGGCGCCGTCGAGCTGGTCGCGACGTCCCAGGTAGTCGGCCGAGTGGAACACCCGGGGGTCGGCCACGGTGGCGAAGGCCTCCGGGACGGTCGGCTCGGTGCCCACGCCGAGCACCAGGTTGCGCGCTGTCACGGTCACCGGGGCCGGCTCGCCGGCGTGGCTGACCGTCACCCGGAACAGGGCGGCGTCGGGATGCCAGCGCACCGCGTCGACCCGGGAGCCGAACCGCGTCGACCCCAGGGCGTGCGCCACCCAGCGGCAGTAGTCGTCGTACTCGCGGCGCGGCAGGTGGAAGCGTTCGTAGAGGTAGAACCGGAACAGCCGGTCGTGCTCGCGCAGGTAGGACAGGAACGACCAGCGGCTGGTCGGGTCGATCAGCGTGACCAGGTCGGCCAGGAACGGCACCTGCAGCGACGTGCCCTCGAGCAGCAGCCCGGGATGCCAGCGGAACGCGTCCTGCCGCTCGAAGAAGGCCGTTCGCAGCCCCGGCACGCCGTCGGCGAGCGCCGCCAGCGACAGGTTGAACGGGCCCAGCCCCACGCCGAGCAGGTCGTAGGGCGCGCCGGCGGACGCCTCAGGCCCGGCGGCGGGGGAGGGTGACATCACGGACGGACCTCCACTAGCGGATTGGGAATCTCCACGTAGACGGACTGGCTCGCCACCGGCCCCACCAACTCGTCCCGGCCGTCCACGCACATCCGCAGGTTGGCCTTGCAGGGCAGGGTGGGCGCGTCCAGCAGCCGTTCCAGCAGGCCGTGCCGGGGCAGCTCCGAGCGCAGCGCGAGGAGCGCGTCCCGCAGGCCGCGCAGCAGGTCGGGCTCGTCGGCGATCCCCGCCGCGCCCAGCGCCCCGATGACAGCGAGGGCGTTGTTCACGACGGCGTAGTAGACGACCCGCTGCTCGACCAACTCGTCGTCGAACACCGCGGGCAGGCCGTCGCCGAGGCCGGGGACCTCGCGCCGCGCGGCGTCGGCGTGCGAGGCGGCCAGGTAGTAACCCTGGCTGTCGCGGTACCACCCGGCGATCGGCCAGCCCCGCTCGTCCAGCGAGACGAGGGTGTTCTGCAGGTGGGCCTCCAGTCCGACGCCGCGGCGCAGGCAGAGGTCGAGCACCGGGATGACGAGCACCCGCAGGTAGCGGGCGAACCACTCGCGGGCCACCGGCCCGGTGGGCGCTGATCCGGCCAGGCGGCTGATCAGCCCGGCGAGCATCGACCGCCGCGAGCGCCCGGGAGCCCCCGGCTCCAGATCCGGCCGGTCGGCCACCAGCGCCGCGGCGCACGCGACGCGGTCACCCGCGCTGAACGGGTTCGTCCGCAGAGTGCACTCCAGGCCCTCGGCCCGCACCCCGGCCCAGGACGGCTCCGGGACGAGCCGGAAGGCCGGGTGGCGGGCCCGCAGCCACCCGTCGAGGGCCAGCCGGGCGTACCTGGCCATCTCGGCGCCCAGATCGAGCTCGTCGCGGTGCAGCTCGCGCCGCGAGTTGGTGATCCGCATGCCCAGCGAGAGCTTGAGCATGACCGGCGCGTCCGGCCGCCAGACGGTGCGCAGGGACGCGGTCGGGAACCAGGGCGGGCCGGTCGGGCCGAGGTCCACCAGCTGGCCGTCCGCGAGCAGGCCGGCGACCTCCGGGCGGGCGGGGACGGCCCGCGCCTGCCAGGGATGGGCCGGCAGCGCCCGGTACCCCGGCGGTAGCGCCGGGCCGCCGCCGCCGCGCAGCGACGCGAGCAGCGCGGACGGGTCCGGGCCGCCGTGCCGGACGATGTCGGGATGCGCGGCGAACCAGTGCAGCGGGAAGGAGCCGTCCAGCTCGGGTGAGTACCGGGCGCACTCGGCCTCGGGCGCCTCCCCCCGGTTCTTGGCGGCGGGGTGGAACGGGTGCCCGGTGACGAGGGCGCGTTCCGCGGCGAGGAAGGGCTCGGCGGGCGCGCGGCGGGGGAACGCGATGATGCGCGCGATCCACTCGGCCGAGTCGAGGACGCGCGCCAGCGCCGTCCGCGTGGCCGCGGCCGGCGACCCGTCCCCGGCTCCAGCTCCGGTCGCGGCTGCGGCCTCGCGGATCAGGAGCGCGGCGAGCAGGCTGGCGTCGAGCGGGGCGCCGCCCAGCCGCGGCCGGCCGAAACGGTGCCAGCCGGTGGCGGAGCGGTAGGTCAGCGCGACGTCGACAGTGAGCCCGGTGGACGGCAGCGCCAGCCGCAGCTCCCCACCACCGGGGACCGGCGGCGGCCCGAACTCCCGGGTCCAGCAGCGCAGCAGCACCTCGGTCACGACCTCGTCCGCAGCATCCGCCGGAGCCCACGTGCCTACCGGAGTCCTCATGCCTGCCGGAGCCGTCGCGGACGTCGTGGACGTCGTGGACGTCTCGGCGGGACCGCTCGGGCCGGTCACGCCGCCGGCTCGGCGGCCAGCCGGTCGCCGGTCGCGGCGACGAGGGCGAGCAGGGCGGTGACGTCGGCCGGCGTCGCGGCCGGGTTCAGCAGCGTCAGCTTGAGGTGGACTGCGCCGTCCACCCCGGCCGTGGTCCGCCCGACGACCGCCGCGCCCTCGGCGAGCAGCCGGAGCCGGATCGCCGCGTTCAGCCGGTCCAGCGCCTCCTGGCTTCCCGTCTCCCGGTCGTGGACGTCGTGGACGTAGCGGAAGAGCACGGTGCTGAGGGTCACCGGTGCCGAGAGCGCGAGCCGCTGGTCCGCCTCGATGACGGCCGCGGCGTGCCGGGCGAGGCGGTGGCAGGCGTCCACCAGGGCGCCGAGCCTGTCCCGGCCCAGCGCGCGCAGGGTCACGGCGATCTTGAACGCGTCCGGCCGGCGGGTGGTGCGAAGCGACCGGCCCAGCAGGCTCGGGTAGCCGGCGGCGGTCTCGTCGGCGGGGTTGAGGTAGGCGGCCTCGGTCTCCAGCCGCTCCCACCCGCGGCCGGACGGGGTGAGGAAGATCCCCGCGGGGGCCGGTTGCCATCCCAGCTTGTGCAGGTCGAGGGCGATCGAGTCGGCCTCGGCCAGTCCGGCGAGCAGCCCGGACAGCCGGTGGGAGAACAGGGCGCCGCCGCCGTGGGCCGCGTCCACGTGCAGCCAGCCGGGTGCAGGGTGCGCACGCACCGCCGCGGCGATCTCGCCCAGCGGGTCGATGGCGCCCGCGTCCGTCGTGCCCGCCGTCGCGACGACGAGGGCGGGCCCGCCGTGGCCGGCCAGCGCCGCCCGCAGCGCGCCGACGTCCATCCGGTGCGCGCCGTCGACCGGGACGGTGACCACCTCGCCGAGCCCCAGCAGCTCGGCGCCGCGGCGCACCGAATGGTGGCCGGCCGCCGAGCAGAGGACGGCGACCCGCGGCCCGCCGCCGCTACCACCACCACCGCCACCGGGGCCCTGGGCGCCGATCAGCAGCCCCATCAGGTTGGACTCGGTGCCGCCGGTGGTCACCGTGCCCACCGCGCGCGCCGGGTCCAGGCCGGCCAGCTCGGCCAGCGCGGCGACGACCTCCGTCTCGACCGTCGTCGCGGCCGGGGCCTGGTCCCAGGAGTCCAGCGACGGGTTGAGCGCGCTGACCGCGAGATCGGCGGCTACGGCGACGGGCAGCGGCGGGCAGTGCAGGTGCGCCGCGCAGAACGGGTCGGCGGGGTCGGCTGAGCCCGCCGAGAGCATGCGGGTGAGGGCGTCGAGAGCCGCGGCCTCGCCGCTGCCCGCCGCGGTGAGCAGCCGCCCCCCGCCGAGCGCGGCCAGCGCCACCCGCCGGACGGCCACCGGCCCGCCGGCCGGCAGCGGGCCGACCCGGTCGCGGCGGCCCGCGTCGAGCGCGCCCAGGGCGACGCCGAGCAGGTCCCGCAACTCGTCGGCCGGGCGGTGACCCGGCCTGGTCATCCCGCCTGCTCGGTCGCCGCGGTTGCAGTCGCTGCGGTGACAGTCGCCGCGGAAACGGACTCCGCGAGGATCTCCAACGCGAGGTCGGCCTCCTCGTCGGTGACGGTCAGCGGCGGCAGCAGCCGCAGGACGGCGTCGTCCCGGCCGCCGAGCTCGATGATCAGACCACGGGCGAGGCACTCGGACCGGATCGCCGCGGCGAGGCGGGGGTCCGCCGGGCGCGCGCCGATCTCGTCCGGCGCCGCCTCGGCCGAGACGACCTCCAGCCCGAGCATCAGGCCCCGCCCGCGCACGTCGCCGATGAACGGCTTGCCCCGGGCGATGCTCTCCAGGCCGGTCAGCAGCCGCTCGCCGGCCGCGGCCGCGCGCTCGGCCAAGGCCTGCGTCCGCACGAGCTCGAGTGTGGCGCGCCCGGCGGCCATGGCGAGCTGGTTGCCGCGGAACGTGCCGGCGTGCGCGCCCGGAGCCCAGGTGTCCAGCTCGGCGCGGTAGGCGACGACCGCCAGCGGCAGGCCGCCACCGATCGCCTTGGACATGACGAGCATGTCGGGCACCACCCCGGCGCGCTCACAGGCCCAGAACGTGCCGGTGCGCCCGACCCCGGTCTGCACCTCGTCCAGGATGAGCGGGATGCCGCGGCGAGTGGTGAGCTCGCGCATCGCGCGCAGCCAGGTGTCCGGCGCCGGGATCACGCCGCCCTCGCCCTGCACCGGCTCGAGGATCATCGCCGCCGGGCTGGTGATCCCGCCGCACGAGTCGTCGAGCAGCCGCTCGACGTAGCTGGCCGAGATCTCCGCGCTCGCCGCGCCGCCGACCCCGAACGGGCAGCGGTAGGGGTAGGGGAACGGCAGCCGGACGACCGCCCCGGCGACCGGCAGCGGCTCCTTCGCGGCGACCTTGCCGGTCACGGCGAGGGCTCCGGACGTCATCCCGTGGTAGGCGCCGGTGAAGGCGAGCACGTTGTGGTGCCCGGTGACCGTCTGCGCCAGCTTCAGCGCCGCCTCGACGGCGTCCGCGCCGGTCGGCCCGCAGAACAGCAGCTTCGGGTCCTCCCGCAGCCCGGGCGGCAGGTCGCCCACCAGCTCCTCGGTGAACGCGTCCTTCTCCGGGGTGGCGATGTCGAGGGCGTGCAGCGGGGCACCCGAGCGCAGGACCCGCTCGATCTCCTCGACGACCACCGGGTGGTTGTGGCCGACGGCCAGGGTGCCGGCACCGGCGAGGAAGTCCAGGTAGCGTCGTCCGTCGGCACCCACGATCCAACAGCCCGCCGCCTCGACCGGCACGATCGGCAGGGAGCGGGCGTAGGTGCGGGCGGCCGATTCGCGGGCCTCCTGCCGGGCCAGGATCGCCGGCGCCACGGCGGGATCCGCGCCGTCGGGGCCGACGCCGACATCGGCTGGCGAGATCGTCGTCACGGGCGATTCCCCTTCGAACGGGCCGGGTCAAGGAAGGTTAACTTAATTCATTCCCGATCCCCGGCCTGTGAACGAGCAGAGGTCTTCCTCTCGTGGCTGCCCTCGTGGCCGCGGTTACCCGTACGAAAATGTTGCCCTTCGTAAGGTTACGGTCGCCCAGGGCTGGAAACGGCTCGTTTCCGGTGACCTCCGGTTGGTCGTACGTCACCCTCGGCGGCCCGTGGCAGCTGCTCGTAACGTCGCCGGGCTTGCGCGTTGCGCATCAACCCCGTCATCGTCACATGTCGGGACGTCGGACGTCGCGCGGGAACCGGGCCGAGCGGGTGCGGTCCTGGTCACGGGCGCACGGGCGCCGGAAGGGTGCGCCGTGCTGGATCTCCCCATCTCCGCCGCGCCGCTGCGCGCGCTCGGCCCCGATCGGCTGCCGGCGGCGGTGCTCGCGTGCCTGCGGGAGTGGCCCGCGCGGCGCGGAGAGATCGGCGGCTACCTCTACTCGCCGGCGGTGGCCGCGGCACGGGCCGCCGAGCTGCGCCGACACCTGCCCGACTGGGCGGAGCTGCTCTTCGCGGTCAAGGCGAACGCCTTCCCCCCGATCCTCGACGCCCTGCTCGCCGGAACCGCGAACACCGACGCCGGGGCCGGGATCGACGGGTTCGAGGTCTCCTCCGCGCACGAGCTCGCCCTGGCCACCGAGGCCGTGGAGCGCGCCCGGCGGCGGGGCGCGCTGCGGGCGGCCGGGCAGCACCCGTCCGGCGGGGCGCGGCTGGTGGCGTCCGGGCCGGGCAAGTCGGGGAGCCTGCTGCGCGCGCTCCTCGGCGCGGAGCCGGCGGGGGGCGCCTCGGTCGACGTCGTCAACGCCGAGAGCCCGCTGGAACTGCGGCGGATCGACGCCGTGGCGGCGGAGACGGGGCGGCGGGCCGCCGTCGCGCTGCGGGTGAACCCGGCCCGCGTCGGCCTCCCCGGCTCGCTGCGGATGGGCGGGCGCCCGACCGCCTTCGGAATCCAGGAGCGGGACGTGCCCGCAGCGGTGGAGCTCGCCCGCTCGCTGCCGTGGATCGACCTGGTCGGCTTCCACGTTCACGCGGTGTCGGGGAACCTCGACGCCGCCGCCCACCTGGACTATGTGCGGTGGTGCCTGGACTTCGCCGTCCGGCAGGCCCGCCTGGGCGGGGTCGACCTGCGGGTGGTGGACGTCGGCGGCGGCTTCGGAGTGCCCTTCGAGCCCGATCGGCTCGGCGAGCGCCCCTTCGACCTGGGCGTCTTCGGCGCCGGCCTGGACCGGCTGCACCCCCCGGCCGGCGTCCAGGTGGTCTTCGAGCCCGGCCGGGCGCTGGTGGCCGACTGCGGCTGGTACGCGGCCGAGGTGACCGACGTCAAGGTGGTCCACGGCGGCGCCTTCGCGGTTCTGCGTGGCGGCATCCACCACTTCCAGCTCCCGACCTCCTGGGAGATCGTCCACAACTTCGCCGTCGTCCCGCGGGGCGACTGGCCGCGCGGCTGGCCCCGGCCGGAGGTGACCGCGGGCCGGGTGACCGTGGTGGGGGAGCTGTGCACTCCCGAGGACACCCTCGCCCGCGACGTGACCGTCGACCGGCTGCGCGCCGGGGATGTCGTCGTCTTCCCGATGGCCGGCGCCTACGGCTACGAGTTCGCGATGCACGAGTTCCTCGGCCACCCGCGCGCCCACCGCATCGTCGTGGACTAGACGGGTACGGGAACCGGACTTGTACAGGTCAGGCCGCGGCGCCCGGTGATGCGTGGCGGCTGGGTGAGTCCTGGCTGTCACTCAACCGCCGCGGTTGCTCGGCATCGTGCTAGCGGCGATCTTCAGATCTGCCGGCACGGCCAGCACAGGCCCTATCGCTGTTTTCGGTTCCGATGTTCCTCAGACCCCGAGAACGCGAACCCGACCTACCAGGGTGGGGTCGGGTTCGCGCCGAACCTGGTGACGACGCCTACCCCGTCACTGTGAAGACCTTCGAGAACGACAGCGAGCACCCGCCCGCATCCTCGGTGACGAGGACTTCGTATAGGCCGGGTGGCGTACTGCTGTGGGCGAAGAAGCTGGTCGTCCAGGTACCCGCGTCCGAGACGATTGGATCTTCTATCGGGTTGTCCCCGGGCCCGCGGAAGATAGTGCCTGGGGGGCGGAGGGCGAGGTGCCCACACCGGCTACCAGACTCGCTGTGCCCACCTGCCCCGATACGGCGACGCCGGCGGACCTGACGCTGATCGTCCCCCGAGGCGGGCGCTTCGTCGTTGATCAGGAGGTCGGGCAGCGCGGGCTGATGCCTGCGGACTGGTAGTACTTCTTGGCTCCGGGATGCAGGGATACGAGGCAGTAGAAGGGGCTGGTTCCTACCGTCTGGGCGCCGGTCCGGAAGCCCTGGCCTCCGCCGTCGGGCCACAACACGCGTTCGAAGGCGGTGCGCTGCTCGATCAGCGCTTGTGCGACGTATCTGACCAGGTCCGGGTCCGCGGCCTCGTTCGCCACGATCCCGTTGGGCACGGCGACCGTGGACGTCGTCCTGATACCCGGATAGTCCTGTGGTCGGATGGTTTCGATGTCGTACACCGGCCCGGCGACGAAATTGGTCCCTGCCCGGGACCCGTAGTAGATGTCCCACTCATCCTGCATGGCGTCCCGATACTCCTCGAGTGGCAGCATGCGCAGACCCACCCCGTCTATCGCCTCCCGGCGGATCTCCTCGGTCGGTACCCCGCCGGCCCACAGCACCGCGTCGACACGCCCGGCACGGAGCTCGGCCAACCCGTCAGCCAGTTTCGTTGGCTTGGTCGCGATCGAGCAGCCAGCCGCAGTCTCGATCTGACGGAAGAGAACCTGCCCGATCTGCTCGGTCCCGGAGTCCAGAAGCCCGCTGGCCACGCCCCTCCCGGAACAGAGCTGATCCGCGGTGGTGATGTCGGAGTCCTCCCGCACGACCAGCTGCAGCAGGTCGAACCACAGCGGTCCGACCGAACGCAGCCCCTCGATCGGTGAGCCGGCGAACTGCGACGCCCCGTAACGCGCGTCGACCGCCGTCGTGAACTGGACGATTGACACGGTGCACCGGGCCATCTGGTGACCGACGCTGCTCAGGTTATGGGCGCTCCCACCGGTCGATATCACGTCCACGGTCGTGCCGGGATAGGCGGCGTGGACCAACCCGGCCAGCACCTCGCCGTACCTGTAGTAGGGACTGTCCACCTGACCGGTCAGCACCGAGACCTTCTCGCAGTCCCCCACCGGCGACGGACTGTCACGCAGCCATACCAGCCACACCGTGACAACGATCGCAACAACCACGACCAGCGCGAGGGCAGCCAGAGCCCACCGCGAGCGAGGATTCGGGGGAGGCGGTTCGGCCGGTGGCTTTTTCTCGCTGCCCACGCCAGTGGGAGGGGACAGCGGCGGGGACTGTCCTTTGTCCGGAGGTGTGCCGGGGAAAGGCGGCGGTGTGCCCGGGGAGGCCGGCGAGGCCAGTTGCTTCGCCGTTCCGTTCAGTGTCGTGGCGATGGTGTCGAGGAGGTGTTGACGGGCGGCGTCGGCGGGATAGCGGTCGAACAGGTCGATCGGGACGATCTGTCCGAGTAGCCCCGGACGGGGGCAGTCCTCCAGCCGGATCGGCACGAGCTTGCGGTTGAAGCCAAGGGGGTCGGCGGCGTACGCGGCTTGCCACACCGCCTGCCCGTAGACCGAGCGAAGGTAGGCGTTCGACAACAGCGCGATGGTGCGCTGCGCCTGAGCGACGCCCTGCTGCATGCGCGTTACCCAGTTCGCCCCAGGCACGAAGTCCCAGGCCTCGACCAGCACGCTGTAGCCGGCCTCCACCTCCAGCTGCCAGGCCACCCACTCCGCCCACGGCCGGTCATCCTTGGTGTACGAAACGAAGAAATCCCACTGTGCGCCTGCCCCCGTGATGGACATACTGCCTGATCCTGCCACCCACAGCGACACACCGGCCCAGCGGCTGCAACGGCAAGCGGCGGGCAGGTCCAACCCGCCGATCAAGGACGGCGCGGCCCCCAGCCGGCGAACCTGGCGAAACGATCATGCCGTGGCGAGCCGCGGGCACGCGCTCCCCCTGACAAGCAGACCGGCAGGAAAACGACCCGGCCGGCGCTGCGGGCCACCTACCCCCCGCTCGCCGTGGCCGGGGTGGTGCTGTGGCGGGGACTGTGAGCGGGCGAGGTGTGATCGACCCCGGTAAATGGCAGGGTTCCGGCCGTGCTTTCTGGCAGGTCAGTCGCTGAGACGGCGGGCCAGCAGCTGTGCCTGCCGGCCTCGTTCTCTTCCACTGGTGCTCGTACGAGCCGGGCGACCTCGACAAGCCCTGCCTGGCTCACCAGCCTGGCGGGGATGTCGGCGGGCGGGGTGTGGATGAGCGAGTAGCGGCAGAGGGCACCGCCGAGCGTGCGGTCCGGCAGGTCCAGCGCGGTCATCGTGCCCACCTCGAACCGCAGCCCTGGATGAGAGCTTCGGGCCAAGGTGACCATTGGCGCCGACAGATCCACACCGAACACGTCCAGCCCCAACGTGTGCAGGTAGGCCGTCGCATAGCCGGGCCCGCAGCCAAGGTCTGCGACCGGGCCGGCGAGATCGCGCACGATGTCGGCGAACGCAGCCAGCAGCGCACGCTCCAGCGGCTGGCGGTCGAGAACGTCAGCGCCCTGGTCGTCTCGTTGTGGGCGTCGGCATGGTCGCCGACCTCCCATACCGACCGCTCAGGCCAGGTGCAGTCCTCGGTGAGGGCGATCGCGGCCTGGCGGGCGGGGTAGCCGTGGGCGGGGCCGGGTGCCCATCGATTCCCAGCAGGAGGCGCAGTACACGGCCCGGGACTCGGGTCCATGTCACCAGACGCCAACTGGCGCGTTACCGCAGCTCAGGTCCCCTGTCGATGAAGAAGCATCCACCGAAAGGCTGGGTCTACCGGCCCGGAAGGCCCGCGAGGCGGTGGCCCGCATCCGCGAAATAGCTGGTCAGGCGCGCCCGGACCTTGCGAACCGTGACGCGTCGGGACCTACTTGGCGTCTGGTGACACGGACCCGAGTCCCGGAACCTACACGGACGTGATCATTGCCATAATTCTGCGTTCCTAGCCGCTCGGCAAGTGGATTTGCAGGGGAGATACGTTCCCGCACTTCCAGGTACCACGGATCCCCCTGTAACAGGGGCGGGAAGCGCTTTTGACCCGATCTCGCGGGGTCGATGCAAGCCGCTTTTTCCTGGTAGCTACTGGTGACGGGGGCGATCGCCCCCGCCCCAGCGATCGTCGACCGTGGTCTCTTCCCGGAGATGATCGACGATCGCCAGGGCCCGCCGCCTCGGCTAGGCCGTCCGGATGACCGGGAGGTCGAACCAGAGGTACTTGCCGGACTCCACCGACACCGCGCCCCAGCTGCCGGCCAGGGCGTCCAGGACGAGCAGGCCGCGGCCGCCCTCGGCGTCCGGGTCGGCCTCGCGGCGCTGCGGCAGGGTGGTCGACGTGTCCGAGACCGAGGCGTGGACGAGGCCCGGCCGCAGCTCGACCAGCAGCCACACCGGTGGCCGCCCGTACTTGACCGCGTTGGTGACGAGTTCACTGACCAGCAGCTCGGCGGTGCACTGCGTGTCGTCGGGCAGGCCGGTCAGAACCAGGCACTCACGGAGGACCCGCCGCGCCTGCGGGACGGCGGACGGCAGGTAGGGCAGCTCGGCGAGGATGTGCGTGGCCGGTGGGCGACACGAACTCGCCTGCCGCACCACGTTCATCGGAACCGACGTAGGACTCATCGATCACCATGTCTGAACGGGGACATCCCGGACCGCCTACCCATCGGATCGCCTGAGCAATCTCCTACGCGGTGTTGTGTGACGAACGTCCGGCAATGGCGTTGGGGCCATTGGCGGGTGTTGTGTCATCGGTGCTCCAACCAGTTCACCACACCGGCGAACCGCCTTCACTCCGGGGCGTCGCCGGGCGGTGAGCGACCGGTCCGCGACGGGCCGGCGAGCGGCCGGCCCGCGAGCGGCCGGCGAGGGCCGGCCGGGACCGAGGTCAGTCCGCGACCCGGGTGACCAGGATCGCGACGTCGTCGCGCAGGTTGCCACCGGCGAAACGCTCGGCGGCCGTGAGCAGCCGGTCGGCCACCCCCTGCGCGGACAGGCCCGCGCAGCCGGCGACCGCGTCGACCAGCCGCTGGTCGCCGAACAGCTCGCGCCCGCGGCGCGCCTCCACCACCCCGTCGGTGTAGAGCACCAGGGACTCCCCGGCGTGCAGGTGCAGGTCCAGGCCGGGGAAGGACGTCTCGCCGTCGTCGAGCACGCCCAGCAGCGTGCCTGTCCGGCCGACGAGTGAGGCCGTGCCGTCCTTGTGCAGGACGACCGGCTGCGGGTGCCCGGCGAGGTGCAGGCGCAGCCGGGCGCCGTCGGTCTCGGACGGCAGCAGCGACGCGGCGGCCAGTGTGCAGAACCGGCCATGCCCGTTCGGGTGCGAGGTGGCGGTGTCCCGCAGTGCCCGGTTCAGCTCGACCAGCAGCTCCTCGAGGTCCGCGCCCCGCCCGGTGAGCAGGCGGAGCACGGCACGGGCCACACCGGTGACGGTGGCGGCCTCCGCGCCCTTGCCGCAGACGTCGCCGATGGCCACCGTCCAGCCGGTCGGGCCGGAGATCAGGTCGAAGAAGTCCCCGCCGACGTCCAGACCGGCGGACTGCGCGGCGCCGTAGGCGGAGCCGAGATCCATCCCGGGGATGCGGGGCAGCGCCGGCGGGCGCAGGCCGGCCTGCAGGGTGCCGGCGAGCTCCACCTGGCGGCTGTAGAGCCGGGCRTTGTCCACGGCGAACGACGCGCGCCGGGCCAGGTCCGCGAGCAGGTCGATCTCGTCCGCGAGGAAGGTGTGCCCGGCCGAGCGGCCGAGCGCGAGCACGCCGAGCACCCGCCGGCGCGCCTGCAGGACGACGACGAGTGCCGGCCCGCCGAACGCCGTGACGGTCTGCACCTGGTCCCCACGGGCGGCGCGTACGGCGRCCATGAGCGCGCCGTCCGGGTCGACGGCGGCCTCGTTCAGCGCCGCGGTCTCCGACTCCTCGGCATGCCCGACCGCCTGGAGCTTCGGGCCGGCGTCGTCCCGGTTGAGGTACACCGCGCACCACTGCGCGAGGCGGGGGACCGGCAGCCGGGCGAGCAGCGTCAGCGAGTGGGTGAGATCCAGGCTGCCCGCGAGCAGGTCGGACGCCTCGGCGAGGAAGGACAGCATCCCGATGCGGCGCTCCTCCGCGCGCCGCATGTCGCCGCCGCCGAGCGCCAGCGCCATCCACCGCGAGACGAGCTGGATCCGCTCGATGTCGAACGGGTCGCGGTCGAATTCGGCGTGGTGGACGGCGGCGTGGTGGGCGCCGTTGCCAGGCTCGTGGCCCGCGTCGGGCTCGCCAGGCTCGTCGGGCTCGTCGGGCTCGCCGGGCTCGCCGGGCTCGCCGGGCACGCCGGCCGGGCGGTCGTCCGCGGCGCGGTACGGCCACAGCAGGAGCTCGCCGAGGCTGTCCTGCGTCGGGTCCAGGGCGAACACCCGTGCGTCGGCGCTCGGCCCGGTACGCCCGAGCGTGGCCACCGTCTCGGTGCGCACACCGTCCTGCGAGGGGCGCTGTACCCGGCCACCGACGGCCGGGACGGCGTCCAGCAGCTGGGCGAGCAGTTCGGAGACCTCGCCCTCGGCGGTCAGCGCCCGCGCGGTGTCGCGGGCCAGCAGCCGGGGCATCCGGGTCGACATCGCCGTTGGCGCCCGGGCCGTCACCGTGGTGGTACCGGCGCCGGCGGTGGTCATCAGGAGATCGTCGACAGGCGACGCGCCGAGCGGGCCCGGAGGAGGGCCCGAAGGCGTGGGCTGTGGGGGTACCGGATCGTGGGTGATGCTCGGCGCGGAATGGACGTCGTCCAGCGAGGCCGACCGCCGCGGGTCCTCCCGCCGCCGGGATTCCAGCCGGAACCAGACCGTCTTCCCCCCGGCCACGTGCTCCGTTCCCCAGGAGCCGGCGAGCGCGTCTACGAGGGCCAGCCCGCGTCCGTCCTCACGCAGGCCGTCGATGCCGGCCGTGCCGCCGCCGATCGTCTCGAACCCTTCAAGTCCTTCCAGGCTCTCCAGGCTTTCGATGTCCTCGTCGGGGTCGGTGGGCTGCGGCCGGCGCACGGCCGTCTCGCGCCGGCCGACGCCGATGCGCACGGGATGGCGGTCGCCCACGGCCACCCGCACGCTGCCGTGCTCCTCGGCGACGTCGACCGTCGCGACCGTGCCGGCGTGCACGACCACGTTGGTGACCAGCTCGGTGACCAGCAGCAGCGCCGAATCCAGCGTGTCCTCGTCCAGCCTGCCGCGCAGCGTCTCCTGCACGAACCGCCGCGCCGACCGGGGTGAGTCGGCGGTCGGCGGGAGGGCGACCGAACGCGGTGGAGTGCGCCGGTCTCCGGCCTGTGCCGCGGGGTCGGCGTTCATGTGGCTCAGTCTCTCCTGCGTTGTCCTCGGTAAGGCGGATACTGGCGGCTGGTGCGTTCGGTCCGAGCGCTCTTGTCATGAAGTTGTGCAGCGTGAAGTTGCTCAGCTGGGGGCAAAAGTCCACGGCAGAACCACAGTCCGGATCGACCGCACGACACCATCACACCTCCCCTCCACGGATGCATTCCGCACCACTGACCGCCCCACGCCCGTCCGCCGCCGGATCTGGACCACACTGCCGACGGCCCCCCGCGGGCCGGCGCCCCACAAGCCGGACCACCAGCGACCCGACGACCAGCAGCCCGACCACCAGCGACCGAACCCGCACAGGCCAGTCCCGTCCGATCCCCAGGAGCCAGCCGAACGGATGCGAGCCGCATGTACACCGACCCGACAGCCGCCGACCCGACAGCTGCCCGCCCTCCGCCGGCAGCGGCCCGGGCCTGGTCGCGCACCCCACGGGGTGGTCACCGAACCCACCGACGTCGGTGCCGGAGTCGTTTTGAAGCGGTTCGCAGCCCCGATAATTCCACCGTCACAGGCAAGGTAGGAGACTGATGAGCGCCGACGCGAGCCCCGACCGCCAGCAGTTCCCCGCGAGTGCCGGGGATTCCGGTGGCCCGCCCGCGGGCGCCACGGCCACCCTGCCGGTGAACGCCGCGGTGAACAGCACGGGCACGGGCGCCGCCACGGGGCCCGGCGGTGGCACGGACGCCCTGCTCTCCAGCCTGCTCACCGGGCTCGACCGGCTCGTCGACGGCGAGTTCGGCGTCCGGCTGCCGATCGGTGACGGCGTCGGCGGGGACGTCGCCCGCCGGTTCAACGAGCTCGCCGGGATGCAGGAGCGGCACGCCCGCGAGGTTTCCAGGGTGAGCAAGGTAATTCGACGTGACGGTCGTCTCACCCTGCGAATGGACGACCTTGGTGGCAGTGGCGGCTGGGACGAGCTCACGCTCTCGGTGAACTCGCTCATCGACGACCTGGCCCGGCCCACCCACGAGGTCGCCAGGGTCATCGCCGCGGTGGCGGAGGGTGACCTCTCCCAGCAGATGGCGCTGGAGATCGCCGGGCAGCCGGTGCGTGGCGAGTTCCTCCGGATCGGCACAACCGTCAACACGATGGTGGACCAGCTCTCGTCGTTCGCCGACGAGGTGACCCGGGTGGCGAAGGAGGTCGGTACCGAGGGCAACCTCGGTGGCCAGGCCAAGGTCATGGGGGTCTCCGGGGTCTGGCGGGACCTGACCGAGTCAGTGAACTCGATGGCCGGCAACCTGACCAGCCAGGTCCGCAACATCGCCCAGGTGACCACGGCGGTGGCGCAGGGTGACCTGTCGCAGAAGATCACGGTCGACGCGCGCGGTGAGATCCACGAGCTGAAGTCGACCGTCAACACGATGGTGGACCAGCTCTCCGCGTTCGCCGACGAGGTCACCCGAATGGCCAAGGAGGTCGGCACCGAGGGCAAGCTCGGCGGCCAGGCCCAGGTCAAGGGTGTCTCCGGGGTGTGGCGTGATCTCACCGACTCGGTGAACGTCATGGCCGGCAACCTCACCACCCAGGTGCGCAGCATCGCCGAGGTCGCCGCCGCGGTGGCCCGCGGTGACCTGACCCGCCAGATCACCGTCGACGCCCGCGGCGAGGTGGCGGGTCTCGCGCACACCCTGAACACGATGGTCGACCAGCTCTCGTCGTTCGCCGACGAGGTGACCCGGGTGGCCTGGGAGGTCGGTACCGAGGGCAACCTGGGTGGTCAGGCGCACGTTCGGGGGGTCTCCGGGGTGTGGCGGGATCTCACCGAGTCGGTGAACTCGATGGCCGGCAACCTGACCAGCCAGGTCCGCAACATCGCCCTGGTCGCGACGGCGGTGGCCCGCGGTGACCTCTCGCAGAAGATCACCGTCACCGCGCAGGGTGAGATCCTCGAGCTCAAGGAAACCCTGAACACCATGGTCGACCAGCTCTCGTCGTTCGCCGACGAGGTGACCCGGGTGGCCTGGGAGGTCGGTACCGAGGGCAACCTGGGTGGTCAGGCGCACGTTCGGGGGGTCTCCGGGGTGTGGCGGGATCTCACCGAGTCGGTGAACTCGATGGCCGGCAACCTCACCGGCCAGGTCCGCAACATCTCCGCGGTGACCAGGGCGGTGGCCCGCGGTGACCTCTCGCAGAAGATCACCGTCACCGCGCAGGGCGAGATCGCCGAGCTGAAGGACACCGTCAACACGATGGTCGACCAGCTCTCGTCCTTCGCGGCCGAGATCACCCGGGTCGGCCGCGAGGTGGGCGTCGAGGGCAAGCTGGGCGGCCAGGCCACGGTCGCCGGTGTCGCGGGCACCTGGAAAGACCTGACCGACAACGTCAACCAGCTCGCGTCGACGCTGACGATCCAGCTCCGCGCGATCGGCGACGTGTCCACCGCGGTGACCCGCGGTGACCTGACCCGCTCCATCACGGTGGAGGCCGAGGGCGAGGTCGCCGAGCTCAAGGACAACATCAACCAGATGATCGCCCGGCTGCGGGAGACCACCGAGGTCAACGCCCAGCAGGACTGGCTCAAGTCGAACCTGGCCCTCATCGGCAGCAAGATGCAGGGCCAGCGCGACCTCTACACCGTCTGCCAGATGATCATCAGTGAGATGACGCCGGCCGTGAACGCCCAGCAGGGTACGGTCTACCTGCTCGACTTCATCGAGGGCGACAAGCTGCGCTACGTCGCCGGCTACGGCTCGGTGCCGCGGCGCCGCTCGGACGGCACGTTCCTGTTCGGCGAGGGCCTCATCGGCCAGGCGGCGCTGGAGAAGAAGCGCATCCGGGTCGAGGACGTGCCCGCCGGCTACCTCAACATCCGCAGCGGCCTGGGCGAGGCGCCGCCGTGCGACCTGGTCGTCGTTCCGGTCATCTTCGAGAACCAGGTTCTCGGTGTGATCGAACTGGCCTCTTTCACTCCGTTCTCCGACCTGCACCTCACGCTCGTCGACCAGCTCGTCGACACCATCGGCGTCGTCCTGAACACGATCATGGCGAACGCCCGCACCGAGGAGCTGCTCGCCCAGTCGCAGCGGCTGACCCAGGAGCTGCGCTCGCAGTCCGTCGAACTCCAGCGCACGAACAACGAGCTGGAGGAGAAGGCGGCGCTGCTGGAGGAGAAGAACCAGGAGATCGAGCTGGCCCGGATCGGGCTCGAGGAGAAGGCCGAGCAGCTCGCGCTGTCCTCGCAGTACAAGTCGGAGTTCCTGGCGAACATGAGCCACGAGCTGCGCACCCCGCTGAACAGCCTGCTCATCCTCGCCAAGCTGCTGGCCGACAACCCCGACCACAACCTGAGCCAGAAGCAGATCGACTTCGCCGAGACGATCCACTCCGCCGGCTCGGAGCTGCTCGGGCTGATCAACGACATCCTCGACCTCTCCAAGGTCGAGGCCGGCAAGATGAACGTCGACGCCGGCCCGGTGCGCACCGCCGCGCTGTGCGACGCGGTGGCGGGCGTGTTCGGGCCCACCGCCGAGGAGAAGGGCCTCACCTTCGAGATCAGCGTCACCGAGGACGTGCCGGACGAGTTCGTCACCGACGAGCAGCGCATCCAGCAGGTGCTCAAGAACCTGCTGTCGAACGCGGTCAAGTTCACCGACGCCGGCACCGTCCGGCTGGACGTCGCCGTCGCCTCGCCCGACACCCCGTTCGTCGCGCCCAGCCTGCGCTCGGCGCCGATGGTGCTGTCCTTCGCCGTCACCGACACCGGCATCGGGGTCGCGGCCGAGAAACTCAGGATGATCTTCGAGGCCTTCCAGCAGGCGGACGGCACGACCTCGCGCCGCTACGGCGGTACCGGCCTGGGGCTGTCGATCAGCAAGGAGATCGCCCGCCTGCTGGGCGGGTCGATCGCCGTCTCCAGTCAGATCGGGCAGGGCAGCACGTTCACCCTGTTCGTCCCGTCGGTGATGCCTCCGGAGGCACCCGCGGGCCCCCACCCCGGCGAGCCCGACGGCGTCCTCATGATCGTGGACGGTGCCGTCCAGCCGCGGTCACGGGCCGACGGCGGGGACGACGGTCGTGGGCCGGTGCTGGCCGGCGTCGAGCGGGCCGCGCTCGTCCCGGCGGAGCGCAGGCCGGCGGCGCCGGAGTCGCCCGGTGACGCGGCGCACCGGGAGGGCGCCGGCCCGGCTCCTGCCGGCACGTCCAACGGGGCGGGCACMGGCAGGCAACGTGACGGCGAACGGGTCTACGGAGCGCCCGGCCGGCCCGTCGAGCCCAAGGTGGCCCGCCGATTGTCGCGCACCTCGTGGTCGGGCCGCGGCGGCACCGACGCAGCCGGCGACCGGACGCCCGCCGAGGGCACCCCGTTCCTCACCGACCCACAGGCGCCCGCGCGGCCGCCGACGACGAACCTGGACGGCGGCGACCCGCTCGTGGGCGCCAGCATCCTGGTGGTCGACGACGACGTCCGCAACGTGTTCGCCCTGACCAGCGCGCTGGAGATGCACGGCATGCGGGTGCTCTACGCCGACAACGGCCACGACGCCATCCGAATGCTGCAGCAGGACAACGCGCCGGTGCACCTGGTGCTGATGGACGTCATGCTCCCGGGCATGGACGGCAACGAGACCACGTCGGAGATCCGTGCGATGCCGGCCTTCGCGGCGCTGCCGATCCTCGTGCTGACCGCGAAGGCGATGCCCGGTGACCGGGAGAAGAGCATTTCCGCCGGTGCGAGCGACTACATCACCAAGCCGGTAGACCTTGATCACCTCCTCGGAGTGATGCGGTCGTATCTGTGATGATCAGATCGCGTATGGTGCGCATTCGGGTAGGTGTTGACAGGCCGGTGCTGGACCGGACATGCCGATCGGCGATGGTTGAGCAGTGGTGCCATCACCACGAACACCCAGGCCGACCGGCGAAGGAGGAGGCAGGCGGGTGACCGAGCGGACCGGCGGTCCTGTCGACACCGAGGGCGCGTCGAACACTGAGCGGCCCCGGAGCAAGATCCTCCTGGTGGACGACCGACCCGACAACCTGATGGCGCTGGAGGCGATCCTCGCCTCCCTGGACCAGGATCTGGTGACCGCGTCCTCGGGCGAGGAGGCGCTCAAGCGCCTGCTCATCGACGACTTCGCGGTCATCCTCCTCGACGTCCAGATGCCTGGAATGGACGGCTTCGAGACCGCGCACCGGATCAAGCAGCGCGGGCGGACGCGGGACACTCCGATCATCTTCCTGACGGCGATCGACCGCGAGCCGCACCACGCCTTCCGGGGTTACGCGGTCGGCGCGGTGGACTACATCGCCAAGCCGTTCGACCCCTGGCTGCTGCGGGCCAAGGTGAGCGTCTTCGTCGAGCTGTTCGAGAAGAACGAGCGGCTGGCCGAACTCGCCCACCAGCGGGTGCGCGACTTCGACCTCATCACCGAGGTCGCCGAGCGCCTGATCGCGCTCGACGTGCTCCTCGACGGCGCCGCGACGTCGAACGAGGAGACGCTCGCCGCCGCGAGCGCCGAAGTGCGCGGCCTGGTCTCGCGGCTGCGGCCCTTCGCGCGCTCGACGGGCGGCCAGGTCGAGTAGCCGCTGCCGGCGCCGGCCTGCGCCGGCAGCGGCGGGGCCGGTAGTTGCCCGCCGACTGGCGGGTTGCCGTTTCGTCCCCCTGCCGTGTGCGCCGACGGTAAGGTCCTTCGTACCGGGAGTGGTCGCGAGGGGGCGGGTCGATGGCGGGCGGCGACCCGCACGCGATCGCCGCCGAGGATCTGCCCCGGCTGCGGCTGCCCTACGCCGACGGTCTGATCACCATCGACCGGGTCCGCCGCTTACCCGACTCCCCGGTCTGCCGGGTGCGGCCCGGAGACCCGGCGGAGGGCTCGGTCGTCACGCTGGTCGACTTCGTCATGGCCGACCCCGCCCAGGCCGCCCGCACGGCCACCGCCCTGGTGCGGGCGGCCGACCTGACGGCCGTCGCCGTGCACGCGCGCTACGCGCCGACGGCCGCCGCGGCGCTCGCGGTCTGCTTCGCGGGCCGGGTCCGCGATGCCCGGGCCGGCCGCGGCCTGTCGGTGCGGATCGTCGTCGCGGACCATCGCCCGGAGCTTTCCGGCCCGCCGCCCGGCAGTGCGGGTGTCGTCGCCGTCGGTGGGGCCCGTGGCCCGGCCGGTGCCGGTGCCGCCGGTGACGCCGATGACGCCGGTACGGGGCTGATTCGGGTGCCGCACATCGTGGCCATTCATGACTGGCCGAATGGTCCGAGTGGTCCGCAGGGTGGTCCGAAGGGGCCTGTGGGGGTGACGGACCGGGTGGTGTGGGAAATCATGAGCGCGGACCAGCATCGGGCGTGGCTGGGTGGGGTTCCCGGCCCGGATCGGGATGGTCTGGAGCGTCACCTGGGCGGGCTCGTCGCGCTCGCCGGGCTGGTAAGGGCGCCAGGTGCGCAGGTCCCGCACCGCGAGGAGGTTCTCCGTGCGCTCGCTGGTGGCCCGTTGACGACCGAGGCGGTGCACCGCCACCCGGGCCCGTTACTCGCCGCCGCGGCCGTCCTCGGGAACCGCGAAGCGTAACCAGGCCGCGTAGGCGCCCGACCGCGCCGATAACATGCGGTTGCGCCCGACGCGCCTGCGACATCCCGTTACGGGGTTTCACAAATATTTCGGAGGTGTCGAATCTGTGGTCATTGCCCGGCGACACCTCGAACGTTCGCGCGGCAATCAACCGGTTTCGATCGGTCCGTATGCTGTAGAACGTCAGCTCCTCGAGGCCGGAACCGGGCCGGTCTATCTCGGGCGGGATCCCGAGGGCGGCCAGGTGGCCATCAAGGTGATCAGCGCGGCGTTCGCTCGCGACCATGATTTCCGCCGCAGGCTGCGCGCCGATCTCGAGACCGTCCGCGCACTGGCACCTCCGTGCCTGGCGGACATCATCGACGCCGACACATCCGCCCATCCGCCGTATGTCGTCACCGAGTTCGTGGACGCTCCGACCCTGGCAGCGACGGTCGCGCAGGGCGGTCCGCTGGCGGTGCCCGACGTTCGCCGGCTCGCCGTGGCGCTCGGTTCGGCGCTGACGGGGCTCCATGGTGCCGGTCTCGTCTTCGGTGACCTTAAACCGGCGAATGTGGTGCTTTTCGAGGGTGGAATCCGTCTCGTCGACTTCGGGTTGTCGCGAGTTCTGAACACCGTTGCCCTACCGGGTCGCGGCGGATCAGGGCCCGGGATGGGTACCCCCGCATTTATTACCCCGGAGCATGTCCTGGGGCAGCCGCTCACGATGGCGTCAGACGTCTTCACGTGGGGTGGAGCAGTCCTCTTCGCCGCGACCGGACGACTGCCGTTCGGTAACGGATCACCGCAGGTTCTGTTGCAACGTGCGGTCTATGCGGAACCTGACCTCACCGGTTTGGACCCGGTACTACGCGACGTAGTCAGCGCCACGATGCGTAAGGATCCCTCCCGCCGACCCGGCGCCGCGGAGCTGCTCGAGGTGCTCGGACGACTCGTCGGGGGCCTCCCGGCACCCACGGGCCTGGATCCGCTCGAGATCGCCGTCGCGGCGGCCGTAAGCGCCGCCGCCCCGCCCACCGAGACGCCCGCCGCCCCGCCTGACGAGATGTCTGCGGTCGAGGCACCTGCCGACACCGCTGGCGTCGTCCCGGCGGCCGCTGTGGCAGTCGCCGAGGCCGCCGAGCCCGCCCCGGTGCCGGCGAGCGCGCCGGACGCGGTTGTCGCTCCGGATCCGACGCCCGACTCCGATGCCGAGCCCGCGCCCGCGTCTGCGGCCCCGGCGGAGTCTGAGACGGAGGTCGAACCCGAGGCCACGGCCGAGTCCGAGCCCACGGCGGAGTCTGAGCCCACGGCGGAGTCTGAGACGAAGCTTGAACTCGGGCCCGAGGCCTCGCTCGAACCTGAGCCCACGGCGAAGTCCGAAGCGAGGCCCGAGCCTGAGAGCGGTCCCGGGGCTGGCACCGGGGCGGCGGCCAGCGCTGCCGCCGAGCCCGGGATCGGAAGGCCGCCGGCTCAGTCTTCGGAGGTGGCCCAGTCTTCGGAGCCGGCTCAGTCTTCGGAGGCGGCCCAGCCATCGGAGCTGTCGGAGTCCACTGCGCCGGCTGCGCCGGCTGCGCCGGCTGCGCCGGCTGCGCCGGCCGACGGACGTCGACGGCCTGACGGGCACTGGTTGTTTCGGCTGTTCATGGCGGGGATCGCCAGTCTCGCCGTCCTGACCATGGCGGTCGAGATCACGGGGGCTGTTCGGGCCCAGGCCGCGGTGCAGGCGTCCAAGGCCGCCGCCGGTCAGGCGCACGCCCTGCTGGAGCGTCAGCCGGACCTCGCCGGCCAGCTCGCCGCGGCGGCCTACGAGATCGCTCCGACCGCGGCGGCCGGCGAGGCGCTCATCGCCGCGGCCGTCCGTCGGAGCGGCCACCTGCCCGGCGACGTCCGCGACCTCGCCGTGGCCCCGGATGGCAGCAGCATCGTCACCGCGGGCGACACCGGTGCCGGCCTCTGGAACCTCACCGACCCGTCCGCCAACCGTCGCATCACCGCGTTCCCCGTCGACGGGCCCGCGGTCAGCGCTGTGGGCTACGTGTCGCCCCCCGGGCGGACGGCCGCCGCCGGCCAGATCATCGTCACCGCGGCCGGCCCGGCAGGCGCGGGCGAGAGCAAGGTCCAGCTGTGGCGGGTGACGCCGGACGGCGCGGTCGAGCGGCTCGGCGTGCTCGCCGGGCACACCGGCACCGTCGGCGAGATCGCGGTGAGCCGGGCCGGCGACGCGATCGCCACCGGCTCCTCGGACGGCATGCTCCGGCTGTGGGACGTGGCCGACCCACGCGCCCCCGCCGAGCTCGCCGTCCTGCGGACACCCGGGCCGATCACCGCGTTGGCGTTCTCCCCGGGCGGGGATCAGATCCTGGTCGGCGGGGCCGCCCGCCTCTCGCTGTGGTCGCTGCATGATCCGCGTCAGCCGCGCCGGCAGGGCCTGCTGCACGGCGAGGGCGTGGTCGCCGGCGCGTCCTACTCCCCGGACGGCCGGACGCTCGCGGTAGCCACCACCGGCCTGCCGGACGCCGCGACGGAGCCCGGGGCGACCACCGGCGTTCCGATGGCGGTCGCCTCGTCCCTGGCGCCGCCGGAGAAGTCGCGGTCCGTGGTGGAGATCTACCGGCCGGGGGACCCGCGGGGGCTGCACCGGCTCACCTCCTTCGCCCCCGCGAGCGGCGCGGGAATGGTGGCCTTCTCACCGGACGGGCGGGCACTCGCGGTGGCCGCCGCGGCGGGCGGCGGCGACGTCGGCGTCTGGGACATGTCGAACCCGGCCCGGCCGCGCCCCCGGCTCATCCTGCCCACGCCCGCGGCACCCTCCGACTCCGCCGGACCCTCCGACCTCGCGGCGCTCGCGATCGCCGGGTCGGCGCCCGCCTCACCCGAACCGGCGGCGCTCGAATCGGCCACGTCCCAACCGGTCAGCCTCGCGCCGACCGCGCTCGCCTTCGCCGACGGCCCCGTCCGGACACTCGCCGTCGCCGACGGGAACGGCGCGCGCGTGTGGGATCTCGACCCGCGGACCGCGCGGGACCAGGTCTGCGGCCGGGCCCAGGCCGAGATCACGAGGCGGGACTGGCGCAGGTACATCCCCGACCGCCACTACTCGCCGCCCTGCCTCCGGAACTGACCACCGACCGGGACACCGCCCCGACCCTCCGGCCCTGCCTGGGCCGGCCCAGCGCTGCGCCCGCCCCCGCCCCCGACCCCGCCCCCGCCCGAACCTCCCTGGTCGGTCCCGCCCGCCTTCCGTGAGCGGCGCTGCCCGGTGTGTCCGTGTGACTTCGTCCGGTTGCGGTCGACAGATACCTCTGTTGCAGAGGAATATAAGGGCGTGGAGATCGCGAGCCGGCCAGGACGGATGTCCGGTGCGGCCGGTGCCCTGCTGCGGGAGCCCGCCCGGCCGGCCAGGATCCGTGAGTCGTCGCTGGCGACCGTGCTTGCGGTCGGCACCGTCTGCATCGGCAGCTTCCTGGGCCAGCTCGACGCCAGCATCGTCACGATCGCGCTCGCCGACCTGCGTGCCGACTTCGGCGTGTCGCTCGGCCTGGCGACCTGGGTCAGCCTTTCCTACCTGGTGACGCTGGTCGCGACCATCGCCGCGCTCGGCCGGCTTGCCGACATGTACGGCCGCAAGCTGCTGACCCTGTACGGATTCGCCCTGTTCACGGTGGCCTCGGCCGGCGCCGCCCTGGCCCCCGGCATCGGGGTGCTCATCGTCTGCCGGGTCGCGCAGGCCCTCGGCGCGGCCATGCTGCAGGCGAACAGCGTCGCCCTGATCGCGACGACCGTCGAGCCGAGGCGTCTCACCGCGGCGCTCGGCGCCCAGGGCGCCGCCCAGGCGTTCGGGCTCTCGCTCGGGCCGTTGGCCGGCGGTCTGCTGCTCGAGCTCGGCGGGTGGCGGTGGGTCTTCTGGGCCCACATACCTGCGGGCGTGCTCGGGTTCGTGCTCGGCGTCCTGTTGCTGCCCCGCACGAGGGCGCACGCGCCGCGGACGCCGTTCGACTGGCGGGGCCTGGCCCTCCTGATGCCCACGGTGTCGGCCGTGCTGCTCGCGCTGTCGGTCGGCGAGTCCGCCCGCTCGGTCGGCCCGCTCGCCGCCGTCGGCGGGCTGGTGCTGGTCGCGGCGCTCGGCGGGGTGCTGTTCGTCCGCCGCGAGTCGTCCGCCGCGAGCCCGATGGTCGACCTGCCGCTCGTGCTGCACCCGGCGGTCGGGCCGCGGCTGGCCGCGGGGATGCTCTCCTTCCTCGTCCTGTTCGGCCTGCTGCTCACGATTCCGCAGAACTCCGACGACGGCGCCGTGGCGGTGGGCCTGCTGCTGGCGACCCTGCCGATCGCGATCGGGGTCGCGGCGCCGGTCGCGGGCACGCTCGTCACTCGGCTCGGCGTCCGCGCGGTGACGTCCGGCGCGATGGTGTGCGTGGCCGGCGGCCTCGGCCTGCTGGCGGCGGGGGGGAGCGGCCCGGCTGTCGGCGTGCCCTCGCTGGCGCTGATCGGCTGCGGGCTCGGCCTGTTCACCCCGTCCAACAACGGCGCCGTCATGGCTGCCGTGCCGGCACAGCAGAGCGGGATGGCCAGCGGCGTGGTGAACATGACCCGAGGGCTCGGCACAGCCCTGGGTGTCTCGGTGTCGGCTCTCGCCTACGCGGCGGGTGGCTTCGTCGCGACGATGCTGCTGCTCGCCGCGATCGCGCTCGGCGGGGCACTGCTCGCCGCCACAGCCGCCGCGCCCACGGTGCCGGGCAGCGGGCTGCCGCGTCAGCGCGAGAACGACCGCGCGGCGCCGTAACCGGGCCCGATCTCCGGCTGGCCGGCGCGGGACGTCCACCGCCACTGCACCGAGATGCGCCCGCCCACGTACCCGGGGACCCGGGGCACCGCGTGCAGCCAGTCGGCCTGCGCGCGCCCGCCGAGCACGAGCAGGTCGCCGCCGGCCGGGGCGAGGTCGCGGCCACCGGGAGCCATCGGGTCGTTGAGGATGCGGCGGCCGGGCGGCAGGTGCCGGGACTTCACGAGGAACGGCCGGCGCGCGCCGAGGGTGAGGATCGCGATTACCGTGTCGTCCAGCCAGCGCATCTCGCGGTCGCGGTGGAAGGCGACGGCGTCGTTCCCGTCGCGGTACCAGGACATCCCGTAGCCGTCGAAGTCGACCCCGTAACGGCGCCGCAGCGCACGGTAGGCGTCCAGCAGGGCGGGGAAGGGCACCGGGTGCCCGCTGCGGATGAAGGCGCTCAGCCGCGGCTCGGTCACGTGGCGCTCGTAGCGCCACATGGTTCCCTGCCGCCAGGAGGTGCCGTCCCGGACGGCGTCGTAGAGCTCGTCCGCCCCGGACATCCAGCCGCGGGCGACGTCCACCCAGGAGTGGTCGTCGAGGCGCACCCGCTCGAACACCGCGGACGGGTCGACGCCGGGGATGACCCGCCGGCCGTCGTCACCGGTCATCGCCCGACGCTACCTCCGTCCGCACAGGGCCCGGAGGCGGCGGGGTCGAACCGTGCGGGATGACCGGACGCCGGGCTTCCGCGGGCGTAACCTCCCGGTTGTCATGACGGTAGATCAGCATGCCAACGCCGTGGGCCTCACCGAGGTCGTCACCCGGCTGCGGCGGGTGCTGCGCAGCAGCATCCGCGCGGACATCCCGTGGGAGTCGCTGCCCATGGCACAGGTGGAGCTGCTCCAGTGTGTCGCCGAGCGGGACGGCACCCGGGTCGGTGAGCTCGCCGGGCTGCTGCGGCTCGCGCCGAACTCGGTCTCGACGCTGGTCGCCCAGCTCACCGATGCCGGCCTCGTGCGGCGCGAGCGGGATCCGGCGGACCGCCGGGCCGTGGCCCTGCGGCTCACCGAGGCGGGCGAGCAGGCGCTCACCGGATGGCTGCAGGCGCACGAGCGGCGCATCGGCACCGCCATGGAGCTCCTCGCCGACCACGACCGCGACGCGATCATCGCCGCGTTGCCGGCCCTCGGCCGCCTGGTCGAGGCGCTCGGCGACCGCCCCCGCCCGCCCAACGAGTGAGATCACCCGGGACGGCCYGGTCAGTGGGATCGGTCGATGTTCCCGGCCTCAGGACCGGACGAGGCGGGCGATGGCCGCGGTCGCCTCGCGGACCTTCTCGTCCGCCGCGGGCCCGCCCTCGGCGACGGCCTGGGCCACGCAGTGCGCGAGATGATCGGACAGCAGGCCGAGCGCCACGGACTGCAGGGCCCGGGTGGCCGCGGACACCTGGGTGAGGATGTCGATGCAGTACTTGTCCTCGGCGACCATGCGTTGCAGGCCGCGGACCTGGCCCTCGATCCGCCGCAGCCGGGCGGTGTACTCGTCCTTGCTGTTTGCGTAACCGTGTTGCGACTTTCCGTGATCAGAGTGGGGTGGGGTTGGTTGGCTCCCGTCCGGCTGGCTCTCTTCCGGCCGGCCCGCCTCCGGTTGGCTCGCCTCCGGTCGGCCCAGCTCCGGTTGGCTCTGAGCCGCCCGGTCCTGAGTCGTCTGGCTGACTTCGGCCTTCACTCGCACCGCCCGCCCCACGCCGTCACCCCGGAGATACCCCCCAACGGTACGTGCGAACAGGGGTGACCGTCGAGGTCAGCCCAGGGGGCCCAGCAGTTCGACCCGGACGCCCCGGTCGTCCAGCGCCTGGCGGACCCGCGGCCCCGCGTTGCGCAGGCGCAGCCGGGAGCCGCAGCGGGTGGCATGCCGGCTCATGGCTCCGAGCAGCACCGCTCCCAGTGGATCGGCGTCCCGCACGCCGGCGAGATCGACGATGATCTCCCGCTGCCCGAGGGTGGCCGCCCGCGCGACGGCGGACCGCGCCGCGCTCGCGGCGCTCGCCACGAGCAGCCCGGACAGGTGGATGAGGGCACCCTCCTCCCAGAGCTCGACACGGGCCGAGAGGGGACACGCCGAGGGGCGGGGCTCGACGGCGGAGAACGCGGCAGCGGCCACCACCCTGCCCCCGGAGGCGCGCAGCGGTACCGCCCCCGGTGGGGCCCCCGTCGGTGGGGCCGCCGTGACCGGCACGAGTGCCGTCGAAGGCCCTGCCGCACGGCCGGCATGGGTGGTGAGAGTGCCGGCTTCTTTGCCGATGGTGAGCGTCACGTCGTCTCCGAAGGGAGCGAGGTCGCGGTAGACGCGCGAGAGTTACCCCAGGTTCCTGCCCGGTAAGTATCGCGCCCTCTCGTGACGGAAACCAATGCCGAAAGTCACCTTGTGTTGTGCCGGCAGCACGTGTATAGCGTGTCACATTTACGAGCGTTGGCCTGGTCGGAGCTGGTAGAAGCGCCGGTGTCTCAGGCCAGGATCTCCGCCGCGACGTCGGTGGCGGCGGGGAGCAGGAGGGAATGGGAGCCCGCGCCGACCGGCAGGCCGCTGCACCGGTGCAGCAGCTCGRCCGGCGCCGCCAGCAGCTCGTCGCCCCCCGCCGGAGCCAGCAGGGTGACACCGAACGGCAGGCCCGCCGCGAATCCCACCGGAACAGCCACCGCGGCCAGGTCCAGCAGGTTCGCGAACGTCGTGTACCGGCCGAGGTTCGCGTTGAGGCGGATCGGGTCGGCGAGCATCGCGTCGATCCGGTACGTCGTCGGAACGGTCGGCACCACGACCATGTCGACGTCCACCCACGTCCGCTCCGCGCTGCGCCGTAGGGCGCGCAGCCGGGTCAGGCCGCGGAACACCTCGGCGCCGGTGATTCCCGCGCCCGGTTCGAGAACCGCCCGGATGACGGGATGCACCGGGTCCGCCGGGCCGGCGTCCGGGACCGTCTGAAGGAACGCCTCCACGGCGGCGTACCGCTCCGCCAGCCACGGGCCGCCGTAGAGCAGGGTGCCCGCCTCCAGGAACGGGCCGAGGTCGATCTCCGTCACCTCGGCGCCCCCGTCGGCGAGCAGTCCCACGCCGACACCGAACACGGCCGCGGCGCCCGCGTCGCCGAGGAAGTCGAGCTGATCGGCCCGGGGCACGCCGATCCGCGGCCGGACCGGCTCCGGCACCTCGGCCCGCGGCACCTCGGTCCGCGGCGCTCCGGTCTGCGGCGCTCCGCCCGGCGCCGGGCTTCCGAGCCCGGGGAACCGGCGGGAGTACGGGTCCTCCTCGTCGTAGCCGCTCATCACCGACAGCACGCGGTAGGCGTCGGGTACGGAGAGCGCGAAGACGCTCGGGCAGTCCAGCGAGCGGCAGGCGGGCACCACGCCCCTTGTGCTCACCAGCCCGCGGGACGGCTTGAGCCCGACGGTGTTCGTCAGCGCCGCCGGCACCCGGCCCGAGCCGGCGGTGTCCGTGCCGACCGCGAACGTGACCAGCCCGTCCGCGACGGCCACACCGGATCCCGAGCTCGACCCTCCGGCGATCATGTACGGGTCGAACGGGGACGAGGGGATCCCGTAGGGGGAGCGGGTGCCGGACAGCCCCGTGGCGAACTGGTCGAGGTTGGTCTTCCCGACGCAGACCGCGCCGGCCGCGAGCAGCCGGGCGACCGCCGGCGCGGTGCCCGCCGGGAGCCGGCTGAAATCGGGGCAGCCGGCCGTCGTGGGCAGCCCGGCGACGTCGATGTTGTCCTTCACCGTGAACGGCAGCCCGAACAGGGGGGGCAGGCTGGGCCCGGTCCCGGCCGTCGTCCCGGGCTCGGGCCCGAGCCCGTCGGGGCCGGCGTGTCCGAGGCGTGCGCTCGCCAGCAGGACGTCCAGCTCGGTGGCCCGGCGCATCGCCTCCGCGCGGGGCACCAGGGTGATCCACACTCCGTCGTCGCCGCGTGCGGCGATCCGGTCGTAGACGCCGTCCACCACCTCGCGCACGCTCAGCCGTCCCGCGAGGTAGCCGGCGCGCAGGACGTCGGCCTGCAGGTCCGGTGGGGTGGGGCGGCGCGTGCTCCGGTCGCTCACCGGGCGGTTGCTCACCGGGCGGTCGCTCAGGCCGCCGCGAGCGCGGCCGAGACCGCGTCCCGCACCGCCGCCGAGGTCGCGACGGCGCCGAACACCCCGCCCTGCATCGTCACCATGTGCAGGGCCGCCCGGTGATTGGCGGGGTCGGTCGCGCCCGTGCAGTCCGAGAGGATCAGGCACTCGTAGCCGCGGTCGTTGGCGTCGCGCATCGTCGTGTGGACGCAGACGTCCGTGGTGATGCCCGTCAGGATGATGTGGGTGATCCCGCGCCGGCGCAGCACGAGGTCGAGGTCCGTGGCGTAGAACGAGCCCTTGCCCGGCTTGTCGATGATCACCTCGCCGGGCAGTGGCGCGACCTCGGGGACGATCTCCCAGCCCGGCTCGCCGCGGGTGAGGATGCGCCCGCGCGGGCCCGCGTCGCCGATCCCGGCGCCGATCCGCTTCGAGCGCCACAGCTTGTTCGGCGGGCAGTCGGACAGGTCGGGGCGGTGCCCCTCCCGAGTGTGAATGATCATGAAGCCCAGGGGGCGCAGCACCCCGAGCAGCGCCGCCGTGGGGGCCAGGCCCGCCCGGGTGAGCTCGAGGTCGTACCCCATCGTGTCGACGTAGCCGCCATCGCCGCAGAAGTCGACCTGCCAGTCGATGTTGATGACGGCGGTGGTCGCGGGGCTGAACGAGCCGTCGTAGGGCCAGTTGTAGGGCTCGGCGGTGACGGGCCCCACGGTGAGACCACCGCTCGCGGGGGCCACGGGTTCGGTCGTGACGGTCATCTGCTCCTCCTCGGCCGTCCAGGTCTCTCGTCGGCGCAGCGTTTTCCGCCGGCGCAGCGTTTCCCGTCGGCGCACCGTGCTAGGTGGCCGAGCGGGGCGGACGTCCGCGGTTCAGCACCATCTGGGTGATGGCCCGGGCCGCCCGCCGCTCCACGACCTCCATCGACTCGCCGACGTGGCTGCGCAGCGCCCGCACACCCGCCTCCATCTCCCCGGCGAGCACCTTCTCGAGGATGTCGAGATGCTGGGTGATGGTCAGATCGATCCGGTCGGCGGTCAGGAAGTCGTACATCCGCACGGGGCGGATCCGGGCGTTCACAGCGTCGAGCATGTTCGCGAGCTCGCCATTGCCGGACGCCCGGCTGAGCGTGATGTGAAAGTTCTCGTCCAGGGCCACAAAGGCCGGGTCGGGCGTGGGGGGATCGGCGCGTAGCGCCCGCCAGTCGTCGCGCAGCGGTTCGAGCAGTGCGGCCTGGTGCGCCGCGCCGGACTCCAGCGCCCGCTGCAGCCCGCGCAGCTCCAGCGTGACCCGGATCTCGTACAGGTCGCGCAGCCCGGCGAGGTCGGGTTCGGCGGGGTAGTAGCCGCCGTCCTGCCGCTTCTCGACCAGGCCGTCCCCGGCGAGCCGGGTCAGGGCCTCGCGTACCGGTGTCCTCGACACTCCCAGCAGCGTGGCGACGCGTTCCTCTCCCAGGCGGTCCCGGAAGGAGAACTCCCCTGACATGAGCCGATGGCGCAGCGCGACGTAGACATGGTCCCRCAGGTTTCCCGAGCCGGAGGCCCGGGTGGTTGGCGACGGTGTCATGACGCCGAGCATCTGCCATGGACGGCGCGGACGTACCACCCGCCCGCCGTCCCACCGGTGACCCGCCTCGCGGGGCACGCGGCGCGGGGCCTTGCCGGGATCGCGGCACAGGCAGCAGTGCAGGTCGTGGTGCCGGCCGCGGCGGGTGTGTGGCCGGGCCCGGCCCGCGGTGGTGGGCGGAGCACCCGTCCGCGGCTTTCTGCATACCGAGCTGTATACAGTGTCGTGTACATGAAAGTGAAGGTAGAGACGAAGAATTTTCTGATCAACACTCGCGCAGTTACATTCACACGTCGACGGTTAAGTACCCGTTAATCGAGGGTGCGGAAGGTGGCCGGATGGAGCCGCGCGGTGCGCACGGGACCCGCAGCACCCCCCAGGGCGGCAGCGCGCAGGGAAGCGTCCCGCAGGGCGGCCCCGCCCAGGGTGCTGTCGCCGCCGGCCGTGGCGCCGGGACTGCCGCGGGCCCGGCCTTCCTCCTGCTGCACGGCACCGCGACGACCGGGGCGGTGTGGTCGGGTGTGCGCGCGGCACTCGCCGGCCGGGAGGTGCACGCTCCGGACCGCCCGTCCACCGGCGAGCTGGCCGCGGAGATCGCGGCACTGGCGCCGTCCGTGGCCGGCCGGGTGCTCGGGGGAGTCAGCGGCGGCGCCACCCTCGGTCTCGCGATGCTCGCGGCCGGCGTCCCCATGGTCGCCGCCGTGCTGCACGAGCC
Organism: Parafrankia soli; assembly: GCF_001854695.1. GTDB lineage: Bacteria > Actinomycetota > Actinomycetes > Frankiales > Frankiaceae > Parafrankia > Parafrankia soli. The sequence continues at coordinate 103,232 of NZ_MAXA01000036.1, forward strand.
GGCGGTCGGCTCGCTCGTCCCGGGGCTGCTCACCCCGATGGCGGAGGCGTTTGCCTCGGGCGGGGTGACGGCGTTCGGGCAGCGGCTCTACGGCCCGTGCTGGCGGCCGGGGCACGCGCCGGCCGACATCGCGATGGTGGAGCGCGACCTCGAGATGTTCCTCGGCTTCGAGCCGGGCTCACCGCCAGTGGGGGCGCCACCGGTCCTGATCACCGTCGGCGCACAGTCACCGCCCGTGCGGCATCGCGCGGCCGCGGCGCTGCGGGCCCGGTTCGATCTTCCCGTCCGGGTGCTGCCGGGGTGCGGTCACGCCGTCCACCTGGAAGCGCCGGAGCTGTTCGCCGCGCTGCTCGCCGAGACCGCGGCCGGCCTCCCACACTGATCCGCCGGCGCTGAGCGGCAGGTGCTGGGCCGCCTGCGCTGATCTGCCTGCGCTGAGCGGCCTGCGCTGAGCGGCCAGGTCAGCGTTCGACGTGGTGGGGCGGCAGATCCGCCAGGAGACGGGCGAGGTCGGCGTCGGCCTCGTTCTCGTCGAGCAGGGTCTCGTCGCCCCAGCCGATCTCCCGCTCGTCGCTGGGGAGCTCGTGGTCGGGCAGCGGCGCGTCTCCCATGAGGATCTCCTCCGATCGCCATGCGGCCCGGTGGCCGCTCGGTCTGTGCGGGGCGGTCCTGCCCGGCCGGTGTCCTCGCGAGCGGCGGCACCGGCGGCGGGGCCAATCTACCGGCGCGGCCCCGCCGGACGGGGCAGACGACACGGCCCGCCACCGGTCCCGTTCCGACGCTCATCTTCGGGCCCCGGGGCCCGGGGCCCGGGGCCCGAAGCCCGGGGAACCAGGCCAGCCCCTTGGTGGCACTAGGGGTGAGCCTCGTCGCACGGGCGGGTCGGGCGGGCGGCGGCCGGCGCGCGGTCGGCTGGCGCGCGGTCGGCTGGTGCGTGGTCGGCGAGCGTCGCGGTAAGCGCCGCCGACATCGCGCCGACGATCACGCGGTGGGTGGCCTGCCCGCCCGCGCGGTAGGCGTCGCGCTCCCGCTGGGACCAGGCCCGTTCGAACAGGCCGGGCTCCGCGGGCTCGGTGGCCAGGACGGCCCGCAGCGAGGCCCGGTACCTGGCCACCAGCAGCGGCGGTTCGCCGTACGGATTCTCGTCGTAGGCCTCGTCGCGGTCTATCAGCTCACGGATCTCGTCGCCGCCGATCGGCCGTCGCGGCCGGTGCTCTGCCGACGGATGTGCTGCGGGTGGGTCTGCTGGGGGCATGGTTTCCTCCTCGGCCATTATTTGTCGACAAGCAAAAACGACCCTAGCGAGGTTCTTGGACAAGAGCAAAGTGGTTACGATGTTCGCTGTGGACGACGGTGAGCAGTTGGTGGGCATCGGGGACATCGCGTTCCAACTCAAGATCACGCGACAGGCCGTGGACTACTGGACTCGCAAGGACGCCAAGTTTCCGGAGCCTCTGCAGGTCATCAACGCGCCGGCCGGCAGTGGGGCCAAAGGAACCAGGGTTTGGCGCAAGCGTGAGGTCGACGCCTGGATCGTGGAGCACTACCGGCGGCGCAAACAGTAGTGGCATGCGCGGCCGGTATGGCTGATCGAGGTACGGCTGATCCCGGCGCGGTCGCGGTGGCCGGGATGCCGTGCGGTGTCAGGGATCCCGTACACAGGGAGCCTTGATCACAAAAACGGGCAATACGCCCGAAACGCCCACGACAAGTGTCGCCGGGTATGTGATTCGACCCGCTCAAGCGGAGCGCGGTCTCCGATCTCGTGGATCGACGGTATTCGGTACCCGAGTTCGCCGTGGTGGTCCGTTAGTGCGGCCGGGCGCCTTCCGGTAACCGGTCGCGTGACGCCGCCGCCGTCTTGAACGCGTGCGACGGAGGGCGCGCCGGCAGGGTTCCTTCCGCTGCTGCCGGTCGCAATTAGCCGGACGTCCTTGAATCCGTTTAATTGGGTACACCAATCTCTTCGGTGGTCCGCCCATGCGGCTGATTGCCTGCCAGTCCGTTGCCGCCGAGCCATCTTGTTGTCGCCACGCAAGCTGGTGCGCCACTCGGGAGTCGTGGCGGCGAACCACGAACTCGCTGGTGAGGGCACGCTGCGGGGGTGGGGGGACGGTCTGCGGGGCCCGGCGGCGTGGGCGCGTGACCAGGCCTGGGCCCATGGTTCGAGGGACGGTGGGTCGGTGGCCACCTGGCCTGGGAGGCACCCCACCGGGCGGGCCGGGCCGCGGCGGCCGGCGTCACCACGGCTCGCTCCGAGCCGGCCGGGGTCCGCCCCGAAGTGAGTTGCCGCAGCGGCGTATGGAGTGGTTGAGCCAACTCACTCCGCTGGCGACCCCACCGTGAGGAGTATCAGCTCACGTCGATGACGGCCCCACCGGACCGGGCCGCCAGGCCGAGGAAGCCGGCGCGGGGAAGAACGCGATCAGGCGGAACCGGTATGTATGGCTGACCAGCTCGCGCGGCTGACCGGCGCGTCGGTGGCCCGGGGCGGATGACGAGCTCCGGAGACGGGCATGGGGCAGCCCCCGGCAACTGCCGGGGGCTGCCCCATCTGAAAGGTGACAGGCGGGCCGGGGGCGGTTCCCGGCCCCCGTCAGGCCGCCGCGGTGCTGGAGGCCGTGCTGCTGGACGTGCTGGACGAACCGCCGTCACCCGACGAGGACCCGGCCGAGGCCGAGGACGAGCCGGTGGAGTCCGACTTGGTGGCCGAGGAGCCGCCGTCAGCGCCGCTCTTGGCGGACGAGTCGCCGTCCGACGAGCCCACGGAATCCTTGGGCCGGGCCGGGACGCCTGACGAGGACCCGGACCGGCTGTCGGTCTTGTAGAAGCCGCTGCCCTTGAAGACGAGGCCAACGGAGCTGAACACCTTCCGAAGCCGGCCCGTGCAAGCAGGACACTCGGTCAGTGCCGCGTCACTGAAGCTCTGCACGGCCTCGAGATCGTGCCCGCAGGCGGTGCAGCGGTACTGGTAGGTCGGCACGGACTCCTCCCGGAGTTGGCACTCGGTGGTAAGGACTGCCAACTCTAACGCCTCGACGGGCCCGCTGGCTTCCCGATTGCCGGAGCAGGTGTCACAGCGGTGCCGGTCGGACGATTCTGGTCGGCGTCACGATGATGGTCACCGGCCGGTCGTGCGGCTTCGCCGGGACGTCCCCGAGCAGCTCGCGGTCGTTCAGCAGCGCGATCACCGGGGTCCCGGGGGTGGCCCGGGTCAGCGCGCGGTCGTAGGAGCCGCCGCCGCGTCCGAGCCGGTTGCCGCGCTCGTCCGCCGCGAGGGCGGGCACGATCACGACGTCGGCCTTGGCGAGCTCGACGAGCGGCGCGCTCGGCGGTGGCTCCCGGGTGCCCATCGCACCGGGGATCAGTGTGCCGGCGAACTCGCGGAAGTCCAGGTCGAGGTCGGCGCGCACGACCGGCAGCAGCACCCGTACGCCCCGGGCGCGCAGCCGGGTGAGGATCTCGGCGGTGTCGGGCTCGTCGGCCATCCCCACGTAGGCGGCGACGCAGGAGGCGGCGGTGACCTCGGGCAGCGCGAGCAGCCGCTCGGTCAGCACGGTCGGGTCCGGCAGGACGCCGGCCCGGCGCAGGGCGAGCAGCCGCCTGCGCAGCTCGCTCTTGGGCTGTGGCGCTCCGGGCCGCGTGTACGCGGGCACCGGCCCGGGTCTCGTGCCGAGGCCGGAACCGGGGCCGGCCGCGATACCGGTCTCGGCACCGTCCCCGGAACCATCAGCGCCGGAACCCGAGCCGGCCGCGGAACCGGTGATCTCCAGGTCGGCGGCCGCCGACCCGGCCGGCCCCACGGGATCCCGTTCGGAGCCGGACCGGCCCACCACGCCACTGCCGGTGACGGTACCTCCGGTCACAGCCATCCCCACCCTCAGCGCACTCGGGCCCGGTTACCTGGGCGCTGGGCCCGCCACCCGACTCCTCGAGCTTTCCGCACCGGCGTGCTGTCCATGCGGCCGGTGGTGATCCGAAAGACGACACCGGCACGACATCCCGCTGGCGAAGGCCTCACGGTACCGTGATCGACCCGCACGTGGAGATCTGCCCGCTGCGGACCCGCCGGGCCCGCCCGACAGGTCGGTGAGCGTGACTTACCGGGTGCGGACGGTCGGTCCCGGAGCCGTCTTGGCCGGGCGCGGCCCGCCGTGAGCGGAGCGGGGCTGTCGGGTGCGCCGTGCCGCCGGGGACCACGATGGCCCGATGCCTCACGCGGATGCGGGTTCACGGCCAACACGGATGATCACTAGTTGTGAATGTCCTGTGTGTGTACGCCGTCGTGCCCTGAGGATGCCCGCCCGACTAAGGTTTCGCCCATGCCAGTGACGAAGGCGGTCATTCCCGCCGCGGGTCTGGGGACCCGGTTCCTGCCCGCGACGAAGTCGGTTCCCAAGGAGATGCTACCTGTCGTCGACAGGCCGGCCATCGAATACGTCGTCGAAGAGGCCTCCCGCGCGGGCCTGCGTGATGTGCTGCTCGTGACGAGCCGCACCAAGAAGGCCATCGAGGACCACTTCGACCGGGAGGGGGATGTCGAGGCCGCGCTTGAGCGCAAGGGCGACAAGGTTCGCCTCGAACGCGTCCGGGCCTCCGCCGAGCTGGCCGAGGTCCACTCCGTCCGTCAGCCCTCGCCGCGGGGGCTCGGTCACGCCGTTCTGTGCGCCTCCGCGCACGTGGGCGACGAGCCGTTCGCGGTCCTGCTCGGGGACGATCTCATCGACGAGCGTGACCCGCTGCTGGTCGAGATGCTCGCCGTCCAGGAGCGGCACGGCGGGGCGGTCGTCGCGCTGATGGAGGTGCCCGAGGAGGCCGTCTCCATGTACGGCGTGGCGACGATCGCTCCGGCGGCCGCCGCTCCCGCTTCGGTCGCTCCCGCCTCGGCGGTCTCGGCGGTCTCGGCGGCTTCGGTGGAGCGGGTCCCGGCGGGCGGGTCCGGCGGGCGCTACCGGACGGTGCGCATCACCGACCTGGTCGAGAAGCCGCCGGTGGACGAGGCGCCCAGCAACCTGGCCGTCATCGGGCGCTACGTGCTGCCTGCGGAGATCTTCGACGTCCTGCGGGCCACGCCGCCCGGCCGGGGGGACGAGATCCAGCTGACCGACGCGCTGCGGACGCTGGCGGAGCGGGCCGGCGCCGACCCGGGCGCGGAGATTCCGGTGCACGGCGTCGTGTTCACCGGGCGCCGTTATGACACCGGTGACCGGGTCGACTACCTCAAGGCGGTCGTCCGGCTCGCCTGCGAGCGGCCGGACCTCGGCCCGGAGTTCTACCCGTGGCTGGAGGAGTACGTGGCGTCCGGCGGTCCCAAGGCCGAATGCTGACCGGCGGGCGGGCTCGCCCGCGGCCGCGGTGGCCGTGGGCCTGCCTGTCCCGAGGGCGGACGCCGACGGGCTTACCTGCCGGGGCGCTCCGAGCGGGCTCAACCGACGGTGCTCCTGGATGATGCTCCTGATGGAGCGCACCTTGTCCGCCGGTGACGTGCCGCACTGACGAAAAGTGACCAGGCCTGCGCGGCGAAGGACAGGTCAGGAATTTCTCGGGGCCCTTGCTTGGGCGCATCGGCACCTTCGGGCAGACTGGACGCGCGTCTTCGCGCGGAAATGTCCAGGCTCCTGACATGTTGGCCCTGAAGTCGCCACGTCAGGCGAGGAACCGCCCGCGGGTCAACGGCTGTCGAGAGCTCACTCGCCGGCCGTCATGGCCTGCTGCCCGGCACACCGCTGACACGAAGGCTATATGGCCTGAACAGAAGTGTAAAGAACGGGACGGGTGCCTGTGAAAACGGTAGACCAGCACGCATCGGACATTATCGCCGCAATCCACCCCATGTCGCCGCGGCGGACGGCGCTGCGCGAGGCGCACGGCTGCGTGCTCGCGGCGCACGTGCGGGCGACGGTGGCCGTCCCGGGCTTCGACAACTCCGCGATGGACGGCTACGCCGCCCGCGCCGCGGACGTCGCCGAGGCCAGCGAGGACAACCCGGTGACGCTCCCCGTGGCCGGCGAGATCATGGCCGGCCCGGTGTCACCCGCGCCGCTCGCCCCGGGCACCGTCGTACGGATCATGACCGGTGCCCCGCTCCCGAAGGGCGCCGACACGATCGTCCAGCTCGAGTGGACGGACGGCGGCATCGAGACGGTTCGGATCAACCAGGCGCCGCGCCGCGGGCTGCACATCCGCCGTGCCGGGGAGGACATCGCGCCCGGCAACCTCGTGCTCGCCGCGGGCACCGTGCTCGGCGCCGCGCAGATCGGCCTGCTGGCGGCCGTCAACGTCGCCCGGCCGGCGGTCCACCCGCGTCCGCGGGTGGCGGTTCTGTCCACCGGCAGCGAGCTTGTCGAGGTCGGCACCCCGCTCGGGCCGGGCCAGATCGTCGACTCGAACAGCCACGCCATCGCCGCCGCGGCGCACGAGGCGGGGGCGCTCGTCCGCCGGGTCGACGGGGTGTCGGACGACCCCGACGAGTTCGGCGCGACCTTCGACGAGCTGCTGCGCAGCACCGACGTCCTGATCACCACCGGCGGGATCAGCGTCGGTGCGAGGGACGTCGTCAAGCAGGTCCTGAGCAAGTCCGACGAGATCCGGTTCGAGCGCATCGCCATGCAGCCCGGCAAGCCGCAGGGCTTCGGTGTCGTCGGTGGCGTGCCCGTCTTCACCCTTCCGGGTAACCCGGTGAGCGCCCTGGTGTCGTTCGAGCTGTTCGTCCGGCCGGCGCTGCGGCGGATGCGCGGCCTGCCGGCGGGCCCGGGGGGCGCGAGCTGGCGGCAGCCGGCCACCGGCACCGTCACCGTCCGGGTGAGCGAGACTATGCAGTCCGCGGCCGGAAGGCGTACCTTTCCCCGGGTCCGTCTCGAACGTGACGACACCGGGGAGCTGGTCGCGACGTCCGCCGGGGGGCAGGGCGCCCACCAGATGTCCGGGCTGGCCTCGGCCCACGCGCTGCTCGTCGTCCCCGAGGAGGTCACCGAGGTGCCCGCAGGCACGAAGCTTCCCGCGGTGCTGCTGCCCGAGCCCGAGTGGGCCGGCCCGTTCGGTGAGGCCCGCGGGTGACCGGTCCCGGGCGGTTCACCCACGTCGACGACCGGGGCGCGGCGCGGATGGTCGACGTCTCGGCGAAGGAGGTCACGGCGCGCACGGCGACCGCCGCCGGCTGCCTGCGCACCTCACCGGACGTCGTCGAGCTGCTGCGCGGCGCGGGGGTGCCCAAGGGTGACGCGCTCGCCGTGGCCCGCATCGCCGGGATCATGGGCGCCAAGCGCACCCCGGACCTGATCCCGCTCTGCCACCCGATCGCCGTCTCCGGGGTCAAGGTGGAGCTGACCGTGGTCGACCACGGGGTGGAGATCACCGCCACGGTGCGCACCGCCGACCGGACCGGGGTGGAGATGGAGGCGCTGACCGCGGTCGCGATCGCCGGGTTGACGCTGCACGACATGGTGAAGGCGGTGGACCCGCTGGCCGAGCTGACCGAGGTCCGGGTCGTCGCCAAGACCGGCGGGAAGTCCGGGGACTGGCACCGCGACGGCGCCGGGCCGCCGGGAGACGGGGCCGGGGTGCCGGGAGACGGGGCCGGGTCGTCGTGAGCGGCGCCTCCGGGCTGCCGGCAGGGGTTCGGGCGCGGGTCGTGACGGTGTCCGACCGCGCCCACCGCGGCGCCTATCCCGACCGCTCGGGCCCGCTGCTGGTCGACGCCCTGGTCGGGATGGGCTTCGACGTGCCCGCGCCGGTCGTGGTCCCAGACGAGCGGGCGGAGATAACCGCGGCCCTGCGCGCGGCCGTCGACGCCGGGATCGACCTGGTGGTGACCACCGGGGGAACCGGTCTCGGGCCGCGGGACGTCACACCGGAGGCCACAAGGGACCTGCTTGACCGAGAGGTGCCCGGGCTGGCCGAGGCGCTGCGGGCGGCCGGGCGGCTCAAGGTGCCCACCGCGGTCCTCTCCCGTGGCCTCGTCGGCACCGTCGGAACGACCCTGGTCGTGAACCTGCCCGGCTCGACCGGGGGAGTGCGCGACGGCGCCGCGGTCCTCGCCCCGGTCGTCGCGCACGCGATCGCGCAGCTGCGAGGCGACACCGACCACTCCGGCGGCACCGACCACTCCGGCGGCACCGACCACTCCGGCGGCACCGACCACTCCGGCGGCACCGACCACTCCGGCGGCACCGACCGCTCCGGCGGCCCGTCGGGTACGGCGCCCCACCCGCCCGCGTCCACCGGGAGCACACCGGCGTGAGAGCGCCCGGCTGGCCGGTCACCCTGCGCCATGATGACGTCGTCGTCCGGCCCATGCGCCTGCGTGACGCCCCGACCTGGGTCGAGGTCCGCACGCGCAACGCCGACTGGCTCGCTCCGTGGGAGGCCACCTCGCCGGGCTCGGCGTCGGTACGGGCCACCTGGAACGAGCGCCAGACCATCGGCGTCTACACGCAGATGCTCCAGCGGCTGCGGGCACAGGCCCGGGTGGGCGCGGCGCTCCCGTTCGCCATCGCCGTCGACGGACGGTTGGTGGGGCAGCTCACAGTGTCGACGATCGTGCGCGGGGCGTTCAACAACGGCCAGGTCGGCTACTGGGTGGACGGCGCGCACGCCGGCCGTGGCATCGCCCCGACAGCGCTGGCGATGGTCACCGACCACTGTTTCGGCCCGGTCGGGCTGCACCGGCTGGAGGCCAACGTCCGCCCGGAGAACGCGGCCAGCCGCCGGATGCTGGTGAAGCTGGGCTTCCGCGAGGAGGGCCTGCACTGCAGATTTCTCGCGATCGACGGCCGGTACCGCGACCATATCGGCTATGCACTGACGACCGAGGACGTCCCCGGGGGATTGCTGGCCCGCTGGAGCCGCACCCGTTCGCCCTCCTCCTGAGCAGGCTTACGGCACAGGCTTTCCCCCCGGCGTCGTCGGTGCCGGTGGTCTCTTTGTCCAGTGCCCGTTAGCGGGGTTTCCGGCGTCGCCCAGGCCCCTCTTCAGGGGGCGGTTCGCGGTCCGTTCGGACGTCCTACGCGACCTCTTCGGACGTCCAACGCGTGCCGTTCGGGTCGCCTTCGGCGTGCCCGCGCGGTGCCGCTGGTGCTCGCCGTGGCCCACTCGGGCCGCTTGGGTCGTCACTCAACCTGCTCGGCGTTACGTTGGGTGCTCGTAGTGTGACCTGCCCACCCGGACGGGGGGAGTATCACCCAGCCCACATCGGTATCACCTCGGATTGACAGTGGACGGCCACCCGGTGAACCTCGCCGACGAGTGCGACACGCGGGCTTCCGGTCGGTGACCGCGCGCATTCCGCTCACTAGCGTCGAGCACGGAATCGTAAACGACGACATCGAGAAGAGGCGTCCAGATGGTCTGCTCGCTCGCGCATGCCGCGCCTGGCGCGTCCGATCCGCGCCCGGCTCGCGGCGGGCGGGCGGGGACCAGGTCCTCTCGCCCCGGCCGCCCTGAGGGATGCCCAGCCGGCCCCGCCGGCATCGCGAACGGCTCGCGTCGGCCGAACGGCGTCAGGTCGCCGAACGACGTCCCAGGAACATTGCGGAGCGTGACCGCATGAGTGCGCTCATCTGGCTGGCGATCGTTGCCGTATGGGGCTTCGTACTCATCCCCATGTGGCTGCGTCACCATGATTCGGCGGTGGAACAGCGGTCCGCGGACCGCTTCTCCACCGCCATGCGGGTGCTCTCGCGGCGCGGCTCACCGCGCGCCGGCACGGGCCCGCTGACGCGGGCCCCGTCCGAGGGCTCGCCGGCGGTGGCACAGGAGGCGGCAGGGATGGCGCGATCGCGCTCCGGCGAAGGTCCCGGCACGGGGCAGCTCGGCGCGGCCGACCCGGCGGATACCCGGGCCGGGGTGAATTCCGCGGCCGCCCCGACCTCTCCGGAGACTTCCGGCGCGGCGGCATTTCCCGCGGGCACCGGCACGGACGCGCACCCCCGCACGGACCTGGCCGACGACCTCGACCCCATGGACGATCTCGAGCACCTGGACGGGCTCGAGCACCTCGACGGCGTTGACGGGACGGACGGCGTCCACGGCCTGGAACACGCCGACGGGATGGACCTCGACGGGATGGATGACTTCGCGGACGGCCGCTCGGCGGGGGCGCCGGGCACGCCAGGGGACGTTGATGCGCCCCCGCGGCTGTTCGGGCCGACCTCGGGTGTGCCGCGTCGTGTCCCCGCCGACCGGGCGGTCCGCGTGGCGCAGGCCGATCGCACGGCGCTCGTCCGGCAGCGGCGGCAGCGGCTCTTCGTCCTGCTCACCGCGCTGCCGATCAGCGTCATCCTCGCAGCCACGCTCGGCGGCATGTGGATGATCGTCCACCTCGCCGTCGACGTCGCCGCCGCCGGGTATGTCCTGCACCTGCGCCGGTCCGCGCAGGCGCACCGCCGGGTGGTGCGCTCCCGGGCCGCGCTCGACCGGCGGATCGCCGCCGAGCGCGCCGTCCGCGCCTACGGCGGCATCCGCGGCTGGACCGGCGGTGCGCGGGAGCACGCCCCGGGCTCCGCCTCCTGGGCGGGCGGCGCGGCACGCGGCACCGAGTACTCCCCGGTGCGGTTCTCCGCCGGAGGCCCGGCCGAGACCCTCACCGCCGACGACCTCGCGCACGCGCGGGCCGAGACCGTCGACCTCGGCTCCGTCGCCGACCAGGCGCACGCCACAGACGGGGCCGATGGCCACCGTGGCGGCGTGGGCGACGACGAGGCGGAGGGCGACGACCCGGCCCACCCCGGCGACGCCCACGACGCTTACGAGGCCCACGACGCTTACGAGGCGGACGCGGCAGCGTCCTCGTCGCCGGCGGCAGAGGGCGCCCACCCCGGCCACCAGCCCGAGTACGCCGAGTACACGGCCCGCCGCGACGCCTCCGGTGACGTCGAGTACGTCGAGTACGTCAACGCGGAGCAGCTGGGCTACGACGCCGCGGCGGCCTACCCGGCGCCCGCCGGTGACGCCGCGCGGACCGAGTACGCCCAGTACGCCGTCCAGGCCGAGTACACCGAGTACCCGGGGCACGTCGAGTACCAGGCCGGGTACGTCGAGTACGCCCAGCAGGCCGGCTACGCCGAGGAGGCCGGGTACGCGGAGCAGGCCGGCTACGCCGAGGCGGCTGGCTACGGCGAGGCTGCCGGTTAMGCCGCTCACGCCGAGGCGGCGGGCTACGCCGAGCAGGCCGGATACGCCGAGCAGGCCGGGTACGAGGCCGGCGACCAGGTCGCGCGCGGCTACGGTGGCGCCGCCGGGCCCGCGGCACCCCGCTCCGGCGGCGCGTCCCGTCCCGTCCCGCGCCCCGGGACGCGGCCGAACACCTCGCGTCCCGGACGCGTCCAGGTCAACCCGCCCGGAACGCACGGCGGCCTGATTCCGCCCGCCGCGGCGACCGCGGGCCAGAGCGAGGCGGTCGCGGCGACCGAGGCGACCGGGCCGGCGGCCGGCGCCCAGGCACCGGACGAGCTCGAGACCCTGCTCCGGCGGCACGCCGTCGGTAGCTGACCACCAGCGGCCGACAGTCGCCGGCTGGCCACCAGCGGCTGGCCGTCGGTGGCTGGACTGCCGGGCACCGGCCGGTGCCCGGCACCGCCGTGTGGGTGACTCCGGCTACAGGTTCCGGCGGCTGATCGGCCGCCGGAACCGGAGACGTCCAGGCCGGCGGTGATGGCCCGCGGCGAGCCGGCGCCGCCGGGCGTCGGCGGGCGCTGACGGGCCGGGCCGCGTCCGGCCGGGGGCCCGGTCCGCGTGCATAATGGCCTCGTGACACTCCGCTCGCAGACCACCCCCGCCACCGCTCGTCGGCGTGCCGGGGCCCTGGCTGCCTGTCCGCGGTGTTGTCCCTGCCCTCGCGCCCACTGACGCCGCGCCCGAACCTCGAACGGCCGCCCGGCGTCGCCCGATCCGGTTCCACCCGGCGGGCCGGGGCGTGAGGGGCCTCCGGATCACGTTCCTCCCGCCTGGCCGGCCAGCGGCCTGAGCCTACGCGGGGCACGTGATCACGTGCCAACCTCCCGGAGCTCACCGCGGGCCGATGCCCGCGCTCGCACTCCGGCGATGTGTCCTTCCGTGTTCGTTCATCGGTGCGTCCCGGTGTCGCGCCGTCGGTGTCTCCTTCCGCCCCGCCTGTCGCGCGCCCGTCCGCGCCCCTGGGCGGGCTCCGGAACGCCGGCGAGACGTGGGCCAGCCGGGGCGAGGCGCCGGCGGGGACAGCCCGCGGCAGGAGGAGAGATCCGGTCTTGATGTTCGAATCTTGGCTCGCCCGGCTGCGGGACCGGGGATTCGTCATGTGCCCGGCGAGCAGCGCCATTCCCGTGGATGTGAGAGCCGTCGCGGCCGACGGCACGGGCCTGCATTTCCGCTGCCGTGGCGTCCGCGTCCGGCTCGCGGTCTACCGGCCCGGCCGAGCGGCCTGGCAGACACCGCTGCGGGACGAGAACTGGGCGCCCGAGGAGTCCCTGGAACTGTGGGAGCGCCGCCCGCTGCGCGACGGCACCGTTCCCGCCAAGGGCCGCCTCGTCTTCGTGGCGGACGGCGAGGACGGCGCCGCGGAACCGGACGCGGAGATAGTCCTCGACGGCGCGCGCAGCCGCGGCTGGCGCGGCCACGAGGCCGGGCTGCTCAGGACGGCCGAGGCGGCGTCGTTGTTCGAGAACATGCTGCTGGTCGCCGGGCTCGCCGCCGAGATCGACGAGATCCCCGACGCGGCGAGCCCACCGGTCTTCGCCGTCCTGCCCAGCACGCCGTGGCCGCTGGTTCAGGCTGACCCGGCCGGCTGGGACGGCGGCCGGATCGTCCGCCAGACGGATCGCCAGCCGGCCAGCGAGGGCGCCCACCCACTCCCATCCGGCGTGCTGTAAGCTTCAGTTGCTTCCAGGGGGTGTAGCTCAGCCTGGTAGAGCGCCTCCCTCGCACGGAGGAGGCCAGGGGTTCGAGTCCCCTCACCTCCACTCGCCCTCAGCGGTGCTTGCTGCGCCGTTTGAGGGCTTCATCATGTCTGTCCGGGGGCCGAGCCCCCGGACCCCCACGTGCGCGATCGTCTTTCGGGTCGGTGGTGTTCGGGCGAGGCCAGGGGTTCGAGTCCCCTCACCTCCACCGCTCTCCGTAACGATTCCTCTGGCCTGGGTAAATAGGTTTAACCTATGGGTTACTGCGGTCGGGGACGTGCCGTAGTTGCAGGTCGGCAGTGTGGATGCCGGTTCGGATGGAACAACGGTTCCTAGCCGATCAGCGCGGACGGTAACTGTCGGTGCTGGCGGGGATCTCCCGGAGCCCTGGCGGAACAGCGCGGTGATCTACTTGCTGCCGGATCACTTGTCGGCGCCAGGTAGACGAAGGGTTGTGGCACTGTCCCCTCAAGGAGTCGACAGCCGGCCGGCGTCCCATTCCCATGGCGTGCTGATGCGGTCTGTCGAGGCCGCCGCGCGGCAGTCGGGCCTGGACCTGACGATGCTGCGGCCAGCGGCTTCAACTCCAGATCAGCAAGGCGCTTGGCCGCCGGTTCGGGCGGCGACGTCGCGAAGGGCTGGTACGCCCACATGCACGGCGCGGCTCGGCGGGCCGATGCGGATGCGGATGCGGAGGATGATCGCGCTGAGTACGTCCGGCGAACTCCTTGACCCGGCCCGACAACGTCCCACAGTCCGGGCAGGACCTCTCTCCATTTTTAATGTATAGCCGACCGGAGGGCTTGCGGCAAGACCCTGCCCCGACGGCAGAATCACCGACCGAGGCCAGAACCCACGGAAATGAGAGTCAAGAAATGCGCGTGTTATTGTCGACGTACGGGTCGCGCGGGGACGTCGAACCGATGGTGGGACTGGCGGTGCAACTGCGGGCACTCGGCGCGGAGGTGCGGGTGTGCGCGCCGCCGGATGAGGAGTTCGCGAAGCTGCTGGCGGGCGTCAGTGTGCCGCTGGTGCCGTTCCGCCGGCCGTGGCGCTCCTGGGAGCGGCCGGCGACGGCGGAGGAGCGGACCCAGCGCGTGGCCGAGTTCATCGCCGCGCAGTACGACACGGTCGCCGCGGCAGCCGAGGGATGCGACGTGCTCCTGGCGACCGCCATGTCGCACTTCGTCGCCCAGTCGGCGGCCGAGAAGGTGGACATCCCCCACCGATACGTGATCTTCGCTCCGAACGTGCTAACCGATCTGGACGTCCAGAACTGGAACGCCCTGTTCGGCCCGCCGATCAACAGCCACCGGGCGTCGATCGACCTGCCACCGGTAGACGACGTTCGCGCGTTCATGTTCACCGACCACCCATGGCTCGCGGCGGACCCGACCCTGAGCCCGTGGCCGAAGTCGGCGGACCTCGACGTCATGCCCACCGGCGCGTGGATCCTGCCAGACGTTCGCCCGCTCCCCGCCGGGCTGGTGGCGTTTCTGGACGCCGGTACACCACCGGTGTACGTGGGATTCGGCAGCATGCGGGGCGTCCCGGAGGACATCGCCCAGGTGTCCATCGCGGCGATCCGCGCGCTGGGCCGCCGCGTCCTCCTGGCCCGCGGCTGGGCCGACTTGGCCCCGGTCGACAGTGGGGACGACTGCTTCGCCGTCGGCGAGGTCAACCAGCAGGCGCTGTTCGGCCGGGTGACCGCCGTCGTGCACCACGGCGGCGCGGGCACGACGACGACGGCCGCCCGGGCCGGTGTTCCTCAGGTGGTAGTGCCCCAGGCCGGGGGGGACCAGCCGTACTGGGCCGGCCGGGTGGCCGAGCTGGGGATCGGCGCGGCACACGACGGTCCGGCCCCGACCACCGAGTCCCTGGCGGCCGCGCTCAGGACGGCATTGAGCGGCGAGACCCGTGCCCGAGCGACCCGCATTGCCGGCACGATYAGCGCCGACGGGGCGACGGTGGCCGCGAGGTTGTTGATCGAGGCGGTCACCCTGGACACGTCGCACGTCTCCGCGTGAACCACACGGGATCATCGGTCTGCGGAGTTTCTGTGGCGCAGGGGGATCCAGCTACGACTGAGGCGGCTCAGGTCACCCGCGGGCCGGCCGAGAAGGTCGGCTGGCGCGTGGCGGTCGGCGAGCGGCCTCAGTCGAGCGCCGGGTCATCACTCCCGTCGACCACGGCGTGGTCGTCGAGTCCGTGCAGGTTCCAGCTCTGAGGTACTTGGGTGCCATGCCTGTGGGGAGGTGGGTGTCATGACTGCCGTCGGAGCCCGTCGTCAGGCACGCTGAAGGTGGGCCCGGCGACGGACGAGCTGATCTCACGGGGGCCGCGCACTTTCTCGGCATGGCGAAGAAGGACTTCGTCGCCGAGGCCGTCCGAACCTACCTTGACCAGCGCCGTAAGGAGGTCCGCCGGGACCTGGTCGCCTCCATGGAGGTCCTCGACGGCTCCCTGTCCGCGAGGCGTGGCGGCGCTGACCAGGCTGTCCGCGGAGCGGATCGAGCAACTTGGCGGGGTCGGCGACTGGGACGCATGACCAGATGCACCTCGTGCATCGGACGGCTTCGCGACGCTTTGTGGGATCGCGGCTGGTTGGTCGATCGCGCGCGAGGCGGTGCCTGGGAGCCGTGCGGTCGTGGCTGTCTCTGGCGATAATGGCGAAGTGACCGTCGACCTTCGTGACAGCCGGATCGCCGAGGTGTGCCGGCGTTACGGCGTCGCCGAGTTGTCTGTCTTCGGCTCGGTGGCTCGCGGCGACGACACCGACGAGTCGGACGTCGACCTGCTGTACGTGCTGGCGCCCGACTCGAAGCTCGGCTTCGAGATCGTCGACCTCCGAGACGATCTCGAAAAGATCGTCGGTCGTCGCGTCGACCTGGTGCCCAAGTCCCGGTTGAAGTGGGTCATCCGCGACCGGGTGCTCGCGGAGGCACGGGTCCTTTATGCGGCGTGATGAGCTCTACCTCGTCGACATGATCGAGGCCGCGGTCGCCGCGACGGCGTTCGTCCAGGATGTCGACGAGGCCGCCTCCTGGAGAGCGATCTGATCCAGAGCGCCGTTCTCCAGAAACTCCTGGTGATCGGCGAGGCGGCCGGACGAGTCTCGCCCGAGATCCGCGGACGGTGGCCGGACGTGCCATGGCGGTCCGTCACCGGATTCCGCAACATCGCCGTTCACACATACTTCGAGGTCGACTGGTCAATTGTGTGGCGGATCGCCACGACCGCGCTGCAGGAAATCCAACAGCAACTACTGACGCTCCTGAAAACAGAGTTCCCACTTATCGCCAGCCAACTCGACCAGCCGCACCGACCGTGAGTTTGCCTTCACGTTCCACACTTGACCACAGGCGACGATAGACCGACGGGGGAGCCTCGGTCTGCGGAGGTGACTGTCGACAGACGGGCTGAGGTGCCCGGCACCGCCAGGTAGACGGAACGCGTGTTCGACTCGGTAGGCGATGCCGCGGTCAGCGCGGTAACTGGGCATCGTTCCTGGTCAGGGCCCGAGTAGCCACCGGTCGGACAGTGATTTCAGGGCCGACAACCAAGATCCAGCGATTCTTATTGTGGTATGTCAGGTCCGCGAGAGTTGTCATGTTCAAAACGCGATCATGGCTCCTCTGCTCCTTGGTAAGTGAAACGCCGTCCGGGTGAATCCCGGGCGGCGTCTTTGTTTGTCTGCCGTGGGGCCTGTCATCGCCGTAGGCGAGTGCGACCACTGATCCAGTAGGGAGTCTGGGCCGGGAGTCTCGGAGTCCTCCGGGGCTCTCTGGGCGTTGATCAGGTTCTCGGTCTCAGGGGCGAGCCGTTGGTCAAGATCCTTTCCGAGGAGCTGGGTCAGGAGCGGGTGGGGTTTGCGGCAGCGACCCTTCGAGTCGCGCTGGTCCCCTGGCGCCCGGTACCGKGGTGAGCTCCAGGTGCAGCTCGGTCAGGCCGCGCATGAGCCAGGTGGGGTCGTAGGTGAAACGCCGGGCACCCGCCGGCCCGTGGTGCTCTTCGGACAGCCGGATGTCAGTGGTCCGGTCCAGGATGCGTTCGAGGCTGATCCGTCCCTCGACGCGCGCCAGGGGTCCGCCGGGACAGGAGTGATTCCCGCGGCCGAAGGCCATGTGCTGCCGCACGTTTTCCCGGTCCATATTGAAGTCGGCCGGGCATTGGAAGCGGCGCGGGTCGTGGTTGGCGGCGCTGTTCATCACGGCGACCGGCGTGCCGGCCGCGATGTCGATGTCACCGATCTTCGTGTTGCGCCGGGCCAGCCGGAAGTCAACCTTCACCGGGCTCTCGAACCGCAGCGTCTCCTCGATGAAATCCGGGATCCGTTCGCGGTGGACACGCAGGTACTCCTGGACGTCCGGGTGTTCGGCCACGTACTTCAGCGCCGCGGCGAGCAGCCGAGCGGTGGTCTCCTGGCCGGCGGCGAACAGGAAGGAAGCCGTCCGAACCACGGCCTCGACGTCCGGCGTGGTCCCGTCAGGGTAGGTGGCGAGCGCCAGCTCGGTGAGCACATCCTTGCGCGGTTCCCGGCGGCGGTCGGTGATGTACGCGGCGAACCAGTCGTCCAGCCACGACAGCAGATTGAGGTCACCACCCTCTGATTCCGTGCCGATCTCTCCGGCCGAGGGCCTGAGCCCGAAACCCTCCAGGAATCGCTGATGGTCCTCCTCCGGAACGCCCAGCACGTCGGCGACCGCGAGCATGGTGAAGGGCTGGGCGTACTCCCGGACGAACTCGCAGGTACCTCGGTCGATGAATTCGTCCAGCTGCCGGTCCGCCTGGCGCGAGATGAACCTCTCGTTCTCCCTGAGTCGTCTCGGTGTCAGCAGGCGCATCAGCAACGCCCGCTCCCGGGTGTGGTCCGGCGGGTCCATCGTGACCATGTGCTCGAACATCGGCAGCCGGGTGCGGTACCTGTCGATGATCTCGCTCACGTCGTCTCCCTCGAGCGGGACCGGGAACGTCGCGAACGGACCGACCACCGAGCTGCACGAGGAGAACGTCTCCGCCTCACGGTAGACCTGGCTGGCCTCCTCGTAGCCGGTCACGGCAACCATCCCGAGATGAGGCAGCGGCAACACCGGGCCCGCCTCGCGGAGCTCGTCGAAGTACGGGTAGGGGTCCGCGACGAGTGACTCATCCGTGAAGTAGTCGGTCGTCCTCCAGTCGCTCATCTGTGCTCCTTCGCTCGCTCGCAAAATAGGCGGTCCATCCCGAGAGCGACTGCTTCTGTGTGGTGGTGCGGATCGCGGTCGATTTCGGCGTCGCACGGGTCGGCGTGGAGGTATCTCCTGCTCGCCGAATCTCCTTGAACAGGCTCATACAGGTGTATAGCACTCTACTGTACGTATGTATAGACCATCGGTGGGAGCCCATCCGGACGCTGCCCGCGACCGAGGGAGTACGAACGAGGAGGAACACATGAGTCGGGTCGCTGTCGTGACCGGCGGTGCGTCGGGCCTGGGTTTGTCTGTCTGCGAGCACCTCGGCCGCCAGGGTCGGCGCGTGGGGGTGCTCGACCTGGATGGCGCCGCCGCCGAGAGGGCGGCCGCGGATCTTCGCGCCAGCGGGGTCGCCGCAATTGCCGTCCAGGTCGACGTGGCGGACCGCGCCGCGGTCGACAGGGCGTTCGCCTTGGTACGGGACGAGCTCGGACCGATCGAGATCCTCGTCACCAGCGCCGCCGTCGCCGGGTTCGTGCCGTTCGAGGCGCTTTCCCTCGACGACTGGTCCCGCGCCATCACGATCAACCTCACCGGGACGTTCAACTGCCTGCAGTCGGCCATCCGCGACATGACCGCATCGGGCTGGGGCCGCGTCGTCATCATTTCGTCAGCGGCGGCCCAGATCGGCTCCCGGCACCAGGCGCACTACTCGGCGTCCAAAGGCGGAGTGATCGCGCTGACCAAGACCGTGGCCCTCGAATACGCATCCAAGGGGATCACGGTCAACACGATCGCGCCGTTCACGATCGACACTCCCATGTTGCGTGCCGCGCAGCACGCCAGGCATGTGCCGAACAGCGAATCGCTGGCGCAGGCGATCCCGGCCGGTCGGCTCGGCACCGGCACCGGCACCGCCGCGATGTGTGCGTTCCTGTGCTCGGACGAGGCAAGCTACACCACTGGCCAGGTCATCGGTGTCAACGGTGGAGCAGTCACGTGAGCGCCGTGTACGTCGGCGGCCCCGGAAGCGATGCCGCGAGCAGGGCGTCCTGCCACCTTACGGTTACGCCAATCGATTATACGATCGTAAGTCATAGGAGGAGAGTGGCATGCGGATCGGTCTGACCGGCGGCGGGACATCGGTGGACGCGATCGTCCATCAGGCCAAGCAGGCGGAGCGTGACGGTTTCACCTCCCTGTGGTACGCCAGCGAGGTGGCGGGCGACCCCCTCGTCGCGATGGCGATCGCCGGTCGGGAGACCACGACAATTGAGCTGGGAACCGCGGTTCTGCAGACCTACCCGTGCCACCCGTTGCTGCAGGCGAACCGGGCGTCGTCCGTTGTCGCGGCAATGGGCCGCCCCGGTCTCACCTTGGGGATCGGGCCGTCCCACGAGCCGTTGGTGCGAGGCGTCTACGGGATGTCCTACGACCACCCCGGTCGCAGCACCGAGGAGTACGTGCGCATCCTYGCAGCTCTGCTGCACGGCCAGGATGCCGACGTCGACGGCGCCGACTGGACCGTCCACAGCGCCGGTCGAATGTTCCGACCGGCGCACCCCGTCCCGCTCCTGATCTCCGCGCTCGGGTCGAGGCTGCTTCGGGTGGCCGGCGAGATCGCCGACGGGACCGTGCTGTGGATGGCCCCCGCCCGCGCTGTCGGATCCCACGTCGTCCCTCGAATCCATGCCGCCGCGGCCGCGGCCGGGCGTCCCGAGCCRCGCATCGTGGCCGGTCTGCCTCTCGCCGTGCATGACGACGAGGCCGAGGCCCGGTCGGCCGCCGCGAGATACGCGACGGCCTACTCCGGGATGCGCAACTACGCACGGATCCTCGAGATCGGCGGCGTGTCCAGTCCCGTCGAGGCCGCTGTCGTCGGCGACGAGAAAGCGGTCCGTGCGGCGCTACAAGCCTTGCTTGACGCCGGCGCGACCGATATCTGGGCGGCGGTGTTCCCGGTCGGCCGGGACAGACAGGAACGCGTGGCATCGACGCGGAGAACGACGGATCTCCTGCGCGAACTGGCTACCGGTTGACGGCGCGGAGCGACAGTCGAGGAGGGCGATGGCCTCACTCCGACGCGTTGGCTCCGACAACGGAAAAGCGGGGCAAAAGCACTCGACTGTGTTAAGCGATTGATGCTCGACGGGCGCTACGCCGCGGCCACCGGTCGCGCCCTGGACGCCGGGGTCGGAGTGAAACGACAACCAGGCTCAGCCTGCCGGATGGGAGGCGGGCCGCTACGGCGGTGGCGTTGGCTACACCGGACCTGTCTCAAATCGAAGGCCGGCCCACTGTCGGATATTGTCGTGCGTCAGATCCGGCATCCTCGTGGAAGGTAGTCGATGACATCACCCCGCCGCGTCGGCGCGGTTACATCGAAGACACGCGTGCTGCTGCTGGACTGTGCCGAGAACCTCATGCTCGAGCAGGGCTACGCCGCCGTGACCTACCGGGGCGTCGCCGCCCAGGCAGGCGTCACCTCCGGACTCGTCCAGTACTACTTCCCGACCCTTGATGACCTCCTCGTCGCCCTGGTCCGGCGAGGCATCGAGCACAGCATGGCCCGGCTGGCCACCTCGCTCGAGACGTCCCCGCCCCTGCGTGCCGTCTGGGAGCACGCCGGCGACAAAACCAGAGCGGCGCTCATGGCAGAATTCATGGCACTCGCCAATCATCACAAGACGATCCGGACCGAACTGGCGAAGGCGGGCGAACAGACCCGTGAACTCGCACTCGCCGCAGTGTCGGAAAGATCGAGCGATTACCGGCGGTCGTCGGCGACGGCACCCCCGGAAGCCCTCATATTCCTCATGATCAGCACCCCGCGGATGATCGCCATGGAGGAAACGGTCGGCTTGTCAACATTCCACGCCGAAACGATTGACTTCATCGAACGTTACCTCGACAAGGTCGAGCCTCGGGCCGCGAACTCCGACAAGGGACCGAAACCCCCTCCGGCGACAACGCGCGAATAGCTACCGGTGAGTGTCGGACTGTGCGGGCGCCGTGCGCGAGGAGGCTTCGGGCGCAGTCCAGGACCGTCTGCTCGGAGGAGGCCGCGCGAGCCTGGCTGGGCGAGCGCGGCTACGGCTACAAGCACCTCTGGTCCACGGCCGAGGATCTCTCGCAGACGTCGCTCGGCAAGCGCCAGCGCCGTGCCGCCGCCGGGCAGGGTGACTGACAGCCTCTCGCTCACCCGCGTTCGTGCCGGCGGGCAGCTGATGGCCGGCGGTGCCGCACCCGCTGCCCGCCGGCCCCGGCTCAGCCGCCGATGGTCGGCAGAACCGGAACGCAGATGGCCGGCCTGGGATGCGCCGGATCGAGCGCGTTCTGCACATGCCGCAGGGCGACCCGGTCGTTGGCGATGGCGATGTGGTCCACACCGTCGAGAATGCAGGTGTCCTGCAGGGTGATGTTGCGGACGTTGGGCCCGGACAGGAATGCGGACGTGTACGGCGTGACGATTTCGTCATACCTGGTCTGGATCACCGTGTAACGCACACCGGGCCGGAGGCCGCCGTTGGCGTTCAGTGCGGTGAGGAACGGCGAACCGGCGATCTGCTGGATGCAGGACGCGCAGAAGGACTCGATCGGCCCGGTCACACCGATGGCCTCGCCGAGCTTGGCGAGCCCGAGCAGAGTCGTGCCGTGGTTCGACGGCGAGAGGCCGATCAGCGAGTTCACCTTCGTGTCGCCGCCGAGATTGTTGATGTAGTAGCGGGGGAACATGCCGCCGAGGGAATGCCCGACGATGTCGACCTTGGCCGCGCCGGTCGCGGCCAGCACCTGGTCGACGAACACCCCGAGCTGGGCCGCGATCTCCTCGATGGGCCTGGTCGCCTGGAGGAACGACGTCGGCGTGTCTCCGCCGAGGTTCGGCGCGAAGACGCAGTACCCGTCGTTCTTCAGCAGCGGCGCGACCGCCTGCCACTCGTTGGTCTTGTTGGCGAGGGTTCCGTGGACCAGCACGACCGGCAGTGGATGCGTGGCGCTGGGCCGGCAGGAGAAGTCATTGGCGCCGGGCGGGTCGGCGTTCGGGTTCGCCAGCGAGATGAGGGCGGCTGCGGGGAAGTTGTAGAGGACGGGCAGCGGCCCGGGCTGGGCCGCCGCCGAAGCGGGCGCGCCGCCGACGAGGCCGACGACGCCGGCGACGAGCCCCCCTGTACTCCGCACGTTCGTGCGGTGTCCTGAACGTGTGACTCTTTGATCTTGTGGTGTGTTGATCGCCCTGGTGTGTAGGGCTTCCGGTCTGGGACGGTTCGTCGTGTGCTGGCTGCCGCGGATCTGCTCTACGGGCCCCCGAGCGTGGAGAAGTTCCTGGGCCCGCTGCCGGTGGTCTGTGACCTGCTGGCACGCCTCGACCTGGTCGGCATCATCGACCGGCTCTGCCCGATCCAGGAGAAGAAGGCCCGCTACACCCACGGCCAGGTCATAGCCGCGCTGGTCGCCAACCGGCTGTCCTCCCCGACGCCGCTGGTCCGGGTCCAGCGCTGGGCCGAGAAGTGGGCGGTCGCGGAGATCTTCGGGAT
>NZ_MAXA01000037.1 GCF_001854695.1 Parafrankia soli
GGGATCGGTGAATCTCACTCGAGCCGCGGCGGCCACCGGGGTGATCCGCATGGTCCACACCAGCACGATCGATGTATTCGACGCGCCGCCAGGCGGCCATTTCGACGAGACGAATCTCGCCGTCAGAGCGAAAAGTACGGCATATGAGCGGTCGAAGCAGCAGGCCGAACGGGCTGTGCTCGCGACGGCCGGTGCCATGGAGGTAGTTTTCGCCAATTCAGCGACAGTTTACGGCCTTGGCACGACCGGTAACGCCTCGATGGAGACACAGATGTTCCGTCCTGTACTGCGCGGACTGCTACCAGCCGTCCCCTCGGGCGGGTTTGGGGTGGTCTTCACCGAGGGTCTGGCCCAGGGGCACTTGCTCGCCGCCGAACGCGGACGGTCGGGCGAGCGTTACATCCTCTGCGACGAGCATGCGACGGTGATGCACCTCGCGCGGACTGTGGCCAAGGTCGCTGGTCGTGGCCGTGCACCGGTCATCACTATTCCAACACCAGTGATGACTGCGATGGCTGTGGCAGGTGAGGCGGTCGCTAAGATCACCCGTCGACCACCACCGATCGCCCGTTGCCAGCTTCAGTACTTGCTCTGGAACGCCACGCCCGACTCATCCAAAGCGCAGAGGGAACTCGGCTGGCATCCCACCTCTTTGTCGGAAGGCATCCGTCGGACTATCACCGAGACCGGCCTCCGTGAAGCCTGAACCCGCGAGCAGTTAGAGAGCTTGAATCCGTGGTCTCGAGCGAGTCCTGGTGATCTCCTCATTCAGTTCCCCACGAGCTGATGGTTCGCTCGGTAGCTGACGATGCGCTGCTCGCAGGTCCGGAAACCGTCTGCGAAGTCGGACCACCCTGAAGTAGTCCGTTTATTCAAATGATCGACCACCCTCCTGACTCCTTCAATCCTGGAGTAGCATTTTGTCAACTCACTCAACCACCCCATACTGATTCTCCGACTTCTCGTCGACGTCATGAGCCGCTTTTCGTGGGTGCTGCTCCCTAAAATCGGCGCAGCGCGCCCGTAGGCTCGGTTCAGATCTGTAGTACAACACCATCAAGGAAAGAGAGGCTACGGTTTCGCAGCAGCCATAGATTGCCCGCAGAATAAATTTCCTCATTGCTCCTCCATGCTACGAGAAAAGAAGGCTGGATGTTAATCCAGTGTCAGGGTAGCCGTGTTTTGCGCAGGTCGCCACTTCGACTGAACCCAGGCTGGCGGATATTTCTACCGAGATGTTCGGTGACAGAGCCCTGTGGAGTGATGTAGATTCGCTCGCATGCCGCTCTGTGTTCTTCGGTACTATGCGACGGTGAGCTCGGCCGTGTCGAGAACGACCGGCGTGCTCTCTCCAGATGCGGCGCCGATGGGCTTCTTGTCGATTTTGCGCATGGATTCCTCGGAGGGGTAGCGGCGTTCGGAGACCTGCGATACGCAGGAGCGCTTCCCAGTTCGGGAAGATCTTGACGACGTCCGTTCGCCGCTCGAGTTCCCGGTTCACCCGTTCGGGGGGTGTTCGACCAGATCTTGCGCCAGTGCGGGTCGGGGAAGTCCGCGAACGCGCTGAGATCGGCCTTCGCGGTGAGAATCGCCTCGACCGTCGGGAAACTTCACCGCGAGCAGGTCGATGACGATTGAAGCTGGCCCGTGTTTGTTCATACCTTGGCTCTTTGAGATAAAGATCCCAGGGAGGAGTGCAGGTGCGCGATCAGAACCGCCGTATATCAAGGAGTTCCGCCGACAGATGGTGGATTTCGTTCGGGCTGGTCGGACGCCTGAGGAACTGGCCAAGGAATACGGACTCTCGGGGCAGTCGCTCCGTAACTGGGTCCGGGAAGCCGAACGACCAACACCCCGGCCGTTTCGCGACGACCCCAACCGTGTACTCACCGTGTCCACCAGCGTTCATACGCGCACCGTGCTGCCTGGCGCCACGTGAGGGCCAACCGCCCTMGCCCACTCCACTCGTGCCTGCCGTAATKGGGAGTACTCGATGCTCGGTGCAGAGACCATGGCGTTCGATCATGGCTCAGTTGGTGGTCGGGTCCAGGCTATCCTCGAACGAGGATGTCAGCGCGTTCAGAGCGGGCTTCCGACGAATCGTAACGGCAACTATCTCGGATCAGGCGAGAGACCCGAGCTAAAATGGTTGGCTTCATCGGGTCCGTGGGTCATCTACCTGTTCGTGTAGCCAGTGGACGAAGCTCTCGGCGACACGAATCTGCCCGCGCAGAGCCGCGGCCTTCTCCTCGGCCCGCGCGGACCATGTCCGCATTGCCTTCCGGAGCTCCTCCTGTTGGGATTCGGTTAGGCCGGGACAGCGAACGTCATCACGGAGAGTGAGTAGTTCCCGGATCTCGTCCAGGGTGAAACCGAGTGGTTTCATCTTTTTGATCAGAAGTAGCCGGTCGGTCGCGTTATCGTCGTAGAGTCGAAATCCGCCGTCGGTGCGACCCGCAGGTGTTAGCAGCCCAGCCTCTTCGTAGTAGCGAACGGTGCGCAGCGACAGTTGAACGCGTTCGGCGACTTCACCAATCTGCAGGAGAACAGCTGTCGACTGTCTTGTGGTGTGGCTTCCTTGACTCACGGGCCAGATCATCCCCTACTTTAGCGTCGATTTTGCGATGGCCACGATACGTCACTCAGGAGACTCTGAGTGGGTCCGAACCGCGTATCGCGGTGGTTGGCCAGCGGAGCGGCGACGGTTACGTCCTGGAAACAACGGGACGGMATGCTAGGTCGACGTCCGACGAACCTGACCACCTGTGTCCCGTTCGGCGCATGGTCGGTGCCCGAGGCCGCGTCGGCGGTTGCCCGGGTCCCCTGGTGTGTCCCTGGCAACGACCGATGCCGGTGGCGTCCTCGCCTCCACCGCGGAGCTCGACCTCGACGCAACAGTCTCAACGCGCGGCTTGTCCTCACCGCGGCGGAGTTGGCTCCGAACTCCAGGCTTGTTCTGCATGATGAGACCAATCCTTTCGGGTGACTGTCCGGTGCTCCTGGCCTCGGGACGTTCGCCGTCGAAACACTCACCTTCGGATCGGGAAACATACTGATCCGCGTAAATGAATTTCCGAATCGCTTATTGGCTTGGCGGTATTGAGGTCAACGGGTCATCGTGCGCGCTGTCCTTTCGAGAGATTTTGCTATTCGGTGATCGGTGTATTCGGGGTATAGGAATCCTGTGAGGACGCCGGGGTCATTCTGGCGCTCGCGATCGGCTGCTGTTCACCGGCCTGTTGGTTCTGGCTGCTACCGGGTGTCCCCCTGGTACACATGGCCTATCTTCTACAGGTTTCCCCTCAGGGCTGGGTCTGGCACCGTAGTTGGATTATCCAGGTGGGGATGGTCGACCAGAACGCGATGATGTAGCCGACGAGGACGCCCTTTGCTCCGCCGAGGTGGAGCCCGATGAGCGGACAGGCGAGCAGGAGCGGCGCGAACCGCAGGTTGATCCGAAAGGTGAGCCGGGTCCGGCCGAGTGCGTAGAGGACGGCGGCGGGACCGACCGCGAGCGCTGGCCCTGCCTGTTGGACGATCGCGAGCCCGAGCAGGCCCCGGGTCTGGAGCCAGGTGTCGCCGAGCAGCGCCCGGCCGAACCCGTCTGGGAGGACCAGGAAGACCAACGCCCAGATCGTGCTGGATGCCACCACCACCGCGGACAGTGCGTAGGCGAGACGGCTTCTGGTCCGGAGGGGCATGTCCGGGCGTCGCGTGAACTCCGGGATAGCGAAGCTGGTCAGCGCGACCGCCAGGTTCGTGGTCGGCGCGAGCAGTGTCTGAATACCTCGCAGCGCGCCCACCAGCGATGGCGATCCGAACATGCCGATGATCAGGGTGGAGGTCTGCTGCGCACCCTGCACGGTGATGTACTCGGCGGTCATGAACCCGGTTGTCTCTCGGTGTGCTGTGAACCAGCGGATAGCGCGTCTTGGATCAGGCCATGCCCGTGTCTGGGCGATGCCAAGGAGGGCGGCTACCACCGCGGCTGCACCCCAGGCCAGAACCAGGCAGGCCGCGTCAGAGCCGAAACGGGCGGGTAGCGCCGCGAAGGCGGCCACCATCGTCGTCGCCCACACGAGGTCGTTCGCGAGTGCGGCAGCCGGGCGGCCCTCAGCAAAGAACGTGTAGCGCCAGGAGTCCTGGACGAGCAGCGCGGGCATCACGATGCCCATCGCCACGAGATTCGAGCCCAAGGCGCCGGAGCTTGCCGTGCCGGCGGCGAGGAGCACCGCGCCGCTGATGACGCCGAGGGTGAGCGCCGTGCCGCTCGCGGCGCGGGCCGCGCTACCCGGAAGGCGGGTGGTGAGGCGGTCGCGTAGTGGATGCCGAGAGGGGTGGTCGAGGCGGCTCGCGACAGTCCCATGACCAGAGCGAAGATCGTGTAAGCGATGGCGAACGCGCCGAACTCAGCGGCGCTGACCCGCCGCGCGATGACGAAGTTGATCGCGGCGTTCGTTCCGCTGGACGCGACCTGGTCGAGGACGGTCCACATGGCCTTGGTCGCCCCCCTGCTGCGCGGCTGCGGCGCGGTGGCAAGAACACCGGTGCCTGTCTGCCCCGGGACCATGCGACCAGGCGCGGCTGGTGTGAGGGGGGTACCGGATCCGAGGGGGGACGACGGGTAGTCGAGGACGGCCTGGCGGGCAGCAGACAGGTCGATGGTGTCGCTGTCCGCGCCTTCGTGCGGGGAGGCATCGCCGCTCGACCAGGACCTAGCCAGGGCTGGTCCGCGACCTGCTCGGACGCCACGTCCCTTCCGGCGGGGACAGCTGGTTGAGGAGAACGCACCCCACCCGGTGGGATCGCTTCATGAGGGCAAGTCTACCCTTACGTTAGGGTCGTGTGTGTCGGCGCGCGAGGGAGCGCGACGGTTCGCCGGCCAGCCACAGCACAAGGATCGGCAGCCAAGTAGAAGCCAGGGGTATGTCGACATGGACGAGGTACGCAATGACCGTTGAATCGCGTCTACTTGAGATCTTCCGTTCGGTTTTCGCAAACGACCACCTGGTCATCCACGACTCGACAACGGCGGGTGATGTCCCCGGCTGGGACTCGCTCGCCCACATCAACCTCATGTTCTCCATCGAGAACGAGTTCGGTGTACGGTTCACGGATGATCAGCTGATGAGCTTCGCGGATGTAGGTGAGCTGCGGCGGTTCCTGGAATCACGGACACAGGTCGCATGACGGCGCCTACCTTTCCCGGGATGTTGACTGCTTGGCGGAACCCCGAACCGGGCGCGTCGTCACCTGGCGTGGACCCGCCGGCGGATTCGGTAGTGGAGGACCGAACCGGTGGCGCCGCGAGCTCTGCCGGTCTGACGACGCTCCTCCGGGAGGATCGCGACCGCCATTACGGCTCGCTGACTCACCCGGGTTTCCACGTCCTGCTGGTCTACCGGCTGGCCCGCTGGTCGATGGCTAACGGTGGCCCGGCCGCCCGCGTTGTCGGCCTGCTGTGCAAGGCCGTGAACAACCTGGTCATCCGCAACCTCTACGGCGCCGAGGTGTCCCCGCAGGCCGTGATCGGCCGCCGCGTGCTCATCGGACATCACCAGGCCGTTCAGATCCCGCCGTTCAGCGTGGTCGGTGACGACTGCATCCTCCGCCACAACGTCACGATCGGCCTCGCCGGATCGGCGTCGCCCCGTACGGCCGTCCCCCACGTCGGACGCGGCGTGGAGATCGGATCCGGAGCATGCCTGCTGGGTCCGATCACCATCGGTGACCGAGCGAAGATCGGGCCGGGGGCACTCGTCACGGTGGACCTTCCCAGCGAGTCGACCGCGTTCGCGCAGCCCGCCCGCGTCATGCGGCCACGCCCGCCGGTCGCCACGCCCGAGCCGCGTTCCGATCGCGATGGCCAGACACGCACCGATCGCCGTGACGAGGAGCAGGAATCATGACGGCACCAGTGGGCCTCATGCGTGACGACGATGTCCGCGATGCTTTGGATCGCGCCCGCGCACTGGCGGATACCGGGGACGCCACCGGCGCGCTGCACCTGGCCTTCCGGGCCATCGACGCCGACGCCACCCTCGCCACCTGGCTGGCCGCGGCGGGCGTGGCCCGACGTTGTCTCCCGGCCGCGGACCTGCCTCGTTCGGCCCGCGTCGCTGTGCTGGGCAGCTACACGACGACGCAGTTCGCTGCGTTGCTCCCCGTGGCGGCGGCGCGGGCGGGGGTCGCCGTAGAGGTTTACGAGGCCGGCTACGATCAGTACCAGCGCGAGATCCTCGATCCAGGCAGCGGCCTGTACCGGTTCCATCCCGACATCGTGGTACTGGCTGTTCACCACGGCACCGTGTCACTGCCCGCCCGTCCGGCGGACCCGGCCGCCGCCGACGCCGCTGTGGACGCGGAGGTGGAACGCTTTCGCGGCCTGTGGGATGCGCTGGCGACACGTTGCGAGGCACGGGTGGTCCAGCATACCGTCGCGATTCCGGCCGATGTGGCCCTCGGACACGTGGCCGCCCGGCTCCCGACCTCTCGTCTGGCGATGCTGCGCCGGTTCAATGCGGCCCTCGGCCGGGCGGCCGGCAGTACCGTGGCCGTCGTCGACTGCGAACGTCTTGCCGCCTTGGTCGGCGCCGAGTCCTGGTTCGACGCCCGCTACTGGCACCGGGCCAAGCAGGCGGTGTCGCTGGGATGCGTCCCGCTACTGGCCCGCCACACCGGTGCGGTGATCGCAGGGCTGCTCGGCCGTGGCCGCAAGTGCCTGGTCCTCGACCTGGACAACACGCTGTGGGGCGGGGTCCTCGGTGAGGACGGCCTTACCGGCATCGCGCTCGGCGCCGGACCGGTCGGGGAGGCCTTCACCGCCTTCCAGGAGTATGTCCTCGAACTGCAAGAACGCGGAGTCGTCCTCGCGGTCTGTTCCAAAAACAACCGCGCCGACGCCCTCGAGGCGTTCGCCCGCCACCCGGACATGCGACTGCGCACCGAGGACATCGCCGTCCTGTCCGCTGGCTGGGACGACAAGCCGACCCAGATCCGGGACATCGCCGAAACCCTGCACCTCGGCCTCGATGCGCTCGTCTTCGTCGATGACAACCCCGCCGAGCGGGCCATCGTCCGCCGGATGCTCCCCGAGGTGGACGTCGTGGAGCTCCCCGAGGACCCCCACGGCTACGTCCGGGCGCTCGCTTCCTACCCCTACTTCGAGACCGGTGCGATCACCGCCGTCGACCGGAGCCGAACCGCCCAGTACCAAGCCCTCGCTCGGGCCGCCGAACTCCGCGGAGACGCCGGTGACCTGGACGCTTTCCTGCGCGACCTCGACATGACCGCGACGGTCGTGCCACTTGACGAGCTCACCATTCCCCGCGTCACACAACTGATCAACAAAACTAACCAGTTCAACGTCACTGGCCGCCGTCGTGGCGAGCCGGAAGTTCGGACACTCGCCGCCGATCCCGACGTCCTCACCGTCTGCGTCCGGCTCACGGACCGCTTCGGTGACCACGGCCTGGTCGGGGTTCTCGCCGCGCGTGTCAGCGGACCGATGGTCGACATCGATACCTGGCTCCTGAGCTGCCGGGTCATCGGCCGGAGCCTTGAGGACGAGATGCTGGGTCTGTTGGTCGAGGCCGCTCGGCAACGTGGCGCCCGCACGCTACGAGGCACCTACCATCCCTCCCCGAAGAACGGGCTCGTCGCGGACCTCTACCCGCGGCTCGGCTTCGAACGGACCGGTGAGGACGAAGCACCCTCCACCACCTGGCGCCTCGCTCTCGACCAGGCGAAACCGCCCCCGGGCTTCATCCGGCTCGCCCCGACTCCATGAGGCGGGCCTCGGACCGCGAACCAGTGAACGGCGCGCAATCGACCACCTCAACCGTCACATACGCGTAGCTGTCGCCACAGTCGTCACCGGCGGGATCGGCGGAAGCCATCCGTGCGGGCCCCTGTCGCTGGCCAGCGAGAAAAGGCGCCGACCTCATGACGTCCGCCGCAGGATCACCCATCGAAACCGCACGTGCGAACCGCGCCATGCTCGGTCTGCGTGGCCGCGGGGCGATCATCACGGGCGCATCCCACGGGATCGGCCGCGAAACAGCCCTGCGGCTCGCGGCGGCAGGCGCTGTGGTCGTCGCGACCGGACGTGACGAGCCTGCCCTGAGATCTCTGGCCATCGAGGCCGAGTGCACAGGCGGTGTCATCCACCCGCACCGCGCAGACCTCACCGATCAAGCCGATCGTGATCGACTGTCGGCCGCTGCGCGGCGTCAGGTAGGCCGCGTGTCCATTCTTGTGCATTCAGCCGGGGTCCACCGACGCGACTCTCTCGCCCACGCCCCCGTCACTCACTTCGACGAGCAGTTCGCGGTCAACGTGCGCGCCCCCTACGCACTGACCCAGACACTCCTTCCCGATCTCATTGCGGCGCACGGCGACGTCGTCTTCATCAACTCGACCCAAGGCCTGTCCGCGGCGGCCGGCGTCGGTCAGTACGCGGCCACTAATTAAGCACGCACTGCGCGCGGTCGCCGACGCGCTGTGCGCCGAAATTGTCGACACGGGAGTGCGAGTATGCAGCATCTTCCCTGGCCGAACGGCGACGCCTATGCAGGAACAGATATTCCGCGACGAGGGACGACCGTGGAACCCTGATCTGCTCGTACATCCTCGAGACATCGCGAACCTGGTTGTGGCCGCTGTGGCACTGCCAGCCGGAGCTGAGATGTCGGAGGTTGTGATACGACCCGCGCGCAAGCTGTGATCGCGGACCTGTCAACCGCCGCCCGTCCGGCCGGACCACTCTCACCCACGTCAACGGCCCTGCGGCATGGCCGAACGATGATCAGATCGTCTGTCGACGCGCTACCTGGCGGTCCTGCGCGTGGACGTGGCGGGGGCGCCGGCGCAGCGCCGGCTGCGATGCGTGCCGACGCCCGTCTTCTGATCGGACGCCGTCAATCGTGTCCGGTCACCGGGCCGCGCCGGCCGGAGTCGGCCGAGGCGACTGCGATCGTGTGCAGAGACGGCCGCCCACTGTGAGGAGGTCGCAGGCTCCCAACCCGGCCTGGTGAGACCCGTCATCAGCCCGGTGAAGATCCTGGCCGCGCGCAGCGCGTCGTGCGGGCGACCTGCCGCCAGTTTGCGCGTGGCGAGGACAGAGAGCGTGGCGGCGTGGACGGCCGGCCATGACCGGCCGAGGACGTGCCGGTGGCGTCGCGCGTAGACCGCCGCAGATCGGCCGAGCTCGGCATACAGCAGCCCTGATCGCCCAGTGGACTCACCACCGGCGTGCATCACAGGCATGGCGTCGCCGGCCCAGACGATGTTGCCGCCAGCCGCGTACAGGCGAGCGAACAGGTCGGTCTCCTCGTAGTACAACCAGTAGGAGGGATCGAAGCCGCCGAGGCGGTGGAACGTCTCCGTGCGGATGGCGAAGAATGCGCCGATCGGGTACCTCAGTTCGGGCCAGCGGGCGACCGCGGCGGCCTCGCCGAGGACCGCCGTGTAGGCGTTCGTCTTCCACGTGGGGAGTACTGCTGTGCCGCGGCCGTGGTTCCCGTCGCTCCCGCGCATCGCGAACCCGATCACGTCGACCGGCGGTGTGGTGGCGGCGAGCAGATACGGGAGCATCACCTGGGTCTCGGATGGAATTGTGACGTCGCTGTTGACTACCAGGAGCCAGCCCGGCGCTGGACCGTCTTCGGTAGCGTAACTGACGGCCATGTTGACGGCGGTGCCATAACCCACGTTGCCGTGGCCCTGGAGAACGGTCACGCCATCCGGTACGGAACAATTTCGGGTCCATCGGTCGTTCTCGACGAGGATCACCCGACAATCGGGCATGTTGACCAATGGTAAATGTTCGGTGATGCCGTGGGATCGCACGTCGAGGTCCCGGCCGGCGTTGCTGGTCGGTTGGGTGTCGGCGAGGCGGGGTCAGGCCGCGTG
>NZ_MAXA01000038.1 GCF_001854695.1 Parafrankia soli
GGCTGACTGCATCTCGGTTAGCCGGTAATTGAAGCCCACCCGCCGATGGATGTACTCCGGCCCGAGTTCCATAAGCCCCATCCTCCTGGCCACGTCAAAGCCGTGGTCCCGGAGAGAACGACATTCCCAGCTCAGGTCCTCGTCATCGGTGACGATCGCGCCACCTTCACCACCGGTGGTGAAGTGCTTGCTCTGGCAGAAGCTGAAACAGCCGACATCGCCGACCGTTCCGACCTTCCTCCCCTTGTAGGTCGCGCCGATGCTCTGCGCGCAGTCCTCAACGACAAACAAACCATGCTTCCTRCCCAGATCGATGATCGGATCAAGATCCGCGACGACGCCGTAGAGGTGAACCACAATGATCGCCCGAGAACGCGGAGTGATTTTCTTTTCGACGTCGGCCACACTGAGCGTATGCGACTCGTCGACGTCGGCGAAGACCGGCAGTGCACCAGCTTGCAGCACACAGGACGCCGAGGCAACGAAGGAGTACGGAGTGCAGATGACCTCGTCTCCAGGCCCGATACCCAGCGCAGCAAGCGCGGTGTGCAAGGCGGAGGTTCCGCTATTCGTAGTGATGGCGTGCTCGGCACCGAGATACGCGGCCAACTCCGCCTCGAATTGCCGGCCGAGTTCACCGGTCCAGTAGTTCACCCGGCCGCTGCGGAGAGGCTCCATGGCCCGGTCGATACTCTCCGGCGCGAAGCTGGGCCAGGCCGGGAACGGTTCATCCGTAACCGGAGTACCACCAGATATGGCGAGTTTGGACATCATCGACCTCCTTTAACAGGTGGGCAGTCGGGGCGGAAATAGATATCGTGTGCCACCGGGTAACGTGAATCTCAACCGGCGAGCAAGTCGCCGAGCCAACGCGACATGGAGATGATGGTGAGTGCCGGGTTGGCCGCGCCGGTCCGGGAAAAATTCCCCGGACCGGCTAGGTAGACGCCGGGAAGCGCCTCGGCCTCGAGGTCGACGGTGACCTTCAGTGCACCGCCGAGCGGGTGGGAACAGGCTTCATGCTCGAACGACCCGTACGGTAGCTCGAACTGGGCAACCCGCCCGGCCAGAGGTTCGGCGAGCAACGCTTGAAAGGCCTCGGCCTCGCCGAACTTCCGCGACTCCTCGCCCTGGTTTCCGCCGTCGGCCGGGCCGACCAGACAGTCGCCGTCGGGACGCGGTGCGGTGATGTCGAGGAGCGAACCCTGGGCGATCTCGTCTGCCAGGCGCAGGAGCTCCTGTCGAACTTTGCCTATGCGATCGAGATCGGCGGACGAAATCGCCGTCGTTATGTGGGCAGCGGCAATGCCGTCGATCGACGACGGCTGGACCGCGAGCGTGCTGAAGTCGGCCGGACCGCTGCCCTGTTCGATCACGGCTGCAAGCGAGATGAGCCGGTCACCGTTCGGAAGAGCCGGCCGCTCCTGCACGAAGATGTTGGCGGACAGTGACGGCACCGGATGGTATCCGGTCCATAGCATCGGGTGTCGAAAGCTGCCCAGGGGCTCACCGGGTTCGATTCGCGCGAGGGCGCCGACGCAAAAATGGTCCGTGATGGAAGTCGTGATCGACTCCCCTGTCGTCTGGGCCAGGATCTGGATGTTCCCGATAGCGGACGACGCGAGGACACATGCGTCGAACCCCTGCCTCGTCGCAGCGCTGCCAGAAGGGGTAGCCACCTCTACGTCCCATCCGAGCTTACCGCGCCTCAGGGACCGCACACGGCCACGGACGACGCGGAAGCGGTCGCTTGCCGCGGCGAGTCGAAGGACCGCTGATAGCGGCGAATAGGCTTCGAACCGGCCGGTCAGACTGTCATAGCGTGCTGCTTGTGGAGCGTGCTGGAGGCCGACTCTGCTCGCAGCGGACAACTGTGCTGAGGCCACCAGCCCCGGAAACCTCGGGCTGAGTTCTGCGTAAACCTGTGCATAGCAGCCGGCCGGACCGACTAACCGCTCCTGCCAGCAGGGATGCCAGTCGACCAACTCCTTGGAAGTGAGCCCAAGAAGAACACCGTGATAACACAGCGAACGCCCGCCGAGTCGTTCCGAAAGACCGGCACCAAATCCCCAGCCGTCGCTGGTCCACCGCCGGACCTTCTCATCGCCCGGATGGATCGAGGTATCCCCGTCGACATGACGGCGACGGGTCGCCGGCCCGGCTTCGATGACTTCGACTTCCATCCCAGGCTGGGCCGCCATTCGGACCGCGGCCTCCAGCCCGGCCATTCCACCGCCGAGAACGGCAACCTTGCGGTTCATGGGCACCAGACCTTGTCGTCGTATTCCACATCGCACTCCATCGGTTCGCCGGCCTTGACGTGTCGGTGAGAGCCGCGACCGCGGGTCATCGGGTAGGTGTTGTGTTGTCCCGCGTCTGACGGCCTCCTCCAGGCCCACCAGACGCGAGACAAGTACCGGTCGAACTCTAACGGAATGTCCCAGCCTGACAAGGCCTGTTCGCCGCAGCTCCGATTTCAACGCAAACTCAGGCAAAGACCCGCGACCCACCAGCCGATCGTCGCCATAACGCTACGCCTAGTAGCGATGACCAAGAGTGATGACCAAGAGACTTTAATGAGGCGGCTACCCATCACGAAAGCGGCAGACCGATACGACGTGGCGGCAATTCCTGCACACCCAGGTATCGACGATGCTGGCCGTGGACTTCTTCCACGTTGACTCCGCCGTGACGCTCCGGCGTCTGCACTGCTTGTTCGTCATGGAAGTCGGCTCCCGCTCCGTCCACATCCTCGGGGTCACCGCACACCCAGACGAGTTGTGGACCACCCAGGTGAGTAGCCGGGGGAATCGCGCCCCCCGGCTCTCGCAGAACCGGGCGTAAACCTCTCGGTTTACCCGGCTCCCATCATCCAGCCTTCGGATACACCCCCAGCCGCCAGTGAGCGAACAGGGCGACGCCCCCACCGCGGCCGCGGCCTTCAGGCACCACGGCCCGACCACCCCGTCGCCGATCTGACCCGGGAACGGATCAAGCGCCAGCCTGTCCTCGGTGGCCTGATCAACGGATACGAACAAGCCGCCTAAAACCCCGGGTCAACACCGACAGCCCAGTTCTGGCTCCCTACAGCCAACTGAACCGTCACTGGAACGAGCCGGAGGAGACCCCACTATCTTCATCGCCGTGGACCGCTGGGCACGCGGCTGCCACTGCGCTGCGCGTTGCCCCGGCGGGATCACGCTCACGAAAAGAAAGCCTGGTACGGGGTGCCCTGGAAGTGGCCGCGCAGCTCGTCGTAGTTCAGCACCGCCTCGCTGAGCGGGCGCGTCTCCTGCCGCTGCAGGAGATGACAGTCCGACAGCGGATGCGGGGAAACACGGAGAAAGTCCCAGATCTCCGCCAGGCATTCCCCTGGGCTATCCCGCAGGTCCTCATAGTAAACTTCGTGGATTTTCTCCGGGGAAAAGCTGGCGAAGATGCGGCCATAGAACTCCTCGGCGCTTCTGAAGTAACTTTCGCAGTCTGCGGGTGACAGCTTCACGCGTGGCGGCACCGGCGTCGGGCCGTGCGCGCTGGGGGCCAGCCAGCGGCCGCTCTCACGCGCCTGGATGAGGGACCGGAATGACTCGAGCAGGTTCCGCCGTTTGAGCGCGATTACTTTCAGACTCGGCCAAGCCTCCAGCTCACGAAAAAAGGTGGGACGTTCCTGGAACTGAGGCTCATTGAGCTTGCAGCCGACGCATCTGACCTCATATTTTGCGTCCCGCCGCGGAAAGCGCACGAAGGCCAACTCGAGCAGTTCGGGGTCAGACATGTCCGTACGATCAACGCCAGGCCAGCCGGTGTCCCACGGATTAAGCAGCTCTCCGTTCGCCAGGACGTTCGGGTGCTCGTTGGCCAGAGCCTCCAGGTGGTGCGATCCCGTTCGCGGCATCGCCAATATGACAAATGGCTCTGGAGTCGACAATTGCCGCCCCTCCTACGACGAGATGATCCTCGATACACGTCTTGGAACAATCCCACAGGTCGGTGGACCTCACCCGGACTCCGGACACGATGGTCGCGCGGCCTGTACTCTCGACATGCTCGCGCAACTCGTCGCGGACGACTCCGTCCGTAGGTGTTTCGAAAGAACTCGGCCAAGCTCCGCGTCGTCACCCGGCTCGAGCTCATACTCCCACCGGATTTGGGTTTTCACGGGAATTTCTCCTGATTCTTTCTGGTCCTGCCGGGGAATGGCCAGAATCGGTGTCGGCGGGCGCCGAGGAGATTTCATCTGCTCGTCCGACGTATGAATCTCCAAACGGCCAGCGGCACGGTGGCAAACATTATTGCCAGCGACCAGGAAACCGATGCCAGAATCGGATGATCAGCCGGCCAGATATTCTCGATACCGGATGYCGTCGGATTTCCGAACAACTGGCGACAGGCAGTGGTGACAGCGGACAACGGGTTCCATCCGGCGACGGGCTGGAGCCAGCCCGGCATGCTGCTAACCGGGGTGAGCGCATTGGACAGATACATCACCGGAAAAAGCCAGACGGTACCCGCTCCAGCGGCCACCTCGGGATTGCTGACCGACACTCCGATCAGCGCTCCCACCCAGCTCATCGCCAGACCGAACAGCAGCAGAATAACAAATGCAAGTAGCGCGCCGCCCAGCCCGGCCTGCGCCCGCCACCCGGCTACCAGCCCACACGACGTGGTCACGAACACCGTGATGAAGGACCTTATGACGCCGGCATTAGTACAACCGGCGAGGATGCTCAGTCGCGACAGGGGGAGCGTACGGAGCCGATCGATCGTCCTCTGGCCCAGTTCGAAGGCGATCCCGCCGGATGTGGCCGAGGCGGCGCCCATGACGACCGTCTGGGCCAGAAGGCCAGCAATGACGAAATCCGTGTAATCGGCTCCACCGGGAAGTGCGATGGCCTCGCCGAAGAGATATATCATCGCCAGGGTGAAGATGGCTGGTTGGACGATACTGTAGACGATGAGGTCGGGCTGGTGCGGCATTCGCATCAGTAGACGCCTGGTCAACAGGTAGACGTCGAGGAGGAACGCGACAGGGCTGGTTCCCTCCAGTTTCCTTGGCCTGCCGCGGTCACCCATGACGGGATATGGACGCGTCCTCCGATGGCAATTGGCGGCGACCTGCTTCTCACTGTCCGGTTCGGCGATACCATCAATAGTCGTATTCGGCTTCATTCCACCGCGGCCGTCTCGTGCGGAGCTTTGGCATCCATCGGGCGCCCCGTCAACGTGAAGAAGACGTCGTCGAGGCTCGGGCGGCGCAACTCAACGTCCTCGAGCTCGATCGCCGCAGCGTCCAGCTCGCGCAGCACCTGGGTCAGCAGGCCGGGTTTGTGCGGTGCCATGATGGCGATCCGCCGCTCTGATCGCGCGACGACAGCCTCAGACGTCGCGAAACGATCGAGGATGTTCGCGGCCAGAGGTAGGAGCTCATCGTCGCACAGGACGATCTCAATGCGGTCGTCGCTGGTTAGGGTCTTCAGTTCTTCCGCAGTGCCTTCGGCGATGAGACGGCCCTGGTCGACCACGGCGATCAGGTCGGCGAGCTGGTCCGCTTCCTCCAGGTACTGGGTGGTGAGCAGGAGCGTCACGCCGGAGCTGACAAGCTCTCTGATGAGATCCCAGGTGGCGGTACGACTGCGCGGGTCGAGTCCGGTGGTGGGTTCGTCCAGGAACAGAATTGAGGGTCTCTTGATCAGACTGATGGCGAGGTCGAGACGGCGTCTCATGCCACCCGAGTAGGTTCGTGCGAGTCGCCCGGCCGCCGCGGTGAGGTCGAACATGTCCAGCAGCTCCCGGGCCCGCCTGCACGCGTCCCGCCGGCTGAGACGATGCAGCCGGCCGAACAGCTCCAGGTTCTCCGCGCCGGTGAGCAGGGGCTCCACAGCGGTTTCCTGGCCAGAGACACCGATACGGCGACGTACCTGCAGTGGTTGCCGGGCCACGTTGAAGCCCCCCACCCAGGCATTGCCACTGTCCGGTGTCAGAAGCGTCGTCAGTATATTCACGGTCGTGGTCTTACCAGCCCCGTTCGGTCCCAGCAGCCCGAGCACCCTCCCGGTAGAAACATGCAGGTTCAGACCGTGCAGGCCGTACGCCGCACCGTATTTCTTGGTCAGATTCTCCGTGTGGATCCCGTTATCCATCAGGCCATGCCCTTCTGAGTCGCWCCCGCGCCTGTCCGCCGAGCTCACCGGTTACCAGTCTTCGAATATTCAGACTCCTGGCGTGGGGTCGCTCCTGTCGGCGCCGCCTCACCGGCTTTTCTGGTCTGGCGACTACCATCCGTGTGCCCCTGACAGCTCAGGATGAAAACGGGAAGGTGGCGGAGGATGAATTAGGCGCAGGCCCGGGCCCGGGCTGCGTGGGAAATACGACCGTCGGCACTCCTTCTTCGTCACCGCCCGGGCCGGCAGCCGGAATGGCACGCGAACCCCAGTTGGCATTGCTCAGGGTGCAGATCGCGTAGGCCTTCAGTGGGAGTAGCAGGAAGATGTTGATGAAGGTGTGCAGCGCAAAGGCGAAGAACCTCGCCTGGCGGGTGCGCCAAGCCGCACAGCAGCAGCTGATCAGGGTCACCACCGTGATCACCAGGATTGGCCACCATGACATCATTGCCGTCGCCACGACCTGCGTGAATCCGGTCAGCACCGTCAGGCCGAGCAACGGTGGTGCGAGGTTCTGGCCTATCACGTCCAGCACGAGATAGCGGTCGAGCCGGGGCAGCAAGCGTACGGCCAGCAACGTATCGCGGTATGTGCTGCGCGCCCACCGAAGTTGCTGGCGCAGGTATGGCCGGATTCGCTCGGGTACCACCGTCRCCGCCGTCGCGTCCGGAACGTACTCGGTACGCAGGCCCGCCTTGAGCATGAGAATGGTCAGGTGACGGTCCTCACCGAAGTCGCTCGGCCTCCCCCGGAAAAACTGGGTCTCGTACTGGTCAAGCATCGCAAGGAGGACGGAACGACGGTAGACCGCGCACGGCCCGCAGCAGCACATGACAGCGCCGAACTCAGCCTGGGCCGCCCGCTCCTCATTACAGGCGATCCAGTACTCCATATCGACCAGCCTGGTCAGCCAGGTGGCGCGTCTGTTGCGGGCGACCATCTGGCCCATGGCCGCGCCGACGGCCGGATCGGCCATCTTCGCCGCCAGCTTGCGCACGACATCCGGTTCGATCGTGGTGTCCGAGTCGACGTTGACCACCAGGTCACCGGCTGACCGACGGATCGCCGCGACCTGCGCCTTGCGCTTCCCGACGTTGTGTGGCAGCAGCAGGACGGTGAACCGCGGGTCGGCAGCGTAGGTGTCGTAAACGGGCCGCAGGCGGCCGCGATTTGTAGAGCCGTCGTCGACGAGGTAGACCCGCAACTCCCCCTGGTAGTCCTGCGCCGCAACCGAACGCAGGCACGCTGCCAGGGTCAGTGGGTCCTCGTTGTAACAGGGGATAATCACATCCACACTCGACAGGCCGTCGCAAGGGTCTGCGTGGTGCGCGGTAGTCGGCCGGTAAGCGCGCCGGGCATAAAACGTCTTCGCGCCCTGATAGCCGATGGCGAGGGTGACATAGGATGAGGGGATGATTATATTGGCGGTGGAGAGAATACTCATCGCGGCCGACATCGTGAGCTCCGGAGGGCGTCAGACCGGTTCGCCAACCGGGGAATGGATGGACGGGACGGGAAGCGACTGGAAGACAAACCCGCGGTCATGCAGCGCCGGAATCAAACGGCGGAGCACCATGACTGTCTGTTCACGCAGCCCGGTGTGGCTGCCACTCGGCAAATCATCCGCCGGGCATCCGTCATGCAGAAGAATGACTCCCCCCGGCCGGATGCGTGTCAGCACCGTCTCGGCGGTCACGTCCACACCGCGACGTGACCAGTCGCGCGGATCCACCGACCAGTTCAGGGGCTCCAGTCCGAACAGCGCCGCGGACGCCCGGGCCTCGCTGGTCCAGGCGCCGTACGGCGCTCGCAGGTAATCCCCGATCACGCAGAAGGTGGCGACCACTCGGTGCTCCGCGAGCACATCGAGTACCTGCGGTGCACAAAAAGAGTTCGGCCCGTCATCGAACGTCAAAAAGACGTTTCGGCTGCCCTCTTCGACCCGGATCGTGCGCCCGTCGATCTGGCCGGGTTCGGACTCCAGCCGCAGCGGCGTGAAGATGTTGACCGGGGCCCGGGAGCGGATCGTCATCGTTCCGGTGCGATGAGTGTCCCGGCGTGCGCGCAGGGCTGCTGCGGTGCGGCGTGGCTCGGTCCACCGGTCGCCGCAGGGCTGCGTGCACATCGCCGTACCCGTGATGGTCGATGCCACGGCCTGTCCGTACGACAACTCCACTCGATCTCCTTCGCTCGCTGTCCCGATGGACCAGGTTGGCCGGGTCAGGTGAAGCAGAGATAACTTAACGCAATTTTTTTGCTTAGCATCAAATAGGCGGGCGTCTTTTAGTGCTTCTTAGCCACATTTGAGCTACCGAGGGCGACCGCCGCGTGAACGAATACCTGCCCGCGGTCGTGGGCGGGAACGATCCCGGGCCTAGCCAGCGCCGCCGGCAGCCGGCCGCGCAGCCCGGGCTCCTCGGCCGGCAGCCGCAGCAGCGGCGCTCCGGCCCGCGATCAACCCGGACGCTTCGCCGGTCAGTTCCAGCGACCGGGACCACTGTGAGGAGCGTTTTCCTGGTTCCGACGCCGCCGTAGCTCCAGCCTGGATGCAGTGCGTCACGAACACCTCAAGCAGTCTGCAGTTATCACCCTGGATGCCAGGCCCCCCGGGCGCCATGCCCATCTACCCGTTCGGCGCCGAGG
Organism: Parafrankia soli; assembly: GCF_001854695.1. Lineage (GTDB taxonomy): Bacteria > Actinomycetota > Actinomycetes > Frankiales > Frankiaceae > Parafrankia > Parafrankia soli. Next base: position 8,805 of record NZ_MAXA01000038.1, read on the forward strand.
AGCAGAGGCGCGAGTGGCTGCCGATGCTGAGCAGTAGCGAGTTGCGGTCCCCCCGGTGGCTCCGGAGCAGGTGGGACGGCGTACTCCACCAGCGCGGAGATCAGGAAGCGGGGAGCGGGGTGAGCGCCCTTCGAGCGCGCCCGCCCACAGGCCTGCGCCGTAGGCGATGTTGTCCAGGCGGCGGGCGAGAAGGACGGGGAGCCGCCGAAAAATAACGTCGGTTCTTGATCTGCGGCTTGGGCTCGTGGACCGCTGTCCCAGTCGGGGAGTCGAATCGACAGACCAACATCAAGACCTGAAGTTTTTCCGGCGGCTCCCTGGCGAGAAGGAAGCGTCCTGGGTCGAGGGGCGGGGAGAGTCGGTGGTATTCGGTGATGCTTTCGGTGATGACAGCTATCAGCAGGACACGCGGCGGAAGCGACGAGAGATCAGGCTGCCGGTGAGGCTGAGTAACTAACCGGTGCAGAAGTGAGAACGGTTCGGCGTGGCACCTGCACCGCACCAGATCCGGGATCAGTGCTCGTGCACGAGCACCCCGCGGATGTTCGTGCCGTCGACAAGGTCCTGGTAGCCCTGGTTCACCTCGTCCAGCCGGTACCTACGGGTGATCAGCTCATCCAGCTTGAGCTGACCCGCCTGGTAGAGGCCGAGCAGCTTCACGATGTCGTACTGCGGGTTACAGCTACCGAACAGCGTGCCCTTGATCGTCTTCTCCCACAGGGTGAGCACCGCACCGGAGACGTGCACCGTCAGCTTCTCCGGCGCGGCCAGCCCGGTCACCACGACCGTGCCGCCCTTGCCGATGATGTCGAACGCTGCCGACACGACCGCCTCGTCGACCGTGCCGACCAGGATGAGCGCCTGGTCCGCGCCCTGGCCCCGGGTCAGCTCGATGACCGCCTCCTGTGCCTCCGCCGCGGTGGCGAACGCGTGCGTGGCACCGAACTTCAGCGCTGTGTCCCGCTTGAACGAGTTCGGATCGATCACCACGACGTTCTTCGCTCCGGCGT
>NZ_MAXA01000039.1 GCF_001854695.1 Parafrankia soli
CCGCCTACACCGCGCACCCCGAACGGTTCGTCCACCGGCCACCGACCCCACCGAAGCTCCCCACACCGGCGTGGATCAACCGACCCCAGCAGGACGGTGACGAGCCAGACCAGTCGGACCAGGCCGGGTAACTAAATCTGCGAGCAACTCGCCTCAAACAGCTTGACGGATTCCGCCAGCGGCGCGTTGCGCGCTGTCAACGCAGGCCACATCCCCTTCTACCTCCTGCGAGATGACACGGTCGAACAGATCGGCTGGCCGCCGGAGCCCGCCTTCGGAATGTTCCCGGAAACCGCCTACACCGTCCGTCACCTACAACTGCGCGCAGGAGACCGCCTCCTTCTCGTCACCGACGGAATGGTCGACCGCAACGCCGCCCGGATCGACCTACCCGAACAACTGGCGGCGAACAGCCACCTGCACCCCCGGGAGCTCGTCCAGCACCTGGCCAGACTCGTCCTCGACGCCTGCGGCGGCGACCTCCAGGACGACGCGACGGTCATGTGCCTGGACTGGCACCCAGCGCAGTGGACGACAGCGCCGGGTCTCCAGCGGAGCCGACCTCGACCGCGCCTCCGGCCGCGAGCGGTGACGACACCATCAGCCGCGTTGGAACGGCGTGGCTACTTGATGACGGCGTCAACAGTCTTCTTGAGGGCGCTCGGCTGGGCCGGGCTGTGCGGAGCCTTCCCCTTCGCCTCCAGCAACCGTTCCCCGATCTCGGACAACTGCTTGCGGCCGAGACCCTCACGAACCCGGGGAAACCACTGGTGCTCTTCCTCGTCGATGTGGCGCGTCACGTTCTCGATCAGAACTGCCGTCTTGGCGCTGAAACGCTCCGCCTCCGGCGACAGCGCGGCCAGCTCCGCGACAAGAAGGTCCGCGACATGATGCTCCTCGTACGATTCGAGGATGTCGTCCTCCAGTGCCGGCAGCAGACCGCGCACCTCCGGATACATGACCTCGTTCTCGATGTAGGTATGCACCGTGAGCAGTTCGATGAGCTTATCGGCAAGCCTGCCCTTCGTGGCGTGGGCGTTCTTCCCCGCCTCCTGGAAACGCTTGAATGCGGCCTTGATCGCCTTGTGATCTTCCTTCAGGAGCACGATGGCGTCCGTCGACATTTCAGGTCCTCCGAATCTTGACGAGGTGAGCTCCGCGCAGCCGCTCCCCCGTCCCCGGGCGGGCGCGGAAACCTTTGATCAGCTCCTTCAGGGGGCGCGTGGCGGCTTGTCCCGTTCGTTGTCGAGCCGGCCGGGGCGGTTCTGTTCCATGACCTCGTTCGCGAAACTGGTGTTCGTGGAGAGGTGCTCGTCGGGTGCGCTGGCGGCGTCCTCGGTCGCGAGCAGGCCCGGCTGCTCGCCGAACCGCAGCGCCGACACCGGGTCGCTGGTGTTGACCGCAGCCACGGCCAGTTCCTCCGGCGAGACCGCGGTCGGGTTCACTCCCACCGCCCTGGCGGGAGCGTCTCCGGGGTCAGCGGGGGCGCCCGGGGCCGGGGCGTTCGCTCCCGTGAGGAACGATTCGCCGTCTGACACCCGCCCGGGGCCACGCCGGTCAGCGAGCCGCCTGCCGGCGAGCCCCAGCCCCACCCCCGCGCCGATCAGAAACGCCGACCGGCGGACGCGGCCCTTCCGACGACCCGAGTCGGGCCTGTTCCGGATCTGCGTCCTCATCAGAATCTCCTCGTCATGGGATGGGCGCCGTCAGGCGGGTGAGATGTCGCCGCGGTACAGGGACGCCGCGACGGCTGAGAGTGGTCGCGGCGGACGAGGGGCGTCATCCCGGCTTGGCCTCGCCGCCGACCGGAGTCAGGACCTGCCCGCTGTAGTAGCTCGACAGTTGCTCAGAGGCCAGGAAGACGTAGCTGGGCGCGATCTCGTCGGGTTGCGCGGGGCGGCCGAGTGGCGCCTGGGCGCCGAAGCTCGCGGCCTTCTCCGGCGGCATCGTCGCGGGAATCAGCGGCGTCCACACCGGGCCAGGGGCGACCGCGTTCACCCGGATACGCCGGTCGATGAGCGCCTGCGCGGTCGCGTAGGTGAAGGCGAGCACCGCGCCCTTGGTCGCCGAATAGGCCAGCAGCGAGCCATTACCGCGCAGGCCGTTCACCGACGCGGTGTTGATGACGGCCGCGCCGTCGGGAAGATGGGCGAGGGCAGCCTTGGTCACCCAGAAGAAGCTGTGGATGTTGACGGCGAAGGTGTAGGCCCACTCCTCACTGGTGATCTCCGTGAGGTCGTCGGTGCTGCGCTGGACCGCCGCGTTGTTGACGACGGTGTCGAGCCGGCCGAACTCGTCCACCGTGCGGCGGACCAGCTCCACGCAGTGTGCCTCGGTGCCGACGTCGCCGGGCAGCAGCAGGGCACGCCGGCCGGCCTGCTCGACCAGTTTCGCGGTGTGTTCGGCGTCGGCGTGCTCGGAAAGGTAGGAGATCGCGACATCGGCGCCTTCCTTGGCGAAGGCGACCGCGACCGCCCGGCCGATTCCGGAATCACCACCCGTGATCAGCACGGCCCGGTCGAGAAGCAGGTTCCGCCCCACATAGGCCGACATTTCGTCTTCGGGTGGCGGGATCATCGCTGCTGTCTCACCCGGCCAGGTCTGCTCCTGCTCCGGGCGCTGCTGCTCGTTACCCAAGGACGCCACTGCACCTCCTACATCGGGGCCCTGGCGGAACCAGACCTGACCGAGGTCTGTTCAGAAGCCGGAGCGGTAAACGTGGCCGGGTGCCCGGTCTCATCCTCCTGGATGTGACCGTTGCGTCAGGGACAGATCCAGACGTCCCGCCAGGCCGCGGGATCGCGGGCGACGCTCGACTTCTTCATCGGCACCGCCGCATAGGAGCCGCACCAGTCCGCCGTGCGGCATCGGCCTGGCCGCTTCGCCGGCGCCCGGAACCCGGTTTTCCAGCCGTGCCCGGGGGCCGGCGGCTCGCGTCAGCCCGGGGTGACCACGTTGCGTACCGCGTCGACGGCCTTCTCCGCGGCCTGGCCGATCTTGTGGGTCGTGGGGTGTTTCGCTTGGGCGACCGCCATCTTGCGGAGCATGTCGGTCGCCCAGTCCGCGTGGCCCGCCGCCGCCTGCGAGAGGGTGCCAGCGGCGCTGGTCAGGGTTTCCCTGGCGGCGCCGTCGTCGGCCTCCTCGGCGAAGGCCGACAGCAGCGCGACGTTCGCCACGCACTGGTTCGCCCCTGCCAGGAAAGCCTGCAAACCCGCCTGCTCGAAGGTCATAGGGTCGGCGGAACCGGACAGCAAAAGTGCCTCCACGACCTTGTTGTCCAGACCCTCCGTGGCCCGGCCGGCCGGGCTCGCGTACTGCGGATTGCCGCCGAGCCCGCGGATCAGCCGCTCCCAGGTGTCGACGGCCTGCAGCGTCTCGCCTTCCAGCTCGCCGTAGCGGGAGCGCAGCGTCGGGTTGTCGGTGCGCGCGTGCAGGGTCCGCAGCAGGTTGAGGCCCATCCGCTCGTGAGCGACGAAGGCCGAGAGCTGGTCGGCGAGGAACGGCCCGCCCAGCCCGCTCCCGGCGCCGAAGTCGTGGAACTGCTGGTCTTGGACCAGCCGGTCCGGCGCAACCGTGACCATCGGCCCCGCCTTGATAACCGCCCCGGTCTCGGGGCGCACCGCGGTGGTCACCATGTCATCTCTCCTCCGGTTTCCGGGTCATGAGTGTCAGCGCCGGCCGGCGAGGGCGTCCTCGCGCAGGCGCTCGACGGGGTGACGGCCCTCGGTCTCGAGGCGGTACTCGGTGCCGAAGCGCTCGCGGTGGGCGTCGATGACCCGCTCGCTCGGGTTCCCGCCCGCGTTGACCTTCCGCAGGTTGTCCTGGAACCGGTCGTGCGCATCCATGACATAGCCGGTGCCGAGGCTGGTCAGGTCGAGCTGGGTGGCGAGCACCTCGCGGACGTACTGCTTGTTCGGCTCCAGCAGGACCGGCTCCGGCAGCCCTGCGGGCAGCACCTCAGCCGCCTCCCGACCGTCGTAGCGCTTCATCAGGTCGGCCGCCACCCGCAGCTGCTCGATCTCCATCGCCAGGTGCAGCTCCCAAACTCGCCGAATCCGCGGATCGGTCTCCTGACCGGCGAACGAGTGGTACATGTAGCACTCGTTGTACTCGTGCAGCACGAGCTGTTCGAACCAGCTCTCGCCCGGGTCGAGCATCGACTCGTACTGGGTGACGTGCTCCTCCTCCACCATCGCGATCTCCGCGTACAGCGAGCGGGCGAGCGGCTCCATGTACCGGTTCCCGATGGTCATGTAGAAGTTCATCGTCTGCTGCTCGGCCGCGGTGATCGTAAGGGCGTGCAACCGGCTGAGCGGATCAGCCGTGTGCTTGTCGTAGTGCCGGCGGATGTTGTCGACCGGGTGCCGGTGCTCAACCTGTGTGGGCCGCCCCGGCATCACCTCGGTGAGCTGGTGGACGACCTGCTCGGCCGTCTTCCCCTCCAGCAGCTCGTAGAGGTTCGCGTACCGGTAGAGATGGTCGAAGTCCTCCAGCAGGCCGAAGTCGTAGGTCTGCCGCAGGTACGGATCCGGCTCGCTGCGCGCCAGCCAGGCGGTGAGATCAACCGCCACCTGCTCGTAACCAAGGGTGACCTCCAGCGTCGACTCCTCCGCCGGGGTCAGCCAGTTCACGACCTTCTGCTGCTGCTGCTCGATCCGGCGGATCTCCGCCAGCGCCGCTTTCACCTCGGGGATGTCGAGGTGCCGGGCGAACTGATGACTGAACATCACCGCCTCGACCTCGATGGCGTTCATCGCGATCACCCGACACCGGGTGTACGGATCCACCGACATCTTGTCGTACGGCTCGACACTCAGCTCGGACCAGTTCCGCACCTGATCGTCGAGAGCGATACCCTTCTCTGTCAACGGATCAAAATTCACGTTGCCTCCGGAAAAAGCGTGGATGGGTGTTGGGCGGCCCCTACCCTGCGCCCGGACCGTAAACCTGGGAGACGTCGTGGCCTCGGTCCTCCCCGACCGAACGGGTTATTGCCACCCTCCGGAAATTGGGTGAAAAAGCTGGCCGAGCGGCCCCTGCCCGCCACGGCTCTTAAACATCGATCACGCATCGACAGGTAACTGTCACCGCCATCTGACGGTTTCGGTACGGGCCGAGACGATGACAGATCTCGTCGGACCAGGCCGGCGGCACTGGCCGGCCCGGGACCAGCGGGCCGGCCAGTGCCGCTCTGTAGCAGGATCTTCAGGAACGGCTGCATCCCAGGCGAAAAATCAACCCTGCTTGCGGCTACGCGCCGCGACCAGTCCGAAAAATACGAAAATTTTTTCATCAATCCGAAGAAGTATGCGCCCCTTGGAACAGTCTTCCCGATGCCGACTTTCCGCGGCGGAAGCAAAAAGGGTTTGGGTTCTCCTGCACGGGTAGGGCGGCGGCGACACACCGATCAGTGGAGGCGAAACAATCGTGACAACACGAGAGCCCGTTATGGGCGGCGTCGATCAGGCGGGAGATCCTTGGACGGCCGGACGGCCGGAACCCGGTTCGTCCCGGACGGGGAGCCGGGCGGCCGAGGTGGCCGGCGAAGCACAGGGGCAGAGCAGGCGCGTGGCGGACGAGACGGGGACCCAGGCCTCCAGAGTCGTCGACGAGACCCAGCGCCAGGTCCGGGATGTCGCTGATGAGGCGAAACGGCAGGCGCGGGATCTCGTGGGCGAGACCCGCGACCAGGTCACCCAGCAGGCGTCCGAGCAGCAGCAGCGCGTCGCGTCCAACGTGCGCGAGTTGGCCGACGGTCTGTCCCGTATGGCAGAGCAGGCCCCGGCCGAGGCCGGCCTGGCCGGCGACCTCGCCCGCATGGCCTCGGAGCGGCTGCGCGCGGTCGGTCAGCACCTGGAGAACCGGCAACCCGCCGACCTCCTGGAGGACGTGCGGTCGTTCGCGCGTGCGCATCCCGGTGTCTTCCTGGCCGGCGCCCTCGTCGGCGGGTTCGTGACCGGCCGACTGGTCAGGGGCGCGACGTCCCGGACGCCGGCCCGCCCTTCCGTGCAGCCGACCTCCCCGCCGGAGACGTTCTCGGCCGCGACCGCGCCGGAGGGCCGTTACTACTCCTCCGCGGCCGACCCCGCTGGTGACGCCGTCGCCGGAGACGAGCGGAACGGCCGCGTTCCCGGCTCCGCCGAGCCGCTGCCCGTGGCGACCGGGGCCGGGGTGGACGCCCCGCCCTCCGCGGTCTATACCCCGGACCGGGGAGCCCGGATCGGATCGGACACGGGGAGGTAGGCCATGTCCAACCCCTATCCGTCCGAGGCGACGCATTCGGGACAGGCCGTTCGGGGCTCCGGCGCCAGCGACACCGCGGTCCGTGAGGCCACGGCCGGTCAGCTGATGTCCGAGGTCACCAGCGATCTGTCCGAGCTGGTGCGCAAGGAGATCGAACTCGCCAGGGCCGAGATCCGTCAGGAGGGCCGGCGGGCGGGCCGCGGGGCCGGGATGCTCGGCGGCGGCGGGTTCGCCGTCTACATGACGCTGCTCTTCGCGTCCGTGGCGCTGATGTTCCTGCTCGACCGGGCGATCGCCATCGACTGGGCTGCCTTCATCATCGCGATGATCTATCTGGTTGTTGCTGTTCCTCTCGTCCTACGAGGCCGACGGGAATTGCGGAACGTATCGGGGGCGCCTCAGACCGTCGACACCCTCAAGGAGGACGCGCAATGGGCCGCGAACCGCACGAAGTAAGAGCTGACATCCAGGCGACCCGAGCTCGCCTGGGTACCGACGTCGACACCCTGTCCGCGAAGGTGTCCCCGTCAAAGGTCGCCGAACGGCGCGTCGACGACGCCCGCCGTGCCGTGACCAGCGTCCGGGAGAAGGTGATGGGCAGCGCCCATTCCGCCCGCGACCAGGTCAGCGACGCCGGCGACGGCCTGCAGAGCCGCGCCTCCGACGCTGCCGGTGCCGTACAGGACCACGCCTCCGACGCGGCCGACGCGGTGAAGGACGCCGCCGGTACCGCGAAGGACACGGTCGCCGCCACGCCGGACGCGGTCCGCAGCGGTACCGAAGGCAGTCCCCTGGCCGCCGGCCTGATCGCCTTCGGGGTCGGCGCCCTGATCAGCTCCCTGATCCCGGCTAGCCGCCCCGAGCAGCAGGCGGGCGCTCAGATGAAGGAACAGGCAGGTCGTCTCGTCGAACCTCTCAAGGACAGCGCCCAGAAGGCGTCGGATCAGCTGCGCCCCAAGGCACAGGAGGCCGCGGAGTCCCTGCGCGAAACCGCGCAGAGCGCCGCGAGCGACGTCCGCGAGGAAGCCAAGGACGCCACCGCCGAGGTCCGCGACACCACGACGGCTGCCGCCGGCAGCGTACGCCACACCGCAACCCGCTAATACTCCAGTTACAGTGATCGCCGCGTGGTCTCTCATCGCGGATACGGCGTGGCGTGTGGTGTGGGGCGGCCACCGCGTGATTCTCCGTAGTTTGTGAGAACACACGAAGATGCCGCGGTGGCCGCGGCACGTAGCGTATCCGGGGCGGACGTGGCGGTGTGGGAGGCGGGGCTGGAGGAGTTGTTCGGCCGGGTGGCAGACTGCTTCCGGTCCGATCAGCCCCGGGCGCAGGCCCGGGCCTATGTGGCCGGATTGTTGTCTCGGACGGAGCGGAAGAACGGGTGGACGCTCGCGGAGTTCAGTCGTGAGGCCGGGCCGCAGAAGATGCAGCGACTGTTGAACGAGTACGTATGGAACGCCGACGCGATGCGCGACATTGTTCAATCGTATGTGGTGGAGAACCTGGCCGAGCCAGACGGGGTCCTGGTCGTGGACGAGACCGGGTTCGTCAAGAAAGGAACCTCCTCGGCCGGGGTTCAACGTCAGTACAGTGGCACCGCGGGCCGGATCGAGAGCTGTCAAATCGGGGTGTTCGCCGCCTATGTCTCCGGGAAAGGACGGGCGTTCGTCGACCGGGAGCTTTACCTTCCCGCGAGCTGGACCGACGACCGGGCGCGGTGCACGGCGGCGGGCGTGCCGGCCAGGGTCGGGTTCGCGACCAAGCCGCTGCTGGCCCTGGACATGATCCGCCGGTTCTGGGTGACGCACCGGCAGCTGGGCTGGGTCGCCGGCGACGAGGTGTACGGCGGCGACCCCGAACTGCGCGACTGGCTGGAAGAACACCGGGTCGGCTATGTTCTGGCTGTCAAGAAGGACACCGAGGTGACCACGACCGTCGGCCGGCGCCGTGTCGACGTCCTCGCCTCGAAGGTCCCGGCGCGCGCCTGGGAGACATATTCCTGCGCCGATGGTTCGAAAGGACCCTGTGGGGTGCCAGAAGTCGGCTTGGGCCTGTGACCTGGGATGATGCGGCGGAGCGGGCTGCCGGCATGATGGTCAGCTATGTCCATCCGCCTGCTCTATATGATCTTCGTGCGGGTGTGCGGCTGGCTGCTCCTCTTCGGTCGTTCGTCGGCGTCGAAGGACATCGAGCGGGTCCGGGACCGGGCCGGACAGTTCACCGCGTCGTTCGACGCGGCCCTCGCCGACGCCGGCATCACCACCGTCACGATCCCACCCCGAACCCCACGGGCGAACGCCTACGCGGAACGGTTCGTCCGCACGGTCCGAACCGAGGTCACCGACCGGATACTGATCTTCGGCGAGCGGCACCTGCGCGCTGTCCTGGCCGAGTACGCACGGCACTACAACGGACGACGACCCCACCGCGGCCGCGACCTTCAACCACCACGGCCCGACCACCCCGTCACCGACCTGACCAAGGAACGATCAAGCGCCAGCCCGTCCTCGGCGGCCTGATCAACGAATACGAACGAGCCGCCTAAAACCCCAGCTCACCACCGGTGGCCGAGTTCTGACACCCCACAGGTCTTGGTCGGGCCCAGGACCGGGGTCGTGGGAGGCAGGATCGACACMGCTTCGATCGCGGCCCAGCGAATCAGGGAGGAGCCCTGTTTGGTGATGTGGCCACGGTGCACGGTGGTGTCGGACTCACGGTGTCGGGGGGTGAGACCAGCCCAGCTGGCAAGGTGGCCGGGCGTGGGGAAGCGGGTGATGTCCCCGATCTCGGCGAGGAACACCGCGGCCAAGGTCTTCCCGACCCCGGGCAGGGTGAGCAGCGCCTGATA